>CAJTMC010000081.1 GCA_910577115.1 uncultured Lachnospiraceae bacterium
ATAACGGCAGAGACGGTCTTGTGATTGGTAATCATGTATTTTATTAAATAAAATGGAAATAAAACGTTTAGGGGCAATCTGAAAGGGTTGCCCCTTTTTGGGAAATGTAGTAAAATAAGAAATATGTTTTAATAATGAACAAATGTATTCGCTTTGTAATTATTGTGTCTTAGGACACAAAATCGCACACCGGGAAAGGAGCATGGATACAAAAATGGACTTAAGAGGACGCAGTTTTTTAACATTAAAAGATTTTACCCCTCAGGAGATTGTATATCTCATTGATTTGGCGGCAGAATATAAGGAAAAAAAGAAAAAGGGTATTTTGCACGATACACTGCGCGGAAAAAATATCGCGCTGATTTTTGAAAAGACAAGCACCCGCACGCGCTGTTCGTTCGAGGTGGCGGCACATGACCTTGGCATGGGTACAACGTATCTTGATCCGTCCGGCTCACAGATTGGCAAAAAAGAGTCAATTGCGGATACGGCAAGGGTGCTTGGCAGAATGTTTGAGGGAATTGAGTACCGCGGCTTTGAGCAGGCGATTGTGGAAGAACTTGCAAAGCACGCGGGTGTGCCTGTGTGGAATGGTCTCACGAACGAGTACCACCCGACGCAGATGCTTGCCGATATGCTGACAATCAGAGAGCATTTCGGACATTTGGAAGGCATTAAACTGACCTACATGGGTGATGCGCGCTACAATATGGGAAATTCGCTGATGATTGCCTGTGCGAAGCTTGGTATGCATTTTACGGCGTGTACGTCAAAGGAGTATTTCCCCGACGCAGCGCTTGTGGCAGAGTGCGAGGAATATGCAAAACAGTCCGGCGCAAGCATTACGCTGACGGAGGATGTGGATGCCGGAACTAAAAAAGCGGATGTTATTTATACAGACGTGTGGGTATCTATGGGAGAGCCTGAGGAAGTGTGGGCAGAGCGTATCGAAAAACTCTCGCCATATAAGGTGACAAAGGCAGTTATGGATAATGCGGGAGAACAGTCAATTTTCTTACATTGCCTGCCTGCGTTCCATGATTTAAAGACAAAAATCGGCAAAGAGCAGGGTGAAAAATATCATTTTACGGAGCTTGAGGTGACGGATGAAGTATTTGAGTCAAAGCAGTCGCTTGTTTTTGACGAGGCAGAAAACCGTATGCATACGATTAAGGCAGTGATTGCCGCTACATTGGGGGCATAGAATGAAAAATCAAAGATTTTTCATAAACGAATTTATTCGTTTTGCAAATTTGTGCAAAGGCTTGCATACAACAAAATGTATACACATTTTGTTGTCAGGAATTCGCGGGTTGTTGGCAAAATAAAGGATTATGTATGAAAAAAGAGGAAATATTAAGAAAGCTAAGAGACGCGGATAATTATGTCAGCGGACAGGAGCTTTGCGAATATTATGGTGTTTCGCGCACGGCAGTTTGGAAGGCGATAAAGCAGTTGGAAAAGGACGGCTATGTGATAGAGGCACAAAATAACAAGGGTTATCGATTGATAGAAGATAATACGGGTGTTATTTTTTCGAAAACCGCAATTGAAAGTTATATGGACACAGTTCAAATCGGCAAAAGCATAGTCTTTCATAAAGAGACAGGCTCTACCAATATTGACGCAAAGGCGCTTGCGGAGAAGGGCGAACCGTCGGGTACACTTGTGGTAGCGGACATGCAGACGGCGGGGCGCGGACGTAGAGGACATGGCTGGGTAGCGCCTGCAGGAAAAAATATCTATATGACACTGATGCTGCGTCCGGATTGTCCGCCGGATAAAGCGTCCGCACTTACGCTGGTGATGGCGATTGCCGTGTATGAAGCGGTCTGCGAGATTGCTCCTAAAGAGTGCTGCGGGATTAAGTGGCCAAACGATGTTGTCGTGAATAATAAAAAGATATGCGGGATTTTGACGGAGATGAGCGCGGAGCCGGAGTGCATTCATTATGTGGTGACGGGTGCGGGCATCAATGTCAATCAGGAAGCGTTTCCGGAGGAAATCAGGCAAACCGCGACTTCGCTTTTTATCGAAACAGGAAAGAAATCCGACCGTTCTAAGCTTGCGGCGCGGACAATGCATTATTTTGAGCAGAATTATGTTTTGTTTGAAAAGACTTGGGATTTGCAGCATTTGCGTGAAAAGTATAACGCGATGTTAATCAATATGGACCGGCAGGTACGCGTGCTCGATCCAAAGGGTGCATATGACGGCATTGCGCGCGGAATAACCGATAAGGGTGAGCTGATTGTGGAACGCAGCGATACGGGCGAGACGGTTTGCGTTTATGCCGGAGAGGTATCGGTGCGGGGCGTTTATGGGTACGCGATGTGAAAAATTAATAAAATGGCTCGCGGGAATAAAACGAATAGGAGAAACATGTCCAAATATGCATTCAATACGGCAATAAAATACGGGGAAAAGCTATGTGGCTTTAACAATCTGTCCGAGGCTGAGGATTATTTTATTTTGCGCAAGGATTTTTTGCTAAATAAGCTAAAGGCTGTCAGCACGCAGACCTCCGCATTTGTTCCTGACAATACTGTTGAAAGTCTGAAAAAAATAGAAAAATGGTATTTTGATTTGTATGAGGAAAATGCGTTTGGCAAGTTCGGCTTATCACAGGAAGAATTTGAACAAATAATGTCTTTTTACTGGGGAGAAGTCGTTGTCAAAAATAATGAGGACGCGAAATGGGTAGTTGAAGAATACCCATTTGCAAAAGGAAAGTACGAACTTTTGGTGAATAAAGGACTTTTCGGTATGGCAATCGGCAATCCATTTCGTGACCTGTATAAAAGGCAGGACAACAAGCGAAGGAATTTGCTGTTTCGGGAATATAATAAGTATTTTGGAAGATAGATTTTGATATAAATGGGCATTTTATAGGGGAAAAAGCTATGGATAAAAAACTTGAAAGAGCAATGGAACTTGCTGAGTTAGGAGCATGGTTATAAAGATGAGTAAAATACATCAAAAATTTGTGTCAGCTATTATAGCAATGTGCTGTATCTGCTTGCTTACAGGGTGTGAAACGGAAAAGACATTTTCAACAATGGAAACAACGATAAATCCCGAAGAAGTGTCGGAAGAGCAATTTATTGAGATTGTATCTCCCGAAGAAGTTGTTCTTTGCCAGCTTATCGGGAAAAATGCAGTCATTGACTTTATTCAAAATGAAAAATCGGAAGAATGGGAGGAAGTAAGCGAAATCCCGAAACAAGCCAAATTGCAATATTTGATAATCTCCTATGAAAAAGTAACGGATGAATTTTGGCAAAAAAGCGGAGCGCCGGAAATCAGTGTGGGAGAAGAAAAACTCTATGAGTATAACGGGGATTTTTATATTGAGTCTGTTTTTGGAGATTACGTGACAAACTACCGTATTCCGGCGTCGTCAGGAGAATATATGGTAGAGTTGGCACAGAATGGTTCTGATATTTTAGATAAAAATGAAATTTTTGCTAATTGGGACGTAAACAACTTTGAGGTGGAAACGGAAGAGGAAGCCGTTTTGAATGGTTCCGATGAAATTTTCGAAGCAGAAAATGAAGGGAACAATCAATTATTTAGTGCAGATGACCTTGCAAAGGTTTCAAAAGAACAAAAGTTAGAGATTTCTTGTCAAGATTTGGGGATTATCTGCACAATGACGGATTTAGAAGAAATAGCAGATTTTTATAACCAGATGAAGCGCAGCACATGGTTGGAAATTGAAGATTTACCCGAAGAAAAAAGTAACATATGTGAAATAACGACTTACCAACTGGAAAGGCACACAACAAGGAAAAATTTAGTTGAAAATGAAAAGCTGGTATTATTTGAAGCGCAAAATCAGTATTATATACTGGATATAATTCCAAGTCATTCATCAGATATAGAGGATATGGAGATTTGCTATTCCATTCAGGATAATATTGCCAGTTATATTAAGAAATTGGCAAACTTGAATTAGCATAGTGTCAGATTTCAGTTTATGGAACTGCTAAGTGCGTGCAAAATCAGGGATGACATACAGGAATATGCATGACATTTCAAGCTTTAAGCAGTACGGACGATTTTCAGAAAAAGGAGCTTTATTTGAATGGAAAAAACCGGAGAACGGATTGTGCTATGCGGGGCAAATGCCTACGAGCAGAAATATTATTATAATGAGACATTTAATGCAATTCCTGCGTCAATCAAGGAGGAGCTGCATATTATATGCGTGCTGTTCACGGAAGAGGTGGGCGGCGTGTTCACCATTGTGTTTGAGGAGGACGGCAGTGTAAGTCTTGAGACGGACGCATACGAGGAGGATATTCTTTACGATGAGATTAGCAGCGGTCTTTTGGTGCGGGAAATCAGGATGCAGCGTCGGGAGCTTTTGGAGTCGCTCAGCCTTTATTACAGGGTTTTTGTGCTCCATGAGCCGGTTGATGAATTGATGTGATTAAAGAAGATTAAAGGATTGGGGAAATTATGGTTTTAGTAATTGATGTGGGAAATACCAATATTACATTTGGCGTATATGACGGCAAAAAGCTGAAGACGACGTTTCGGCTTATGGCGAAAACGCCGCGTACTTCCGACGAATACGGCGTGTTAATCACGGAGCTTTTGTCTAAGAATGACATTGAGAGAGGAACAATAGACGGCACAATTGTTGCGAGCGTTGTGCCGAATATCATGCACTCGCTGATTGGCGGCATCAAGCGTTATATCAGCGAGAAGCTTTTACTGGTTGGCGCAGGCGTTAAGACCGGAATTAAAATTGTCACGGAAAATCCGAAAGAAATCGGTCCGGACAGAATTGTTGACGCGGTGGCTGCATATGAATTATATGGAGGGCCTGTACTCGTGATTGATTTCGGAACGGCGACCACATATGATCTTGTAGACGAAAACGGCTGTTTCTGCGCAGGAATCACTGCTCCCGGCATCAAGATTTCGGCGAAGGCGCTTTGGGAGGATACGGCGAAGCTTCCGGAAATTGAGATTAAAAAGCCTGCCTCTATTTTGGCGCAGGAAACGATCTCCAGTATGCAGGCAGGGCTTGTCTACGGACAAATCGGACAGACTGAGTATATTATACAGCGCGTAAAAAGTGAAACAGGATACGACAATCTAAAGGTTGTGGCGACCGGGGGGCTTGGCAGGATTATTGCAGAAGAGACGGAGCTGATACAGGAGTACGACAGCTTTCTCACGCTGGAGGGACTTAGGATTATTTATGAAAAAAACAACAGATAGTTTCGGCAGGCAGATTCAAATCGGCAATGTTGTCTTGGAAAATAACGTGTTTTTGGCACCAATGGCAGGCGTGACGGACTTGCCGTTTCGCCTGATTTGCAAGGAACAGGGCGCAGGGCTTTTGTGCATGGAGATGATTAGCGCAAAGGCAGTGCATTACAACAATAAAAATACGGAAACGCTTATGGAAATCCACCCTGACGAAATGCCGGTATCCCTGCAGCTTTTCGGATCAGAGCCGGATATTATGGCAGAAACGGCAGCACGCATATCAGAACGTCAGTTTGCGATTCTTGATATCAATATGGGCTGTCCGGTTCCAAAAGTGGTGAATAATCACGAAGGAAGCGCCCTGATGAAAAATCCAAGGTTAGCAGGCGAAATTATCAATGCAGTTGCAAAATCCATATCAAAGCCTGTCACAGTCAAAATAAGAAAAGGATTTGATGACAGCAGTGTCAACGCTGTGGAGCTGGCAAAGATCGCCGAGGCAAACGGAGCGGCTGCGGTAGCTGTTCATGGGCGCACCAGAGAGCAGTATTATTCGGGAAAGGCGGACTGGGATATTATCCGGCAGGTGAAGGAGGCAGTCAGCATTCCCGTCATCGGAAACGGTGATGTCACAGATGCAGTATCGGCGGCAAAAATGTTGGACGAGACAGGCTGTGACGGCATTATGGTGGGAAGGGCAAGCCGCGGGAATCCTTGGATTTTCAGGGAAATCAATGCGTATCTTGATACCGGAAAAATAATAGAAAGACCCACGAAGGAGGAGGTGCGCAGTATAATCTTAAAGCATGCTGCGCTTCAACTGAAATATAAAGGCGAGTACATTGCAATTCGTGAAATGAGAAAGCATGTAGCATGGTATACTACAGGATTGCCGCATTCCGCAAAACTCCGGCAAATGGTAAACGAGATGGAGACTGTTGCGGAGCTTGAGGAAGGCATTCAAAGCCTTTTCCACTGACGGGAAATGACTGCGTTTTGCAGGAAACAACGATTATAAAATCTTGACATAACAGCCAAAAAGGGCTATAATATGCTGGTTTATGAGGAAAATACAGGATTTTGGTGTCAAAATAATAAGGAATGCACACGACCGCAATGTGAAAAATTCAGCCGCTTTGCGGCACGCGGCTGGCGCGGAAAACGCAAATATAAGTTGCATTGATTAATATTTTTTATGAAAGGAAGTAATTTCATGGAAGCAAAGAAGAATTTATTAACACGCGAGGGACTTAAGAAATATGAAGACGAGCTGCATGACCTAAAGGTCATAAAAAGAAAAGAAGTAGCGCAGAAAATTAAAGAAGCGAGAGAGCAGGGCGACCTTTCGGAGAACGCGGAGTATGATGCGGCAAAGGACGAGCAGCGTGATATAGAAGCAAGAATTGAGGAGCTTGAGAAAATCCTTAAGAATGTGGAAGTCGTTGATATGGATGAAGAACACAATCTTGATCAGGTAGGGTTCGGACTTGTTGTGAGGGTAAAAGACAATGAGTTTGATGATGAGATGGAATTTAAAATTGTCGGAGCTACCGAAGCAAACAGCTTAAAGGGCAAGATTTCCAATGAATCGCCGCTTGGCAAAGCGCTTCTTGGCGCAAAGAGGGGCGATGTCGTGTCAGTTGAAGCGCCTGCGGGAACGATAGAGTATACAATTTTGGATATTTACAGACCGGAGGTCTGAATTGAGAGAGGAGAAGGTTCAAGTGTCACAAGAGCAGAACAATAATCAGGGAAAGAACAATCAGGAGAACCGACAGCAGGATGTCAACCAGCTTTTGAAGGTGCGCCATGAAAAGCTGGCAGCGTTGCGGGAAGCAGGAAAAGATCCGTTCCAAATAACGAAATTTGACGTCACACATCACAGTCAGGACGTGAAGGATCATTTTAGCGAGCTGGAAGGAAATCAGGTTACAATTGCGGGAAGAATGATGTTTAAGCGCGTTATGGGAAAGGCGTCTTTTTGCAATATACAGGATTTGAAGGGAAGCATTCAGTGCTATGTCGCAAGGGACAGCATCGGGGAAGAGCCTTATGCGGATTTTAAGAAGTACGACGTAGGAGATATTCTCGGAATCAGCGGCGAGGTTTTTCGGACGAAAACCGGTGAAATGTCAATTCATGCGGAGTCTGTTACACTTTTGTCAAAGAGCTTACAAATTCTTCCGGAGAAATTTCATGGACTTACGGACACTGATATGCGTTACCGTCAAAGATATGTCGATCTGATTATGAATGCAGAGGTAAAGGATACCTTTGTGAAGCGCTCGAAGGTGCTCTCAAGTATTCGCCGTTATTTGGACGGGCAGGGCTTTATGGAAGTGGAGACGCCGATGCTTGTGTCCAATGCGGGCGGTGCGGCTGCAAGACCGTTTGAGACACATTTCAATGCCCTTGATGAGGACTTGAAGCTTCGTATTTCTTTGGAGCTGTACTTAAAGAGATTGATTGTAGGCGGCATGGAGCGTGTCTATGAAATTGGACGCGTGTTTCGAAACGAAGGCCTTGATACAAGGCATAATCCTGAGTTTACGTTGATGGAGTTGTATCAGGCATATACGGATTATCATGGCATGATGGATTTGACGGAGAACCTTTATCGTTATGTTGCAAAGGAAGTAACCGGTTCGGAGATCCTTACTTATGGTGCGCATCAGATGGATTTGTCAAAGCCGTTTGAACGCATTACGATGGTTGATGCCGTTAAGGAGTATTCGGGCGTTGACTTTCATGAGATTCATACCCTTGAGGAAGCAAGGGCAGTTGCGAAGGAAAAGCATGTGGAGTTTGAGGAGCGGCATCAGAAGGGAGACATTCTGAATTTGTTCTTTGAGGAGTTTGTGGAAGAGCATTTAATCCAGCCAACATTTGTAATGGATCACCCGATTGAAATTTCTCCGTTGACCAAGAAAAAGCCGGATAATCCGGAATATGTGGAACGCTTTGAGTTCTTTATGAATGGCTGGGAGATGGCAAATGCATATTCGGAATTAAATGACCCGATTGACCAAAGAGAGCGTTTTGCAGCGCAGGAGGCGCTGCTGGCAGCAGGTGACGCTGAGGCGAATCATACGGATGAAGACTTCCTGAATGCGCTTAGTATAGGTATGCCGCCGACGGGGGGCATTGGGTTTGGTATTGACAGAATGGTTATGATGATGACGAATAGTCCGGCGATAAGGGATGTGTTGTTGTTTCCGACGATGAAGAGCTTGGATAAATAAACCTAGTGTTTATGCGGGATTGAGGCATTTGAGTACGTCAAAGGACGCATTAAAAGACGTATTTTGGCATAGTCATTTACATCAGTATGAAAGAGTATACAATCTGAAAAGAATAAGATTCAATCGAATATGAACTGCTAAGAGGACATTTTCTAAAGAAATTTAGAAGATGTCCTCTTTTTTGCGTTATGGAGAAAATACGTCATTTGTTATGAAGTCAAAGTGAAAGGAGCACAGCAATGGATGAATCAAAGAAGAAAGATAGATATGAGGATGCAAAAAAGTTTGTAAGGAATTGTCAATGAATAACTTTTAAATTATGGTATAACATGATATACTCTTTTTAAAGATCAGAAAAGAGGAGTGTTATACCATGAATATCATAAATGTAGCCCCGTTTGATGAAC
>CAJTMC010000082.1 GCA_910577115.1 uncultured Lachnospiraceae bacterium
ATACGGTTGCCGAAATCTTCTCGGTCTAATCTTCCTAAAAACACATCAGAACATTGAAAGCGGTGTTACAGCTCCGCTTTATTTGTCGTTCCATCAAACCGACTGTGAATAGTAACAAACATATCAAAATCTTTTTCAAAAAGTTCTTGACATATCACCAGAATGCTTTTCTGTTCTAAGCCTTGTATTTGCCATATTTAGGCACTTCCCCTTGATAATGGAACCAATTAACCACTCCATAGATTAAATGCCTAAAATCGGCTCATAACGCTTTTTAATAGTTGCTGATTGCTTTATCCATTGCAGGAACATCAATTCTTACTGCCCGTCCTATCCGGCGTACTGCTCCATTATCTTCGGCAATCTTTAATAAAAGATTTCTTGATAATTTATAGCGTTCTCTTGCTTGATTGACAGTTGCTAGCTTGCTAATATCATCAGAATAACTTGCTTTATTCATCTACCTTACCTCCTGTTTATGTTAGAAATCCTTGTGCACTCGTTTTTCCTTGTTTATCTTGCAATTTCATTGTAAATCATGTATTATGAATTTGTACTTCATTTCTATAACATTTATGGAGGATTTTAAGTATGAATAATGAATTTAAAATTCACACAGAACATTTTAAAGAACGTCTAACTATAAACAGACTTTCCCTATTTGATATTTTTAAAAAAATGTACCCCGAAAAAGCAAAAGCATATATCACACCAACAGATCAAAATAATGCCGTAAGAAAAATAAGGAATTGGCAAGACGGATATGCAATGCCAAAAACATTGAATGAAATGCTTGCACTATGTGAATTACTTAATTGTGATGTGGATTATTTAATCGGCAAACAGGAATATGCCCGTAAGGATAACTTAAATGCTATGCAAAAAACTGGTTTAGAGGAAATCACCATTGAAGAAATTTCCGAACTTAGTATCTCTGAAAAACATATTATAGACGCTATGTTTAGCCGAACTAATATATCATTCAGTTTTATAGGCTTGATAAAGAAAATGTTATTCTATTCACATCCACAAGTTAAAAATAATTCGCATATCACCCTTGATAAAGAACTAACAAGCAAAGATGATGATTACTCTAATTTGGAAAAAAGTATAAATACTTCTGAAATACTGGAAATACTGTCTTATAGATTGGGAATCGAAATGAATGAGATTATAAAAACTTTAAGTAATGATAAGGAACTCTCTGATGAAATTCTACTTGATTATAAAAACAAATATTTCTCTCCGCATAGAAAAGTTTTGCCGGTAGAAGAACTACCAAAATTCAATGCTGATGGGAAAATAGAAACAGTTTGGGCAATCGGATTTATAGAAAATAAGATATTAGACAGATTAACTGAACGTGAAGAAATTGGTAATCATTTTGATTACCATATCAAGTGGTTGCATAATGTATCTGATTTTTCCACAATGATGAAAGAAAAACGTTTGAGCATGTCTAAGGATGATTATCGGGTATGGTTAAATGAAATCGAAAGGAAAACTCGATAAAACAATAAACTCTTTTTATCATCTGCCTAAGTCACTATTGTCTTTGCCCCTGCTCTATGGTAGAATACTCCACAAGGACAACCGTGTTGCAGGGTGGGCTGACCTCTCATTTTTACAGAATGGGGGTGATGCCTATGAAAAATCATTTTGATTTTAAGGATTTAATGACCTTTGGTCTTTTCCTTTTGGCATTGCTTACATTCGTTTTTACGTTTTGTAAGTAACCATACATAGAAAAACCACCCCTAAACTTTGACCGAGTACGGGGTGGATTTTTCTATTTCGCATTTTTGGTCAACCCACCTTGTGGGCGGTTGTTCCTTTTATATGTCTAATATAACATGCCTCTCCTATTTTTTCAAGAAGAAAATCTTTTCCATTACAATTCCATGTTCATGGAAAAATCATGGAAATATACATCTTACACATTTTAATCACATTCAAGAAACACTGTATTTATCAGCATTTCAAGACTTTTTACTTATCAAGACTTTTCATCGTCGGGATTTCTTATCACTTTATTTTAAAATGACTTATTTCCCTTTATTAAGCCACTTTTCGGTTTCTTACAATCAGTCAAATAACACTTTTAAACTGATTAAAGCACCCGAATTTGTCGTACCCTTGTCGTATGGCACACAATTTGTCGTACTCTCTGTCAGTCCTAGCCGGACTCTTTCCTAAAATACATCTAATTTGTGTGCTAAGTTTTGAATTGCTTCCTGCTTCTTTGCATCGGTGACTTCCGCATAAATGTCCATCGTGGTTTCAATATTGGCATGTCCCATGATTGACTGAATCACCTTTAAATTTGTTTCATTCTCGCAAAACCTTGAGCAAAAGGTATGCCTCAAATGATGACATGAGAAATGTGGTATTAGCACTGGCTCCCTATGCTGCTTGGAAGCGTTTACCACTTCTTCTGCATTGTACGATTCGTATATACGCTTAATTGCCCGGTTGATAGACTGCGGATTATGGACATAGCCAAAACGGTTCATAAAAATAAATCCTTTCATACCGTCAATCTCCGTTTCATTAAACCCATTTTCCTGCTGGTCTGCAAGTTCTGTCTGGAGTGCGTCATATACCGCATCCATCATCGGAATAATGCGTATACCTGCTTCTGTTTTTGGAAGTGATATAGAAAACGTACACATGGGATGTTCTTTATACTCTGTACTGTAATACACTAAACTGTGGTTGATGCTGATTATCCGTTTTTCAAAATCCACATCTTCCCATCTGATTCCGATAGCTTCCCCTATCCGGCATCCCGTTCCTAACAAAAACTTAAACAAAGATGTCCAGCGGAAATACTTCGGACTGCTTTCTACATAGTTTATAAAGGCTCTCTGCTGTTCCAGAGTCAGAGCATGTCTTACGCCATGATTTTTCCCCGGCTGTTTTTTTATCTGCGCCATAACTCCGTCACTTGGATTGTTGCGGATAATATCATCCCGCACTGCTAACTGAAATGTTGGGTGAAGAACCGTATGGATTGTTTCCAATGTGTTAATCTGCATTTCTTTGTCTTTCAGCAGATGCTGGTAAAACTGCAATACATCAGAAAATTTTATTGCTGCAATTTTTTTCCTGCCAAATCCATTCCTGATAAAACGGTCATACATATATTTGTAGTTCCTCATGGTTGTTCCCCTGAGTTCTGACTTTGTAGATATGTACCTGTCAAAAACAAAATTGACCGTTGCACTGCCAGCCACATATGTATCCAATCCGTCTAACTGGTCTTTAATCAGCTTTTCTTCCCTCACACGCAGTTCCATAATATCCTTTGAGTATATGCTCCGGCGCTTTCCCTCCGGATCAGTATAAGTATATACATACTTGCCATCACAACTGCGCTGCGTTTCGCCTTTCCTTAAAACCCTCCCTTTATTATCCTTTCTTGATTTTGCCATCTCTGCTCCTTTCTCAAGGAAAGAGATTTCGTACTAGCTACTTAGGGTTTCTTCCATTGCATACTGCAAATCAATCCCCTTTTGTAGCACCTGCGTTATGGTCATGTCATGTTTGGACGCATATTCTCTGAGTTTTGCGGCTTCATCCTCTGTCAACTTTAATCCGATAAGATTCTTCTTCGGATTGTCCGACTTTGGTCTGCCTGTCCTTGCCACAATATACACCTCCATCCATTTCATAATCATTATACTTTCAGTTTAACCAAAAGTCAACACTTATTTTCAGTTATACGAAAAATCTTTCTTAACCAAGACACCAGCTACCTATTTCACACGAAATGATTCAAGATATTGGTCAAATATATCTAAATCAACCAATACCATTCTGTCAATCTTCAAGATAGCGCCTGCATCTTTCGCTAAAGATTGAAACTTATTCATGCCCATGCTGTACATTTCTGCTCCGTCCTTATATCTGACTAACCTCTTTTTGTTAATTGCTTTCGGTATTCTCTGCATTAAAATAGTCCTCCTTTTTTGCACAGCCTTATCTGCTAATAAATAGACAGAATACACTTCTCCCCATTTATTAGCAGATAAAAACTGCAATACAGGTGGCAGCTCGTTACACTGCCCACATCGGTCTTGCACCGTCATTCAAATTGACCGGATTGCAGATTTCCTGCAACCCGGAAGTATCATTATCACAGATATGCTTCATCGCCCCTTGTAACCGCTACACACTTTGCCAGATTCCACTCGCTCCTTACCTTTGCTTCAATGCAGTTTTTCAGCATTTCCTCACGTTCATCCCGCCATAAGGCAGGACAGGTATGTCATGGCGCATCTGCCTAGTGGCTCCGCATATCCTCACGTCCTGTATGCAATACAGTATTCAGTTTTCAATGTACGACGCTGATAATCAGCTATGGAAAAGGGCAGTTAACCGCCCTTTATACCGCTTCAAATGCCAGTATCTTCGTAATCAGCTTTGTTTCAAGCCTCCGGCGCAGCGTTTCATCAACACAAAAATGCAGCCGCCCGCCCTCGTCATACATTTTCCGGGTGGACAAAGTGATTATGTATCCCTCGTAATGCTTCAAAACTGCGTTGATTGCCATTACATCGCCTTCTGATGCTGCCTTTATGGAAAGGCAGCAAATTCTTTTCTTCACTATTCTTACATTTCTTTTTCATCTGCTTTTTCCTCCATAATCTTTCTCAAAATCTCAAGCGAGCGTGTCCGGTGTTCGTGGATCGTACTGCGTACAAGGTTCATTTCCCTTGCTATATCCGCATCGCTCATTTCCAGAAAATACGAAAGCAGTATTACATTCCGCTTCCGTTCCGAAAGTGCCTGCAACGCTTCCGCTATCAGGGTGTCTTTTACTTCAATGTCATATCCATGCACTGTAAAATGACTGTTCTCCACTCCGTACTCATCCATAACAGACAACTGGTTCAGCTCCTTTTCAGACAGTTCAGAAAACATGGCTTCATGCTCCCTGCGGTAATCCATGTGCCGGTAATAGTTAATCGCTTCACCTTTCAGCGACATCTGGCACAGGCGGTCAAAGCGATGCCTGATTGTCAGTTCATCATGGCAAGAAGGTTTCTTCATACGAGTTCACCTCCTTCCCCGTTGTGACGTGACAAAGGCATACGCCTTTTCCCTTTCCGTTGTATCTGCCAAATGGCGGTAGGCTGATGTTCGGGTGGGAGTAAAAATTTTTTAAAAAAAATTTTGTATATAAAAAACGCCCGAACAGGCAGGGTGCCCATTGGACGTTATTCATATCTGTTATTCTGTTTTCTCCACAATCTGCGAGTGCGTATAGTTCACTCTCTAAGGTATATTCTGCTTTACTTCCAGTAAAACATCTTATAAAAGAACCTTCCCACGCCAATAGCCGGACAGGTTCCCGAAGTCAAAAAAATATCCCTCAGACCGTTCAGAACACATAAATTCCCCTAAACGTACCCAAAGGATAAAATCCACGCAAAAAAACCTCTGGATACTGCGTTTTTTTATATGCAATATCCAAAGTCATTCTATTTTATTGTGTGCATTATGCCCCTCTGATAAAGTGAATTATTAGTGCATTTCAAAAGTAAAATGTGCAATATACACTATACATGGAGGTGCATATATGGCAAGAAAAAAGAAAATTGACAAGGAAATGGGACTTCGTCTGAAGCAGGCTAGGACTGAACAAAAACTGACCTATGAAGAACTGGCTGAAAAATCCGGCGTTTCCTCACGCTATATCAAGGAAATCGAAAATCATGGAAACGTGCCAAGCCTTGAAAAGCTGGGGCAGCTCATACGAGCCTTACATATTTCCGCCGATCCGTTTTTTTATCCAACTGTCCCGGCAGACAACCTCGACTACCAGCGGCTGTTGGTTTATCTGTCACAATGTACAGAAGAACAGATTATAACAATTCTCGCTATTGTGGAAGCCTATCTTCGGACATATAAAAATTTTTCGAAGTAAATCCACTCCCTCTCCTATCTCTTTTCTAAAACAAAGGCGGCTACCCTTAGCCGCCTAATTACCTCCTTCCTCTGCAAAACTGTGGCTTGTTTCGCTGTACAGAACGCTTCTTTTTAAGGAAGCAGAATATGTCATCATTTGTCATTTCTTCTCAATGTAATAACTGCATGGCATATCAAGCCAAATACAAGAGAAAAACAGCCACCGCCAAATAGTGATGCTCCCCACCCTGCACCCGACATTGTCATAAAACCGCCAACAAAGAAAATACCAATGCCAAGAAATATACCAACACCATAAAAAAGTCCAATTGCCATATCGTACTTATTAAATTGTCGTTTCTCCTTTTTTTCATATGTTTCCATCTTTGTTATTACCTCCTTCGCAAAATCGTCCATGTTGACTCCAAAAAGAAAGCAAATTTTTTTCAACATATTTAAATCGGGTTCATTAACATCTCTCTCCCAATTCGATAGTGCCTGCCGGGTAACATTCAATTCCCCGGCTAGTTCTTCCTGTGTCATTCCCGATTGTGTTCGCAGATGACGTATTTGCTTTCCTGTTGTAATATCCGTCTGTTCCTGGTTCAAAATAGTTCCTCCTCTCTGATACTGATTTTATCAATGATATTTCGCAATAGCCAGCAATGAACACTTGCATTGCGCAAGACGTTACATTATCTTCTGAAACATATGGCGAACCTTATCTAACCGACTATTTGGGCGGCGAGGTTGTACTACAGGTTCCCCAGAAGTTTCCTGATACCCTTTCAATTCTGTCAAACAAACGCTTCTTCCATTTGTATAGAAATTCAAATCACTTTTGTATTCCCCGATCCGCCGAGCCGGTATTTCTCCAGTTAAAATTGCCTCATTATTTTTTAACGAAGTTGTTTCAATTACCGCATCATATTTCACAGCATCATGATAAGCTCGTGAAAGATATTCCTGCGGTGCAAATAGGGTAAAAGAAAGATAGGGTTCTAAAACTTGCGTTCCCGCTTTTTTTAATACCTGTTCCAACACAACAGGCGCAAGAAAGCGGAAATCTGCCGGAGTACTGACCGGGCTGTAATAAACACCATATTCAAAGCAAATTCTGCAATCTGTTACCTCCCATCCATACACTCCCTGCTCTAATCCATACCGAATCCCTTCCATAACTGCGTTTTGAAAGCTTTGGTTTAAATAACCGAGAGACACTTTACTTTCATATTCTGTTCCGCTTCCAACAGGAAGAGGAGTGACAGCCAAACCAATCGACGCCCAAAAGGGATTTGGCGGTACTTCAATATGAATTGTATAATGAGCCTCTTTTCGTGGTCTTTCCAGATAAATAACGGTAGGCTCTTTTATTGCTACCTCGACACTATATTTTTCATTTAATAAAGAACAAACAACTTCCAATTGTACTTTTCCCAAAAAGGAAAGAATAATTTCATGAGTAATAGAATCAATCATAAAATGCAGAAGCGGATCAGTATCCGCAATCTCTGTAAGGGCATCCAGTAATACTTCCCTTTGCTCTGCTTTGATTGGCTCTATCGTTGTCCGAAGAAACGGCAGGGGATTATCCGTCCACGCCTTGCGTGGCAATAGTTTTTCATCTCCTAGAACATCATTTAGTTTTAATGTATTGTCAGATAAAATAACAATCTCCCCGGAATCAGCGGTGTCTGCTGGGACGATTTCTCCATCAAATGGAATTGACATCTCTGTAATTTTAATTTTTTCCTTTTTTGACAAAAGAATCGTTTCCCGTAAACAAAGCGTACCGCTATAAAGCCTTAAATAGCAACGTCGTTTTTTCTGCTCGGTATATTCAATTTTAAATACATACCCACACAATTCCGATTGACTGTCGTCTGTTTCCAATGAAAAAACTTCTGTAATCACTTCAAGCAATTCTTTTACCCCGATATTGTCTTTTGCGCTTCCATGATATACCGGAAAAAGCGTTCCCCTTTGTACCCTTCGTTTTATTTCTTTTTGCAGTTCCCACAGTGTCAAAGGGACTCCTGAAAGATATTTTTCTAAAATATCATCATTCCCAGCAATTACAGCATCCCACTTTTCAAAATCTGCAACATCAGAAAGTATTATTTCTGAACATAAATGAACTTCCTGCATAACAATCATATCTTCTGTCAATTTTTCTCTGATATTTTGATAAGTTTGCTCAAGAACAACACCACTTTGATCTATTTTATTGATAAAAATGATTGTTGGTATCTTCATTTTCCTTAGCGCATGAAACAGCACTCTGGTCTGGGCTTGTACACCATCTTTTGCGGACACTACTAAAATTGCTCCATCCAGAACCGATAAGGAGCGATGCACTTCTGCTAAAAAGTCCATGTGTCCGGGGGTGTCCACAAGATTAACTTTGTACCCTTTCCAGCGAAAAGATGTAACGGCAGCCTGGATTGTAATTTTCCTTTGACGTTCCAAAGCCATAGAGTCCGTTCTTGTTGTACCTTTATCTACACTACCTGGTTCCATGATTGCCCCACTTGTATACAGCAGGCTTTCTGTCAGTGTTGTTTTTCCTGCATCAACATGCGCAAGAATGCCAATATTAATTATTTTCATATGTCGTCCTCCATTCACAGCCAAAAAAGGCATAAAAATCCCCAGCAGTAAAATACTTTTACCACTGGGGATATAATCTGTGGACATACACATAAAAGACACGCACCAATAGGTACTTGCCACTTGTCTTGCTATGTCAATATAAATAAGGCAAAAGTATTCTTAAATTTGGTACAAAAAACTAAGCCCTTGTTCCAAAGGACATCCCAAAGTTTTTTGTTCCCACTATTTGATTATAGTTTTATTTAAGAATACCTTGCCGCATATTTTTTAACTCCTTTTTGGAAATGTAGTAATTATAACACATCTGCATC
>CAJTMC010000083.1 GCA_910577115.1 uncultured Lachnospiraceae bacterium
ATTGCGACAGTGCATATAATACAGTTCACTGGCAAATCAACGCCGCAAAAAATGAAGTAGTCATTATGCACGCACTTCGTGTTCTGCCGGATTATGGCGGGCGTGGATATTCAAAGCAGCTTGTCGAACATGCAATCCGGACAGCAAAAAGCAGAGGTTGGAAAGCAATACGGTTAGACTGTCTGAAAGGGAATGATATACCTGTCAAAATGTATCAGTCATACGGTTTTAAATATGTGGATACTGTGGATATCACTTATGTTGATATAGGTATCCCCATGCCGTTTCATCTTTATGAGCTTGTTTTGGGATAAACAGTTTAAGCGCAGGGCATAGGCGGTGTCCTCTGGGTTCTGCAATTCTTTCAGCGTCGAATTTGTTGTCACGATTAAGGGCTTGCCGCTCCCTTTTCCTCCATGCGTTAACAGCTGCATAGCGTATGACGATTCTGCAAAAGACGTTAAATGTTTATTCGAAATGGTCCTTGTATGCTTCTGTACAAATCATAGAAATTCCTTCTTTCCGGATCGTGCAAGAGGCACTACGAATTAACAGAACGTCTAAAGATAACCCATGTGCTGATAAAATAGCAAAGCAATAAGATTGCCAAAATTCCCACTGTTACCCCAATCTGTAACATCAATGTGGTAAAACCTATATATGCAGAGACTTCGGCTGATATGGTCTGAATAAAATAACCAATCACAACAGCGGCTATCATGATTGCTACGATAATTGGAAGCCCAAACCATATACGCAGCTGTTTCAAGATAAGTTTATTGATATGCTGCTCATCTACACCTAATTTTCGGAGTACAGAGAAGCGGTATTTATATTGTCCTGCGTCTAAAAGCTGCTGTAAAGAAAGCACCGTAAGGCAAATTACCATCAGTACAACCGCACCATAAATCATGCCTGTTTGCAGAATAAAGTTATTTGCGATTGCGCTATTTGTTTGAAGCGTGCTGAAACGCACACCATATAAGGCACCGCTTTCTGCCTGCTCCGGATATTCTGCTGCAAAAAGCCTTTCCAGCTCCCTTGCGTTTTCGTAAGTGATGTTTTTTGTTGTTGTAATATAACGGTTTCTCATAACTGGCAGCAATTCCTCACATATTTTATCCGGGAATACATAAAGGACATCTGTATAGGAATTATAAAGTGTTTGTCCCATTGCTTCCCCGGAATAAGACTGCTCGGAAATATTCAGCGTTCCCCCATCTGTTGCAACGCTGGTATGTTCTGCAATAAAACGATTTCTTTCTTCTTCCGTTGCTATTGTTTTCCATTGTGTTATAAATTCATTATCTCCTAAAGAAATCTGCTCATATCCCAGCATTTTCCGTATTGCATTATAATCACTTAAAGAAATCGCCACGACAGGAAAGTCATACTTTATCCGCTTGTGAAAATCAGCTTTTTTCGGAAGATACAAACTAAAAGTGCAATCATACTCCGTATCTATTTCATGCGATGCAAAAAAATCAGTAATGATTTCATAATTGTCCTGTGGCAGATTTTTTTCTTCATACACACGATTGTACATGGAATATACCTGCACATCATACATAGAACGTGCACCCAGATAGCCAGAAGCCCAGCCCGTCAAAACAGGCGCAGCAATAAACAGGAAAATAGCAAGCACAAGAGTTATGCAAATCAATGTCATTGTTTTACTGGTCGTATTTAATTTTGAAGTAATCTGACCGTAAAAGAACAGTGCTTCCCCATGGTATCGGTGTTCCGGTGATTTTTCTTTCCATGTGACAATAAAGCTGCTGGCAAGATAAATCAATGCACCTATAAAGAAAAGCAGATCAGTCAAAAGAAACAGCAGATATTGATTGAGCATTCCAGCACCTAAAGGCAGATAATATTTATTTGCTAATGGCGCAACACTGGCTGTTGCAAAAGCATTTAGTACAGAACATATCAGCAAGCCAGTTATAAGCATATTCTTTTTTCTTTTTTTAATCAGGCAAAATACAGGCCAAAGCAAAGTGAGCAGCGGAAAAAGAATATTTCCCCAATACATGAGCTGTACCGGAAACGGAAAGCGGGCGTCATAATAAAACCAAACCTTTTGTATTCCTGTAATAAATGCCCATACTGTAATCAGTTCAAAGAATATTACTGCAACAGAAATCCAACGGCTCTTTTCCGGTTCCGGCTCGTTCTCTTTCTCTGCGGAAAGCATAGTAATAATTTTCGTTTTCTGGATGGTACGGGTATTGCAAATACCTACCACGAAAAAACTAAAAACAAAAAATGCCACTGTCCATAAAACCGTATCCGGGAATAAAGTCCATGATATTTCATAGGGCTTTTCATAAGCCGTAAGGAGCATTGCCGTTATAAACTGGGAACAAAATACGCCGAAAAAAATACCAATCAGAATTGAAATCATTCCCATAATCAGTGTTTCTGCGAAGAAAATTCTTCCAATGGTCTTTTGTTCCATTCCCATAATAGATTGAATGGCAAACTCTTTTTGTTTCTGCCGGAGCATATAATGGTTGACAAACCGTATCAAGAATAACAACAGCAATGTTATCATGCAGATTACCGCTTTCATTCCATCGCTTAACAGAGTAAAATCATACTCACTTCCTATATCCGGGTTATAATAGCTGCTGGAAATAGAGAGAAACGCATAAAACAGGGTAACGCAGATGGTCATTGTGACAATGTAAATCAAATAATCTTTTGCAGACCGCTTTGCATTTTTGAAAATTAGTTTAGCATACATGGCTCTGTCCTCCTCCAATGATAGTAAGGACATTCAGTATTTTATCAAAAAAGGCGTTTCTGCTGTAATTACCCTTACGCAGTTCCATAAAGATTTCCCCGTCTTTCAAAAAGATGATACGGCTTGCATAGCTGGCGGTAAAAGCGTCATGCGTTACCATAAGAATGGTTGCCCTAAGCTGCTCATTGATACTTTGGATGGTAGACAACAGCATTTGTGATGAATGGCTGTCTAATGCCCCTGTGGGTTCATCTGCCAATAAGAGTCTGGGATTGTTGATAATCGCTCTTGCACAGGCGCAGCGCTGCTTTTGCCCCCCTGATACCTGATAGGGATATTTGTTTAGAATGTCACTGATATTCAGTTTCCCGGCTATTTCCAGAATACGGGGTTCTACACTCCTGGCAGGTGTGTGATTGATTGCCAGTGCCAGCGCAATGTTTTCTGAAATTGTCAGTGTATCTAATAAATTGAAATCTTGAAATACAAACCCCAGATTTTCCCTGCGAAAACGGGCAAGGGATTTTGGCCTGATTTCTGTCACATCTGTTCCCTCTAAAAAAATGTGCCCCGCACTTACTGTATCAATGGTGGAAATACAGTTGAGCAGCGTTGTTTTTCCAGAGCCGGATGCCCCCATAATGCCGAGAAATTCCCCGGCTTCAACGGAAAAGCTAATATCCCTGATGGCTTTGGTAATATTTCCGCCATTGCCATAGTATTTCTGGATATGCTCCAGTTTCAAAATTGTGTTCATTTGATAAGCCTCCTTACTGTTTTATGCCTTTATTGTAAAGGGTGCTTTTCATTTTTTGTATCAAGTTTTCTTACGAAGTTCTTACAAAAATGTAAGAAGTGCCGGGCAAATATGTATAGTTGCCTTGCATATCACCCCTGCACCCTGATAATAAAATCATTCATCTGAAAAGAAAGCGCAATCGTTGTGCCTTTGCTTTCAGAATGGGCAGTAATCCCTATTCCCAACTTATCACAAAGACGCTTGCAAAGATACAAACCCATTCCCGTAGAATTTTTTCCAATCCGCCCGTTCGTGCCAGTAAACCCTTTTTCAAAAATACGGGGTAAATCACTTTTGGGAATACCTATCCCATTATCGCTGACCGCCAAAACAACCCTGTCATTTGTCTTTATCGCAGAAAAGTGTAAAACAGGCTGTTCGATACGATATTTTATCGCATTGCCGATAATCTGATTTAAGATGAACCGAACCCACTTATCATCCGTATAAACCCTGTTTTCTATATCATCTATCGTAATCGTCATGTTACTTTGGCGCAGGAGATATTTATTGTCTGCGACTGCACGATGCACAACATCACATAAGTTTGTCTCACGGACAGAATAGTCTTTCTCTGTATGTTCACTTCTAGCATAATAAAGTGCCTGTTCCGTATATTGATTGATATGTTCTAACTCTGCCAGTATCCCTCTGGCAAATGGGGAACGATTATTCTCACAAAGCAGCTTTATTGCTGTAATCGGTGTTTTTACTTCATGTATCCACTGCTCAATGTATTCTTTATATTCTTTTCGCTCATTCTGTATTGCGCCTATTTTTTCAAGCATGGATTTTTCTGCCATCTTCATAATCTGATAAAAAACCTGTTCGTCCGCTTTCCCCGGTATCGTCATAATTTCCGGTATTAGATACCGTTCTTCTAACTGTTCTGTCATATCCAGTAATTGATTCAAATACCTCTTTCGCACATAATAAACAACCGATAGATATGTGGCTAAAATAATAAACCAGACTGTAAAGATAAACAGAACAGTTTGAAACTGATTTCCATTTGCAAATAAAAACAAAGCAAGCGCCAGCATACCCATAAGGTTTACAAGAATAGCCGGTATTTGATTTTTTAGATATAGTTTTCCACTCATAATGTATATCCTTGTCTGTGTTTTGTCTTAACAAAATCAGTGAGTCCGATTTTATTGAGTTTATCACGAATACGGGCAACATTGACACTTAGGGCATTATCATCAACATATAGTTGATTATCCCAAAGAAAGTCCACAATGTCATTTCGGGGGCAGATTTTTCCAGCGTTCTTAAAAAGATAGTATAGAATTTTCAATTCATTTTTTGTTAATTCTGCCTTTTGCCCGTTGTATTCTATTACACTGCTTGCGGGATACAGCGTTGCTCCGTTCCATGTAAAAAATTCTTCTTGCGGGGAAGGGTATGCCCGTTTTAAAAGTGCAGCAATCTTGGCAAGCAGGATTGCAGTGTTGTAGGGCTTTGTAATAAAAGCGTCGCCACCCAGCATAATGCTGTTCAGTTCGTCCATATCTGTGTTGCTGCTTGTCACAAAAACAATAGGAATTTCTGAAAAAGTGCGAATCTCCGAGCATATTTCAAAGCCATTGTTTCCTGGCAGCTTTATATCCAAAATAACTAAATGTGGAACAAACGCTTTTATCTGCTGGATTGTCCGGGAAAAGTCTGTAACAGCAAAAACCTCATATCCATTTCCGGATAAAAGGGTCTTTAGCTGTGCCTGTATGGTAAAATCGTCTTCAACAATAAATATTTTCTTCATAAAGATACCTCCCTGACACCCTATTATACTGTATTAGATAGATTTTCTCAATCCGGATTGTAGAATGGCAATGGCATAGCAGGCTGCTGTCTATCTTCCTTGTCGTGATGAATTTCTTCGCATTGTCGGCTGACTGCGAATCCAATGCAGCTGCATTGGATTTGCGGTTACGGTCGGATATTCTTCTAAAGTGCTTTCCGCTGACAATCGGCAAGTCAAGTCTGCCTTTGCGCTCCCTTACTTTTGCAATCATCTCTATGACTTCTATGCCAACTTGTTGGCATTTTTCACGGCTGACCGCCGCATTTTTAATCTGCGTACTTTTGTACGTTGCGTACTGTGCGCTGTGAAGTTCCTGCTTGGCAAGCATGAGCATTTCTTTCGCCTGTTCCAACAGCATATTGTTTTTGATGATTTCCCGATTGATGTTGCCCCTCTCGGTCTGTATACCCTTACGCTCTAAAGCGTTGGCAACCGCCCCGATATGGATTGTCGGCTCTCGGTCAATTCCCTGTTCCTTAAAAAAACGGTATTCCCAACGTAGCGCAATCCCCAACTGCTCATTGGTGGCATTGATTGTGTTGGCTAAGTCCTTGCGCCACATTTTAGCGTTTTCCCTGCTGTTCCAGTCGGTGCTGTCGGCGGTGTGGCATTTCCACTGTTTTCTGTTCCGCTTGTCAACTTTCTGCTGTCCTGTCTTTTTGTCAATGACGGGAATACGCTCGCCATTTTCGTCAAGGTCATAGATTTTCTTCTGTTTCGCTCCCCATTCCCCGTTTTCAGTAAGGGGGCGCATTGTGAGTAAAACATGGATATGGAGATTGCGCTGTCCTTTGTCGTTTTCGCTGTCATGGATTGCCCAATCCGCACACATTCCTTTATCAACAAAATTCCTCTGCACATAATCCCTCACAACTTCCTCTGCAAGTTCGTAACTCCATTCATTGGGGAGTGACGCTTTTAACATTCTCGCAAGCTGTGATTTCTGCCCTTTCTCGGACAGTTCAACAGCGTTCCATAAGGTGGCTCGCCATGATATACTTGTGGTGGTTCTCGGCTTTGCGTTTCTTCTCTTTCTGCTTTTTCTTTTTGTTGGCAACACGCTGCTGCGCCTGCTTCAATGCCTGCAATGCCTTTACTAAGTTTTTGCTTGTGTCATTTTTGTCCTCAATCATTTCTGATACCTCATTCTTTCTGTGCTGTGTTGATAATTTCTAAAAATAAAAAAGGTAGCTGATTGTCTGTTAAGATAATCGCTACCCTTCAAAATAATTTCCGTCCCGTTGACATTTTCATGTTTTAAGGTAAGAATCTCCTGTTCCAAACCGTGCGCTTCATAAGATTCTACTTTCACCGTAATCACACCATCTTCTTCCTCGCACTGTCCAGTACCGCCAACACCAATGCCAATGTAATAGCTAAATGCTCCTGTTTCAGAAATCTCCATACTGTTTCCCTGCGAAGAACCAGAACCCCAAAGTGCTACCTCCGTCTTATCAAAATCAATCTGCCAATTGCCCGACATTTGGGAAAAGTTCGTACCCGATGGTATAGTATTCCCCACGTCTATCTTTTCTCCTCTCATAGAACATCCAGCGAACGTCCCCATGCCGATTATCAGAACCACGATACTCGCCAATATACAAAATCTGTTCTTTTTATTTCTTTTACACATAATATTCCAAGACTGTTTCTTCATTATTTTTTCCTCCCTATATTGTTATGAAAATCGCATCAATAACACCGTGTTCTTTATGCGAACCGTAGGGTAACATTTCTCCAACAATTTTGATTATCAATTTATTGAATTTTTCATTGTCATTGTCTTGTCACAAACGCATACACGATTCCGATTAAATTTTCTCCAATCAGTACGATTCTACAGTTTTAAATGTTTTAGACATAATTTATTCTCCCAATTTATGTTTCCTGTAAGAATTATCTTTTGTAGCATCAAATCCTACTGGCAAGTATTCTTCAGGTATCATGCTTTTATAATCTATATCCATAAAATAATTACAAAAAATCAGTTCAACATATATAATACTATTTTTATCTGTTCCAAGCGCATATACAAATCCATAATAAGGATCTGCTTCCATTGCAAGCAGTTTATAGCCGTTCATAAAACTTTCAGAGCCATAATATCCTACATAATCAGTAGATGCATAATTATTAAGCCTCTTCACTTCTGTTTGATAATCATTCTCTTCATATTCTACAACAAGATAACTTAAATATTGCGCATCCCAAGGATTATAATATACCATCTTATAATCTGTAACCCGCATTTCATTTGTTATTTTCTCAGGAAAAATATCTTCATTCATCCCCCATTTCTCTGCATATTCCTCTCCGGCATTTTCACCAATATACCATGAATAATGGCTTATATCTGTATCTTCAAGCACTTCAGCTTTTTCTCCGTCCAATGCCAGAAAGGTAACCAATGCACCAACTGCTATAAGGCGTATCATCACTACAGTCATAACTACCAATGCCGTAATAACAGCTATTTTAATTCCCAATCTTCTTTTTTTATTTTTTACATATTTCCGAAAACTTTCAGCAGGCTCTCTGCTGTATTGAATATGTGGTTTAGGCATATTCATTTCTTCATATACCTTTGTACATTGACTACATTCTTTCAAGTGTTCTTGTATCTCTATTTTACTTTTCTCACTAACAAGCTGCTCAACATATAATGGCAGCAAATCCTGTATAATATTACAATTTACTTTCATGTAATCTCCTTTCCATTCTCCAATTTTTGCTGAATTATCATTTTTGCCCTATGATATGTTACACAAGCCCAATGTTCTGATTTTTGAAAAAGTGATGCTATTTCTTTAAAGGACAATTCTCCGAAAATCCGCAAAGAAAAAATTTCCTTATATGGTTCTTTTAATTCATGCAAAATCTTATGTATTTGGAACGCTGTTTCTCTGTCTGCCAATATTTGCATAAATAGTTTTTCTTCCGCTTCATAATTTTCATATGTTTCAC
>CAJTMC010000084.1 GCA_910577115.1 uncultured Lachnospiraceae bacterium
GGGTTGGCTGTAAAGGTTTCTAATGTTTTCATACTGCTACCTTACCTTTCCTCACGACTTCTGCGGCTTCGTTCCAGTTTTCTGTTGTACTCGTAGAGCAGCTTCAGAATCGTGTCCGTCATCTGTTTTTGCGTAAAGTTTTTCGGGAAAAATCCCTTTAAATCCTGTACTTTAAAGCTGATACGTTCGGTCTGGTTGCCTTTTTCCTCTGACATGATTTCATAAATACTGTCCGAAGAAAGAGTATTCTGCTGCGCCTGTTTCTTCATGCGGATACTCTGTGCGTGGGAGGGTGTGCAGTCGTTCAGGCTCATTGCGTCAAGCAATATTTTCTGCTGTTCTTTGGAGAGGTAGGACAGCTCCACGGCGGGGCTGAGTGCGATAACGCCCTCGTCAACCTTGTCAAGCAGTTTGGGGATAAGATAAGTCAGACGGATATAGCGGAATACTTGGTCACGGCTCTCATTCTGTGATTTTCCTATTTCGGCGGCGGTATCCGACTTTGTCGCAGCTTGCGACAAAGTTAAATCCGTTCTCTTACCCTGTTGTTTCAGTGCTTCCATTTTCATTTTGTAGGCAAAGGCTTTTTCGCTTGGGAGCAGCCTTTCACGGTGCAGGTTGCTGTCTACAACCGCAATCACCGCTTCATTTCGGTCAAGGGGATAAATTAAGGCTGGGACTTCGGAAAGCCCTGCTTTGACGGCGGCGTGTAAACGCCTGTGTCCGCTTATCACTTCATATTCATCTGTGTTTTCAATTATGCGGACGATTAACGGAGAAATAATTCCCTGTGCCTTTATGCTCTCTGTAAGATTGTCCATATCTTCATCATCCAGTACCTTAAAGGGATGTCCTTTAAAAGTACGGAGTTTATCTACTTGGATATTCGCAGCCTTTTTCTTTGGCTGGTTCTTGATTTTAATTTCTGTATTTGTCATCGTGCAAACCTTCTTTCTCTTGTTTTATTCAGGACGGCGGTTTCCGCCTGACGTTCGGCTTCAATTACTTCTTTCAGCTTCGGTATTTTTTCAAGAACAGCTTTTGCAAGGGATAATTCCGCCCGCAGAGGTTTTATCTTGGCGGAGATTTCCCTTGCCTGTGCATTTAATTCCCCGCTTTTCTTATGGCGGTTGCGGTTGTAAACTGACTGCCTTTCTTTTTCCAATGCGCCGATTTGCTCCCGCTTTTCTTCGATAAAAGAAACAAGCTCCTGCGGGGAATCAATGTTGTTCCCGCATAGGAACTTGTATTCTTTGAGCGTTTTATCTAATTTTACAATTTCCTGCCGCATGGCGGGGGAGAGCGGGCGGGGAGTTTCGGGGGCGGTATTGTTTCCCGTAATCAGCCTGCAAAGTTCAATCACAAGGGCGAAAAGTATCTGTATGCCGTCCATGCGCTGTATTTTACGGTACTCGATTTCAAGCGTAAGGAGCGGCGTATATTTCGGCTTGTGGAATGGGACATAGCCGACATGCCGTTGGTTGTCAAGCAGCCTTGCCCTGATTGATTCAGGGGTGTATTCTTTCCCAAGCCGGTCTAAGCGGACTGCCCTCTGCCAGCCTGTTCCTTTTACGGAATAATGGGCGAAGGTTTCATCACGGCAGATTTCATAGCCCATATCTTTTAAACGGGTTTCAAATGCCTTGAAGTTGGCGGACTGGGCAAGGGCGGCGTCAATATCTGCTTTCAGAATCTCCCGATGTGACAGTCCGCTGTTTTGTTTCCGCCAGTATTCTTTTTTGCTCCCGCTGTAAAACTCTGTGTCTTTGAGAATACTTTTCCCGTGTTCCAAACATACGGTATCGGAGATTTCCCGCAGGCGGTAATGGTCAGAGATATGGTTTTCAAATTTCCTGCCCGTCTTAAAGGATACGGAATTTACGACAAAATGATTATGGACATTATCTGTATTAAGGTGTGTGGTAACAACAACTTCATACTCGTTTCCCCACATCCGCCTTGCGGTTTCCATACCGATTTTGTGAGCTTCTTCTGGCGTGGCTTCACCAGTTTGAAAGCTCTGGTAGCCGTGGTATGCCACATTGCCGCCTGTTTTCCCGAAGCGTTTTTTCGTTGCCGTCATACGCTCATACGCCCGCTTTGCGTTGCAGTTGATGCCGCTGACATACATACGCTCGTCGGTCTTTGTGTCATTGGAAACATACCGCAGGGCGGCGTATAAATCGCTGTCCACATACTTTTTATCTATGGTTTTGTCGGGATTTTCCGCATAGTCAATCACTTCCTTCAGCCGGTCTTTGACAGGCCAGAAGCCGGTAGTCGCCATTTATACCACCGCCTTTTCTTTTTGGGGGAGGATTAACTCGGCTGTGATTCCATCAATCAAGGCAATTATTTTTTCTTCCGTATCTGTTGCAATTTTGCCCTCGACAGCGACGCAGAGTTCATCCAGCTTGTCATTGAAAGAGAAGAATATTTCGGGCAGGATGGCTCTCGGCATATACCCCAAAGCACGCTGGCGGAGATATTCTGATACGGAAAGCCCGCACTTTTTGGCGTTCTGCTCAATAATATTTTTTTCTTTTTCGCTCACACGGATAAATAAATTTTTGTTCTTGGCTTCGTTCATAACATCAGTCCTTTCTTGGATTTTTGAGGGGATTGGGGGATTCCCCAAAGGGCAATCGGCTCTTAAAGCCGGTTGGGGCGGAAACTGTCAATACAGTTTCCCTGCTTGCTGCGGTATGCGACATCCTTTCTGCCGCATACAATCTGTTGTTTTCCGCCGGTCTGTCTGAATGTCGTTTTTCTGTCCCTGTCCCCATCTCAGGCGGCGTTGTTCCGCTCACTCTCCGAAAAAAGAGGTTATCGCAAAATCATATCCCATCCAGCCGGTCATTTAGTTGTAGCCGGCATTTGGGCAGCAAAAAAGCCGGCACATCAATGTGTACCGACCAATACAAAAGGATAGACTTATCCCTTGCGGTTTTTGGTTTCACAATGATGTAACCGGCTTTGAGATTCAAAGTCGAAACTGTCTGTTACGCTTATCTGTTGCCGACAGTTCGAAGCAGTTTCAGAAGCGGCAGTATTTCTTTTTCGCATACTGCGGGCGTGTGCGGCGTAAAGCCGTCCTTCAAAATTCTGTGAAGATATGTAATTAATTGGTTGTGGTTCTCTTAAAAGAGTATTTTATTATACTGAATGAAATAAGTGTTTGTCAATACTTTCCAAAAAGTTTTTGAATATTTTTTCGGAAGGTGGGCATACTATTTTATTTGGTTATAAAAAAGCGTCCGATATACAATGTTTTCAGGGCAATATTTTTTAGCCCTGTACTTCCTTTTCAAAAGAGAGGGTATTGTATTCACTTGTCCACATATACCCCAATGCAATATTAGGGGAATAAAAAACATCCAAGTTTTTACACTTGAACGATGTTTATTAGTATTTTATATTAGTTTACAATTCCCCGAAAAATCGGTAATCTTATCTTACTAAATTCTTTTAAAATATCCCAAAAAGTATACAATCAAAAACGTCAAACAGTTTTTGAAACCATTTGACGTTTCTAGCTGAAAAATCAGATTTTGTTTCCATTCATGTACTCTATTACAACTTTGAACTATTTTTCTCCCAAGCTAACGAAATCTTCTGACTTTTTCCGTCCAGCCTTCTTTTAGAACAATTTAAGGATATCAGATAACGTAATTTCTTTTTCTTCCCCATCCATTATAGTTTGAGGAGTATCCATATCATAAGAACTCTGATCTGCATTCAATAAACTTGGATAGGTGTCTTCATATGTTTCAGTAACAAATAAATATTTTTTACCCTTTGCAATTTCAGATGCATTCTCGACAACATATTCATCACTGCCAAAACTCCCGCCAGCACGCTTGATTATGATTGTGGACGACTCAATACTTCCTTTGTATACTTTGTCCACATCAACGGTATAAAGCGTATACGGCATCTTCTCATTATCTACGAATCCGGTATCTTCATCTGGTTCTTTGTCTGTACTTACATCAATCATTTGATATTCAATATTTTTGACTGTACCAGCAAAAACTAAATCCGAAGATCTCACTAATTCTTCAGCTGTATTATATTTTGGATAGTCTGCTTGTAAAACAGTTACAGATTTTTCTGCTTCTAAAAGTTTATCTCCTGTCACGCCAAGCTGAGCGTTATCATCTGCCAATGGAATCTTAATCGTATATTCTCCATCTACCTCGTATTGAAGAATATAAATACCGCTTCCAACATCAACAGTATTTCCCAATACCTCAATAATGTCTTTATAAGTCATGGTTGGTGTGAGTTTTGATACTTGTTCAGATGTAACTTGCGCCATCGTGTCTGTCACAGGGATTTTATCATTTTCCTGCAAAAGATTTTCTATCAGAGCATTACTTTCGCCTGCGTCATATGTTTTAACAGTCTCTATAACTTCCCTGCGGGAATAGTCGCTTAAGTCTTCGGCTTCAATTCCAAGTGAAGTTAAGTATGTTACTGCTGCGTTATACTGGAATGTCTCAATAGCAAAGGCCGTGATGGGTACGGCCGTAACCAGTATAATTGCCGCAGCAACCGCAGCCTTTATTACTGAAAAGCGCCGTTTGGTTGGTTGCATTTTCTCCTTTGGGGATGCTTCATCAATAAATCTATCTTCAATTTCTCCTATGCTATGAAACAGTTTTCGAGAATTCATATAAAAAAACCTTCCTTTCCTAAATATTCCTTTAGTCGCTTTCTTAAACGAAAGAGTATAGATTTCACCTTGCTTTCACTTATATTGTACTGTTCTGCAATTTCAGATATGGGGCTTACATACCAATATCTGCGGACAAAAACAATCCGATTAAGAGACGGCAGAGATGACAGAAAGGAGTTTATACATTCAATCAACGCAGAATAATCTATACTATCTTCAATACTGCTATTGGAAGCTATGCACTCCTCTAGTTCAGACAAGACGGTATCCACATATCCGCCGCCTCTTTTTGCAGCTTGATACTTCTCTTGCTTTTTTAAGGAAATATTCCGTGTCAGCTTTCCTAAAAAAGTTTTTAAATTGTGCGGTCTTTGAGGCGGAATTGTTTTCCATGCAGCAAAATAGGCATCATTTACACATTCTTCAGCATCTTCCTTACTATGAAGAATGTTTTGGGATATGTAGCTGCAATAGTTCCCGTATTTCAATGCTGTCTCGGAAATGGCATCCTCTGACCGTGAAAAATACAGTTCTACGATTTCTTCATCCTTCATGGCTTCTCCTTTCTCAAGTTCTATCGAAAGCTGCTTTCACCTATATACACCGATTTTTTAGGAAAAGGTTGCATTCTGCTATATATTAATTTTAGGTAGTAATTTGTTTTAGCTCCTTTACATCATGCTTTTACCTAATGACTTTTTAAAAAGGGAGAAAGCGTTACTTTTTCCCCTCTTTTTTCAAATATTTTATTTGAGTATTATATCTGTATTGATAATTTCTTCAATTGAATTTCGGATATTGTTCATTTTCTATATCCAGTCAGGCGGCTTGGTGGCTTTGATCCGCTCTGCCACACTCTGCCTATAGGCATATTCCTTCACCAGCCGAGAAAACATATTCTCCTGCCTGTTCGTCAATATTGGTGAGGTAACTGTCCGGCTTACAGACAGTCAGCAGGTTGTATACAGGATTCGGTGATGTTCTTTTAAATACCGCTTATGTTGCTATTCCCAAATCCCGATAAGATTGTTTTCTTTTTCGGCGGGTAAGACGAGAGCAGGCAAATAGTAATTGCCAACTTCTGTATATGTCCCGCCCATCTGTTCAAATAATCTTTCCTATAAACCTAAATTTCCATCATTCTAATTTGAAATTATTTGATTGGTGCGTTGGATATTTTGGTAAGCAAATCCTCAATCACTAAATTCTATTTGAAACTTTGCATCACTTTTTTATCGTAGCAAGAGATTTTCATTTTTGCAAATGTAAGATTTCATTTTTATATCAAAGAAAGCCAGCGAAAAAAGCATTTCCACCTTTTACGCTGGCTTTCGCCTTTGCTATCACCCATAAGCTGTATCTCAATTATGTTTTCAAATTATCTCCTTATGTGGTGACAGCCTTTACGGTTTTTCTTTTGTCGTTTTTTGTTGGAATACGTTGTAAGGCTGCTTCTGGCATCCACTGTCGTTCACCGCCTGCCAATCTGGATGATTCAAAAAATTCAGATTGGAGGTAAAAGAAATGTCATTCAATTATGGCAGAGAAGAAAAGAAGTGGCGGCTCTGGAAAGAAGCCGAAGAAAAGGAACTGCGGGGTTTGGGTGTTGACGAGGACACTATTGAAAAGCTCCATACCTACGATTGGGCAGTCTTTAATTCTGACAGGAGGTATTACCGCAGATTGAAAGAAGTAGGTACATATCTTGAAGAATTTGCCGAGGATGCGGCACCGCCCGAAGTGAGAACGGTAGAGGATTTTCTCGACAGCATTGAGAATCAGAAGCTATATCAAGTTTTGATTAAGGTGGACAGGCTTACCCTGCAAATCGCTATAATGAAAATGCAAGGCTATTCTACCCATGAAATTGCAGTACAATTCACCATCACAGAAAAAGCCATTTACAGGCGTATGGACAGGCTCAAAGAAAAATTAAAAAAGTTTTTTGAGTAGAGGGGAAAAATAAGGTTTTTCAAGGACTATGGGGTGTAAGGCAAAAAAGCCTTTGCCCCATTTTTCTTTTTTGACGAAAACGGGACGGCTCTTTGACAACTGAATACTCATTCGTCAAATACTTCCTCTTTGTGATTGTGAAAGCATAAGCGTGTGCAGCGGTACGCCATGACCTGCCGAAAGGCAGCGAGCGGTAAATACCGACTGAAAATATCGGGCGGCTCCCGATTCCGCCATGACGCACAAAGAGAACAATGGTACTCCCGTCTTGAACGCTTTACAGCATTGGGCGGCTCTGTCAGACCGACAGTTGGGGTGGAACTCCCGTGGCGTCAGTTCGCTGCTGACCGTTTGGCGACTTCCCTTGCGTTTACCGCAATGGCATTTTCGGGGTGTCGAGGACAAATAGAAAATGCTTTCTATCATAAAGCCAGATGCAGGGCGGTCAATGGACCCCCTACGGGGATACCTTGATGCCATACGGCAGTAAGAGGAAAACAGAGCTTGTTTTATACTCTCCCGACCTTAAATGCTTCCTTGTATCTGGCTGCTACATAGGCAGGATATATCTGCCTAAATCCAGATGGAGGTTATAAAGAATATGGAAAGAACAATCAGGCGTGGTGACATCTACTACGCAGAGCTTAACCCCGTTATCGGTTCAGAGCAGGGCGGCACACGACCCGTACTTATCATATCCAACAACACAGGCAATCGATTCAGCCCGACAGTCATCATTGCCGCCATTACGAGCCGACCGAAAAAAGGAAAACTACCGACACATTTCTGTTTGGATGGGATTGCAGGGCTTCCCGCAGATTCCATTATTTTATTTGAACAGATACGCACAATAGATAAAAAACGACTGAAAGAGAGGATGGCGCAGCTTGACGAGCAGAGCATGGAGGAAATCACTTCTCCTCTGCTTATCAGCATCGGCGTTAAGAATGTGCAGAAAGCAGACAGGAGGGCAGGGAATGTTTGAGGATAGGATTGCAGCATTAAATAAGGAAGAAATAGAAATGCCAGTGCCGTATGAAAAACGGATTTATACGGTGGATGAGATACAGGATATTTTGGGCATAGGCAGGAACGCCGCATATAACCTTGTCAAATCGGGGGTGTTCCACAGCGTCCGTATAGGGGGAAATATCCGCATATCAAAAAAGAGCTTTGATGAATGGCTTGATAATAAGATGAACCCTTGTCAAGTGTGCGAAAGCGTCTAAAAAACAAGATTTGTACGTTTCACATTTGACCCGTGATGCAATACTATATAGCCAAGCAAATTGCTTGGCTATATAGCAGGCTGCAACGGCTGACGAGCCGAATAAGAAAATCACGGAGGTAATCAATGGACAGATATAAAACGGGCGGGGGCAGCAGAACCGCTCCCCCTCTTACTACATACGAGAAACGGGTATATACCGTGGACGAGATAAGGGACATCTTAGGCATCGGCAGGACAGCCGCCTATGATTTGGTAAAGCAGGGATGCTTCCACTGTATCAAAGTCGGCAGGAATATCCGCATATCGAAAAAGAGTTTTGACAGATGGCTTGGCTTCCAGAGGGAGGTGCAGGCTGATGAATAAGAAAAGTATGTCCGTTACGGAAATGCGGAAGCTGCTCGGAATCGGGA
>CAJTMC010000085.1 GCA_910577115.1 uncultured Lachnospiraceae bacterium
CACATACTCTGCAAAGTTTTCTGGATTTTTCAGAAATTCATCTTCCAGTTTTTCAAAGTTTTTGATGCAGAACTGTTCAAAATAGAGTATACTGTTAAGCATAGGGAACTCCTTTCTTTTGTGAGGGTTTTGATTGGACTCTTATACTCTATCACAAAAAGGAGTTCCCTTTCTACATCTATTTTTCACCCGAAGAAAATTTTACACTATCGTACACTTTTTAATTTTCAAACACGCTCTAGAAAGTTATAGAAGATGGGAGGTGTGTGATTGAAAGATATCAAAGAAAAAGTGCGGGATCAAAGTCCGAAGATCCGAAATCCAGCCTCCCGTCTTCCAAAGGAACTGGTGCGTTCTGCTATGCTGGAAACGAAAGAATAGTCCAGTATTGTGGCAGATAAGATGGGAAGAGAAACGGGAGAGGAATCCCCGGTGGAATATGCCGGAAACCGCATCCAGCGTGTGGAACAGCGGGTTGGAAAGGAAAGCGTAGATTACATTTATTTAACATATATTTTACAGAAACAAGATAGAGAGATAGACCTGAAATCTGATAAGATAACTCTCGGACATCAATGAACTAAAAAAGAAAACAGTGTTTCTAACTGCGAAGGAGGAAAATAATGGCAGAAATGGCATTAAGAAATGTCTGTAAGCAATTTGATTCAGCACATTATGGGGTTAAGAATTTTAACTTGGATATTCATGATAAAGAATTTGTAATATTTGTTGGACCTTCAGGGTGCGGAAAATCAACAACACTAAGGTTGATTGCAGGCTTGGAAGAAATTACAGATGGTGAATTGTGGATAGATGGAAAGCTGTGTAATTATCTGGAACCAAAGGAGAGAGACATATCTATGGTATTTCAGAATTATGCACTATATCCTAATATGACGGTTTATGAAAATATAGCATATTCTTTGAAAATAAGAAAAGTGCCGAAGAAGGAGATTGATAAAAGGGTAAAGGAAGTTGCAAAAATATTAGAAATTGAACCGCTTTTGAAGAGAAAACCTGTAGCATTGTCAGGAGGACAGAAACAAAGAGTTGCTATTGGAGCAGCAATTATAAGAAAACCAAAAGCATTTTTGATGGATGAACCATTATCAAATCTGGACGCAAAGTTAAGAGCCCAAATGAGAGTGGAGCTAAAGAAAATACATAATCAATTAGATACAACAATTATCTATGTAACGCATGATCAGACAGAAGCTATGACTCTCGGAACTAAAATTGTGGTTATGAAAGACGGCGAAATTCAGCAAGTGGATACACCACAGAATATTTATAGTAATCCTATTAATAAATTTGTTGCAGGTTTTGTTGGTTCACCTTCAATGAACTTTATTGCATGTGATGTTGAGGAAGAAGCAGGGAAAGTTGTTTTGATTTTTGCAATTAATAATGCAATCAAAAAGATTTATCCGAATAATCATGATGCACAGCTTATTCGAGAAAAATATATGGGAAAAAGAGTGATTCTTGGGATTCGTCCGGAAGATGTTTATGAATATGAGGAAGCAAAAAAAAGAAAAATCGATTTGAACAGTGTAGGAATTGAAGAAGAGATAGTGACCCGTGAAATGCTTGGGGCTGAGGTAATGCTATATTTTGAGGAGCAAAACAGAACACATGCAGTGAAATTAGGTCCTGAAAACAAGACTCGCATTGGAGAAAAGATACAGTTGTTTTTTGATACAGACCAGATTCATATCTTTGATATTGAAACAGGTAGAAATATTTTATATAGGGAAAGGAATTAAAAATGAAGTCAGGAAAAAAAATTGAATTTGCACCATATTGCTATCTGGTGCCTAGTATGCTGATATTTGCAGTTTTTTTATTCTATCCTTTTTTTAAGACTATTTATTTAAGCTTATTTATGACGAATAAGATGGGACAGGCAAAATTATTTGTAGGACTTCAGAATTACATTGATTTACTTAATTCAAAATCATTTCAGAACAGTTTAAAAGTAACAGTTGTTTTTGTTTTGATTGTTGTAGTTGGTGGAATGTTACTAGGTTTAGTAGCTGCAGTGTTGTGTAATAAAGCATTTCCAGGAATTCGTGTGTTTAGTACTGCATATGCGCTTCCTATGGCAATTGCATCTAGTTCAGCAGCTATGATTTTTCAAATTATGCTTCACCCTACGGTAGGTATTGTGAATAAGCTTCTCGGATTAGATATTAATTGGTTGAATGACCCACGTACAGCCTTGTATTGTGTTGCGATTCTGACGGCTTGGCTTAACAGTGGAATAAATTTTCTTTACTTTTCAGCTGGTTTGGGGAATATTGATGAGACAATCTATGAGAGAGCTTCTGTAGATGGAGCAAGTGGAGTGCAACAATTTTTTCATCTGACACTCCCAGGATTGTCACCGATCATGTTTTATACAGTGGTTGTTAATATCATTCAGGCATTCCAGTCATTTGGGCAGATCAAAATTTTGACAGAAGGAGGACCAAATGAATCGACAAACGTAATTGTCTATTCAATTTATAGAGATGCGTTTTTTAATTATCGTTTTGGAAGTGCCTCTGCTCAGTCAGTTATTTTGTTTATCATTATAATGCTTGTAACACTTGTAATGTTCCGAATGGAAAGAAAAGGGGTAAATTACTAATGAATCAGATTGATAGTATGGCAATTCCAGTGGAAGGCCGTATGACAATAGAAGAATTATTTGAATTAAAAAATAAGATGAATACAAAAGCGCTTGCAAAAAGAAGGAGTAAAACAGTTTTGCGTGTCGTAGCAAATATTGTATTTGCAGTAGTTATTTTACTTCCGCTTTTGTATGCAATTAGTATTGCATTTATGCCATCAAATGAGTTGTTTACAACAGAATTGAATATTGTACCAAAGCATCCAACAGTTCAGAATTTTATTGATGCATTGAGAACAGTTCCGTTATTGCGTTTTATTGTAAACTCGTTTATAATGGCAGGTTTTATAACTGTAGGGCAGATAATTTCTTGTTCTTTGGCTGCATTTTCCTTTTCGTTTTTGGAATTTAAAGGAAAAGGGATTCTATTCGCAATAGTTATGGCAACCATGATGGTACCTGGAGAAGCAACGATTATTTCAAACTATTTGACGGTGGCGAACCTTGGAATGTTAGATACCTATCCGGTTCTGATTATTCCATATTTAACATCCGCAATGGGGATTTTCTTATTCCGTCAGTTTTATATGACATTCCCAAAATCATTGTATGAGTCTGCAAAATTAGATGGATGTACAAACCTTAAGTTTATTGTAAAAATATTAATGCCACTGACTAAGTCGGCAATAGGAGCGATGGCAGTATATACGTTTATTAATGCATGGAATATGTATATGTGGCCATTACTTGTTACAGGATCAAACAATATGCGAACAGTTCAGATTGGTATTAGTATGCTGGACAGCATCGATTCCCAGTCAATAACATTAATGATTGCAGGTGTTGTTATGATTATTATCCCGTCTATTTCAATTTTTATCGTCGGACAAAAACAGCTGATTCGCGGAATGTTTTCTGGAGCGGTAAAGGGATAACAATATTATGGTAGGAGCGGAAATGTGTAATAGAAAGAATCATTTCCGAATCTATAAATAAGTGTAACTACACAAAAAATAGGAGAGTAGAAATGAAGAAGAAACTAGTATCATTATTACTTACAGCAACAATGGTAATGGGCGTTTTGTCCGGATGCGGAAATGGAAAAACGTCAGTTAGCCAGACCGGTGATACTTCTACGGATGAAAAGGTAGAAATGGCAGCGGCAGATGATGTTGACGGAACAACAATTACATTCTGGCATTCTATGGGTGGCGTTAACGGACAGGCAATTGACACACTGGTAAATAAATTTAATGAAGAAAATGAATATGGTATTACAGTAGAAGCACAGTATCAGGGGGAATATGATGATTCCTTAAACAAACTGAAAAGTGCGCAGATTGGAAACATGGGTGCAGATTTGGTACAGGTATATGAAATCGGAACCAGATTTATGATTGAGTCTGGTTGGGTTGTTCCAATGCAGGAAATGGTAGATGCAGATAATTATGATGTGTCACAGATTGAACCGAATCTTGCAGCTTACTATACAATTGATGATAAGCTTTATTCTATGCCGTTCAACTCATCAACACCAATCATGTACTACAATAAGGATATGTTTGCGCAGGCTGGAATCACAGAAGTTCCAGATAGTTTGGAAGGCATTTCAAAGATTGGCGATCAGCTGATGAATCAGGGTGGTGCAAGTGAAGTAATGTCTCTTGGTATTTATGGCTGGTTTTTTGAACAGTTTGTTGGAAAGCAAGGACTGGATTATGCAAACAATGGAAATGGACGTGACGATGTCGCAACAGCCGTTGATTTTGATAAAAACGAAGCTGCAAAAAATATTTTGACAGAATGGCAGACCCTTAATCAAGAAGGATATGCACCAATTGTTGGAAAAGGTGGAGACGCAGGATTGGCAGATTTCTCAGCAGGAAAATCAGCAATCACTCTTGGTTCAACAGCATCACTGAAACAGATCCTTCAGGATGTTAATGGTAAATTTGAAGTTGGAACAGCATATTTCCCGAAAATCAAAGAGAGCGATGAAGGTGGAGTATCTATAGGTGGTGCCTCTCTGTGGGCTTTGAATAATCAGGATCCAAAGAAACTTCGTGCAACATGGGAATTTGTAAAATTCTTGATTTCACCAGAATCACAGGCTTACTGGAATGCACAGACCGGATATTTCCCAGTTACAACAGCAGCACATGAAGAGCAGACCTTCAAAGATAATATTGCACAGTATCCACAGTTTCAGACAGCAATTGATCAGTTACATGATTCTTCACCAGAATACTGTGGGGCATTATTAAGTGTTTTCCCAGAGGCAAGAGCAACTGTAGAATCTGAGATTGAGAGCATGCTTAATGGAAAAGAAAGCGTTGATGAAGCCGTAACAAATATGGCTGATACAATTAATAAATCTATTGATGATTATAATACAGTAAATAACTAATATCTGCGAAGAAGTGAGACTGTAATTACAATCGAATAAATGATAGACAGAGGATCAGGGACAAAGAAAAGTCCCTGATTCTTCCATTACTATTGATAATGATGGATTATATTAAGAAAAGAGGAAAACAAATGACAGAGATATTTGCACATAGAGGAGCAAGTGGATATGCTCCAGAAAATACGATGGATGCGTTCAAACTTGCAGTTAAACAAGGAGCAGAAGGAATAGAGTTGGATGTCCAACTGTCAAAAGATGGAATTCCGGTAGTTATTCATGATGAAACAATTGATCGTGTAACAAATGGTCATGGATATGTCAAGGATTATACGTTAGAAGAGTTGAAAAACTTTACAATAATGAAAGGAAAATATCAGGAATATGAGCATTCTAAAATACCGACTTTGGAAGAAGTGCTGGTATATGCAAAAAAAGAAAACTTGACCGTAAATATAGAATTGAAAACAGGCATATATTGGTATCCTGAAATTGAAGAAAAGACAGTGGATCTTGTGAAGAAAACTAAAATGGAAGATCTAGTGATATATTCATCCTTTAATCATTACAGTATTAGGAAAATTAAAGAAATTGCACCTCAGGCAGAAACGGCCTATCTATATAGTGACGTGATTCTGCAGATTGATAAGTATGCAAAAAATGAAGGGGTTAATGGTTTACATCCCGCAGTTTATCATGTAAAGATGGCCCATTTTTTGAAAGAATATCTGCAGAGCAGATTAAAAGTGCGCGTGTGGACGGTGAATCAGGAATCGGACATGAAGATGTTAATAGATTCAGGAATTACGGCGATTATTACTAATTATCCGGATAAAGCGCGAATGATACGAGAAGAAAGTGAGAGAGGGTAGATGCTTGGAGATAAAAAATTATTTCTGTTAGATATAGATGGAACTATTTGTAAAGGAAATCAGTTGATTGGAGGTACAAAAGAATTTTTGAGTGATATTGAGAAAAATGGTGGAAAATATATATTTATTACCAATAACGCAACTCGCAGTATTGATGATTATATTCTTTTTTTTCAACAACTTGGAATTATGACAAATCACAGTAATTTCCTGACAGCATCTTATGCAACAGTATACTATCTGAAAAAATATCATCCAGGAGAATTGATTTATGTTATGGGGACAAAATCATTTATTCGAGAACTAAAGAAAAATAAAATTCGTGTTACGACAGATGGTGAGGATGAAGAGATTAGTTGTGTTTTAATTTCATATGATAATCAGCTAACTTATGAAAAAATATCTGATACATGCAGGTTGCTTAGTACGAAGAAAGTGGACTATCTTGCGACAAATCCAGATTATGTATGTCCGATTGAATTTGGATATGTGCCTGATTGTGGAGCAATTTGTGAGATGCTTAATCACGCAATAAAAAGAATGCCCCATTTTATTGGAAAACCAGAACCAGATATGGTTGAATTGGCAATAAGTCGAAATAACTATAGAAAAGAAGAGACATTAGTTGTGGGAGATCGCTTATATACAGATATGCTTTGTGGACACAATGCGAAGGTGGAAACTGCAATGGTTTTAACTGGAGAGGCGACGAAAGAAGAAGCAGAATGCTGTCCCTATGGGCCAGATTATTTGATGCAGTCGGTTGCGAGTTTGCATAAAAAATGGTTGGAAGAGATAATATAGTATAGAATAGATTAAATTTCTGCTATATATTTTTGAGATAATGTATGGTAAAATAGTGTTATCTAAGAAGGGATGAACGCTATGAGAAAAACATATCTTCCTCTGTCAGATGAAGACAGGAATTACCTTAAATCATTATCCAAAAAGAGAACCATTCAGGCGCAAGTCGTGAACCGCACAAGAATCCTTTTATATAAAGCCGATGGAATGACATTGCAGGAAATTGCTGATAAACTTTCAATCAGCACCACAACGGTACGCCTTTGTATTTCTAAGTTTCATAAAGGTGGTTTAGATGCTGCACTGTTTGATGCTCAGCGTCCAGGACACCCATCCGAAATCACCGACGACACTAAGGCATGGATGATTAGTATTGCGTGTCAGAGACCGGCAGAACTCGGTTATGCGTAGGAATTGTGGACATTGACTTCTCTCCACAAATACATTCAGAAGCATGCAGAGGAAGCAGGATATCCAAGACTTTCAACCGTTACGAAACCTTATATACAGAAATTCCTCAAGGAACAGGATATGAAACCCTTTAAAATCAAATATTACTGCAAAAAGCGGGATCCTGATTTTGAAACCAAAATGCATGAAGTCCTGCTGGTTTACAAACAGATAGAGATGCAGTTTGATGAAAATGGTAATCTCATTGTTCCAGACGATTATAAATTGACGATTACAGTATCCTATGATGAGAAACCGGGTATTCAGGCAATCTCCAATACGGCACCGGATTTACGTCCGACACCAGAACATGGAGAGGTATATCGTGATGCAGAATACAAACGTCTTGGAACTCTCTCTTTGCTGGCAGGCATTGATCTGCTTACGGGAGAAGCTATCCCGTTAGTAAGTGAGACTCACAAGAGTTCTGATTTTATTGAGTTTTTAAAGATATTGGACAAAAAATATCCATCACAGGATACGATCCGGATCATCCTGGATAATCATTCAGCGCATACTTCCAAAGAAACACGGCGCTTTCTGGATACGATGCCAAAGGGACATTTTAAATTTGTGTTTACCCCGAAACATGGCTTCTGGTTAAACATTGAGCTGTTGACAAACCCTCTAATTTCGTAAATGTCACAAGATATCATGATAAAAATCTAGCAAAGATAGCAAAAATATTCCAAAGAAAAAGGTCATGGTTCCCTATGCCATGGCCTTTATCATCCTTTTAAGATTTAATGCCGTTGACGATAAGAGGCACTGCTGTTCAGCCGCCTCTAATCCTCTTCTG
>CAJTMC010000086.1 GCA_910577115.1 uncultured Lachnospiraceae bacterium
CCCTTGTTCATGTTGGAGCTTTAAGGCTTGCCTCGCTTTCGTTCCAATGCCCTTGTTTTCCAACTGGCTGTTGATTTCCCTCTGCATACGCTTGGGATTGATTTTTCGTTCTTCGATTTTTTCTGTTTTAACTGGCGGGCTGAATTTCAGCTTATGCCAGTTTTTGAGCAGAAAATCATACACTTCATAATCTTTCGGCTCTGCGCCGAACGTAATCTTACAAATCTCATATTTGTCACCGTCTATACGCTCAAACAATCCAATCCAAAAGGGATTTTCAAACAGAATTGTCAAGCTGCTTTTCATTGCCATACCATCAACTCCCTTTAAACTGGCTTTCAAATTTATCAAGCCATTCTAACAGGGATTGGTATAACAAACGCTGCTGTTCAAAAATCGCTTTCCCACCCAATGGAATATCTGGATAGCTGGCGGCATATTCGTCAATGGATTTTGCTGAAGCCGTAAGATTGTCCCGCAGCTTCTTTATCAAATCCATTGCTTTTTCCCTTTCCATTTTGTTTAAGTTTGTAATGACAACATTGAAGTCAAACAGCAATGGGACTTTCTGGCTTGCATAAGTTTCCATAAGCTGCCCAAAATACGCCCGCCCTTTCTCTGTGATGGAATAAACCGCTTTATCAGCGAATTTATTCCCTTTCACAATACTGCTCTCTAAATAGCCCTGCTCATTCATTTGAAGCACTTTCCGATAAATGGACGGGACGCTAATCTTTGTCCATCTTGAAAGATGATGGTATTCCACATCTTTCTGGATGTCGTATGCGCTCTGCGGTTTCTCCATAACAATTCCGAGAATTACCAAATCTATGGACGACATATTCTCACCTCCGTTTTTGCTATCATCAATATTACTATTATTGATAGCAATAAGCAAGAGTTTTTTAATTTTCTAAGGAAAACACACTATTCAGTAATGTTAGCTCTTATAACAGGAGATTAAATCTCTTATTACCAGAGATTTGCTTGCAAATATCATCGACTATAATCCCAGACATCTCCAAGCTGTCGAAAACGAAGGGCAGTATCCAAGCATAGAGCTGTTTCTCCAACTCATCACAATGTTTGACGTATCAGTTGATAAGCATATACATATGGGAGAAAAGCCGAAAAAAAGCCCTATCCGCAGGCGTGTGGATGCTATGCTTGACCAACTGGACGATAAGGAGCTGTCCGTCGTCGAAGCAACCGTAAACGGACTGTACAAGGCAAAAGAGCAAACAGAGGAATAAGCCCCTCTGTTTTTCCTTTTTACCGCACCAAAAGCTATTTCAATCTACTACATTTTCTGGTTATGGCATGAACTGCCTGCATATTGAAATTGCGGCTCATACAAATGAAATGAAAAGGTTTCCCTGTCCACAAAACCCACCGTTTTATCGCTGTCGTACAATTCAAGCAGAAATGCCGCCATCTGTGTGCTTGTATGATAAGTGCCAAATAATCTGTCATAATCATATTCACTGATGTCATTCGCAATTTTCCCAAATTCCGTTTTTGTTGCGGCAGGGGCTAATACCTTTGCCTGCATTTTTGCATGGGCAGCTTTTAACTCCCACGCCAAGCCCTCCGTAAAAGCACTGACATAAAACTTTGCAGCACAATAGGTTACCGCATTGGGAACAATCGTATAACCACCGCAGGAAGAAACATTGATAAGCTGTGTCCCCTCCGTATCTTTAAAGTCACGGACAAACAGAGACGAAAAGACGGTGAGGGCTTCCACATTTAAGTGCAGCATCCGACTGATTTTCTCCAAATCCTGATTCCCAACGCTGCCATAATTTCCAAATCCCGCATTGTTCACCCATGTCCGCAGCGGATATGATTTTATGCTTTCATATAACTGGAAAACATTTTGGGGAACAGATAAATCCGCAGCCTTAACTACAATATCAAGCATCGGATGTGAAGCTAAAATTTCCTGCCTTAAAGCTTTCAGTCTGTCTTTTCTTCGGGCAACAAGGATTAGGCTGCTCCCACGCTCCGCAAAAGCTTTTGCCGTTTCATACCCTATCCCCGAACTTGCCCCCGTGATTACTGTGTACTTTTCTGTGTTTTGAACCATTTGCAAAACCTCCTCTTTGCTGATATAATACGAGCATACAATGTAGAGTAAACTCTATGTCAAGAGATAAGAGGTGATTTTTTTGGAATATTCCATAGGAGAATTTTCAAGGCTGACAAATTTAGGGATACATACCCTGCGTTACTATGAGCATGAAAATCTAATTATGCCGAAACGCAATTCCAGTAACCGCCGCTGTTATTCGGACAAAGACCTCGCATGGATCTACTTTATCAAGCGTCTGAAAGACACAGGGATGCCGATTAAAGAAATACAGCGTTATGCCGAACTGCGGGCGGAAGGCGACCTTACCCTTAATGAGAGACTGGAAATGCTGACCGTGCATCGTGAGTCCCTTAATGAACAGATAAAAGTATTGCAGGAACATATGGCAAAGCTGGACGATAAAATTGATTTTTACCGCCATGAAATAGATACACATCAAAAGAATAATTGAACAGGCATATAGTTATTTTTAATAAATCTATATAAAAACTTGATTAAAGAAAACTACTTCAAAATAATGATTAGGAGAATTATTTATTATGAAATACGAAGAATTAGATAGTGAACAAAAAATGCATGTTAATGGTGTTATTTCAAAATTTATGGATAATTATATACGGAATAATTTGATTTGGACACCTGAGCAAATGTATGTGGCTCTTTATAAGGAAATAGATACCCAACACAAAAATGGCTGGTATGGGAATAAACAAATGTTCAATGGGGAATGGATTTTTCCATATTATGAAGGAAATACATGGATTACTACTATTGATGCTAAAGACTACATTGGTATAAACCGTTCCATTCTCGCATTTCTCCACATATAAGGAATACTTTTTAGTGATAAAACTCTGTTTATTCTGTACAAAATAGCTGTAAAAAGAGACATGGTAAACCCTGTGAACTCTGTATAAAGTAAGTAAATATCTAGGAATGAAGGCATTTTTTTAATAGCCAAAATGCCACTCCTCCAAGCCCACTTTCTTAAATCATTCTGCCAGTCTATTTTCACCAGAATAAATTCATGCCTCATATAGACTGAAAACATCTTTCCCCAATCCAAAAATTAATGTAAAATAGACATATCAACGAACAAAGAGAGGGAACGCCCATGCCAAAAGACCATGAAAGAAATACTTCACCTATGCAAGAAGCCAGACAGAAAATCATTCAGGAGAAATACAACACCTTAAAGACTGTCTTAGAGGACATGATACATAATGGCGAGCAGACCACCGCTCCCAGAGTATGTGAGCTTTCTGGAGTGAGCAAAAGCTATCTCTATCATAATGAAAAAGCAAAAAAGCTATTTGACGAAGCAAAGGCTCTGGCAGAAAAGAAAGCCAGCCGTTCCTATATAAGCTCTTATGACCTCGAACGAACTGAACTGGACATTAATCCTCATATGCGCCATGATGATATGCTCTTGCAGTACGAGGAAATGAAAAGAAAACTGTATGAAACCTACATGATCTCCTTTCAACTGCTTAAAGAAGAAAACAACCGTTTAAAAAAAGCAATCAAAGCCAGCCAAAAGAAAATAAATTACCTAGAAAGTATTCCAAAAATCAAATTGCATATTATTCCTAACTGCTTAAATAGAGGATTCCTGTCTTACTCCGTAACAACATCTAAAGGCAAAAGGCTTTATAATGGTATTGGAGAAGATACTATCAAAGGAATCATTTGGGGTACATATACTCTATTCGCAAGACACTTTTCTTTTGAATTAGCTGCACCTATAGATGGCGTTACTATAAAGAAAAGCGATGATGCTTACCTGCTGACCATTACGGATAAAGTTAAAGAAGAGATTACGATAGATATTTTAATGAACGTCATAGATTAAAGGGAGGATATACATGGCAACGAACATCGTCTGTTCCGATACATATATAGACGCATTTTCAAGACTGGATAAGAAAATACAGAAAAAATCACTTGAAACTATCAGACTAATGCAAAGAAGCCTAAGAAGCGACAGCCTGAAAGTCGAAAAGCTCAATACAAAACTTGATTTTAAAAGTGCCAGAGTAACTCAGGATTTCAGGGCAATATTCACGCAATCGGGGAATACTGTGCTTTTAGTATACATAGACCACCATGACGATGCTTACCTTTGGGCAAGCAGAAGATTACAAGGATTTGATACCGCAAACGCCAAGCCTGTCTATGAATATTTTGAACAATCTAAACTGGCATTTGACCCAATAACAGGTGAAGATCTCAGGTCGCCTGATAGCAGGGAGCCTGTCAGACCACCTAAGAAAGAAAAACTCAAAAAAGGAAAAATAGATCCATAAACGGGCTTGCCGATTTGTATTTCTGGCAAGCCTGTTCATGATAGCACTAATCATGAAACACAAGGCAATCTTGCTTCACGAGCTCCCAAGCCTTCGCTATGGCAATCATTAAAAAAATACTTGTTTCCTTTATTTTTCTTTATTCTTGGCTTTATCATAGGTGTGATTTATACAATCATGTATTTCATGTAGCAAAAAGCCATAGGAAAAAGTCATTTCTTAGACCTGTCCTATGGCTTCATCACATCTAAATATACATTATCAGATTTTTATTGACAAGAAATGATTTCCTACTCAAATGATTCCCTTATCTCTCTATCCAGCTCCTCTTTATTCGCATAGAGTGCACTTATTTCAGATGTCATTTCGTCATCAATAACTTCTCCAGATGCAGTAGTTTTAAGATTATAAATTGTAAAATATCCAGCTACATCGTTGAAGCTTTTTACAAGTGGTTCTTCATAATAATCAGTACCCCACCAATTAAATTTAGCGTCTTTAATATCCACAGTAAAAGGTATAACTAATGCCTGCCTGTCTTTATAAAATTTAGATTCTTCATTCAGAAACTTTATTTCTCCATAAGAACACTCAGAGTCAGGCGAAAGGCTTATATTCTGATCTTCTACAAGAAAGCTAATCCAGTCGCTTGTTGTATCTTTGAATAAATCATTTAATTTTGTTTCGACATTGTTTCTATCTCCTTCATTTAATTCTGAAAGATTTAATACATAGCTTTCTAATCCTTCTACTGTAATTTGTGTCTGTTCCTCTTTAAGCACATACCCTTCTTTAATAGCTTGTTCAGTAAGGCTTGCTGTAATAGTGATAGTATCTCCATTGCTTATTTCATATGTTTTATCAGGCACATACTCCACAAAACGCTGCGCCTGTCCATCCCCACATCCATTTTCAATAACTATACTTGCCATAGGGGATATGCCTTCATAACTTATTTTGACACCAGTATCCGTATCAAAAATTTCTGGATCAAATGCATCTAAAGTAATAGGCTCTTTCAGTCCAGACACTTCAAATTCTTTTGTTGTGCCGCCTTTAATCTTTATCTTCTGTTCTTTTGCTGAATCCTCGTTATATGTAACAGTGAGTTTTACTTTATCTCCATTTGAGAGGGCTTCTTGTTTATCCAGCTCCCATTTGATTGACATTTCAAAAGATGCAAAATTCACTAATTCCTGTGCTTCTTCTTGGGAAATGTTCCCATCGTCATCACCCACAAAATCTTTTTCAAGCTGTGTCAAATCATAGTTTACAGTTGCTGTGCCTTTCCCATCTATCCCATCAAAATTTACAGTTGCATAATCTGTTAAATTGATTGATGATGAACCGCCACAGCCCGTTAATAATCCTACGCTTGCAATTCCTACTGCAAGCATCAATAATATTTTTTTCATGTATATCATTCTCCTTTGTTTTTTGATAAATTATAGTTTACTTGAAATATTTACAATAGCGTTTGCTGTATTAGCAATAGCGCTTACTTTACTGCTCTTTCTGATGCTGTTTAAGTTTGCTGTCTGAGCCTTTTGCTGTGCGACAATCTCAGCGTTTGCTTCTTCAATCTTCTAGCGGTGTAACTGCTCGTCAAACATTGACAGGGCTTCTGCTAAGGTATTTGCCCTGTCTGTTTGGACTACTTTTACAAGGTACTCTGTGGCAAGAGGATACCAATAATCAACAGGAAGAAAAGCAAGATCATTTACATTGTTGTCAAAAATCTGCTGTGCGGCAGCTTTTTCTTTTTCTATAGCTTTTTGTCTTTTAGCTGATTCAGCCTTAAATTCACCTTGTCCTTTTTTGTATATGCTATATCCAAGGATAATTCCTAAAGCTAGTCCACCAAATTGGCTTATACTATTTACCATCATGACAAAAATTGCAATATTTCCCAATAAAGAAACCAATACATTTCCAATCGAGCCAATAACAAACCAAGTAGCAACACCAGCGATAATTCCTTTTATTTTAGCTGATTTTTTTGTACTCGTCTGCTGTTCCATATCCTGTTGCTCCAGCTTAACAGCTTCCTGATAGTGTACATTTGCCTGTTTACAGATTCTGTCTGCATTTATAATTTTTTGTAATAATTCTTTATTCATATGTATTTCTCCTTATCAAATTGTTTTACTTTTTAATTGTATTACATAAAATTTTTGTACGCAATTTTTTGACTTTTTGCTGACTATTTGCTGTATAAATTTTCCCGCTGTTCTTAATATTATTTTTTAAGCGCTTTCTATCTAACAGTCTTGCTATGGCATTTGCATAAGGTTTAAATGCTCTTTAAGAAGAATCATCTCTTGCTGTTTTGTTTATTTGCTGCAATCGTCCAAAATGCCCATAAACCATTGTCAAGATTTTTCTCATTCCTTTTCTCCTCTGTTTTGTACTTCAGATTATTTAGGGGTATCCTCCTGGATATTCTTCTGTTTCGTCATATCCATCGTTTCGTTCATAGACTCCATTATAAAAATCTAAAGCTGAAAATGTTGCTGTAATAGAGCCATCGGCATCTAAGATAAACGTATCTGTTCCACCTTCATTTGTAGCTTTCAACTCATCCCCATTGATAGAATACTCTGTATAACGATCACCCATCCATCCGCCATGATAGCTGTTTCCTGCATTCCAATATAACAATCCATCTTCTCGAACTGTTAAAATCAATGCTTCTTTATAGCTTCCAAAATCTTTTGTATAAGTACCAAGAAACCTATCAATTTCCGATGTTTCCTCTGGAACAGTATCCATTAAAGAATATTCCTTCTCGTAAACACTCTCAAGAAGATTCCACTCCTGTTTTAAAGGCTCTGGAACATCCAAAACATACGTCCCATCGTGCTTCGTTCCTTTTGTAAATTCCACTCTTTTCCCTGACACATCAATATAAATCCCATTTTCAAAAGAATAGCCAGTTTCTTCAAATACAATAGAAACACCATTTTTAGTTCCAAAATCCCCAGATGCTTCAAAACGTACATTTACCGATTGAGGATCAATTTCAGAGATTGTAAGCCTTCCTGCCCCACTGTCCTCTCCATTCATGAATGTGCCTATATAATCATTAATATCTACAACATCCGACCTTTCTTCCTGCTCTGATATTTCCCTTTCAAAGTCAAAAGTCATATTCATAGAACTGTATCTTTCATCACTAAGTTCAGCTGTTAGACTACCATCCTCATTTAAAGTAAATGTATCTGTAAATGTTTCAGATGTATAATAATCCTGATAAGTACCTGTTA
>CAJTMC010000087.1 GCA_910577115.1 uncultured Lachnospiraceae bacterium
AAACTTCAGACTTTGCAGATAAAGGAATAAATAAATACGAGGTAGCAGTTTTTTGTAAAGAAGGCGTTATTGAGAGGATTCGAAGGGGATTTTATCAGCTTCCGCAGAGCAATGACACGACGGAGGAACAGTTAATACATGAGCTTCTTCCGCAAGGGATTATTTGTGTAGAGTCTGCATTATTCCATTATGGATACAATGATTTTTCTCCCCGTGAATGGTCGATTGCCGTACCAAGAACAGCGTCCCGTGTCGTAAAGAATATTGTGGAATTTCCGATGAAAGCTTACTATATTCAAAAAGACTATTTTACAATTGGGAAATTTGTGGATAATTTTAACGGCGTGACATTGCCCGTGTATGACCGGGAGCGAACCATATGCGATTGTTTTAAGTACCGTACAAAACTTGATAATGAAATTTTCAATAAAGCTGTCAATGCTTACGCTGTTGATGAAAATAAGAACCTTGCAAACTTGTCAAAATACGCAAAGGAAATGAAACTGTATACAAAAGTTATGAATGTAATGGAGGTACTGCTGAATGGCTGATATTGCTGCATCTGTACTTGCAAGATTGAAAAATAAGGCAAAAGAAAGCGGACGAAGCTATCAGCTTTGTCTGCAACTCTTCTGTCAAGAAGAGTTCCTCCGCCGTTTGGAAAAATCACAATATGCGGAAAATCTTGTGCTGAAAGGCGGATTGTTCATTTATTCTGTTACTGATTTTGATAGTCGTGTTACAGTAGATGTTGACTTTCTTCTTCGGAAAGTTCCCAACACTCCTGAACAGCTACAGACTGTAATAGAGACAATCATTTCCACACCAACAGGCAATGATTTTGTGACCTTTGAGATTAAAGACATTGCACCTATCGCCGCTGCAAAGAAATACGCCGGTATCGGAGTATCTCTTGTGGCTCGAATTAAGAATACGAAAACACCGTTCAGCATTGATTTTGGTGTGGGGGATGTTATCGTACCGAAGCAGGAAAAACGAAAAATTCCAACTCAACTTGATGGTTTTACCACACCGACAGTAAATACCTACTCTCTTGAAACAACGATAGCCGAAAAGATTGACGCTATCCTAAGCCTTATGGAATTTTCGAGCCGAATGAAAGACTATTACGATATTTATTATCTTGCTAATAAATTTGATTTTGATGGAGCAACGCTGACAGAAGCATTAAGAAAAACATTTGAAAACCGCGGGCATATCTTTACATCGGAACAGTTTGAACAGGTTATGGCATTTGATAGTGATGAAACCATGCAGAAGAAATGGAATGCTTTTGTTCGTAAGATTGCTGCTAAAACCGATAATTACGGTATTGTGCTAAGAATGATTAAAGAGTTTTTGACTGAACCGTTTACAGCGGCAATTTTGAACGACAAATTCACAAAATTTTGGTCTGCTAATGATAATAACTGGATACATGGAGGAAATAACAATGGATAAAATCCAATCTGTTGAACCGAATATTGCCGACCTTGCAAATGGTTGGATGAAATCATATAAGCTTGATTATAAGTTGGAGCAGGAAGCATTAAACACAGAAATCGATCAGGCACTCAATGACTATTATTCCAAAAACGGAGGTATCGGTGGAAATCGTCCCGACGCAAAACTGCTTTTCCAGGATAAGAATTTAGTCAATTATCCTGTTTTGATTGAATATAAGGGCTATAAAGACAAACTTGTCATGCTTGACGCTGACGGAAAAGTCGCAAATAAAACTGCAAAGAATCAGCCCGATTTCAAAAATATCAATTCTTATGCTGTAAACGGTGCAGTTCATTATGCAAATGCACTTTTGCATTATACAAGCTATACCGATATCATCGCCATCGGCATGACCGGATATAAAAACGATAGTGGGAAGCTTGAATATGAAATCGGCGTATATTATGTTTCCAAGCACAATTTTGGTATCGGGCAGAAAGTCGATGATTACACAGACTTCTCTTTTCTGAAAAAGAGCAACTTTGATGGCTTTATTGAAAAAGTAAAGCGTCTTCAACTCTCGCAGGAAGAAATCGAAAAGATAAAAGAACATCGTGAGAAGGAAATTAATGCCAGTCTTGTAAAACTGAATAACGATATTTATCAAAGTGAAAAAGGTCTGAGTGAGCGTGACCGTGTTTATCTTGTGGCGGCATCCATTATTGCAACGCTTGGTGTACCGGGGAAGGTTTCCGCGCTTGAAAAATCTGGACTGAAATCCTCAACCGAAGACGGAAGTCGTGACGGAGATATCATTCTTCGTAAAATAAAAGCATTCTTGAATGAGAAGAATTTGCCACAGGAAAAACGAGATTTAATTGTCCGCACTTTACAGAACACGCTGACAACTGATAACATCAATAAGGTTAAAACGGAGAAAGCCAGTTAAAGCGAGTGTTTACAAAAATCATTGACGATCTTGGCATATATTACAAAATCGGACTGAGCACCGACTTCACTGGAAAGCTGTTCAATGAGATGTACAGTTGGCTTGGGTTTTCGCAGGACAAGCTGAATGATGTTGTTCTGACGCCCTCCTATGTTGCTACTCTTTTAGCGCGGCTCGCAAGGGTAAACAAGGACTCCTATGTGTGGGACTTTGCGACTGGCTCAGCAGGGCTTCTTGTTGCATCTATGAATGAAATGTTGATAGATGCCAAAGAAAAGATTAAATCCCCCGATGCGTTTGCATTAAAATCTGTTGAAATCAAGGCAAATCAACTTCTCGGTCTTGAAATTCTTTCGGAAGTTTATATGTTGGCAATTCTTAATATGATTTTGATGGGTGACGGCAGCTCCAATATTCTGAACAAAGATTCACTGAAAGAATTTAACGGCAACTATGGATTTGGCAAAAATGACGAAAAATTCCCTGCTGATGCGTTCGTTTTGAATCCGCCGTATTCTGCACCCGGCAACGGTATGATATTCGTTGAAAAGGCTCTGTCGATGATGAACAAGGGCTATGCCGCTATCATTATTCAAAACTCCGCAGGCAGCGGTAAAGCAACAGAGTATAACAAAAAGATTTTGAAACATAGTACTCTGCTTGCCAGCATCAAAATGCCGATTGACCTGTTTATCGGTAAATCAAGCGTTCAGACGAATGTATATGTTTTCCGTGTTGGTGAAGCGCATCAGAAAGACGATACTGTAAAATTTATTGATTTCTCCGTTGACGGATATACGAGAACAAACCGAAAAAAAGCAAGCTGCAACCTGCGGGATACTGACCGCGCAAAAGAACGCTATCAGGAAATTGTTGACCTTGTGCGCTTCGGAAAAACAAAGCTGAACATTTTCACGGAAAAGGAGTACTACGAGGGCAAGATTGATCCTGAAAATGGTGCAGACTGGAATCAGACGGCACCGATTGACACAAAACCAACTTTGGATGATTTCAAAAAAACGGTTAGCGATTATTTGGCTTGGGAAGTGTCAAATCTTCTGAAAAATCAAATCACGGAGAATGACCGTCTGGGAAAATGAATGCCTCACTTAACAAAAAGTTGATGAGTGTTAAGTGGGGCGAATTTAAACTCGGAGAATTATTTGACGTTTTATCATACAAAAAAAGATTCGATGCGAATAAGGTTTCATTAGTTAAGAATGGCGGTCATCCATACATTGTTAGGCAAAGTACAGACAACGGCAAGAAAGGCAACATTGATGAAAGTGTCTTGTTTCTGAATCATGGCAACACGATTTCTTTCGGTCAGGACACTGCAACGATGTTTTATCAAGAAGTCCCGTATTTTACAGGTGACAAAATTAAAATTCTCAAGCCTAAATATGTCGAATTTGGTAAGAAAAATGCTCAGTTTTTCTTGGCTTCAATGCGAAAAACATTTTCTTCTTTTGCTTGGGGAAGTTCGAGATTTAATGTTGAAACATTGAAAGAGCAATTGATTAGGCTTCCTATCAACAATGGTAAAATCGTCTTTGATTTTATGGAATCGTTTATAGCGAAGTTGGAAGTGGAACGAGTGGCGGAATTGTCTTTGTACTTGACTGCATGTGGTCTTAACAACTGTGAATTATCTGTTGATGAAACGGCGTCTGTCAATAAGCTTCCTTTTGTTCAGTGGAAAGAGTATAGAATGGGCGATTTGTTTGATAAGATTAAAACGCAGAAGCTTCCATATCAAGCCAAAGAATTACCGGGTACGCCAACGGATCAATACGTTTTGCCGTGTCTGACTTCGAGTTTCCAAAATCAAGGTTTAAACTACTATGCGCCTAAAGAAGGAGCAACTATCCTGAAGAATGTTATTTCTATTCCTTCAAACAGCGATGTTTATAGGGCATATTTTCAGTCAAAAGATTTTACTGTGCTTTCTGATGCATACGCAATTCGTTGGAAGTACAACGATAAGGCTCTTTCCCCAAAGCAGTATCTATTTATGGTTATGTGTATCAATAAAGTAACCGATAGACAGATTTATTCTCACAAGAATAAACTTGGAGGATGGAATGTTGTTAGAAACAAGTTTATACAGCTTCCACAAATTGATGGAGAAATTGATCTTGTATATATGGAGAACTTGATTTCTGCAATTCAGAAACTTGCTATCAAAGATGTTGTCCGTTATACGGACAGGAAAGTTGAAAAAATAAAAGAGATTACGAAAAGTGAGGTATAATATGTATTCACCTTTTTTTGATAAAAAAGGACAACCATTGTCTATAGATAAAATCAAGTATGGTCATCTTTCTCAGCTCGTAGAATGCGATGAAGGGCATCATGTTGAATATAAACTCCTTCTTGAAGATGGTGGAAGGGCTCAACTTGCAAAGGAAATCACTTCATTTGCGAATTGTGAAGGCGGGTGGCTTATCATTGGCATTGATGATAAAACTAAAAAGATTCAGCCAATAGATAAACAAGATTATAGTCAGCGTATTGGGAAGATAGCTACAAGAATATCCCCTATGCCTGAATTTAGTACGCGTTTTTTGGCTTCACCCGATAATAAGAGAACTGGAGTTTTAGTTGTTTATGTTTATGAGGGAAAGAACGCTCCTTATATTTGCAACGGTAGTGTTTATGTACGTAGCGGAAGCAGTAAAGAACCCATAAAGCCTGCTGATAGAGGAAATATTGAATATCTATATGAGAGGTCAAAAGAATATCAGAAAAATATTGATAATTTCTGTAAAAGAGATTTTTACTATGCCTATAATAATATCTTACAGTGCAAAGTAACTTATCCAATAGCCAACATTTACTTAAAAAATGTTAGTTCTAAATACAGAAACTTTTTCAATTTATATACCAACAGGGATAAATTTATTGACTTCATCAAATTAAATAATGATATTTTTGAGCATATCAGTTATTCTATGAACTCAATAATCTTTATGTATAAGTTTATTTTCCCGGGTTCGAATTCTGGCACGTTTGTTTTCGAGTTTTTTTACGATTGGTCATGTAAAATAACTATGCCGATTGGCTTATCAAATGATACTGAAAAAAGTGCGTATCAAGAATATTATATTGACCTTGGATTTGATGAAGAGAAAGTTAATAAATTCAATTTAGTTAGTGGGTCGGATATATTCAACGCTCTTTTTTCCGGTATGCTCCTTTTTGAAAAAATAGCAAAACAATATAAACTTCAAGAAAAAGATTATGCCTTTTGTCTGGAATTAGAAAATGCCGGTGAAGTTGTACCATTTTTTTATGGAAACAAATATCAAGAATATGTTAAAAGGCACGGAATCCCATACGCTCATAGGGAAAATAATAAAAGCAAAATCATATATTTGAAAGATAACCCCAAAGTCCATTTTGATGAAATGTCATGTTCTCTTATAGCTGATGTTTTGGGTGCCGCATTTGGATTTAGGAGCGATAGCGTATTTGAAATTTGGCAGGACTCCAATAAGCATTATATAGAATAAAATTTCTGATATTCATCCAAAAAAACTATATATTGGCAAGATAGATAAATAAATTATATGTATATAACAGAAAGCTAAATTACGATACACGGCGGCAGGATTTTTCCCTGCCGCCGTCTGTAAATTAACTGTAAATCAAATCTTTATTCACGATTTCTGTGACCCTACTATAAATATTATTCATCTGCGCAACCCATTTAAGCTGATTATCTGCCTTTAACTGTTCCGTCACATCTTCACGCTCTGCTATCTGCTTTACCAGCCGAGAAAACACTTCTTCCCACTGTTTGTCAATATCAGCAAGATAGCGATTTAACTTACCGCTTGTAAGCAAATTCATATACAAAACTTTATGCTTTTGCTTCAAATATTTTGCGTGTCGCTGTCCCCATATGCTGATAGGTTTTGTTTCTTCTTCGGGCAGTTTCAAGTCGGGGAGAAAATAATCTCCAACTCTTGTATATGTCCCGCCCATCTGCTCAAATAATGTCTTTTCCATAATCCTAAACCTCCATCATTTTGATTTTGAATTATTTGATTGATGTGTAACTGTTTTGATAAGCAAATACTTAATTGCTAAGTACGAATTTTAAATTTTGCATTACCTTTTTCTGCATTATAGCAAAAGACTTTAAATTTTGCGAATATGCGATTTTATTTTTATATAGAGATAGCCAGCGTAAAAAGCATTTCTGCTTTCAACGCTGGCTTTTGCCTTGCTATCGCCCATAGATTGTATTTTGCTGTTTTCAAATTATCTCCTTATGTGGTGACAGCCTTTGCGGTTTTTCTTTTGTCGTTTTTTATCAGATTGTGCCGCAGGGCTGTTTCTGGTGTCCGTTGCCGCTCTCCGCCCTCTCCATCTGGATTTTAGCATTTCAAAAATTCAGATGGGAGGAAAATACGGTGAAGTATGCACCAAGAAAGGTATATATCAAAGAAAACAACGTCTATGTGGAACTATCATATAAAGACTTTTGCCGCCGCAGGGAATCCGACCAGAGTTACATGGACAAGCTGTTTATCCCCGTGCAGGGCTGTCTGATTGAAGCCGTGCGGGAACAGTACGCAGATTTCTACAAGGTGAAAGAGCGGTGGCGTTATCTGCAAAAACTGGACACGAACCACAAGCTGCTCTCATTGGAGGGATTTATAGACAGTGAAGGGAATATGCTTGACTTCGTTATTGATGAAACGGTGGACGTTGCGGAAACCGTTGTCCGTGCGGTGATGGTGGACAGGCTGAAAGCCGCCCTGCCCTTATTGTCGGATGGGGAGCAGGCATTGATACAAGCAATCTTCTTTGAAGAACTTTCCGAGCGGGAAGTCGGATTGCGGTTAGGTGTGACACAGAGCGTTGTCAACAAGCGCAAAACCAAAATCCTTGCGAAGCTAAGAAAGATAATCGAAAACAAAATTTAAGGCGTTCAGTCCCCTTGTTTTTTCCTTTGGGAAAATGAGGGGGCTTTTGTCTGCCCTCTCAATCAATTCTGATTGGAGGAAAAAAGAATGGCATATAACCACGGACGAG
>CAJTMC010000088.1 GCA_910577115.1 uncultured Lachnospiraceae bacterium
ATAAGAGCGTCAAATATTGAAAACTCACTCTTAGTAAAGAGCTATTATGGCAGTTCGGTAATTGATCCTGATTTGAGTTTTGAACTTGCAAGAGAAAGCCAGGAAACTGACCCGCCCACATGGGTAAGTTTGATGTATGGCATTTCTTATCACCTTGATCCTCAAGTAGTCACAGTCGGAGAACGGGACACAGCACTTGCAAATGCAATCAATGATATTCAATCTTTTTGGTATGATACTGACCTCGAAACTCTTGCTGAGATGTCGTCTGACGAAGTGTTTTTCAAACTAAATGCAATCGCAGATGACAATAGCACAAATGCTATACAGCTTTCGATTGTGGAGAATTATCATATATTTCTATCATCATCCATGTTTGGAGAACAAAAATAAAGCGGTCTGCATCGGAAAGAACCGGGAGTGTCCAAACAGAGTATTTTATTCCTTTGGTGCAAGGCCATGAGGCTTTGCACCACACCCCACGCAAATCGTTGTAAACTGCCTGCAGTCCGCCAAAGAATGGGGAGCGGGTCGCGTATGTCTAAGGTCGCTTTATGAAAAGTTGGGATTCAAGGCTCTAAATGATGAAATGCAGTTGGACTTCTGACTAAAGTGTTTGAAACGGAAAAGTGTATCGCGCCTTTTGGGTGGTATACTTTTCTTTTTTATTTGTTTCAGCAAGTGCTCGTCCGTATCTTGGGACCGCTTACGTTACTTCAAGTAAATTCCACAAATCGATTGCTCCAATTTTAAGATTTCTCTTGACAACAATGTGTGAATTGATTATAATGTACTCATACAAACAATACAATTAGAACAATGAGGGGAGGAGCAGTGTGGAAATAATCATCAGTAGCAATAAAGGTCAGCCAATCTATGAGCAGATTACCTCGCAGATTAAAGCGAAGGTTATGAGCGGTGAGCTGCGAACCGGTGATTCCATTCCCTCCATGCGCGCTTTGGCGAAGTCCATTCATGTAAGCGTTACATCCGTACAGAAGGCATATGAAGACCTGCAGCGGGACGGCTTCATCGAAACAACGGTGGGGCGAGGGAGCTTTATCACGGCAAACAACAAGGACTTCTATCAGGAGGAGCGGCAGAGGCAGATGGAAGAACACCTGCAGGAAGCGGCGGAAATTGCCCGGACCAGCGGAATCTCGCTTGGAAAAACGATAGATTTGCTGACGATGTTCTATCAGGAGGAATAGTGATGGACAACATTTTAGAGGTCAGAAACCTGACAAAGCAATATGCGGATTTTACGCTGGATCATGTATCCTTTTCAATTCCGAAAGGAACGATTATGGGGCTGATCGGTGAAAACGGCGCTGGCAAGAGTACCACAATCAACGCCATTCTGGATCTGATTCATAAGGATGACGGAACTGTGACCTTCTGGGGGCAGGAACTGTCCTCTGCAAAGCAGCTGAAGGAAGATATCAGTGTTGTATTCGATGGTATCAATTTCTACGAGACGCTGACAGCGGCCAAGGTCGGAAAAATCTCTCAGACAGCGTATAAGCAGTGGGATGACCGCCTGTACAGAGAATACCTGAACCGTTTTCAACTTCCCACGAATAAAGAGATCAAGACCTTTTCCAAGGGAATGAAGATGAAGCTCTGCATCGCAGTGGCGCTTTCGCACAGGCCGAAGCTGCTGATTTTGGATGAGGCCACCAGCGGTCTTGATCCGGTGATGCGGGACGATATTCTGGACGTTTTCCTGGAATTCGTACAGGACGAGGAACATTCTATTATGATCTCCTCGCATATCACCACAGACCTGGAAAAGGTTGCAGATACCATTACGTTTATTCACCAGGGAAAAGTGCTGTTCTGCAAGGCAAAGGATGAGCTCCTATACCACTATGGCATAATCCGCTGCGGAGCTGCCATCTTTGATGAAATTGACAAATCGGAGATCCTTGCGTATCGAAAAGAAGATTACCAGTGGAACGTGCTGGTAGCGGATAAAGAAAAGGCAAGACGGCGATATAAAAACGCTGTGGTGGATGACGCCGCTATTGACGATATTCTGCTTTTGTATGTGAAGGGAGAGAGGACAAAATGAAAAGCCTGATTTTGAAAGACCTATATAATATCGGACATAACATGAAGTCTATGCTCTTGGTTCTGGTCATTTTGGCAGTCGGACTGATATCCTCTGCCGGTACAGAGAGCTATGTGGTTGCCAGCGGTATTATTTGCGGAACGATGGTTATCACGACATTTTCCTTTGATAATATGTCCAAGTGGCCGCGATACGCCATGATTATGCCGGTGTCAAGAAAAGACCTGGTAGCATCCAAGTTTATCGTGCTGCTAATTTTTGCGGTGGGCGGCGCTGCTGCAGGCCTTGTGCTGGGGGCTAGAGGCGGTATCCTGCTTCACAAACTCGTGTTGAATACAGAAGGAATCGTGACGCTTCTGCAGTTGAGCCTGATTGGTTTGCTGTATACGGCAATCTGTGGCAGTATTTCAATTCCCTTAGTGTTCAAATTCGGTGCAGAGCGGGCGCGTATGCTGATGTTTGCCTCGTTTATCGCTCCAAGCGCTATTTTCTACGGGATTTATAAGCTGCTGGTGGGAATGGGCATCGACTTAACAGAAGATATGATTCCGATGCTACTTTGTATCGCTCCGGTGATCGTCGTTATATGGGTTGCCGTGATGTTCAAACTAAGCTGTTATATCTTCTCAAAGCAGGAGCTATAAAAAAATATTTGATAAATTCAACCCATCTGATGAGAATTAAGCTATCATTAGATGGGCTTGAAATGTTGAGCAGAGCGAATAAAAATCGGTTATAATTAGCTATTAAAACTATAGAGTGTTTATTTTGGGGAAAGGAGAATCGAGATGAAGTTAAAAGACATAACGAACGGACCAGATTGGATGATATGGGTGGTGTTTGCTGTATTTGTCCTGATAACAATCCTTTTACTGACTGGACATGGAGCGAATTTAATAGCCGGCTATAATACAGCCAGCCCTCAGAAAAAGGAAAGGTACAATGAAAAGAAGCTGTGCCGAGTTGTAGGAATGGGGATGCTGGTTATTACGCTTCTCATTTTGATTATGGCGATTGGCCAAAATACGCTTCCCGCTGCTATGGCATATGTCTTCGGAGCAGTCACTTTGCTTGACTGCGCTGTGATGATGATACTGGCAAATTCAATATGCAAAAAGTAAATTGAGAATGGAAGATAAAGCGAGGATAAACTCAATGGATATACAGAGTTTTTGGAAAGCGGTATTAAAACAGAATGCAAAAGGCTAAGAGAGTTCTTTTTCAGTGATGCGTATATTAGCTGGCATGGTACCAATGAAATTCACTGTGGAAGAATATATCAGAGCAAATTGTGAATATCCCAGAGAATGGGATGGTGAGATCAAACGAATAGAAAAGACCGGAGATATCTTTATTGTAGTCGTGTATGTATATACCTGCGATAGAAGCAGTTCTTTTCATGTGGTGCCATTCATGCAGGTGAGGGACGGAAAGATTCTTTCTCTGGATGAATACTGGGGAGATGACGGTGCTGCGCCTCAGTGGCGTTTTAGATAATCAGATAGGAACAAAGATATTTTTGTGAGGAGAAACGATATGAAGATTGTGCCAACCTTGAACTTCGACGGTAACTGCCGAAAGGCAATCCAAATGTATGAAAAGGCATTCAGGGGACAGATAACCTGTCTGATTACCTATGGCGAGGCTGACGATCCGCAATACAATCTACTGATTAGGGATAACCAGAAAAATTATATTTATCATTCGGAACTTCTGATTGGTGACCAGAGAATTATCATGAGTGATCATGTGGACATGGAGTTCCAGACCTGTTACTCGAATTTTCTTACCATTATGTATGATGCGAAAGAGGACGTTCAGCGAGCATACGAGATTATGAAAGAAGAGAGCAAGACCATTTATCCTATGGAGGCTATGCCATACAGCTCCTGTAGAGTTGTTTTTGTTGATAGATTCGGCATCCGCTGGGGGATCATGACGGAGTAGACAAAAGGTAAAGGGTTGGCTAGATATAAGATTCTTGCGGTTGCTGTTGATTTGGATATTTAATGGAGTGTTAAGGCAACACCGCGCAATCTTTGTGCGGTGTTGCCTTAAACCGGAGGGCTGTGTGGAGGTATCTGCAAATATGGCAAGATATATTGCGTTTTTGCGTGGTGTTAATATAAGCGGTAAAAATAAAGTCCCAATGGCGGAATTAAAGAAAGGCTTTGAAGAAATGGGCTTTTCGGAAGTCAGAACATATCTGAACAGCGGCAATGTGATTTTTTCAAGTGATGAAGGCAATATTGAGGGATTTACAAACCAGAGCGGTAGGTTTTGTGCTGTTGATGGGTGTGATGGCATTAGTCACCCTACAGGATGTTATAAAGCTGATTCGCTGAGGATTTAAGAGCAGTCTTATCAGGCTTGATAATAAACAAAACCACAATGATGATGGAATAGTCAAATTAAGACGATGAAAATGAATTAAACAAAGCGAAAGGAATGGCAAAGCAATGAAAATCGAAAAATGCCAAAAAGAGTCCTTTGTCGTAATCGGAAAAGAAGGGGCAACAACAGACGGGGACGACTTTATTCAAAAGCTATGGGACGACGCCAATTCCCATTTTGGAGAAGTTTCGCATCTGGTAAAGAAAGACGAAAACGGGAACATCATCGGAATATGGGGCGCGATGTCTGATTTCTCCCGCTCCTTCCAGCCTTGGGAAGATTTCAGTAAAGGGCTTTATCTTGCGGGAGTAGAGTGCAATGAGGACGCGCAAGCCCCCGATGGCTGGACAAAATGGGTGATTCCTGGCTATGAATATATCTACGTGGAACGTGAAAATGACAACGTTTTTCCGGAAGTAATACAATATCTGCAGGGGCATGGCATTTCATTAGTCGGAGCTGTCCATGATTTTACGTGCCCTCAGACCGGGAAAGGATATATGTTTTTCCCGATAAAGAAGTTGTAAAAAAAGAGAATTTGCGGAGGAAAATAGAATGAAATCTATCTGTGGAATTGATTGTACAAACTGTGAAATAAGCGGCACTTGCAAAGGGTGTGCGGGAACGGGAGGACGGCCCTTTGGAGCAGAATGCCTTGCTGCACAATGCTGTAAAAAAGGCAAGACAGCGTTAATTAAATTGAAAGAGAAACTGATTGCGGCGTTCAATGCGCTGCAAATTCCAGACATGGAAGAAGTAACAGAGCTGAATGCGTTGAAAGGTTCCTTTGCCAACATCGAATATGCCCTTCCCAACGGACAGATCGTAAAGTTTTGGGATGATAACAAAATTTATGTAGGGAATCAGCTGCATAAAAAGAACAGCGACAGGTGCTACGGGATCATTGCTGATGAGAAATATCTCATGGTGTCTGAGTACAGCGGTTTTGGAGCTGATGCGGAAATAGTCGTATTCAAACAGTGGAATGATGCAGAGAACAAATAGATAGTTTCGAGGAAAAAGTATGATAGGCATATATTTAAGTGGAACAGGAAATACAAAACACTGTATCGAGAAATTGATGGAGTTATTGGATCACTCGGCACAGGTCATCCCGATTGAGGGAAAAGAAACAGCAAATTTATTGGCACAACATGACTTTGTTGTTTTGGCATATCCTGTACAATTTTCAAATGTCCCTGTCATGGTACGGGATTTTATAAAAGATCATTCAGACCTTTGGAAAGGAAAGATGGTGCTTTGCCTTGCCACAATGGGGTTGTTTAGTGGAGATGGGGCGGGCTGTTCCGCACGATTATTGAAAAAGTATGGTGCAAAAGTTGTTGGCGGTTTACACATTCATATGCCCGATTCTGTTTGTGATGTGAGGCTGCTAAAGAAATCCCTTGAAAAAAATCGGGAGATTATTAAGGCTGCAGACAGAAAAATTGAAAATTGTGTGGGCAAAATGAAGCAAGGAAAATACCCAAAAGACGGATTGTATTTTTACGATAGGATAGCAGGATTGCTCTGCCAACGATTATGGTATTATGGAAAAACAAAGGACTATTCTGATAAGCTGAAAATCAACAAAGCCTGTACGGGATGTGGGCTCTGTGTCAGTCTATGCCCTATGGAAAATCTCGTCATAAAAAACAGTAAGGCGACCGCAGGAAGTCGTTGTACTATGTGCTACCGATGTATCAGTTCCTGTCCCCATCAAGCAATAACATTATTGGGAGATACAGTTGTTGAACAATGCCGCTATGAAAGATATTTTGATAAATAGATATCTTTCTGACGGGGAGTAACACGATAACAAGATGAGCACAGGCATAACAGGAGAAACATTATGGTAAATCCGTGGATAGAAATTCTATTAGATGATTACGAAAATCATATGCGGCTTGGTTCTGTTATGCAGCTGCAGACAATGAACCAAATGATGAAAAGTCAGCTTGAGGATTACCCGGTATCCAGCGCAATGATATTAGGTGTTGCAGGAGGTAATGGCCTTGAGCATGTACAAAAATGCAAATATGCAAAAGTGTATGGGGTGGATATCAATCCTGACTATCTTCAGGAGAGTGCCTTCAGATATCCTGATTTAACAGGAGTGTTGGAGTGCTTGTGCATTGACCTGACGAAACATATGGAGAGGTTGCCGGAAACAGAGCTACTTATTGCAAACCTACTGATTGAATATATAGGTTACAATAATTTTCAAAAGGTAGTTCAACATACCAATCCAAAGTATGTTTCATGTGCAATTCAATATAACATAGACGTAGAATGGGTGTCAGATTCTCCTTATATTCATGTATTTGACGGGTTGGAGAGCGTACATCAGCAAATAGACGCATCATTTGTTGAGAACTTGATGAAAAATATAGGATATCATCCAATCAAAGTATTAAGATATCCACTTCCCAATGGGAAAGAGCTTATACAGATGGATTATGAAAAGGAGGGGATATAGGCTTTGGAAGTTCATAAGTTAAGGAGTATTACACAAAGACCATTTAGCGTATTAGCAGATTGCGGAAAAATATATGAGTTCCTGCTTGAAATATATGAGAGGGACTGGAGAAACGGTGTACCAGCTCCCTTTTTTGAATATGCATACGCTTCATTTTCCTACTGGATGGACATCTCCTATTCTTATAAAAATCGAATTTGGGAATGTGATGAAGAGATTGTGGCATTTTGCTTTTATGAGAATCCAGTGACAGATATCTATTTCTGTCTGAAGCCTGGATACGAAGAACTGGC
>CAJTMC010000089.1 GCA_910577115.1 uncultured Lachnospiraceae bacterium
CAGCATTGATAGAACGGCTAATCCGGCTTTTATGAGTGCCTTCCGCTTTTGCAATATCCGCTTTGCTCATGCCAAGAAAATAATGTGCATAAATCCGGTTTTTCTGTTTCTCCGGCAAAGAGGCAAGCGCCCGATACAGCCGGATATTTTCTTCTTTCTGTTCCAAAATATCAAGAGGCGACAACGCGGCCATTAGAACATCACGCTCAACGTTCACATCATAATCCAGGGAAAAATATGCTTTGTGTCGATATGTACGCAGGAAATAGGCAGCCTCCGCCAGCTTATATTCCCGAAGCAGATCGGCAACTTCCCCCGGCACCTCAACAACTGTATCTTTTGAATAAAACGGGTAGTAATCCCGCAGATTGATTTTTTTCATGGGTAATTCCTCCAATTTCGATTTTTTTGTTGACTGGCAAAATCGAAATCAGAGGGTGGGGAGCGGCATCCTGGGCTGTCACACCTGCATTTTCTGAAATAGGGTACAAAAAAGCGCGCCTGCAAAAACACAGACGCGCACCAAGACAGAGCATTATAAAAGTATACTGGAATATGCCAGGATTTGTATTTTTCTGTCGAATCAAAAAACCCCGCAATTCTTTGATGAACTGCAGGGCCAAATAATTGTGTTCTCCAATAAAGGCATAGGCTGATCCCATGCGGTATTTTCCATAGCATTCCGGATTTTCCCTCCCCAAAGGAGAAAGCAAGCAAGATTGTTTACTATCAGTCTCCTTTCTTTGAGGGCATTATATAAGGAGAAATTCCATATTCTTACCCGTTTTGTGCTATTTCCAGCCAAGATGACCGCAAGTTTTGACATTAGCGGATAGTATTCGTGTAATTGGAAGAAAAAAGAACAAAGCCACAAGATATAGATATAACTTGCAGCTTTGCCTTATTAAATATCAAATTTATATCCCACACCGCTCACACTTTTAATATAATCAGGCACATCCGGCGAAATTTTTAGTTTCTTCCGCATATTGCTAATGTGGTTGTTGACAGCTTTTCGTGAGTAATTAGAATAATCCTCATTCCATACAAGCTCAATAATCATCTCATAAGTGAATACCCGCTTTGGATTTCGGATCAGTAATGCCAGTATATCAAACTCTTTAACCGTCAGATCGACCACCTGCTCCCGGACTTGTACAAGTCTTTGTTCCAGGCATACATACAATTCGCCTTCCCGAAGTTCGGTCAATGATTGGTTATTATTACTGCCTCGGAGATTTGAAGGGAAACATGGGACATGGATTTCCTCATATTCCCGGACAAACTCTGTCAGCCCTTTTTTCTTATCAGCATTAAGAACTGCAAAAAGTTTCTCACCAATCTGTCTGCCGGATTCAGATATATCCAGAACAACTAATTTCCCATGATACCACCTCCGTTTCTCTTCACTTACTTGCTAACGATTTTGTAATAAGTTCTTGCCGTCAACAGGTAAACGAGGAAGTACATCAGCATAAATGCTAAGAAACAGACGATTGTGCATATGATAAAAAATTTTAAGTTCAACAAATTTACCAATACGAGTAGCTTTGTGATCATTGAATATGCAGCTATCACATGAATGCCAGCTAAAATTGGCGGCAAAAAAAACATGGTTAAGACTTGTGATCTAATCGCTCCTTTTACCTCTTGTCTACTCATACCGACTTTTTGCATAATTACAAAGCGTTCTTTATCCTCATAGCCCTCGGAGATCTGCTTATAGTAAATAATCAGCGCAGTTGCCATGATGAATAAAATACCAAGAAAAATACCAATAAAGAAAAGACCGCTATACATACCGATAAAACGTGTTCTTTCTGCCACTTTTGACTCAATGGTTGCCTGATACCCATTTACCTCATATACATTCGCTACTGCATCATAAAATGTCTGTTGTGTTTCCGCATTGCTATTTGTATCGAAGCCATAATAATAACGAATCTGGCTTGCAATATCGGTAAGTGCTTCTTTCTGCTTTTCATATAGTTCCTGCATTTGGACATTATTCGGCAGGACAATGAAATGGCTATTTGCTGCATTGGATGCAACCTTACCATTTCCCATGAACATATCCAGCGTTTCTTTTACCTGATACTCCTTATCAAAGACTTTCAGTACAGGATAATCAAATGCCATCCTGTTTGAGTAAATCAAAACCTCGTCATCAGCCAGCACCGTTTCTGTTCCCATGAAAGTATTATAATCATCAAGAGGAACAAAAATGAGATTTGCAATATCGTTCATATCTATATTTGGATCAATACGTTCAACCGTAAAGGTATCACCTGTTTTTACAGAGGAACAGGAAAAATAAGAATACTGCGTCTCCTGAACGACATCTAATCCCATCTGCTGTTGAAGCTCATGGACTTTATCCAATCCTTCCTGACTTTTCTCTGTTGATTCTTCATTTACATAGATGGAAAAATCGTTAGGATAACGTGTTTGACCGATTTCATCCATTCCGAAGATTAAGGAACAAGTAGAGGACACGATAATCAAAACAGCAGTAGATAAAATACAAATGTTGGAAAGTCCCACTGCATTCTGCTTCATACGGTAAATCATACCTGAGACACTGATAAAGTGCTTTGTTTTATAGTAATATTTTTTATTTTTCCTAAGTGCTTTCAAAAGTACGATACTCCCTGCGGTGAACAGCATATATGTGCCGATGATTACCAGCATGACTGCCACAAAAAACAGAGGAATTGCAGTAACCGGATTTATGGTGGTCTGGGCAAGATAATAGCCCGTTCCTACAAAAACAACCCCCAGCATTGCTGTCACTATTTTTGTTTTCGGCTCTTTTTCGCCAACATTACCTGCATTGAGCAGATCTATGGGATTAGACATCCTGACCTGCCGCACAGCGTTCAGAAAAATCAGAAAAAAGATAGTTAGAAAGAGGAAAATTGTTGTAAGAATCGCCTTTCCAGAGATAAAAAAACCAAGTCGGATTTCTACCTCAATTAACTGGGCAAGCAATAGATACATTGCCTTATCTAATGCAATGCCAAGTATCAATCCTCCAGCAATGCTGATTATCATCACATAAAAATTTTCCCATGCGATTGTTTTTGCTAAATGGGATTTCTCCATACCAAGAATATTAAAAACGCCAAATTCTTTTTTTCTACGTTTCAGCAAAAAACTATTTGTGTAAAAAAGAAAGATGAGTGCAAATATGCCCACAACAACACTTCCAAAAGTCAGCATATATGCAAGAGTATCTCCACCAACCATGATATTAAATCCCGGATTCAGCGACAATGATCTTACAATGTAGAACATAGTTACTGTAACAATACAGCTTATCATATACGGAATATATGTCTTACTGTTCTTCTTGATATTTCTTGCAGCAAGTTTAGGAAAGAAAAAATTACTCATGCTGTTCACCCCCTGTTGCCAGCAGAGTTAATGTATCGGAGATTTTCTGATACATTTGCTCATTCGTATGATTGCCTCGGTAAATCTGATGAAACACTTCACCATCTTTAATGAACAACACTCGGCTTGCATGGCTGGCTGCTTTTGTGGAGTGCGTTACCATCAGAATCGTCTGCCCATCACGGTTAATATCGTTAAATACATGGAGCAGGCCGTCCGTAGAGCGAGAATCTAAAGCACCGGTAGGCTCATCCGCAAGTACCAGTTTTGGATTGATAATCAAAGCTCGTGCAACTGCTGCTCTTTGTTTCTGACCGCCAGAAACCTCATAGGGATATTTCACAAGCAGATCGGTAATCCCAAGTTTCTTTGCAATCGGCATCAAGCGACTTTTCATCTCTTTGTGATTTTTACCTGCCAAAACTAACGGAAGAAAAATATTATCTTGGATACTGAATGTATCCAGCAAATTGAAATCCTGAAACACGAAGCCAAGGTTATCGCGACGGAAAGCAGAAATTTCCTTTTCCTTTATAGAGGAAAGACTCTTTCCATCCAGTAGTACTTCACCATTTGTAGGTTTGTCAAGTGCCGCAAGAATGTTCAATAGCGTAGTTTTTCCTGATCCTGACTCACCCATGATGGCAACATATTCACCTTGCTCCACCGAGAACGACACATTTGAGAGTGCTTTTACCTGATTACCACCAAAGCGAGTTGTATAAATTTTTTGCAAACTTTTTGCCTCTAAAATAGCCATGTTCAATGACCTCCTTATTTTTGGTTGCTCTTATTGTAGCAAAATGGCTGAAATGTCCGACATCTAATCGAGTGACATTTCAGCCGTTTGGTGTGACATTTTTGTAAGATGTGGCTTATTCCAATGTCAGCTTATAGGTATGCAAATCAATGGAGATAACTGTTCCAACACCCGGTGCGGACTCTACACTGATTTTATGAGAAAGCCTATCCGCTACTGTTTTGCAAAGATATAGGCCTAGACCTGTTGACTTTTTATCAGAGCGCCCATTATATCCGGTAAATCCCTTATCGAATATTCTTGGAATATCTTCTGTGGCAATACCAATACCTGTATCAGCTATTTTGAGCACTCTATCTGGTGTTACTGTTATTGTTATAGAGCCTTTCGGTGTGTACTTGATACTATTAGATATAACCTGTTCTATAATGAATAATAACCATTTTTCATCCGTCAAAACCTTTATGTCAATAGGAATATATTTTAATTGGATTCTGCGGCGCACAAATTGTGGAGCATATTTGTGAATTGCCTGTTTGATTATTTTATCAAGATCATATTCCTTGAAAATATAATCAGAGTGTTCACTGCTTAGTCGAAGATAGGTCAATACCATCTCCACATATTGCTCTATGCGAAACAGCTCTGCCAAAAGTTCCCGGTGTTCATCAGTATCTTCACTTTCCAACCTCATTTTCATAGTAGCAATAGGGGTTTTGATTTGATGTACCCAGGTGGTGTAATAATCCAGACTTTCTTTTTTTTCTGTTTTTCGTTCTGTTTCACTAATCTCTAATAGCTGCTTTAGTACACGGTTCATTTCCTGTAAATCTTTTTCTGCCAGAGTTTTGGGTTCAGGAAGTTCATCCGCAAGCAAGCGAATATTTTTTAGAATCCTTATTCGTTCACAATGATTTCTAACATAGAAAAAAAAATGCACAGAAAGAACGATTGCAGCAAACAAAAAACAAAGACCTGAAGCATAAAGAACAGCTTCAACCTTCAGGTCATACAACCGAAAAATCATACTGAAAATCCCGATAAATCCAAAAAAAATCAGCGTTACAGATAAGTACTGCCGTAAATAGCAGCCTAATATTTTATACCATTTATCTCTATCCATAGGTTAGTCCTTACTCCACAATATATCCACTACCAATTTTGGTTGTGATAAAGTCAGAAAGCCCGGCATTTTCAAGTTTCTTTCTAAGCCTATTAACATTGACCGTTAATGTGTTTTCCTCTACATAAGAGTCCATCTGCCAAAGTTTAGTCATCAGGGTATCACGACTGACAACTTTCCCTTTGTTCTCAAGAAGTGTTTGCAAGATACGAAAATCATTTTTTGTAAGCTCAATACGCTCACCATTATATGTAAGGGTAGTATCATTCAAATTCAGAACAGCCCCTCTGTGTTCTAAAACAGGAATTTTGGTTCCCATATCATAAGCACGACGGAGAATCGCCTGAATTTTATAGGTCATTACACTAAGGTCAATCGGCTTGGCGATAAAATCATCCCCTCCCATGTTCATCGCCATTATCACATTCATATTATCCGAAGCAGAACTGATAAATACAATCGGCACATCAGAAATTCTGCGAATTTCAGTACACCAGTGGTAGCCATTGAAAAATGGTAACATTATATCTATAAGCACAATATGAGGATCGTACTCGGTAAACGCAGAAATAACATTTTGAAAATCTGTGATACTAAAAACGTCGTTTCCCCAAGATTCAATCTGTTTCTTCATTGCTTCTGCAAGTGAGAAATCATCTTCTATAATCAAAATCTTGTACTTTTTCATTTTTGATTCTTCCTCCCTTTCTCGTTCTGCCATCTATCGGCTTTTCCGCAGTTTTAGGAATAAGCCACATGTTTCCTATTTTTATTGCACCTTCAATCCGATCAGCATTACAATACTGTAAAACTCGTCTATCCGATATGCCCCAATTAGTAGCAACTTCTTTTGTTGTGATATAATCCATAGTCGCACCTCCAACAAACATTATACTTCGTTTCTCCGAAGAAAGCAAGTTCGCAAGCAATGCAATCTTCCGTAAGATTGCGTATTTAGCAGAAATCCCGTACCCGGAATTTCTGCTAAATGCTTGTTGGTGACATATCCCCAAACCCCTGAGATCATTGCCGTTGGCAATGGCTGCGCGTTCCGTTGGAACGCTGAAAAACAAAAGCGGAGAGAACCTATTGTCGTGATTTTTGCGATTCCCTCTGCGGTTCCCGCCCGGTGGGAATGTCCAGCAAATGCTCCACATTCGCCCGGACATTATGGAGCTCCTTCATATCAGCCCTGGCCTGCTTGTAAGAAGAATAGGCTTTCCGTTTCTGTTGATACCCTTCCACTCGTCATAGATGGGCTTGGTATCCCGGTAGAGGTCAACAAGATGAAGCAGTTCCTTCAACTCGTTCAGACGTTCATGCTTTGCTTTCATGGACGTGTTGATGGCCTCGGCCCGCTCACCCTGGGCGGCGATATGGGCCTCCAAATCTTCCAGAGTGACGATGCCTCTCTCGGTCAGAAAATTGACGGCCTCGGCAAAATCTTTGAGGTTCCCAATCCTGGCGTTGCGGCTCCATGCTCCGGCGTTCCGGCCCTCATAGTAGTCGGTCAACAGGGCGGCAAGTGTCGGGGCCTGGGGCTGGCTCAATTCTTCTTTTATGGCCTTAATCCAATCTGTCAGGCCGGCGATTTTCTTCCGAATATCCCGCAGGATGTTGTTGGCCTTTTTTATGCGATACAGGAGATCACTGTGCTCTGTCGGTATACTCGTGACCACAATAAAAAGGCCACTGCAGAAAATCTGCTAAAGAAACTCCGTGAGCTTTCAGAGGATGACTGCAAGAAGTTGATCTGTGATATTCAAAGAAACTATCACCTGCCCTGGAAAGCAA
>CAJTMC010000090.1 GCA_910577115.1 uncultured Lachnospiraceae bacterium
TATGACAGGCTGAAAAGTACAAGAAAACTGGCGTATGTATTTGCCTTGTTCCTGTCCCTGGTTAGCTGTATCATCATGTATCTGACAAAGGGAAGCCTCGGCGCATTATTCGGGGCATCGAATGTCGTAAATGCGGAAATTGCAAAATAATGCCTGTCTTTTTGGTTTCCGTGCCCTTTGTTGCGGTTCTCCGTATCACAACCGCAAGTTTTTACGCAACAGAAAAAAGTGTATTCTCCTATGTCCTGACTTTTATGGAACCGCTGCTTATGTTTGTGCTTATGCTTATTCTGCCGCCTTTGTTCGGCGGGCAGATCATGATCTGGTGGAGCACGGTTTTTGCACGGATTCTATCGGCGGTGTCAGCAGTTCTCCTGAAGCAGTATGTGGATAAAAGGGAATAGCAATCATCTGTTTTTCTCAATATCCTGCCAATTAGCGTTGCGCAGGATTTCTGCATTTTCGCCTGTAAGTGCTTTACCGGCTTCTTCATCTCTCTGTAACTGGTACAGCATCCACGCCGTCATATAGCCGTCAGTTTTCATCTGCATTTCCCCATGCTCTGCTCCTGCAACCCTCGCACGGAGTTTAAATACATAGTCCGGCATTACATCATAATTCTCAATCAGTGATGAAAGCGGTACAGGACACAATACCCACTCTGTCTGTTTCATAATCAAACCTTTCCGAAACTTTATCTGCTAAGTCAATGTATCGTTCCGCAATGTTTCATTCAAGTCACACTGCAAAAGACGCTTTCCGCCAATATAATATGCAAGCGCAACAAACAATACTATCGCAGCCGCAAATATCAAAACAGGCAGAATCGGGGCTTCCGCCCAGAATACCATCGGGTCTAAATAGCTTGCTGTTACGGCGAACTGCACAAACAGTACGGTAAGCGGTAATGTAATCAAAAGTGGTTTCCCTGCTATCACAAACGCCTCGATACAGAATATTTTCCGCATTTCCAGTGGTGTCAAGCCAATGGACATATATTGGGCGAATTCCCGCTTCCTTTGACGCAGAAACCCTAACGTATTTGAAAAGACATTCGCAATTCCAATCATGGCAAGCAATACACAAAAAGCTCCAAAAATCATTACCATGCCTTGGATTAAACTGTCATTAGACAATCTTTCCTGTACTCGGTTTTCGCTTTCAATTTCATACTGCTCCGATACAAGCCGCACGATTTCCTGTTCCAGAGCGTTTAAATCCGTAAGATTTGCAGCTCCGTTTGTAAGAATACGGATATAACTGTCGGTTTCCGCTTCACATACCTCTCCCAAAGTTTTATTCCACATGGTAAGCGGGATAAAATGTACAAGGGCATAATTATTATATTCTTCCCTCAGTGCAGGGGATTTCTGTGTATACGATAAAACAGGGATTTCTACGGTTTCATCATTTTTATAAAGTATTGTTTTTTGGTTATCCTCCCTTACAAATGGAACATATTCTTTATAGCGGAAATTGCTGTTTATGCTATCCCAAATCTGATTTAATACGATTGCGCCATCAAGACTTGGCGTAATCCCAATCTGTGAACAGAAGTTTAAAAAGCTTGTGTCATCCAAAATAATAATCGGTGCAGATACTTGAAACTGCCCATTTTCATTCGGCGTTCCCGAAACTGATTCAAGCCCGCCAAGTGATGACAGTTCATCGCTCTGTAATCCCTCTGGCAGAAATGTCAAAGCTTTGGCCTTTTGATATACCGTGGTATCTTGTACCCCCGAAATATCCTGCAATTCATCTGTCAAGCCAAAATCCCATATTTCCGTGTCCTTTAAGGTTATCATAATATCCCACACATCCTGATACCGTTCAAAATAAGTATATCTGGTACTGATAGTTGCAAGGGTAGTAAAGCAAAGCATGATAGAAAAGCCGAGAAAGGACAGCAATAATGAAATGAAAGATATCCGTAAATGTTTCTTTCGGGCTTTTAATGCGTTTCCTGCAAGTTCCCCTTTCATGCCAAAAATACAAGCTAAAAACCGAGAATGTTTCTTTTTCTTTAACAACAAACCGCTTGTATTTCTGATTGCTTCAAGCGGCGTCATCCTGCTCAGTTTTCTTGCGGGAATCCACGCAGAAAAAATTACGGTTAAGAACGAAATGAAAACCGTAACCGCAAATATAGACGGATGATACTGAAAAACAGCTTCGTGGCGTCCAGATACATCCGCAGCAAAAAAATCAATTGCTTTTATAACCCCATAGCTTATTAAAACCCCGGACATACTGCCAAGCAGCATTGGCAATATACTTAAAACCATCGCTTCCTGCAATAAACAGGTTCTAATCTGCCTTGGTGTAGCCCCTATACTAGAAAATATACCAAATTGATGGATTCTGGCATTCATGGATAATTCAAAAGAGCCTCGGATAATTAAGATTAACGATACTGCCACAATAATCAGTATCACCGCATACAGTGCCAAAAGCATTGGCGGCGCCTCATCCTCTGGGTCGTGTAAAAAAAAGCGGGACAGGAGCAATGAGTTGTATTGTATGGAATCTTCATTCAGCCCAAGCCGTGCCGCAATGAATGACATATCACGATAAATAGTTCTGGCATTCTTCAAATAAACATCCACCACTATTTTTTCTTTTTGGGATAATTTCTCGTTAATGACTGCTTTTTCTACATTCGCAAATTGACATACAAAAAATAATAAATTATCTTCTGATAAATCATCGGAACATAATGCTTCACAAACAATGCGTCCCTGCCAGTCGCCCTCCTCTAATATGATTTGTTCCACTTCATACACCCAAAAATTGTAAGCTATGCTGCATAACAGCGACAAAAACATGGTAGCAGCAAAAGCAGCCGCCATAATTGATATACTGGATGCACGGTTATTTATAATATAGCTTTTGGAGTAGTCCTTCCACATGTTGCTCACCTCCGCTTCTGGTCGCTGACAATTTGTCCGTCTTCGATGGTTACAATTCGGTCAGCTTCCAATGCAATTTTTTCATCATGGGTAATAAGGAGTATTGTCTGTTTTAAATTTCGGTTTGACAGTTTTAAGAGGTCAATAATTTCCTTTGAATTTCTTTGGTCAAGGTTTCCTGTCGGTTCATCAGCAAAAAGGATGGCAGGGCGGTAAATCAAAGACCTTGCGATTGCAACCCGCTGCTGCTGTCCTCCGGATAGCTGGCTCGGCAGGCTTTCCAGTTTGTCCTCTATCCCCAATGTCTTCACAATCATTTTAAAGTAATCCAAATCTGGCTTTCTTTTGTCAAGCAGCATAGGCATAAGGATGTTTTTTTCTGCTGTAAGAGTGGGAATCAGATTGTAAAACTGGTAAACCAATCCAACTTTTCTCCTTCTGAAGATAGCGGCATCCGTAGCATTTAGTCCGCTAAGGTCAACACCGTCAATTGTTACAGTGCCTTTTGTCGGTTTGTCCACGCTGCCCAAAATATGCAGGAGCGTGGATTTCCCAGAACCGGATGCCCCAATAATTGCGACAAAATCACCTTTTTCAATAGATAGGCTGATTCCATTTAAAGCAGTAACTTGATTACCGCCTTTTCCAAATACTTTTTCGATACCGTTACATCTTAGTATTTCCATGTTGTCAAATCCTCCTGTTTGTTTTTTCTATTGCACTCGCAGCAGAGCTGCTTGTTAGCTTACGAAGTTCACCCTTGCAAGCAGGCGAACTTCTTGTATGCTATATTATAACAAATGAAAGTGACATCTCAGTGACTGCGCTTGAGGCTTCTCATATTTCATGTGCTTTGCACTATTTTCAAGAGGTATAAAAACGAACCTCAAAACAAGCCCCTCTATTCGGAAGATTAAATGCACGGATGATTCCGTTCTGCATTTCAATGATTGCTTTTGAAAGGGAAAGTCCTATTCCGATTCCAGTATCTTTTGTTTTTTCCCCACGATAGAACCGCTCAAACAAATGCGGCAAGTCCTCTTTTGTAAATCCCTCCCCCTCGTCCCATATCCGTATCTGCACATAAAGAGGATTTTTTTCATAGGAACAATGAACAGCAGTGCCTGTTCCTGCTGCTTCCATACAGTTTTTCATCAAATTCATGACCGCTTCCATCGTCCAGTTTAAATCCACATTGATATTCATCTCACCCATTTCCGGAATATCAATCAGGACGCCATTCTGCATGAACAATTCATATAAATTATCCGATGCCAGAGAAAGAATTGTAAAAACATCTGTTGGTTTCCTGTCAAATGCAAGCGTTCCCGCATCAATGCGGGACAATAACAATAACGCTTCTTCTAAATGCGTGAGCCTGTTTATCTGCCGCTCTATATCCTTGATATTGGCGTACATTTTACAAGCCATAGAGGTATGCCCTTGTGGCGTTTCTGCGGTATGAAAATCACCCAAATGTTCTTTCGCCATTTGGACAGTTAAGGAAATAGACGTAATCGGTGTTTTAAGCTGATGGGCAATATTGGAAAGATTTTCTGCAAAATTGTTTCGTGCTGTTAGAGCTTTTTCCCTCGTCTGGTAAAGTTCCGTTACCGTTTTATATATTTCATCTTGTAGTTTTGAAAATTCATCATCTGAAGATTCAAAAACCAATCCCTGAACGCCTGTATTTATTTTTTCCAAATATTCCGTCAATGCCTGGATGCGGGCATCCGATTTCTTATGCCAATACCAGAAAGAGAAGAGGAACAGTATACCGCCTGCCAAAAAAACTAAAACGGCAATCCAAAGGACTGTCGTATCCGTAATCCCTAAATTTGATGGATAATAACCAAAGTTTGATATTACATGATTATCAAACTTGTTTGATAATATATTTTTGTCTGTCATATAAAAATCCTGTGTTTTCAATACTTCCAAAGCAGCCTGTCGGGAATCCGGATGATTTTCAATCATGCTGTCACAAAATCCTCCCAATATACGAAAACACACATGACGATAGTAAAGAGTAAGAAAGTATGTGGTCATTGCCGCTACAATCAGACTGACTGACAACACGAACAGAACCGTTAATTTTATATTTGATTTTTTGCTCATATCTCATCCTCCATACGGTAGCCAAAGCTCCGTATTGTTTTTATGCAGGACGGATGATGGAGTTTTTCTCTAAGCCGTTTCATTGTCACGGTCAACGTATTGTCATTGACATAATTCCCGTTATTGTCCCAGATTTGAGTCAGCAGCCGTTCTCTCGTGACGGTTTTCCCCTTATTTTCCATTAAAAACTGCAAAAGCTGGTATTCTGCTTGGCTGACAGTAATTTCTTCTTCTCCACAAAATACTGCCGTTTTGTTTTTGTCAATGGAAACAGAACCGCAGGAAAGATACTGGCTCTGCACATTTCCTGCCCTGCGCAGCAGTGCATGGATGCGGGAATACAGAACTTCCAGTTCAAAAGGTTTTGTCACATAATCATCTGCCCCATATTCAAAACCAGAAATAATATCACAAGTGTCATCTCGGACAGTCAGAAAAATGACTGGCAGTTCTTTCCATCTTGAGCGTATCCATCTGCAAAAGCTGTTTCCCTCGCCGTCCGGCATATTCCAGTCAATCAGCGCAAGACTTGGAATATGGTATTCCAATGCTTTCTTTCCACTTTCCAATGTTCCAAATATAAATACGGTATACCCTTTTTTGCTTAGATATTCTTTTACAGCCGTTGCAATATTTTTATCATCTTCAATATAATAGATTTCTATCATTTTCCCATCTCCTTGTAATTTTTCCGACGCATATCCGCTGGCTTTTCTGTGTCCCGTGGGATAAGCCATACACGGGTTAGGTGGATAACGCCCTCAATGCGGTTTGCCTTGCATAATTTCTGAACTTGCCGTTCGGATATCCCCCATAATTTTGCGGTTTCCTGCACTGTCATGTAATCGAACATAAGATACCTCCCAAAATCAACTAAATGTATTCTTTATTATAGTCGGTTAAGCGAACTAAATCAAGTCTATAAAAATTTACATCCACGTAAAAACGACAAGGTTTGCACCCTGCCGTTTCTCGTTGCTTATGTGTAAATAATTTCCTGCTCTACAATCTCCTTCGCACAAGCCCTTATGTTATTAAGGCGTTGTACCCATTCTAAGGCATTTTCTTCCTTTAGACGTTCTTTGTATCTTTTTCATATTCTCTATGAGCCTTTCAAAGCGTTCCTGTGCCTGCCAATGTCAGCATGGTAATTGTTCAGTTTGCCACTTGTGAGAAGATTGGTATATGTAACTTTGCGGTATTGCTTTAGATAGTCCAGATGCCGCTGTCCCCATGTGACCATTGTCTTTTCTGCTTCAGCGGGCAATCCCAAATCTGGAATAAGATACCTGTTTTCTTCGTGATATGTGCCGCCTAACTGTTCAAATATTAATTTCAAATGCAAATTGCTTTTCTGTATGGTTTGGTTTCTGCGGGGTATCTGCAAGCAATGTATCAGCAGGCTGTATGTATATGTTATCTTTAAGTTAAGTAATCCCCACATTTTTCATAAGTCAAATTCATATCTTTTCCTCTCTTCTTTATTTCGTCACTTTATATTTCGATCAATTATCATTAATCGTTAAGAGATGTTGACGCTTTTGTATGGAAGTCTCATACACCACCACCCAAATATGGCATATCGCCTTTCGTTCGATATAGCGACGGTTAGCTTTTGTGTATTTGCTAATATTCCTGATAAGCATCTTCTCGAATCGCATTCCTGCGATTTTTCATAGCTGAACCCATTACTGAATAACTTCTTCTGTTCCGGCATTGTGAATTTCAATCATATAAATGTCACAAGGCGATAGTTTCATATTTTCGGTAGACAAGCTATTTGCAAGTTCAGTGGACTTGTCCGTGAGCATTTTTTTAATATCGCCGCCCACAATTTCTTCTTCACTTAGACCATTCAAGTAATTTTGCATTTCTTCTTTGAATGTAAGCAACGCCTTATCTCGTTCTGCCACTGATACAAA
>CAJTMC010000091.1 GCA_910577115.1 uncultured Lachnospiraceae bacterium
ACAGTCATTAAGCTAACTCTGAAAAATACTTAATTGTCTGAGGACAATTCACAGTCATTAAGCTAACTCTGAAAAATACTTAATTGTCCTTACCATCTGAGATGTGTAGCTGTTCTCATTGTCATACCAAGATACAACCTGTACTAAGTTGTCAGCGCCAACCATTGTCTGTGTTGCATCAAAGATAGAACCGTATGTGCTTCCAACGATGTCAGAAGATACGATCTCATCCTCATTGTAGCCGAATGACTCCGTTGCTGCTGCCTTCATAGCTGCGTTGATTTCTTCCTTTGTTACGGACTTCTCAACCGTTGCTACCAAGATTGTTGTAGAGCCTGTCGGTGTCGGAACACGCTGTGCAGAACCGATTAACTTGCCATTTAATTCCGGAATAACAAGACCGATTGCCTTTGCTGCGCCTGTTGAGTTCGGAACGATATTTACTGCGCCTGCGCGGCTTCTTCTTAAATCGCCCTTTCTCTGAGGTCCGTCAAGGATCATCTGATCGCCTGTATAAGCGTGGATTGTACTCATGATACCAGACTTGATGCCTGCCAAATCATTGAGCGCCTTAGCCATCGGAGCTAAGCAGTTTGTTGTACAAGATGCAGCAGAGATAATTGTATCTGATGCCTTTAATGTCTCATGGTTTACATTGTAAACGATTGTCGGAAGGTCATTTCCTGCCGGAGCTGAGATAACAACCTTTCTTGCACCTGCATTAATGTGTGCCTGTGCCTTCTCCTTGCTTGTATAGAAGCCTGAGCACTCCAATACAACATCAACCTTTAACTCACCCCAAGGGCAGTTGTTTGCATCGGGCTCTTTATAGATCTTAAGTGTCTTACCGTCAACAGTGATTGTGTCCTCACCTGCTGAAACTGTATCAGCTAAAGCATATTTTCCCTGTGAAGAATCATACTTTAACAAGTGTGCCAACATCTTAGGGCTTGTCAAGTCATTGATTGCTACTACTTCGTATCCTTCTGCTCCAAACATCTGTCTGAACGCAAGACGACCAATACGACCGAAACCATTGATTGCTACTCTTACTGCCATGTCATTTTCCTCCTAAAAATAAAATAAATCGTATTTTATTATTCTATCTTGTCCAATTCATCCGCTCTGATACCATAATTGCTACATAATTTATATCAGCTCACGCCATTTCACCGGCAGAGCGGAATGATTGACAAAATTTTATCAACACATTTATATTACCTAATTATGGCAGAAAATTCAAGTCATATTTCAAAAAAAAATGAAAAAGTTATGTAAAATCTTTATAAACCTGATTTTGTCATGATATCATGTACTATTTTTCCACATTTTATGATACAATGAGCATTGATGCAGCGTACATGCCGCATGTCCCGCATACGATAATAAATGGTTATAATTGGTTATAATAATGAAATGACAGAGGAGGTCTTTACATGGCAATTAAAGCAGATTACCACATGCACTCGTCCTTTTCGGGAGACAGCGCTGCCCCAATGGAAGAAATGGCAAAACGCGCACTTGATTTGGGACTTACCCACATATGCTTTACCGAACACTACGATCCCGATTATGTATATCCTCCCGAAGAGGAAGGAATGTTTGAATTGAATACCGATTCCTATTTGTATGAGCTTTTAAAGTGCAAAAATAACTATAACGGACAGTTGGAAATTGCATTTGGCGTGGAGCTTGGCCTCCAGCCTCATTTAAAAAGGCAGCTTGCAGTGTATGCAAAATCGCATGCATTTGACTTTATCATAGGTTCCTCACACATTTGCAACCGAAAAGATCCCTACTATCCCGATTTTTTTGAAGGCAGAAACGAGGACGAGGCACATCACGAATATTTTGCATCTGTTCTGGAATGCGTAAAGACACTCCCCTATTTTGATGTGTATGGACATCTTGACTATGTTGTCAGATATGGGCCTACAAAAAATGACGGCTATACTTATCAAAAGCATGCGGATATTTTTGATCAAATCCTTTCGCTTCTCATTAATAACGAAAAGGGAATTGAACTCAACACCGGCGGATTCCGCAGCGGTTTGAACCAGCCAAATCCCTGTATTGAAATTCTAAAGCGGTATAAGGAGCTTGGCGGTGAAATCATTACGGTCGGCTCTGACGCTCACGAGCCGAAGGACATTGCGGCTGATTTTGATAAAGCATGTGATATTTTAAAAGAATGCGGCTTTTCGTACTACTGTGCATTTCAAAACCGCATTCCCGAATATTTTAAACTGTAATTATCTGATGATTGTGCCGCCGCCGAACACATAATCATTTTGGTAAAACACGACAGCCTGTCCGGGTGTTACAGCCCTGACAGGTTCCCTAAACCGGCATTCAATCTGTCCGATTTGATTTTTTTTCATTGTACAAAGCGCACCTGCATGGGAATATCGGATTTTTGCCATAACCTCAACCGGTTCGTCAATATCCTCTACCGCCATAAAATTCAAATGCTCACATCGCAGGCTGTCTGTAAACACATCTTGATTCGATCCTATGACCACCTCGTTCGTATCCGGTCTGATTTCCGTCACAAACACAGGATAACCCATTGCAAGATTCAGACCTTTTCGTTGTCCGATCGTATAATGTATGATTCCTTTGTGCTGTCCCAATATTGTTCCGTCTGCCAACACAAAATTTCCCACAGGCGGGAGCTTCCCTGCCGCCTCACGCTCGACTACCGCCGCATAATCATTGTCAGGAACAAAGCAGATATCCTGACTGTCCGGCTTTGATGCCACGTCTAGTCCAAGTTCTGCGGCAATTTCCCGAATCTCCTGCTTTGTGTAATCTCCAACCGGCATCAGTGTGTGGGACAGCTGCTCCTGTGTCAGTCCGTAAAGCGCATAGGTCTGATCTTTTTCTGCCGTCACCGAATTTTGAATCACATATCTGCCGTTCGCAAGCTGCTTGATTCTTGCGTAATGGCCTGTGGCAATATAATCTGCGCCAAGCTCCATGCTCCTGCGCAAAAGTGCCTCCCATTTTACATAGCGGTTGCACAGGATACATGGATTGGGTGTTCTTGCATGAAGATATTCCTCCACGAACGGCTTGATTACACATGCTCTGAATTCTTCTCTAAAATTCAGCACATAGTATGGAATATCCAACATCTGTGCCACACTGCGCGCGTCGTCGACCGCACTGAGTCCGCAGCAGCCTGCATTTTCTTCAATTAACCGTTCCTTGTCATTTTGCCAGATCTGCATTGTCACACCTATGACATCGTAACCCTGTTCTTTTAAAAGGTACGCTGCCACTGATGAATCAACGCCGCCTGACATTCCCACCACAACTTTTTGCGCCATATTGATCTTGATATCCTTTCTGTTTTCCTATCATATTACTAGGTTTTATAATATCATTCCGACGCACCGCTGTCAATCAGCGTCATTATTTTGCGTACAAAAACTTATATGTTCTGAACGGCTGTTTTTTGTCATACAATGTAGAGATAGTCAGACCGGGGTGTATTATGACACGTAACAGTTTCCGTATCAAAGGTTCTTCCATAAAAAGATTTGCCAAAAGTCCGATTATTATTGGTACCTTCTTTCTTACGTTTTCAGGACTGATTACAAAGTTAATCGGCTTTTTTTACCGCATTTTTCTCTCAAGAATTTTTCAGGAGGAAGGACTTGGCATCATCGGACTCGTGTCGCCTGTCATGGTACTTGCCCATTCTATGTGCTCTGCCGGCATTCAAAACGCCATTACGCGCTATGTTGCGGCATCAAAAGGCGATAAGGAAGGGGAAGGCTTTGGATATCTTTTTGTCGGAATTTTTCTTTCCATAGCCCTCTCACTCCTTGCAGCGTGGATAGTTTTTTCAAATGCAACTTATATTGCACTTCATATTATCGGCGAAATCCGATGCGTTCCACTGCTGCGCATCAGTGCGCTGTCTTTTCCGCTCGCGACGGTTCACTGCTGTATTAACGGATATTTTTATGGAAAAAAACGCGCTGCTGTTCCTGCCATGTCAATGATTGTGGAACAGCTCACGCGTGTATTCTGCGTCTATCTTTTATATCAGCTTTCTTTAAAGCTTGGGGCAAATGTTTCTATTTCCTTTGTCTGTATCGGTATGCTCGCAGGAGAATTTATATCCGCTGTCTTCTCTTGTATTTTTCTTGCATTTACGCCTTCCAATACTGACAAAATCAAGATGTCTGCCAATATGTGCAGTAATATTTTATCGCTCGCCTTTCCGATTAGCTTAAACCGCGTTTGCATCAGTCTGATTTCTACCGTCGAAACACTGCAGCTCCCAAAGCAGCTTGTAAACAGCGGCTTGGCATCGTCCGACGCGTTGTCTGTCTACGGCGTCTTTTCCGGAATGGCATTTCCGCTGATCATGTTTCCAAGCGCCCTCACTGGAGCCGTATCATCGCTGCTTCTTCCTTCCGTATCAGAAGCGCAGATTTTAGGAAACGATAAACGCATCAGACGGCTCATCTGTGTCACTGCCGCCTTCTGTTTTGCTTTAGGTGTCGGCTGCATGATATTCTTTTTCTGTTTTGCAGATTTGCTTGGGAACTATCTGTTTGCAAGTCCCGTAGCCGCCTCACAGATACGAGCGCTCTCCTTTGTATGCCCTTTTTTATATATGTCGGGAGCGCTTTGCAGCGTTCTTCATGGTCTTGGAAAAACAGGAATTACGTTTGTTTTTAACGTATCTTCCATATTGCTGCGTCTTGGCTTTGTCTTTGCGGCAGTACCGATTTGGGGATTTTCCGGATATCTGTATGGAATTTTGTTCAGCCAAATCTTCTTTGATTTATTAATTATCCTTGCGTTAAAGAAATATATCATATATAATTAGATTGTTTTTTGGCGAAGCTGCGATAATAAATTCGCGGCGGTGCAAATTTGTGTATAACCTTGCACACATCAAAGGTTTATGCATTTCGCTGTCAGGGCTTCGCATATTACAGAGCGGTCTCGGAAACTCAATAGCGAATAGGCAGGAAAGGGTTGATTTTCAGAAATGAGAGGGAAAAGGGATGGATGATTGTGGGGGTTGAGCAGTTCGGAGAGTATAAAGAATAAAAATGTGCATGACTTTAAAGCCTGTCGGAAAACAGGGCTGAAAAAGTTCAGAAGCAGGAAACTTGGTTTATGCAGCTTCCTGTATGTGCTGTTTATAGCGGGCATCCAGATGGATGCAGATCCCGATCATGGCTGCCATGAAAGAATAATGCTCCTTTGTGTGTATGAACATGCGGTGCAGGCCGTAATCATTGAGGATGCGGTTGTTGATACGTTCCGTGGCGGTGCGTTGATTATAAATCTTCTTATAAGTATCTGTGCCGCGGGGAACATCGGTGTAAAGCCGGATATCCCATTCGGGCCGGGTCTTGACGACTCTCCCGTATTTGGAACCGGTGCAGGAGTTTTTACATTTGGAACAGTGATCTTTCCCATAGGGGCAGCGCCACATGAGGTAACCGCTGGATCTGTCATAACCGTTAGGCTTCATGCGCAGTTTTTCCTGACATAAAGGTGTTCCATCTTTGTCAATGGTGATGGTATCAGGAATTGTTTTTGGCCGGCCGCATTTGTCGTTCAGGTCGATGAAGGCCCGTATCCCTCTGTAATTAAGGAATCGGTAGGTGGGGTAATTGTCCATTGCAGAATCCAGGCACATATTCTCAATGGAGACTGCCGGCATATGTGTTTCCAGCTCATGGAAAGCAACAAGGAAATTGACCGAATCATGTCGCCTTGCGCTGGTAAAACGCAGGAGCAGCGGGATATCTGTCCTGAGCTCAGTGTTATAACAGGATAGCTGGAACAAAGTGTAGCCGAAGTAATATTTTTCCAGGTCACTGTCCCAGCCCCATGAAGCATCGGGGTCGGGAAAATGCCGCAGGCATTCCGGCGCACCATCCCTGTGATGCCCGCGTGGGCAGGAATGGGTATGCACGGCGGTGCCGTCTCCGGAAACCGTAAGGTGTTCCCTTGGTATGAGGCCGGATTCCATGGAAGGCAGGACAGCCGCATGATAGAAGAAGCGCTGCAATCGCCCCTCAAAGTTAAAAGGAATATCCTTCCCGCCTATGAGCCGTTTTACGATAGCTTCTGTGATTTTGGGCTTTGTCTCCTGTGCTTTCTGTTTTTTGCCTCTGGGCTTATCCGGCTTTTTGCTGTTCCAGGAAGCCGGAAGCAGTTTGTCCCGCGCATATAAACCCGTTGGCGGTGCAGTCCAGAGCCTGTCCATGAAGTCAAAATAAGAACCGAGGGGCGGCAGGGAATCCGTAGTGCAGCCGATGAGGGCGGCAAGGAGGCGGTCGTGTTTGAGCCTGTCCACCCAAAGGGTAAGGGATAGTTTGGTCAAACCTTCTGAATATAGAAGAAAGAAAAGGATAAAAGACCTTAAGATTTGTGGCTGGTTTTTAGCAGGCCTGCCAGTGTTGGAGTAAAAGGGCAGAAGGAACTCCATTGCCTTATCGGTATCAAAAAGCCGGAGCTTCTGCCATGCTTTCCAAAGCTCCGTATGGAGCCGGTTTCTTTCAGAGGAATCGAAATGGACTTTGGATTCGGTGAGAAAGTACTTGTAATCTTGCATGGACTGCCAGTACTTGATCATAAAGTGTACCTCCTTGTAGTTATGGGCTGTGCGTGGGGCACAGACGCTTCTTAACTACAAGGGGCGCGTTTGGTGACCGGCGTATATGGTCACCAAACGCGCCGCACATTTTGACTTATATGTCAATGGTTTTTGAAAACTTAACAAAAATGTTTTCTGGGATATGGAGGAAAGCAAAAAAGCAGAACATGAAAAAAGAGCGGAAATTCGGG
>CAJTMC010000092.1 GCA_910577115.1 uncultured Lachnospiraceae bacterium
ATACAGATAAAAATACTATGGATGTTGGCACAGTGAATGGCTCGGCTTTCTCTGGAAAGGTCAGCGGCTGTTATTACGCTGATGGCAATCGGATTATTGTTGCAGCAGATAAGCTCTATCTTTATGATACTGGGAAAAGCGAGATTATAGCAAGTGCGGATATTTTTTTGAATGAGTTATGTGTGCAGCCTTATTCGGACGGGTATTTCATTGTCGGTGAAGAAAATAGCAGCGGCAGCACGGGTTCATTTGCAACGGCACAAAGCAGTAATGGAGTAAAAGGATACCTATTGAATAAGGATTTTGTTGTTGAGAATACAATTTCCTTTTGTGGGCTGCCAAATGATGATTCTGTCCTGCAAATGGCGAGTGTCGCCATTTCACAGGACGGAAAGCAAATCGCTATCGGCGGATTACAAGGACTTTATCTCTATGATACTTCTTCCCAAAAGGTACATGCCATTCTGAACTATTCCGAAAATGGCAGGGCAAATAATATGGAGATTGTAACGATGGATAGTCTTGCATTTACGGGAGATAAAACTTTAACTTATGTAGGCATGGGAATAAGCTCTAATGGCGGGGATGGAGTCTCTGTTTATGGAACAGTATCTACAGACAATGCAAGTCTTAGTATCACCCAAAAAGCCGATTATGAAGTGGATGTTGAAGAAGTACAAAAGGGCGGAAACTTACTTGTCATGCCCCAGAGCTTTAACAAAAATAATGGAACGCTGCTAATGCTTGATACTGCATCTAATACAGAAAAAAAGATTACATTCTCAGGCAGCAGCGAAGGAAAGGACGGGGTTTTCTGCTCTGAGCAAGGTAAATATGTTGCTACTTCCATTTTGGGAGAAGCCAGCGTAACAATAAATATTTATGATACAGCATCGGGAAAGGTTATCCATACTGAAACAGTCAAGGATAACAACAGTACTTACTTCCAGCGTGTCCCGCAGATTTTAATTTTGGATGAATCCGACGCCTGTATCGTTGTGCTTGGGCGAGGTATTAGTGAAGTAAGCACCTTGATCACAACATTTGGCTTTAAGGGGTAATTATCTATGAAAGTATCATTTCAGAATATTTCAAAACAGTATAAAGGTAAATATGCCCTACAGAATTTTACCACTGAACTCTCGGAGGGCGTCTATGGACTTTTAGGGGCTAACGGCGCAGGAAAAACAACGCTGATAAATATATTTGTCGGCATTTTGGGCAGCGATCATGGAACTGTTTTGATAGACGGTCAAGATGCAAAAAAAATGGGCAAAGACTTTTTATCAAAAATCGGATATATGCCGCAATACCCTATCTTCTATCGGGATTTTACGGTAATGGATTTCCTGTTATATATGTGTGCGTTAAAAGGAATCCCTGCGGAACAAGGAAAAGAACGGGCTTTTAAGCTTCTGGGCATTGTCAATCTTTTCGATGCGAAAGATAAAAAGATTGGCGCTCTTTCTGGTGGTATGCGGCAGAGAGTCGGCATTGTCCAGGCAATGTTAGGCGACCCCAAAATCCTTATTTTAGACGAGCCTACAGCAGGGCTTGACCCAAGCGAACGCATCCGCTTTCGCAATTTGATTTCACAGTTTGCACAGGGACGGACGATTTTGCTGGCTACCCATATCGTTTCTGATGTCGAGTGTATTGCAAAAGAGATTATTATTCTCAAAGAAGGCACTTTGATTACGCAAGGAACTACCGACGTATTAGAACAGAGTATCTATGGTAAAGTGTGGGAAGTGACAACAAACGCCAAAGAGGCTGCTTGCCTTAGCAACAAATATTATGTCAGTAATATGAAGCAGCAGGGCGAAAATTTTTCAGTGAGGATTGTAAGCGATAGTTCGCCCGCAACAAACGCAGTAAAAGCTTCCCCTAACTTGGAAGATGTATTTTTATATTTTTTCCGTGGGCAATGAGTCAAGTGCCGTACTCGCACGAGCATTTGACGAATGCCGCGAGAGTCGAAAGACATTGGAGAGAAAAAATGACACGCTTAATCAGATATGAATTTTACAAATTGTTTTGCAAGCGGTCAATACTTGCTGTACTTATTCTGTTCAGCGTAATAAACCTGTTCAAAATAAATAATGAATTTCATTCCTATTCCTACTTGGCAGACGGGAAAGACAGCCGCAGTTGGAACAGCGTGTATTGGCAGCTCTATGAAAAATATCGTGGAGAGATAACTACCGATAAAATCAACAATCTTCTTGACCTATATCAGCCGTTAGCAGATGCTACGGCTGATATGACGGCAAGCACAGACACAGATGACCCGAATACGATGACGGGAAATATATATAGTGACGAAAACATCTTAGAAAAATACTATGTACAGCCTATGGAATATTTCTATAATTATCGGACTTATGCTTCGGAAGTGGCAAAGAAGGCAAAAGAAAATGCTGCATTTTACAAGGAACAAGGACTTAACTTTGAAGTGCGTAAAAACAGTGTTATTTACAATCTTTATTCTGGACGGAATATACCCGCTTTTGCCTATCAGGAAATGTATAACTATTATTTGAACTATGACTTTTCAAATATATTGGTTTTGTTTCTTTGTTTATACGGAATTATCAGCACTTTCGTCTATGAAAAGGAAACGCAGATGGATATGCTGTTACTGACGAACCCTAATGGCGGTAAAAAAACCGTATTAGCTAAAATTGTTGCAGTTACGTTGTTTGTAATAAGTGTTGTAATATGGTTTTCCGTTCTGGATTATCTTGGCTTTTCCTTTTCATTTGGAACAATGGAGGGATATAATCTTCCTCTGTATGCCATCAGCAATTTCAGTACGGCTGCGGTAAACTGCAATTTGTGGCAATATGTAGTTCTATCCGCAATTACAAAAGCAATCGGCATATGGACTATGAGTATGGTATTCCTACTAATTTCCATGTTTTGGCGTAACGCTCTTATCCCATTTGTCGCTGATCTTGGAGCAGCCTTATGTTTGATTATTACAGGCGCGTCACAGAGTTACTCAAGCAATATTTGGCTAAAGATAATAAACCCATACTCTCTGCTCACGAACCGCATTCTGTTCGGCAAGACGGAATTTATCGGTTTTGCGGGCTATCCAATACAAAGTTTTTTGGCAGCTATTATTTTTGCCGTAATAGTGGGAATGTCTGTAATAACAGTAATGGTTATACTTTCTAAAAAGAACTGCCATTATCGGAACAGGAGGATAAAATGTCTGGATTCATGTACGAAATAAAAAAGATCATGCTCCACCAAAAGGGGCTTTGCTATATCGCCATTGTCCTATTGATTGGAACTGTATGGCTCGTTGCATCAGACAATCCTTATAATAGTGCAATGGAACAGTACAAAAGTGAATATGAATGGTATCTTGATAAGGTAAATGGATACTGTACCGATGAATCTTCTCTTTATCTGGAACAGGAAGCAGAGAGAATTGCAGACGCCAAGGAGAAACAAAATTATCTTTTGGAAAGCTACTATGATGGCAAAATCAGCGAAAGCGAATATAAGAAGGAGAACCAAGAAATTGGAAAGGTTCTGGAACATCAGAACGGATTTGAGGTCGTTTATCAGCAATATCTCTACATCTGCGAAAATGCCAAAAACCGCTATTTTCTTCAAACGAACGGATGGACGGGGCTTCTTGGCGGAGGTACGCTTAATTTTGTCCTGTTCCTTGGCATTTTGCTGATTGTTACGCCCGTATTCTGTTCCGAGTATAGCTGCCAGATGGATGCATTGATTTTGACCTCAAAAGAGGGGCGAAAAAGCTCTATGCATAAGCTGCTCATTGTTCTTTCGGGTGTCCTCTTGATGTGTGTAAGCATATCGCTCATTGAATACGGATTTTACAGCCTCAAATATGGACTGCCTAATGGAAATTATCCCATCCAAAGCCTTAGTTACTTTGCAGGCAGCAACAAAAGCATAACTTTATTCGAGGGGTATGTATATATAGGATTGCTCCGTCTTTTTGGCAGCGTGTTTTTAACAATACTTCTTATGTTTATTTCTGTTTTGGCGAAAAAGTATGCGGTGACCCTGCTTGCAGGTGCAGTATCGGTCATTATTCCCTATGTAGGTCTATCCAAAACAATTATTTATCGGCTGCCGTTGCCTTTGCCATTTCTGCTCGGAACAGACTTTTTTGCAGGAAATATTGTTTTAAGTGATGCTTTTACAGGTGATGAGAAAATTGTTTTTGCAGAGATTAATACTATTACACTGCTGATTTTGTTTTCAGTATCCGTATTCTTATGTATTTTGGCTGCCGCTTGGATTTTACGGAGCAATTCTAACAAATGGCAAATGAAAACAAGGAAAATGCGAAATGTACCGACTCTTGCTATCATACTTAGTTTCGTATTGACAATGACAGGATGTTCAGATAACGGAAAAAGCCAGAATTTTATTTATAATTCATCGGCGGAATATGATTGTATGGGCTATGAAATAACACAGGACGCAGAAACTTTTGACTATTATCTTAAAAATGCTTCCACGGGAGAAATGCTTCATTTAGTACGCTCACCTATGTTTGGGGCGTTTTCTGATGAAGAAAAGGTATGTGCATTTTGTGTATGTTCACCATATCTATATTATACGACATCGGTTACGGAAAGCTATGTGAACCGTGTCGGAAACTATAACAGCAGCATAACAAAGGTGTCGGTGGTAGAACTTAATTTAGATACCTTTGAGGAAAAAATCGTTTTTGAACAGATTACAAATTCTGGTCGTTCCCTCTTTGGCATTGATTATGAGACGGGTGATAAATGGAAGTTTTTAGAGTTCCATCACGATTTTTTCATAAATAATGACAGCATATTTTTCATTGGCAATGATGGCATAACAGAAGTAAACCGTCGCACGAAAGGCATTACAAAACATGACGTCCCTACAAGTGGAAATATCTCATTCGATGGAGAAAACATTTTTTACAAAAACGAGCAATCGGTTTTAACAAGGTATCATGTTCTAAGCGGCGAAACTTTTACTTATGAAAAAGTAGTTGCGTATGATTTCTGCATGGATGAGCAGTCGATTTATTATGTATCCAGAACAGACGGAAATCGTGTATATTCCTGCAACAAGGATGGGAACAACAAAAGGTTGATGAGCGATACGCCCGCAATGTCGGTTACTTGTGATGCTGGCAACATTTATATATTAGCAAAAGAAAGCGGGGAGAACATCGTTATATCAAAAAGTCGTTAAATAATGCCTAATTCTTGACCAGTTTTTGGCTTTCCTATGAAACAATATATTTTAGAAAAAGGAATGAGGAACATATGCGGCAATGAAAAAAACACAGAAAGAGAAAAAACTCAGGAAGAGAAAAAAGGTCAAACGGCTTATGATAGCTTATCTGCTTATTCTGAGAGTCAAAAGCTGTTAAGTGACGACTATCAGGAAATCTTGGCACAGAGAATGGCAGCGGGAATTTTTAACAAGATAAAGGGAGATGAAAACTCATGAAGAATCATTCAAAAGGCAATAACAATAAAAACGAGATAGAACTGTTATTGAGAGAAGCACTTAGAATAAAACAAAAACCCAGCCAAGAAATAAATGACTCTATTATTCGTCAACACGAAAAAAATATTGAGCAAAGAAAAATTAATGTTAAAAGGCTTTCGTATCTCCCTCCTACTATCGGAAGTGCAAGCAAAAAGTTTTGATTGAGCCAAAAAATATACAAGTACCAGTCATCAAAGAGCCAGATACTTTAGATGCAGAGCCAATGAACGTGTGAGCAATCATAATTTGTTTTTTACATAACAAACTTATCTCCACCAAATTAAAAAATCCTTGTCAGTGCAAGGGGGATTTCTACTCTGCAAGTAGAAGTCAAATTTCTCCATATAAGAACCAAAATACCTATAAACCGTAAAGGTGTGACAGCCCTTACGGTTTTTCTTTTGTCGTTTTTGCTTGGATTGGGCGGCATTTAATTCCGACAGGAGATATTACCGCAGGCTGAAAGAATCGGGTACATACCTTGAGGATGTTATTCGCGTGGACAGGCTTACCTTGCAGATTGCTTTATGGAAAATGGTTTTTTCACACTCTCCCGACCTTAAACGCTCCCTTGCATCTGGCTGTTACATAGGCGGCGCATACCGCCTAAATTCCACAGCACTACCGTCATTGTCGCATCCATCTCAAGCAGGGTTAATGTTAAGCCGAAGCTGCCCACCCACTACTTTATCAACGCTGAGTGCGGCTTGCAGCTCCCTTCCCTCGTGCTTCTTGAGCAGCTCCGCCCGGTCAGCAAACAGCGGCCTGAGGGGTAATCGGGCGGCTGGACAAAAAACATATCCGTGGTATAAACCATGCATAGTATCTTTTTCATGTGCCCTCACCCCCAATATTGATTTACCACAAGCATAAACTACAAATGTTACACAAATGTCCGAGGCGCCTTTGATTTCGACAGAAAAACAGGCTGAATTGTTACAACGCTCGGACATTCCAAAAATTTTTATGACAATTCCCGTATTTGATCTACCAGAGATTGTTTTTTTATCTGCCGGATTGCCAAATATGAGAAAAGCATTTGGACGGCAAGCATCAGTATAAAATAACTGAACATTTCAACTGTCGGAAAATGATAGCTTACTTTTCCAAAAATACTCATTGCACTAAAGACGGTGCAGAGAAGAT
>CAJTMC010000093.1 GCA_910577115.1 uncultured Lachnospiraceae bacterium
AAATATAAAACAGATTAATAATCAAATGATTTCTATGGAAGAAAATAAACTACTTCACGATAAAAGAAATTTAGTTAATATTAAAACAGCTAAGATACATGAATATGAATCTTCTCTCTTGGTACAATTAGACAGTATTGCTAATTATTTTTATATGAAACCACAGAATTTGTGGGAAGAGAAGAAAAATATATTAAATCAAAAAGCTATGCAAATATTTCATGAGAGATAATGTATGATTTGACTGATAGTAATTGCTATTGGGTACAATTTGGGTACACCAGCTTTGAAACCACATAAACGAGAAATAAAAACGCATCAAAATGATGCGGTTTTGTAAGGAAAAGCAACGAAAAACAAGACTTGTAACGAACTGAAAAAAGAGTTCGAATAAACAAAAATGTTTAGTAAATCCAGTGTTTATGCGGGTTTGCGGACTTTGGAAAGGTCTTTTGATCACAAATTGATAACAGTCGTTTGAGTGCGAGTATTCTTACTGTCAAGAGGTTTGTTGGTGGGGGAATGATTGAAAAGTGGTTTGGACGGCTGAAATAAATCCATATTATAACGCCCTTAGCTGTGGGTAGGAACTCATGGCTAAGGGCGTTTTTGTCGTGCTTGTTAATCGGTTTTCAGTTTGTCCTTGAACGTTTCGGCTAAGGTATCGCTCAATTCGTCAGAGGGAGTTTTCGCCCAATGCTGCAAATTATCAAATTTCGGGTAATTGTACCGCCACTGGTCGTAATCTTCCCTGCTGATTTCCTCGGCAGAGAGCTTGTCTGCCTGCTCTTTCCAAGAGTAGAGCATTTTCAGCAGTTCGGCGGCATCCTTGCTTTTGTCTTTGCTGACCTTTAAGCAGACTTCTCCGCCTGCTTCGCTGACGGTAAGACCGTATATGTCCTCAAGGGCAAATAAGGTGTGCATAAGCCCGATGTAGCTGTCAATGTCGGGTATGTCAAGAGCCTGCGGCGCAACGTCAAGAGCCTGCGCCAGTGCAGACGTTAAGTCTGCCTTCGGCTTGCGTGAGCCTGTTTCGTACTGTGCCAGACGGACATCCGCTGATTTTTCGGGAAACCCGACAAGCATACCGAGGTATTTCTGTGTCATGCCCCGCATGATGCGGAAAAAATGTATTCTTTCGCCAATCGCCATAATGTTTCACTCCTTGTTCCTATGTTTATAAGGAGTATAGCATATATGCTTAATGAAAGTCAAGAGAAACAAAGCAAAAACGCTTAGAGAGAAAGGAGAGGTTGTATGGACAACAAATTTATCCGTGTGGACGAGGTGGCGCAGGAGCTTTCCGCATCAAAGCCTTATGCTTACAAGCTTATCAAGAAACTGAATGACGGGCTGAAGGAGCAGGGTTTTATCACGATTGCAGGACGTGTCAACCGCCAGTATTTTCAAGAAAGGCTCTATGGGGCAGGAAAGGGGGAAATGTAAATGCCAGTATTTAAGAATGAAGGCAACGGCACATGGTATGTGATGGCTCGGTATGTGAACTGGAAAGGGGAGCGCAAGCAGAAGTGCAAGCGTGGGTTTGCCACAAAGCGGGATGCGCAGGAATGGGAACGGAAATTCCAGCTACAAAATTCCGCTGACCTTGACATGGACTTTGAAGCCTTTACAGAGATTTATGCGAATGATGTAAAGAACAGACGGTATATCCGAGTAAGCCGCCGCTGATTGACGGCTTGCTTTACACTGACACTTATCTTTTCGCAGGTGCGCCGAAACTCGGCAAGGGCTTTCTGATGGCGCAGATTGCCTACCATATCAGCAGGGGGATTCCTTTATGGGATTACCCTGTCCGCAAAGCGGCGGTGCTTTATCTTGCTCTTGAAGATGATTACCGCCGCCTGCAGGAAAGGCTGTACCGTATGTTTGGCACGGATGGGGCAGACAATTTATTCTTTTCTGTTTCGGCGGGTAATCTTGGAAATGGACTGGATGAACAGTTGCAGGAATTTATGAAACAGCATACCGAAACAAGACTGATTATTATTGATACGTTGCAAAAGATAAGGGAAGTCGGAGGGGACAATTACAGTTATGCAAATGATTATGAGATTATTACAAGGCTCAAGCAGCTTGCAGACAGCTATGGTATTTGTATCCTGCTCGTACACCATACCAGAAAACAAAACTCTGATGGTAAGTTTGATATGATTTCGGGGACTACTGGCTTGCTCGGAGCGGCTGACGGAGCGTTTCTCCTGCAAAAAGAGAAACGGACAGGCAATGCCGCCACGCTTGAAATATCGGGCAGAGGCCAGCAAGGCCAGAAGCTGTACCTTATCCGCAATACAGAAACATTACTGTGGGAATTGGAAAAGGCAGAAACAGAATTATGGAAAGGGCCGACAGGGCCATTGCTTGAGAGGATTGCAGAAATTTTTTCTTCGGGCAATAAAACATGGGAAGGCACTCCCACAGAACTGTGTGGGTATCTCGGTGTTGATATGCAAGCAAACGCCCTTACAAGAAAATTGAACGTCAATGCAGGACGGTTATTGAATGAATATGGGAACTCAAAGCAGGAAAAACCGTTCCATGAACTGATTTTGCAGATTGGCGATAAGGAAAATATGGGGGCAGGAAGTGAAAACGGACAGGTAGCAAGGCAGATTTTGGATGAATATTATCATGGATTTCAAGAGCGAAACCCTAATCTTTATGTATTTTCTGCTCATATCCATATGGATGAAGCAACGCCGCATCTGCACATTGATTTTGTTCCGTTCACGACTGGCAGCAAGCGTGGGCTTGATACAAGGGTATCTTTGAAGCAGGCGCTTGACGCTTCTCCAGAATACCAGTTGCCAGAGCCGCAGGGGTTGATGTCGGCGAAGTCGTATAAGAATAAAGTGGCAAAGCCTTTGGTGCAAAAGCTGAAATCACTTGTTAAAACGGCACTTGTAAGGTGTTTTGAAGCGTGGGACAGCTACTATCGGCTGAACGTCACAAACAGCAATCTCCACCGTGAAAATGAAGGGTTAAGGAAAATCAATGAGAAATGGCGGGGGAGAACAAAAACCTCCGTGCGGAAAACAAAGATTATAAGCTGCTCCGTAAGGCATTTGGAAGCAAGCAGATAGACAAGCTTTTAGGGCAGGCAAAAGCAGTACAGCAGTCTAAGCAGCGTGGGAAACGCTTTAGAAGCAATCAAGAGGAAAGGTAGGAAAAACACTATGGAAAACAGGATTTATGACGAAAAAAATGGTCTTTGGTATGCAAAGCAAGGCGAGTATTACCTCCCAGAGCTTGCATTACCTCCCGAAGAAGAAAAGCCGATTGGAATTTGGGGCAACGTCATCTGCAGTATCTAAAAGAGCATAAGAAGCTTGTATATCTCAATCTGCTGACAAGCTGTGGAGAGCGAATTTATCTATTCATAAGCGAGTGGCACTTCTGCGGTATGTGGGAGTACTGCTTAGTTAAGCAAAAGCAGTTCGGGGAATTGAAAAATCTTATAATTTTGTGTATACTTAGAAAAAGAAATTAGACTGAGAAATCGGGAATTATATTATATAGGAGGGCTAATATGCTTGATACGATACCTAACGAAGAAGAAATGACTGCTTTAATCGGACAATCTTTATATGATGTATGGAATAAGTTGTGTATTTTAATTGATGAAAAATACGAAATGGAATGTTGGTGGAATAAAGGCGGTAAAGCATGGAATTATGAGTACAAATACCGCCGAGGCGGTAAAACATTGTGTGCATTATATGCAAGAGAAAATTGTATAGGTTTTATGATTATATTTGGAAAAGATGAGAGAGCAAAATTTGAAACAGAACGAAATAATTATTCGGAACAAGTTCAAAAAATCTATGATGAAGCACAAACTTACCGTGATGGTAAATGGGTAATGTTTGAACCGACTGATACATCAATGTTTCATGATTTTATTAAATTATTAGGAATTAAGAGAAAGCCAAACAGGAAGTAGCAATTTTTTGGCAGGATTTATATAAATTTAGAATATGCAGAGGTGCTTGTGGATATGAAAAGATATGTTGCATTATTAAGAGGTATCAATATAAGCGGTAAAAACAAAGTACCGATGGCGGAATTAAAGAAAGAGTTTGAAAAGCTGCAGTTTGGAGGGGTTAAGACATATTTGAACAGTGGTAATGTGCTTTTTTCGAGTGAAAAAGGTGATACAGAGGGGGTTACAAAACAGATTGAGATAATGATAAAAAAACAGTTTGCTTTAGATATTCCTGTTTTTGTCATATTAAGAGACGAACTTGATGACATTTTGCACAATGCGCCCGACTGGTGGGGAAACGATAATAAGGAAATTTATGACAATCTAATCTTTATTATGCCACCCGCTACATTCGCAGAGGTATATAATGAGATTGGAGAGCCTAAAGAAGGTTTAGAGAAAATAGAGAATTATAACGAGGCGGTATTCTGGTCTTTCAGTAGAAAAGATTATCAAAAAACGAACTGGTGGTCTAAGACGGCAAGTGCCAATATCAGTACTAAACTAACAATAAGGACAGCAAACACTGTTAGAAAAATAGTCGATATGTAATCACTTTCCCAATTCTAACTTGTGAAGGAGGAGTTTATGTTAGGCAATATAGGGGAAACATTTGAATTATTGTTTGATAAAAATAATAATGTTGCTTACAAAGCATTACAAGAATTGCAAAAAGAAAGTGAAGAAACGGATTGTGTTTATCCTTTTATAGATAGATTAAGTGATATGCTTGATAGTGACAATTCTTATATTCGCACAAGGGGGCTTACACTGCTTGCCTATAATGCAAAATGGGATAAAGAGTATAAGGTTGATGAAATTATAGATGAATATTTGAAACACATAACAGATGTTAGACCAATTACTGCCAGACAGTGTATTAAGTTGCTGCCGATTATTGCAAAACATAAGCCAGAATTGAAAAATGATATTCTTTCCGCACTTAATAAAGCTAATATATCTATTTATGATTATAGTATGCAACCATTGGTTTATAAGGACATTCAGAAAGCGTTGAAGGAAATAAAAAAATTATAAAAACGACAAATCGACATTTGCTAATTTGAAAGGAGTAATATTATGGGAGAATTAAAATCTAATATGGAGAAGTTTGTTGCATCTGGTTGGGATTTAATATCTATTCCCGCACAACAATGGTTAGATGGAAAAGCTGATAAAGATACTTTAATATCAGCAATTAAACAGGCAAACGAAAAATGTGGAAGTTGTGGTTGTGATTTAGACCCACTATATAAAAGAGCTTTAGAGCTGATTTAACAATACTGTCAATTCTTGTTTATTGGGAAGCGGTATACAGAGAAAAATCGGGGTTGAGGAAGGAATGATATGAAGATAATAAATAAAGATATAGATAGCGGAAAACCATTTGACTGGGGGAAAACTTCTTTAGATTATGCGAAATTCCGTGACATTTATCCACAAGAGTTTTATCAAAGAATTATTGACCGTAAATTATGCTTGGACGGACAATCTGTCCTTGATATTGGAACAGGAACAGGCGTTCTTCCTAGAAATATGTATCAGTATGGAGCAAAATGGACGGCTGCGGATATTTCAGAAAACCAAATTGAACAAGCGAAAATTCTCTCAAAGGGTATGGATATAGATTATCATGTTATATCAACAGAGGATATAAGTTTTCCTGATAATTCTTTTGATGTAATTACAGCATGCCAGTGTTTTTGGTATTTCGACCATGAGATTGTTATGCCTAAGTTTTATCGTATGCTGAAACAAGGGGGAAGTATTCTTGTTTTATATATGGCATGGCTGCCGTTTGAGGATGAGATTGCAGGAGCCAGTGAAAAACTCGTATTAAAATATAATCCAAATTGGAGCGGCGCAGGAGAAACGAAACATCAAATAGATATACCAGATTATTATAAAGAAAAATTTGCGCTTGTATATCATGAAGAATTTACTTTAAGAATACCGTTTACCCGTGAAAGCTGGAATGGGAGAATGAAGGCTTGCCGTGGAATAGGAGCTTCACTTACCGAGAAAGAAATTTCGATGTGGGAACGAGAGCATATGACGCTCCTTGAACGAATTGCGCCGAATGAATTTGGCATTCTGCATTATGCTGCTATTGCAGAGCTTAAAAAGCATTAAATTCCATTTATTGGATTGATAGAAGGTTTTGAAGTCATTGACAAAAATGAAGAAGAATACATCATGGTTTGTCGGCTGTGATGTGATGGGGAGGGAGGGTATGTGTAAATGACTGGTAATTTAGATGAAAAAGCGGTAAAGGAAGTCTTAAAAAGGATTATTGAGAATAATAACAATATTCCGTATAAGGCTAAAGCAGAGATAAAAGCGATAATAGAATTGGAACACAATCCAGAAAAATTGCTGCAAGAGTGTCTGTTATATATGCTGTCATATAAGGGATAATCTGTGCTAAAGGAAGTGGTTGGAGATAATGAAAAATATGAAAATAGATGCCAATGGAACAGAAATCAGAGTAGTGGGTGATGTCGTAAATGAAGAAGCTTATATTTCTTTAACAGATATTGCTAAATATAAAATCCAGACAATGCTTTTATCGTGGTTGCGAACTGGATGCGTAATCATTCCACAATCTCAT
>CAJTMC010000094.1 GCA_910577115.1 uncultured Lachnospiraceae bacterium
AGACAGATAGTTGCCGAACTGCCTGATCAAGAACTGATGTAGATATTCGCTCCAAGTTGCTATCATTATAGTGCAAAATCCTGTTCTTGTGGAACGGCAGGTTATTCATCGCTTACCAATAAGCTGTTTAATTCCACAAGACCACGGGAGTATAATTCTCCGGAATGACGCCGGACATCGAGTTAAGACCGCACCAGCTTAACGCAGTTGCACATCAGTTATACGGTGACAACACCCTGCTTGCCCATTGTGTCGGCGCAGGCAAAACGTTTGAGATGATTGCGGCGGCAATGGAGAGCAAGCGTCTGGGCTTGTGCCAAAAAAGTTTATTTGTCGTACCAAATCATTTAGCAGAACAGTGGGCAGGTGATTTTCTGCGGCTGTATCCCGGCGCAAATATCTTAGCCGCCACAAAAAAGGATTTTGAGCCTGCAAACCGCAAAAAATTCTGTTCCCGTATCGCAACGGGGGACTATGATGCGGTCATTATCGGGCATACGCAGTTTGAAAAAATCCCTTTGTCGCAGGAGCGTCAGGCGGCGATCATAGAACGTCAGATAGACGAAATCAAAACGGCGATTGCAATGGCAAAAGCGGACAACGGGGAACGCTACACAATCAAACAGATGGAAAAAACGAAAAAATCGCTGACGGCAAGGCTTGATAAACTCAATGACACCACACGCAAGGACAATGTTGTGACCTTTGAACAGCTTGGCGTGGACAGGCTTTTCGTTGATGAAAGCCATAACTACAAAAACCTTTTTTTATACACAAAAATGCGCAACGTGGCGGGAATCGCACAGACCGAGGCGCAGAAATCCTCGGATATGTTCGCCAAGTGCCAGTACCTTGATGATGTGATATGTTGTGAACTGTAGATGTAAACATTTCCGGCAAACGTAGTATTTTAGCGGAAATGCGCATCTGCAAAAATACAACATATGCGGCTGGCTCATTTGTGGTGGATGGAAACTTGCAGATGTTGTGGTAAAGGAAGAAGGTGATAATCCTTTTATTCGTATCTGTAAACAGTTTAGCACAGAGAAAGGCGGTTGTATATGCAAATTACTTATCATTGGGAAGGAGATTATCTGATTCCCGACCTGAAACTTTCGGATACAACGGAATATCAGATTGGGAAGTATGGACGGATGAGAAAGCGTTTTTTAGAAGAAAATCATAGAGGCGTTTATTCGCATATGCTTTTGTCGGAAACCTTATGGAAACACCTTGCGGAAATTGATGAAGAATGCAATGAGATGATGGACAGGCTTGTGGGGCAAATGGCAAAAAATGAGGGTGTGACAGAACAGTTAAAATCCGAGGACTGGCTCTGCTGGCTTCAGAAGATCAACAGCATCAGAAGCAGGGCAGAAGAAGTTGTGCTGCATGATTTGATATATTCACTTTAGTATTTATATTACAGTTCGTTTAAGGTAATTAAGGGCGGTGGCATAAAATGCTCCCGCCCTTAAACCATTTTAACATAGATTGAATGTCAAGGTCAGGTAGTATTTTCTACGAAAATCTCCACCTTTCTCTTGACATTAGAGCAAAGCGTTGACGGACGCTATGGGGTATATTTGAGAAGGACGAAAAAAGTGTGAGTTTTTGAAAAGACCACCTTTTCCCAAGTTGAATACAGCTTAATTATAGCGAGAAAGGGAGAAATTTACAATAACGAACAGCGTAAAGATTACCGCCCTCAACGAAAGATTGTCGCGAGATGATGAACAACAGTCTAAATAATATCAGTATTATTAGATTGCGAAAATCGAAATTTTTGTAGTTTGGATAATCGGTATATGTACAGTCTGATTTATATTTGTTGTCGGTAAATAATCCTTGAATTGTTGTCGGTAATCAATTATAATAAGAGTACCGGCAAGGAAAGGGGGTGTATATGCCGACCAAAAAGCGAGGGCGACCAGTTGAAGAAAATCCGAAAAATATCCGTTTGGATATTCGGATAACGAAAGAGGAATTACAAATCCTTGATGATTACTGTGAGCGCAAGAACGTTAAACGCCCACAGGGATTGCGTGACGGGATAAAAGCCCTTGAAAACTTATAGAGGAAGTGGTGCCACCGGCAAAGGTATTTGCACCACTTCATAGTATGCCACCCGCGCAAGGCGAGCCGCACAAATATTATAGCACTGTCCGGCTCTGTCTTGCAAGCGGCTTGTGGACAAAATCGAAAGGACAGGATAACAAAATGGGAAAGATTTTGGAAGCATTTTTGACCGACCAGCTTCGTGTAGACAGCGGAACGGAACGGCGAACCCCCGAACACCAAGCACTCTGCGAAAAAGGCGGCGAACTTCAAGACCAGTTAGCTGAAACGCTGAACGACAAGCAAAAGAAGATACTGGAAGAACTGGTAGAAACACTTTTTGATGAAAGCAGCTGCAACGAGCAGGTAAAATTTGAGCGCGGTTTCCGTTTGGGAGTTCTGATAACGTCAGAAATTTTTTATGCGCAAGACACATTTCTTTAAGCGGATAACGGCTTGAAAGCAACTAATCAGCCAAAGGAGGCACTATGAATAAAAAACAGACCTATATCACCGACGAGGAAAAGGAAAACTGTCAAAAGGTTGTGGACGCTTTTGCGGAGCTGTTTGAAAACGAGGATTTAACCGTTGTCAATGCTGGAAAGTACGGCTTTATAAAATTGCAGTATTACAGAAATCATGTTGGTTTTGACAACGCATTTTCCTTTAATGACAGCAGGCGTTTATTTAATGACCTTTGGCAGGAATGGCTTGATACGCAGCTCCTTGATATTGTGGGTGACACGCCGATGGAGGAAACGGACTGCGGGGACATACCGAAATGTCTGTCACAGGAGAAACAGCAGGAGCTTTTGGATATGCACAAACGCCTTGCAGAAAAGGCAGGCGTTGGGGATATGCCGGATAAAACCGCACCGATGAAACAATTAACGACAAGTAAAAGAGGTGAGGACAAAATGAGCGTTTTGGAACGCCTGTATATGGGAATATTATGTCCCATTGAAGAAAGCGTCTGCAATGACGCAGATTATCATTCCCTGTTAGACGAAATCAGAACGGAACGCGATTATTTTGAGGGGATATTGTCAGAAGAAAACAAGGAACGGTTTGAAAAATGGAACATGATGATTTTCCGCCATGAGGATATGACAAAGTATGCAAGGTTTGCACAGGGTTTTAGGTTGGGCGCAATACTTGCGTCTGAAATATTTTCAGGGAGTGAGGACAAGTAAGGGAATGGAAAAAACAAAAAGTCTGTTGGATTTACTTGTAAGGCTAAGAACTTATAAAGCCTTAGACAGAGCCGCCGAAAAAAACAGGAATTACCGAGCAACTCTGAAAGAACAGGACAAGGCGTATGACGAACTGCAAAAGGCAGGACTTGACAGAGAACAGAAACGCATTGTTGATAGGGCACTCAGCGCCTTAAATGCAAACGGGGCTGCATACGGCAAGGCTGCTTACAGATTAGGATTGCACGATGGCATACAGCTTATGTCGGAAGTGAATAAATTCTGACCACAAAAAATTGAATAATTGTGTATCTGAAAAAGGCATTTTCACACCGAAGATGTCTTTTTCTTTTATACAAATATCCTACAAACAGCCACCACGCAGAAAGGAGGGAAGGAGAACCTTGCGGGATAAGCTGAAACGCATGATTTTGAGGGATATTCAGAGTGGAAATTATTAAGTCTCAAATTCATACTTGCACCTCATGTCTTTCCAGACACAAACGTTCTGTGAAAAGTACGGTGCAAGTATCGATGCACACATGCAGACAAGCTGCATGGCGCGTGTACGCTCAGCGCAGCGAGTGCGCAGAGCTGTTGCCATAGATGTTCTTTTCATACTTTTTGTCTTGATGGCACAGACGATAATGTCCTTTTAAAATTTTCGCATAGGGAAAAATCAGATTGAATATCCTGTCGAATTATGGTAGTATTTCTTTGGGAATACCAAGATGGTAGGCGGTTAGCCCTCTGCGGAGGGATGTGACCCTCCGATTACAATGTATCTTCGATACATAGAAACCCGCAAGGGAATCTGAGAAAGGAGGGCTGATGCGAATGTTGACGATAGAAGGGTTGATTTCAGTGCTTGGCTTATGTCTGACCTGTTTCGGTCTCGGATACGCCATCGGTAGCAAAGATAATAACAAGACACAAAAATAGCCGCCCACCCGACCAAGGTTACGGCTATTTTGTGACTAAATAATCGGGCTAACCGTCTATCGGTAGCTCCTGGTGGGCATCTGTTGACGCAGATGTCCTTCTTTATGTTCAATATACCACAATCTCCAGAGTGCCGCAAGCATTTTTTAGCGGTTATCCGATTTGTTCCCCTTTTTCTTTTCTCTTGATTTGTAGACATTAAACTGGTTCTTACACTTCTGGCTGCAAAATTCATTTCCCTTCCGGCTTGCAACAAAGGCTTTTTTACAATGCTTGCACATACGCATATCACTGTCCTTGTCCGTGAGCATGAATGAAAAGCACATCTGCACCATAATCAGCAGCGAATGGAAATCCCATACGATAACGGGCGCATCCTTTTCCAACGCAATGCGGTAAGTCGGGGATATGCCGCCGAAAGCGGAAATGCCCTGACGGTACAGGCTGCGTGTCTGTTCGTCAATCATATCATAATCCATGTAATAAAGGAAGCTTGTTATAAAAGTAAATGCAAGGTCGGTAAATTCTTTCACGATCCAGTCGTATCTTTCCGCATATTCTTTCTGTAATTCCATCGCCACAGCCTGCGGCGCATTCCCCATAGCCATTGTAATTGCAATGCCTTCACGGTCAGTCACAGACCATCCCGATTCCATGCCTTTCTTTCTAAAATCCGGCATGTCGAAGGGATAAAAATAGGAGAGGTAGTCCTCTGTCAGGAGGGATTCTTCCTTTATAAAGTGGTTTTTGGGAAGATACACGGATTCATAGGTTATAAAATCCGCTGTTGTCGGCAGGGCGGTCATAAAGCCGAGAAAACCATATTTTTTTACAAAAACAAGCACAGTTTCTTTCAGTTCTTCTTCCGATGCCTTGTGCATGGCGGCAAGCCCGACATTTACCGCATCAATGACAAGCTGTTCTGCTTCCTGCATGGGATGATACATTTCAGGTTTGGCATCTTTGGAAACTGTTATGTATAGGTCACCTTTACTGTCTGTCTTATATTCATAGTTGCTGTACCGAATCCACGGTGCGCTGGTATGTTCAAATAAATTCCTCATAGAAAAGCTCCAATCCATTAATCCTGTCACATCATTTGATGTAACCTTTCCTATATTATAAGCAGTTACTTGTTATCGGTCAAGCTGTTTGCAATTTTCCGCCACAGGACATTTGTATTTAATGTTTTTATCCGTTGGATTTGCGTTTTTTCCGCACACCATTAGCAAGAAAATACTTCTCATCAAGCGTCATCGGCAGGCTGTTTTCCTTCCTATATGCGAGTATGCCGCTGTAAAGTTTCCGTATTCTTTTCAGTGCAGTTTCTCTAATACCCCGGATATTCCGGTCGGACTGCCCGATGTTATCTGCATACTCTGCTGCGGAATAATCACGCAGGAACAGATAATAGAGCATATTTTTAAGGTGCGGCTTTAGTTCCTTTAATATTTCCGATAAATCTGCATCCGTGACAAGTTCATGTATCGTTTCCGGGCTGTCAAATATGAGATCAAGAAAATCGCCTGCAAGCAGGAGTTTTCTTAAAACCATATCATAAGACGGTCTATCGGATAGGGACAATTCATCTGCATCCCATTCCAGAGGGACAGTGGAGCGTCCTATTTCGTGGTCTCTTTCTCTCCGCTCCCTGTTTTCGTCCAGTTTATCCCACCATTCAATGACTTTTTGGAAATCATCTTCCGTCCGTGCGCTTTCCTCAATACGCCGGAGGGCAAGCGTGCGGGCTTCACGGTGGAGCATATCCCCGTCCGATTCCGTTATGTAATTCTGCTCCCTGAATGCCGGAAGCTCGGCGTATTTTGGCATTTATGACCAGTCCTTTTCAAAAAATAAAATTTTGCAGCTGTTTTTTCAAAAACACTTCCGTTTTTGTAGCCGTTTTTCTCCTATTAGTGAAAGGAGTAATCCTTTCCAACTAAAAATTGGTTACAGGAAAGGAGAAACAGCTTATGGGTTACGGATAAAATCAAAATTAGGTTACTAAGAACGGAAGCACAGAAACTATTATAAAGGATGTGCGTATGAAGCGCAAGAAGGGATTGCGCACAAGAAAGGATTGCATGATGGAGACAGTAAAACTGAATAACGATGTGGTAGAAACCAGCCCGATTGCGGCTGGATTTTTTTACAGAAGAATCGGAGGGACGCTTTTCAAGGTCAGGGTATATACGGGTTCGGGATATGCCGACACGCTGGATGAAAAAATTCCCCGGTTAATTTTGAATGAAATGGTGACAGGCGCAGAAAGTTATGTTAAGATGGATTCACCACAGA
>CAJTMC010000095.1 GCA_910577115.1 uncultured Lachnospiraceae bacterium
CTAGACAGATAGTTGCCGAACTGCCTGATCAAGAACTGATGTAGATATTCGCTCCAAGTTGCTATCATTATAGTGCAAAATCCTGTTCTTGTGGAACGGCAGGTTATTCATCGCTTACCCTTCAGTTTCCTTAAGGCATTCCAGGAACTTGGTTAAAAATTTTTCATTTGCTGTTTCCATACAGCCCTCCTTTTCCTTTTTTTGGCACAAAAAAAGCACCAACGCGGTAAACGCATTGATGCCATAAACATGCCTGTGTAATTGCCTTGCGGCTGGGCTTCCCATATCAGGGAAAAACATAAAATAATAACAGATACAGGTGGATTGTATCATAAAGGGGCGGATTAATCAACAGGAAATTTAAAAGGTAAAGACCTTCCCGGATTATCCTTTTTTTCCCGGTACTTTCCAGTATTTCTTCATCTGTAGATTGTCCAGCTTATTCACAAATTTTGCTTTATACATAAGGAAATCTTCAATATCCAATATAATATGGTACAGCTTTGCCCTGTTCTCAAATTCATCTCCCGTTTTGGGCAGTTCCTCATGCTTTAATTTTGTAAATATTTTGTTCAACTTCTCTATCTGCTGGTCCGGATTATTAATTTCTATTACATAATCAGTTAAATACAGAAGATACTCTGATACCATATCTGCCTGTGCAGGCATGCTGTTAATTTTTTCAATCTCGCAGTATACGTTATGCAGAATACGGCATTGCTCATACCGCATTTCAAAATAAAAAATGTAATATTCGGGGTGTGAGGGGAAAGTATTATCCTGATACTCATATGCATCCTGTATATAATTTTGAATCTGCTTTTCCAATGCATTGATGTCGTTCCCAATATCCTGTTCTGTCTGTTTATTGGATAAATGCGCTGCCAACTTTCCCAGGATTGACTGCAGTTTATTTTCCGTATAACGCATATGGGCTGTAATCTCTCTCTTATGTGTATAATTTGCATAAAACAGATTCAGGACTATTGCGATTATGATTCCGATTAGTACCAGTAAAAATTCATTCCATACAGCATTATCACTGAAGTCCTGATTCGTAACCAGATGGGCCGCAATCACTGCATTAACTGATATTGTTGCCCTCCATTCAAAGACCTCTGCTATCAGAACGACAAAAAAAAGCAAAAACCCATATGCCACCCAGATACTGCTGGCCTTTGAAAAGAATAACTAGGCTGTCAGCAAAGTTATGGTAAAGGTTGCCAGTCTGCATACAGAAAGCTTTATTGTTTCCCATTTTGATGTCATGAGTGTGAGCAATGTAATTGTTCCCGCTGAAACAGCGTAATCTAAATGCATGGATTGGGCAATATATATAGCAACGCTGCTTCCAATGCCTATTTTAAAAGATAGCAGTAATATTTTCCTAAATTTTTCCATTTGTCCCCCGTCTTATAAAAACAGCCATACAGGGAACATCGCAGGATCATTCCCCGTATGGCATATGGGAAAAAACGATTTGTTATTTAATGAAGCTTACCTGTTTGCAGATTTCTTCAATCGCCTTCTCCTTTCTCTCGTTAAATAAAACCTTATTTTCCTCAAAAAGATTGCGTCCCTCTGTGTCAATGGACACGATTAACGGGCCAAACTCCTTTACGCGGCAGTGCCACAAGGTCTCAGGCATTCCCAGATCACGCCACTGTGCATCAACAATCTCCTCTACCTCAGTAGCTGCCACAACAGCGTTTCCCGCGGGAAATACACAGTGGATTGCCGTGTAATTTTTACATGCATATTCCGTGTTTGGCCCCATGCCGCCTTTACCGATAATTACCTTGACGCCGGTTTTCTCAACAAAATCTTTTTCAAATTTTTCCATACGCATGCTGGTAGTCGGTCCTACGGAGACCATTTCAAATTTATCATTTTCCAGCGGCCGGATAATCGGACCAGCATGGAAGATGGCCGCATCCCTTACATCTACCGGGAGCTCACGCCCGGCTTCTACCAAACGCCTGTGCGCCACGTCACGGCAGGTTGTCATGCTTCCGTTTAAGTAAATAATATCGCCAATATGTATGTTTGCTAAATCCTCCGCTGATATAGGTGTTGTCAAAATCTTTTTCCCATCTTTTATTTCCAACATTATAAAGTCACCCCCGAATGTGTAGTAATTGTATAATTTAAATCCTTATCAAATAAGATATGTCCGCGCCTGTGTGACCAGCATCCTACGTTTACAGCCACACCGATTGTGGATGGATGCCTTGCCGTATTCTCTATATGGACGCCCATAACAGAATATTTTCCGCCCATGCCCTGCGGCCCGAGCCCGATTGCGTTGATGCCGTCCTCAAGCAGTTTTTCCATGGAAGCGGCACGCTCATTTTCATTATGGATTCCAAGCGGGCGCATCAGTGCTTTTTTCGAGAGAAGTGCTGCTGTCTCCACCGAAGTGGCTACGCCGACGCCTACCAGAAGCGGAGGGCATGCATTCAGTCCGTAAGATGTCATTACATCCATAACAAACTTTGTAACGCCTTCATAACCCGCTCCCGGCATTAAGACCATAGCTTTCCCCGGAAGGGTACAGCCGCCGCCTGCCATATATGCATATATCTCACATTGGTCGCTGTCGGGGACGATATCCCAGAATACCGTAGGCGTTCCCTTTCCGACATTCTTCCCTGTATTATACTCATCAAATGTTTCTACACTGTTGTGGCGCAGCGGAGCCTCAAAAGTAGCTTTCACCACTGCTTCCTTGAGAAGTGCTTCCAGTTCGCCGATAAGCGGGAACCGTGTTCCGCATTTTACCCAAAACTGTAGAACCCCCGTATCCTGACAGCTTGGCCTGTTCAGCTCCTTCGCAAGGTTTTGGTTCTTTTTCATCGTTTCGTAAATTACCTTTGACAGCGGGCTGTCCTCCTTTTCTGCCAGCTCGTCCAGCTTGGCAATAATGTCGTCCGGCAGTACTTTGCCAATATAGGACACGAAATTTGCCATATAATTGGTAAGCTGATCAACCTGTTGCTTCTTATCCATTTCTTTGCCTCCTTATTTATATTAAAATTTTATTTTTTATGCCATCTCCTTATGGGAAGAATGGGAACGCAATCGGAAGAATAACCATACTTACAACCGTTGCGATAATAATTAACGGAAAACCGGATTTTACATAATCCATAAATTTGTATCCGCCTGCCCCCACTACCATTGTATTTGCGGGCATTCCTATAGGTGTTGCATATGCACAGGAACCTCCGATCACGCAGGCCATCAGCACAGCCCTTGGATCTGCGCCCATTCCCTGGGCGATGGACAGGCAGATGGGGACCATCAAAGCCGTAGTCGCTGTATTAGACATAAAGTTTGTCAGGGTACAGCACAGGACGAATACTACAAAGGTCAATATGTACGGTGACGGATTTTTTCCCAGTGTGCCAATTACCGTGTTTGCAATCATTTCGCCTGCACCGGTTTGTGAAAGTGCGGATGCAAGGGAAAGCGTTCCTCCGAACAGGAAAATCGTTTTAAGGTCGATGGATTGAAGTGCGTCTTTTTCAGAAATGACGCCTGTCAAAATTAAAAGCAGCGCTCCGATACATCCTGAAATGCTGAGTTTTATGCCAATCTGCTCTTCAAAAATCATGGCAAACAGTGTCAGGACCAAAATGATCAAAGACAGCCATTGCTTCCATGCCGGTACGCTGCTGAAATCCTTCTGTGTGTCAAACGCACCATCATCTTTTACATCATGATTGGGAAGCAATTTATAGCCGACCGTTGCATAGAAGATAATCCCTGCAATTAAAATCGGTATGCCGACAACCGCATATTCAAAAAAACCAAACCCAAGACCAATTTCGTCCAATGCGCTCTGTGCGATCAGATTGCCCGGGGCACCGATCAGTGAAAGATTTCCACCCATTGCCGCTGCGAATACAAGCGGCATCAAAAGGCGGGACCTTTTATAACCCGACTTTGCAGCAATACCGATTACTACCGGAATAAGGACCGCGGCTGTGCCGGTGTTTGACAAAACGCCGCTCATAAGGCCTACTATTGCCATAATGGCGATAATCAGCATGCGTTCAGTCCTGGCAAACTTTGTGACAATTCCGCCTACTTTATTTGCCATGCCCGTTTCAAAAAGTGCTCCTCCAACAATGAACATTGCTACGAATAAAATGACATTGCTGTCAATAAAACCTGAAAAAGCAGTTTTGATATCAAGGATGCCTGTCACAACCAAGCCTACACAGACAATCATTGAAGTAACTCCAAGCGGTATTTTTTCAAGCACAAACATTACCACCGCAAACAGGAGAAACAGTAAGGTAATTGTTGATGGACTCATATGTTTTACCTCCAATATCCTATTTTGAAATTCTTTTATCTTGTTAAACACACGAGTAATAATACGGCCGGTTTATTACTTTTTTATTGTAGGCTCATTATAACAAAGCATTTTTTAATTGTACATTTACAAAAAATGATACCCTTATAAAAAATAATTAAAATATAAAAATATTTCAGCATTGTTCTCAAAACCATGCTATAATATCCTGTAGAATATCAGGCGCCTTTATGCATTTTGCCATATCTCTAATCGTTATTTGGTTTGAAGGAGGAGAATACCGTGAAAATAGTCCAGTTAGAATATTTTTGTGCCGTCAGCCAGTACCACAGCATTACCCAGGCGGCACAGAAGCTGTATGTTACCCAGCCCGCCATTTCCAATGCTATCCGCGAACTGGAAAGGGAATTTTCAGTGTGTCTGTTTACGCGGTCCAAAAATCATCTGACCCTTACAAAAGAAGGAGAACTGTTTTACCAGAAAGCGAATGCATTGCTTCAGACCATTGAGCAGACCTCTTCACAGCTTTATGATATAGGCAGGCAGACAGTCCCTGTCAGAATCGGAATCCCGCCGCTCTTGAGCACTATTTTCTTCCCGGAATTACTTATAGAATTCAACAGAAAATATCCTGATATTCCAGTGGAACTGTTTGAATATGGTTCTATCAGGGCGGCTGCCTTAGTTAATGATGATGTTTTGGATTTATCGTTTGTAAATATGCATTTTTATGATATTGATAAAATGAACTCATACCAGATAACAACTGACTTTTTTGTTTTTTGTGTTTCACCAGAGCACCATCTGGCAAATGAACCGGAAATATCTATAGAAATGCTGGCAAATGAACCGTTGATTATGTATAACACAGACTCCGTGCAGAACACTACTTTAAATGCCCTTTTTGAAAATACCGGAAATAAGCCAAATATTGTCTTACATGCCAGCCAGTTATATACTATTAAGAATTTTGTCCGCAATAATCTGGGCGGTGCATTTTTATATTCGTCTTTATTGGACGATGATTCGGGTTTAGTCAGGATACCTGTTATTCCACATATAGAGCAGGATATTGGAATTGTTTGGAAGAAGGGAAAATATATTAACAACAGTGTGGAGAAGTTTATTTCTTTTACACAAAAATATTCATTACAGCCCTCTTTTTCTTTCGGTCACAAAAAAGTACCTGTGCAATAAATGCAATGATATCATAAACATGCTTCTGTAGTTTTATTTGCCTGCAGCCAGGATTCACATATTTGGGATAAACATGGAAAATTAAAGATACGGGAGAAGGTAACATAAGGAGACTGGTTAAGCAACAGGAATTTTAACTAAATGGGAAAGTAAGTAATAGTGCAATAAAGCTCCTCGATTATACTGCGCTATTACTGTCAATCAGTGGTTTGTTTCCATGAATCCTTCATTTTATGCTGTTCAGACGGGTGTACAGATTTTAGCTTGGATCTCCAGTACCTCTTCTTTGGTCAGACTCAGTATATCCGCAATATCCTCAACGGAAAGTCCGTATTTTAACGCTTTTGCTGTTGCTTTTGTTATAATTTTTTCTGTTACTTCTTCCGTAACTTTCGCAGTTGCCTCCTTTACAGCGCGGATTTTTTCATCTTCAAATAACTGCCCCACTTTTGTCATAACCAGATACCTCTCTTATCACTATAATGACAGATTTCGTATTCATTCTGTACATTAGTCATTTTTTTAAATTTCTAATCTCCAAGTAGAAATAGTGCAATAAAGTTTCCGGACTATACTGCACTATTTCTGTCAATCAGTGGTTTATTTTCATAAAGCTTTCATTTTATGCTGTTCAGACGGGTGTACAGATTTTCTTCTGAATCTCCAGCACCTCTTCTATTGTCAGACTTAAGATATCCGCGATAGCTTCAACAGAAAGCCCTTGTTTTAATGCTTTCTCAGTAGCTTTTTCCGTAACTTCTTTAGTAACTTCTTTAGTAACTTCTTTACTATAAATGAGCAAATTTAGAAAAGTGCACAATAAATTTATGCCACTAAAGCCAAAACTTCCTCAAAAAGGACGTGCCTTTCCCCGCACAGGTAGATGAAGCGTAGTCGTTCTTC
>CAJTMC010000096.1 GCA_910577115.1 uncultured Lachnospiraceae bacterium
ACGCCTGTATTTAGGCGGTTTGACGTTTGGTACGCTGCATATACTCCTGTTCCATTTCCCGCATTTCCTCGTTCGTGGGGATGTCCACAATCCCGACATAGGAATAGTAGATGTCGATTTGCTGTGTCCGTTTCCCGTCCTTTTTCTCACGCTCATGGACTACGATTTTTTCCACAAATGCGTTTAGAACTTCGGGCGTTAGCTCGTCGATGCGGGTGTATTTCTTGGTGACGGCTATCAGCTTGGCAACATTGGTCGTTTCCGTATCGGATTCGCTGACCTCGGCTCTCAAGGCTTCCATTTCCTGCTTTAGCTGCTCCTGCTCGGCTTCATATCCGTCCGACAGCTTGTAAAAGCGTTCGTCATTCAGCTTTCCATTGACATTATCCTCATAAATTTTGCGAAACAGGCGGTCAAGCTCCTTCATCCTCTTTTCGTCCTTTTCAATCTGTTTCTGCTTTGCGGACAATTCGTATCGGCGTTCCGCAAGGGTGGTGTCAATCTGCTGTCGGATAAACACACGCTCAAACTGCTGTAAATAGGACAGGAAATGCTGAAGCTGTTTCAGCACCAGTTTCTGCAAGGCATCTTCTCGGATATAGTGCTGCGTACACTCTTTATTTCTGCTGTTCCCTTTGTATTTCGCACAACGGAAGTAAGGCTTGTCCCTTACTACGCAGAGATTCAGCTTTGCCCCACAGTCGGCACAGTAAAGCAATCCCGAAAACATGCTGATATTGCCTGTCCTGTTCCTCCTGCGCTTGCCCTGCCGTATCATCTGTACCTTTTCCCATACTTCACTGTCAATAATCGGTGTGTGGGCGTTTTCAATATATGCCCTCCTGTCTTTTGAAGTTGGGATTCGTTTCTTGCTCTTAAAGCCTAAACGTGTGGATTTGAAACTCTCCGTTGTACCGATATACGCCACGTCCTCCAGTATTTCCACCACTTTGGACTGATGCCAGTTATAAGGATTTTCTGATACCATCGCCACGCCAATGCCTTTCGATGCCTTATATGCAGATGGCGTCAATACTTTATCTGCCCAGAGCATGTCTGCAATCGCTGTCGGACCGTAGCCCTGCATACAAAGCAAAAATATCCTGCGGACAACTGCCGCCGCTTCCTCGTCCACAAGCCAACGGGTCTTGTCATCTGGATTCCGCAAATATCCGTAGGGCGGTGCGCCCAAATGCTCCCCCGCAAGCCCTTTCGCTTTCTTGACTTCCTTTACCTTTTTGCTCGTGCTTTTGGGATACCATTCGTTGAAAAGGTTGGTAAAGGCGGCAAATTCGTTGCTCTCAAGGCTGCCCGTGTCCACGTTGTCCATGACGGCGATGAACCGCACGCCCGCTTCGGGGTAGATGATTTCGGAGTAAGAGCCGACCTCGATATAGTTCCTGCCGAAGCGTGATAAGTCTTTGACAATGACGGTCTTTACAAACCCTTTTTCAATGTCCGACGACATTTCCTTAAAGCTTGGGCGGTCAAAATTCGTACCCGTATAGCCGTCGTCCACGTAGAATTTCGGGTTAGGGAAACCGTGTTCTTTTGCGTATTTCATCAGATATTCTTTCTGGTTTACAATGCTGTTGCTTTCACCTTCCCGCCCATCATCTTGGCTTAATCTACAATATAATGCCGTGAATTCTTCCTGCTGTCTTTTCATAAAGCTCTCCTTTCCGACAGCAGACACGGTATTGTGAAGTGTAGGTACAGTATACCACATCTGCCCTTAAACTTCAACGCTTTAAAGTGATAATTCTTCCGCTGCCTGTTATTCCCCGTTGTCATCACCCCAATTCTCATTATCATAAAATCCATATCCCTGTGCGCTGCGCCGAAAAATATCCGTAAGCATTACAAGCAAGTCCCGCCCGTCTTTTCGGAAATGGGCGTTGACGGTGTATTCCGTGCCGCCGATTTTCTCGGTAAGGCTCATCGGCTCTGGGATGCGGACAAGGGGCGTGACGTTCTGGACAGGCGGCAGAGGGGGATATATTTTGTCTGGATTTACCATAGGGACGTCCTTGTATTCCTCCATAATCGCCTGTATTTCTTCCTCGGACAGTCTGCTCATCGCAATGGTTCCTCCCTCCTGCGTGCTGTTTTAACTGGCTGTTTCTGCCGATTTAACCGCTGATTTTCCATCGTGTCGTAGATTTGGTTTAAGCAGTCATCAATGTGTGCGGAGCGTTTTTCAATCCTGTCTGCATATTTCAGCCGCTTCCTAAGCTCCGTTATCCGCTCCGTCACGCACCGTTTTTCTTCCCGAATTTTTTCTTTTTCGGCTGGTGTGGCACGGCGTACCTTGTTCCGCACGTGCTGGCGGTAGTCAATCAGTTTATTCATTTCGGTCTGGTTTTTCTCCCTGTCGGCGTGTAAGTCGGAGAGGGTGGAAATGTTATGCTTGGACATATACCGTACCTGTGTGGTGATTTCATCTAACTTCCGCAATTCCTCTTTCATCAGCGGGCTTGTCGGCTTGTAGTCCGTGCCTTTGGGGAATATCCCCAACTGATAGCACCAGTAGTAATACAACGCTAAAATCCCCGTGGTTTTTTGATGTGGTTTCCATGCATTTTTATACTGCTCTGGCATATGGGGAGAGTAGGAAATCTTTGCTTTGTAGTTCCCATATCGGGAAGCCCCGCCTAAACATGACCGTATGAAATTGGGGGTTAGCCGCTCGTCAAGCGTGTCTAATCTCGTGAAATGTTTGTATTTCGGCAGCTTCATTTTCCAATGGCTGCCCGAAAAATCAACCTCATATCCCTTATCGGCAAGGTATTTCATCATGTGCTGTAAATCCCTGCTCCCATTGATTGCCTCCCTTAAATCCTCCCGATAGACATTGTACCGTGTGGGTTTTCCGTTCTTTTCGTCCAGATAAAGCGGTCTGGATGGTGCTTTCTTGGGGTTTTCAATCACCGATAAACCGTACTCTCGGCATAAGCGGTCGGACGCTTCCCTCAACCTTTTCTGTTCTGATTTTGAGTAATTATATTTCTGTCCGTCTATGAAAGAAACAGAGTTGAAACAAAAATGATTGTGCAGATGCCCTTTGTCAAGATGAGTGGCAACAATTATCTGGTATTTATCGCCCCACATTTCCCCTGCTAATTTTAATCCGATTTCGTGGCACTGTTCGGGCGTTACCTCGTCTGGTTTGAAGCTCTGGTATCCGTGCCATGCAATATATCCGCCTGTCTTTTGGTACTGCTTCTTTGTCAAAATCATCTGTTGCAAGGCGGTTTCTTTCAGAGCGTTGATTGCGGAAACATACTCGCCCTCGTTTGTTTTTAACGGATTCTTCACATAGGAGAACACGTCAAAGAAGTCCTGCATATCTTCATTCGGCATGGTCTTTTCTGGATTTTCCACATAATCAATGAGGTCTTTCAGCCGCCCTTTGATATGCCATAAGCTCGTTGTTGCCATATCAGACCGCCCCCTGTTCCATCAGTTCTTCTACATTAAATCGTAGTGGGAGAGTTATTTTCTGTTGCAGTTCTAAGATAAAATCCTCAATCTCCTTACAGATTTCGGCGGCGGTTAGATAGTAGGGAACACACTTTTTGAAAGCGTCATGCACCTCATAGAGCTTGTTTAACAGTTCCCAAAACTCGGTTTTAGGCTGTGGCTGAGGGGCGTTTCCCTTGCATAACTGGCGCATAAATTCGGCGGTGGACAGACCGCAAGCGGCGGCGCACTGCTTTAATTTTTCATGTTCTTCCTCGTTCAATCGGACAGTAATCGGGACACTCCGCACAACCTTTTCTGATTTTTCTCTGCTCATTTTCCTCAATCCTCCAGTCTTATTTTTCTTTCTTCGGGGTAAACAGGGGATGTCCCCTGAGTAAGTTACGCCCACTTGTTTTGTGTGGGCGGGATTGTGGCTGACACAATCCGATGCTCGCTATCTCTGTGGACAACGCCGCAGAGCATTTTTCCTGTGCAGCAGTATTCTTCCATACCTGCCTTACCCGCCGAAAAGAAAATCCTATGTCCTTTCCACCTCCGTTCTGGATTCGATTTTTCTTGACTTTTGGATAAATGAAAAAGCCGCCACACCGCACCACGAATGACAGGAGTGTTTTCTCCTGCTCAGATTCGCAATGCTATGTAACGGCTTTGGGATTCAAAACCTTGCTGCCATACGCCAGCCGAAAAGGACGACTTACGTTCGGCGGCAGTCAGCCTTATCCATTGGCTGACATTTCATTCTTCCATCTATGTGCTATTTCATTTTCAATCTTCCAATTCCCTCATGGGTATTTCAGAATACCATAGCGGCTGTACCCATGTCAATACTTTGGGCAAACTTTTTAGTATTCCCTGTGGACGGGAATTTTATTCACCTACTTTGAAAATTGGGCAAGGGAATTTTGTCCCTCACCCAATAGTCCATAAGGAAACAGAGAATATTAGATGGTTATAAAATCTTCCGCAGTTTTTTCCGCAGATGGTCTAGCCTTGCATAGATAGCCCCTGTTGTCAATCCCACAAGCGGGGCAATTTCCTTTGTGGAATAGCCCTGCATTTTCAGCAGGATGATTTGCAGGGTACGCCTGTCCACCGTAAGCAATGCCCGATACAGAGTTTCGTCCTCAATCTCGTCCAGTAAATCAGCAACCGTCTTTAGCTCGGTATTCTGTTCCCTGTCTGCCATCCCCTCAAGGTATTCACCGAAGTCGCTTGTCCAATGGTAAAACCGCCTGTTGGAATTGAAGTCTGCCCTGTCGTCTGTGCGGATTTGTTCAATGGTGGTTTCATCAACTCCGTGTTCCCTCAATATTTTTTCCTCGGCTTCTTTCCAGATAAGCCATTTCCTGTTCTCCCGTCCGTTGTTGTATGCCATTCTTTTTTCCTCCAATCTGAATTTTTGAAATGTAATAATCCAGATTGGATAGGCGGCGAACGGCAGCCAACAGCGGAAACAGCCCTTCGGCACATTCCGATAAAAAACGACAAAAAAAACCGCAAAGGTTCCGTGACCTTTACGGTTTAGGGAGATTTTAGTTCCAATATGTAGAAATATGACTTCTACTTGCAGGGTACAAAGCCCCCATGTACTGACGAGGAGTTTTTTAACAGGCTGTCCGCCCATCCCCGATATGATATATGTAAATAGAATTTGCTATTTGCAGGCAATAAAAATCCCTCCAAACTTCAAAAAGCGAAGTCGGAGGGTGGTCAGGGTATGACGAAATAGCCCACCCGAACATCGTTTTTTTTATTTGGTGGGCTTGTCCTACCTATGATTATAGAAAGAACAAATATGTAAAAAATATCATTACATAAATAGATAATATATCTATAAATTTTGGCAAGCACTAAAATAAATGAATTTCTTTAATAAACCAATACCCCGCTGTGAACAGCGGGGTATTAACTCTCGTGATGATCGCCAAATATCCACGCAGACACATTTGCTTGAGCCGTTTCTTTCTATTTAGCTTTTATAATAATGGTTTTTACTGGCTTGGAATTATAAGTGAGAGTAAAATTAAAATTCCTGCCGATAGAGAGCAGTACAGAACCATTTTTTTTCTTTTTCCCTATATCATGTATATCTAAATTTTTGCCGATAATTTGGAATGCAAAGTCTTTTGGCACTTTTTTAAAATATACATAATCTCTATTTGAAGATTTGATAATGTACCATTTATTCTTAGTGCATCTTTTTTTAATAACTTTCTTAATTCCGACAGGGACATCTTTAAACTGGCAACGCTCAATGTCAGTATACTCTTTTTTCTTGTGAGGTTTCGTATTCTCAGTGGGATGTTTTGGAACAAAACCAAGCATATCTTTCAATATTTTATTCGCTTTCTTTTTTGGTATCCGTATCAGCCTGCTAATATTTCCAGCTTTATTTCTCAACAGACGTATATCAATTGTGCCATCAATATCCACGAAGCTGTATTCAAAAGAACGGTCAGCCCTTTCATCAAAAAAAATACGGATACGCTTATTTTTATAAAAGAACGCATCATCTTTCTTTATAATACCTAATTGGGCATATTCAGAAACATGCTTACTAGATGGCGTACCCTTTGCAGATGCAGCTATTGGCATAGAAACCATGAATATAAAAATAAATATTGTAACTATTGAAAAAATTGTTTTTCTTTTCATTTGAAATTATCCTCCTTTATCCGCTCATAACTTCTCGGAATCTTCAGCCTTGATTTTATAAGGCTTTCAGACCCCTATCTCAAAAAAATCACCCACTTTTTTTGTAAAAACACTTGACAAACCGCTCAAAATTTGCGACGAAGCCGATTGATTATATTTTATTTCAATCGACTGGAGGCGATTTCTTTGTTACCTACTAATCCTGGCGGACATGCCGCCTATCAGGATACTTTCGTATCCC
>CAJTMC010000097.1 GCA_910577115.1 uncultured Lachnospiraceae bacterium
ATAATAAGTCTGACGTACAAGATCACTCTCTTTCGTATAGTTTTGTATGCAAACTTATTATACATGAGAAAGTGCCTTGTGCGTTATTTTATTTTTCAAAAAGTTGTAAAGTGGTGTATGGGTATTATACTGTGTTTATATATATTTTTCAATTATACAGAAATAATGAGTGGAATTCTATAATGTACCCCATAGGGTAGACAAATTTAAAAGTTCATTCCCTGAAATCGGACAGGTAAAAGCACCCATACCCCATGAAATGGACAGATGGCATTTCCAGTCCCTGATCTGTGGACAGAAGCATATTCTATGCCCCGGCATCCGGACATTCTGCTTGTGATATAAGCACATCTATGGTAACTTTAATCTGAAAAAGGAGACAGAACCATGAGGGAATGACGCCAAAAGATATCCTGTTCCGTCTTAGATATGACCCGGATATGGTGCCAGTGCCCCGGTGGTGATGAACGTCAAGAAGATCCGGTGGGAATGCCAGCCAGGGCACAATCAAACAGCTGATCCGGGAAGAGATTGCAAGAACTGATCCGCAAAACCAGCAAAATGGATTAAAATGAGCCAAATACAACAACATAATACCATGGATGTTCAAACTTTTATGTGTCCATTATTTCGGGACTGAAAAGTCTATCTGCCCAATGATTAGGATGCATAATAACCACTGTCTAAAAAGGGGGCTGTACTTTTTCTTCCTCTTCTTTCTTTTCCTTCTGCTTCTCCAGACGCTCATCCATGTAAGAGCAAGGAGTGAATAAAGGCATCTGATTTTATCCACTCCCCGCAAACACCCTATTAGAGAAACGTCTTAAGCACGGCTGGTAACTACTGCATGCTGCCTCCTATATGTGTCATTATCCTTTTGCGCCAGTTCGCTTTCCACCTGAGCTAATTTTTTCTCCAGCTCTTTGGTCTTTTCCTTATCTCCGGAAGCTTTTCTGATCTGCTGTTCTAACTGCTGTTTCTTCTTTTTTAATTTCTCAATTTCCCTGTCAACCGCATCCGTATTACCAGTGACTTCTTCTGCATCGTCTTCCCGGCGACCCGATTTTACTTTGGGCTGTTCAGCTTTTTTATCTTTTTCAGAGCTATTGGCTCTCACACCTGACTCCCCATTTCTATCTGCACCACCGACTTTTTTCGGATCATCATACAGCACTTTCGGATTGCCGTTTTCATCCTTCCCCATATGATATAACCCGCTTGGTCTGCTACCGGACTGCTCGCTGCTGATATATTCGTCTTTTGGAACCGGAATATTCTCGCTGTTTTTTCCTGTATCCTGCCCCTTTCCAACTTCCTTTGCTTTCTCCCTCTCTTCTTGCAGCCTTTCCAAATAATCATTTTTGTAATCCTTATAATTACTGTTTACTTCCATTGACATAATTTTGTCCTCCTATTTGAAAAATAATTTTAAACTAACATATCCACATTTATTTCCACGTTTAAACAGAAACTGAAATGCTCGCCTCCTATTCCGCCGAAACTATCTCTCCCGTTTTTATCTCCATGCAGACATAATAATGCCTAACCTCCCCTGTCAAATGCCATTTCTCCTTTTGTTCATCTGATAAAGCTCCACTTTCAACTGTAATGTAAGGCATTCTAGTTCTCCTTTCCGTCTCATTTTTTGCCAGCTTATTAATAATGCTTTCCTAAAATCTTTCGTCAAAAAAACTTTAATTTCAAACCCGGATTGCACCAAGTGACTATAAATTGCATGAAATAACCATAAAGTTTATAGCATCACCACCGCCTGGAGCTTTTCTGCGTCACAGGAAACGGCAAAATCACCCCCGTATTTATCCGCCACGGCCTTCACGTTCGACAGGCCGGTGCCTTCCGTGTCCTGCACTTTTTTCACCACGGGATTCCTTACAGAGAAACTCAGCTTCCCGCCCTCCTGCACCAGGTTGACGTGGATGACGGCTTTCCTCAGCCCACCTATGTTGCCCACCCGAAATATCATGGAAACGCCCCGCTCCCTTTTGTGTTGGTTTCCGACGGTTATAAGGTTTTTTGACTCCTTTTCTATAACTGCTTTTCAATTCACCACAAATGAGCCGCAGTCATATGTATTTGGTGGCAGAAACCATCCTCTACCTATTCCCTGCGCCGGCTCCGCTATGATAGTCAGTTCCGCATCATCAAAAATGCATCTAATTGACTGCGTAAGATTATTTTTCTTGTCAAAGTTCATGGGATATAATGTTGTAGTGAATATTTACGTCTGCAGACTTGTTATAGTTCATTTTGATGGATATAATATTATGGTATTACTCCAGCGGTTAAATATCGCACCAGATTACGCAGAACAAATCTTCCGAATTTAACCGCCGGCGGATATCTAAAAAAATCAGATTAAGGGCGCAATAAACATCTATCGGATATGGCTCATTCTGAAAGATGCACAAAAGCCTGTTGATATTCGAAAAAAAAATAGGAACTTGACCACTTTTTGACTTTTAAGCTTTATAATATTTTAGATTAGGAGGTTTTTGCTATGGCATATAAGATACTCATTGTTGATGATGAAAAAATGCTGACTGAATTATTATCAAGCCACTTGCAGGATTGTGGATATGAGACTTTTGTAGCGGAAGATGCGGAGCAGGCAATATCAATGCTGAATAGATATCCAGATTTAATTTTGCTTGACATCAACATGCCCGAAATGGACGGATTGGAGCTATGCAAGATTATCCGTAATAATGTCACCTGCCCTATATTGTTTTTGACAGCTCGGATTACAGAACAGGACAAGGTAAACGGTTTGCAGGTCGGCGGCGATGACTACATAACCAAGCCTTTTAGTTTACAAGAATTGACCGCAAGGGTGGCGGCTCACCTGCGGAGGGACGAGAGAAGCAAGTGTACTCCTAAAATCGTATCTTCACAAGGCTTAATTGTAAATCTTGCTGAACGCAAAATTTTTTATGGAGAAACGGAGCTGAACTTATCAAATCGTGAATTTGATATTGTCGAGTTTCTGATGAGTAACGCTAACCAGATATTTGATAAAGAACGGATATACGAAGCCGTATGGGGTTTTAATGCTGAGGGCGACAGCAATGTTATTAAAGAGCATATCCGAAAAATCAGAAATAAACTGACGGAAGCTACGGGCAAGGAATATATAGAAACAGTTTGGGGGATGGGATATAGATGGAAAAAATGAAGAAAGTAAAATCTATTAAAAGTGCATTTATCTGGACGGTTGCCATTACAATGATAATTGTTTTTACATCCTCTGCTTTGACAATTTATATCTGTTATCGTATGCAGAAGAATATCCTCCCCGACTCACAGGAAATTTGGCTGCATACACAGACTATTATGGCAGACGGGACAGTATCTGAGGCAAAGCAAAGATTGATACTTGATGAACCTTCTAAAGTGTCTATACTTGCCCCCGATAAATCGGAAGAAGAAAAGTTAGGGGATACAGAATTTACAATAGAGAAAATAGAATCCAGCTTCTCCATACTTCGCCCGAAACAACAGTTACTATATAGAGCAATAAGCATTTCTATGGTAGGACTTCCTTTTATCTATTCAGTTATAGGAATCATGTTATGTGCATGGTGGTTTTATAGGAAAAAGCTATCGCCGCCAATTCAGGTTCTTGCAGATGCAACAAAGCATATAAAGGGGCAAGACCTTGATTTTACGGTTGCTTATAACAGTAACGATGAATTAGGCAGGCTCTGCACAGCTTTTGAAGAAATGCGGCAAGTTTTGTATGACAACAACCGACAGCTATGGAATATGATTGAGCAGCGGAGAATTTTACAGGCATCAGTGGCACATGACCTCAGAAATCCGATTGCGATTATAGAGGGCTATGTCGAATATATGCAGCAATGCTTTACAAATGGAAGTCTGAATGATGAGAAATTGCAGCATACACTATCCAACCTTGCGATAACCTCAAAACGACTTGAGCGTTATACAGACTATATTCGTGATTTGAATACCATAGAAGAAACCGAAACAAAGTATTCTGTCGTTCAGTTGCCAGATTTTTTGAAAAATGCTACAGAAAGCCTTTCACTTATTGCAGAACAGCATAGCCTGAAGATTGAATATCATTCTACCGTATCCGAATGTCAAGTAAAATTAGATGAGCAAATATTTTACCGTATTGTTGAGAATATCTTTTCCAATGCCATTCGATATGCTAATAGCAAAGTGAGTTTCCGATACACATTTATTGATGATGTACTTACTATAACCATTACAGACGACGGCAAAGGATTTTCAAAGGCAATGCTCCGCAAAAAGAATACCTTTCTTTATTCTGAGGATAAAACGGGTGAACATATGGGATTGGGATTGGCTACAAGCCGTGTCCTTAGCCAGAAACACGGCGGATGTTTAGAACTTTCCAATGTTGCTCCGAGTGGAGCTTGTGTAACAATGAAACTTGCAGTCAACAAAGTGGGGTGATATTTTATTTGGAGTAAAAAGTGATTGGCAAAGAATCAAATCAAGATTTATTTTGGAGGAATTAAATAAGTATTGTGTTTGATGCGTGGACATATTCTTGGATTATATGGGTAATTTATGCGATTTATAGATTTGTTGCAAAATAGATAAATAGAAATTTAACAGTTGAAAGGTGGTAAGTAATTGTTCGCTTTTCGGCAGGCATCGGAATTATCCTTCTTTTGATAGGTCTTCTGCTTGCTGTTGTTTTGACAAATGAAATAAAATTGATCCATCCGATTGTTGGGTACATTTGTATTGGATACTGGATTGACTTACTTTTGCTTATAGTTTGCGTCGCCGTTTCTTCAAAAAAGCACTGAAAATGTTAAAAAATTCCCATTTATAGAGCAACATAAATACATAAAGAGTAAGACACATAAGACGCAGAACCAGCAGACTTGTGAGAAATCACGGTTTGTTGGTTTTTTCTTATGTAATTTTCTATTCCTTGACCGCATTTTGACATTTGGTTTTTATAATTGAAATACATCAAACATGACAGGAGGATAAACAATGCGAAAACGAATATTATCATTAGTTATGATTTGCGGCTTGCTATTCACTACGACAGCTTGCGGAAATTATAACATAGAGGACGGAAAAGCTCCCCCGCAAAACGCGGAAGAAAATCCATTTACAAAATCAGAGGAAGATGGATCTTTAGGTTTTCTCAGCCACGAAGAAGTGAATCCCACCAGAGCGGATGACCAGAGTGTTTTACCGTATGAGTATCACGGCGGAGAATTTACTTTGGACTATCAGTTTGTATCAGAGGGAAAATTGGATAACATAGGCTTCCTGCTCTTTTTGGACGGAAAGCCACAGGCGTACAAGGTGAATGATACGGGGGCGGAATATGAGTATCTCCATTGTTTCCAAACATCAGAAAAGCACGAAGAAAAATTTTCGTTTGTGTTTACACCGAACACGGGAAAAAAAGGCGATACCCTAAATATTACAATCATGAGCATTACCAATCCCGCTTTCCAACCCGATATGAAAGAAACATCAAGTTACGGCTGGTATCACCAACACGTTGAAAGAGTGCTGAAACTACATTTTAATGAGGATGCTCCAGACAGCGATATCTTTTATGGAGAAAGTGAAAATATTTTTCGTGATGTCAGCGTTGCAGAAGAAAAAATCACTTCCTCTTTTATTGAGAATGAGCTTGTGAAAAACGGTTGGGATGGAATTACTATGGATACATTGGATAGCGGCGTTTATTCGACTATTTCCTATGATGGCGAATTAGTGTATGACAATATCAATCTTACCAATAAAGATACGCTTACAGTTCGTTACACGATTTGCGGGACGCCAGGTACAAGGTATGTCATATCATTTTTCTTAAATCATAAGCCTATATCGTTTGATAAAGTGATTTCATACGATGCAACATTAAGCAAAGGAAATGTGTGGATAATGGAAGCCGTCATAGACACCTCTAAATTAGATGACTTCAATACTTTCTATGCGGCAGCCGTTGCTGCAAGCAATGATTGTTCTACAAATAAGACAGGCTCAATTTTGCTTTATAAGGAGGGTTGAAAAATGAAAACAAAATTCATGTGCATTATGCTTATACTTGCTTTTGCTCTTAATCTGCCAGCTTGTGGTAACCATCAGGAAAATGTGAATAGTTCCGAAAACGGAAGCTCCATAGATGCCCCACAATCCGAAGAAGATAACACATCGGAAAAAACAGGAAGCGAAAGCAGCGACAATAATAAGTCCAACCCACAGAATCGTAATACAGATAAAAATACTATGGATGTTGGCACAGTGAATGGCTCGGCTTTCTCTGGAAAGGTCAGCGGCTGTTATTACGCTGATGGCAATCGGATTATTGTTGCAGCAGATAAGCTCTAT
>CAJTMC010000098.1 GCA_910577115.1 uncultured Lachnospiraceae bacterium
GGTTCTGTTTTTATACTTGCAAAACCCAAAGATATCCACTGTCCCGTTCCCGCGCTCCTGCGCCTGTTTCAGAAGGGATACCAGTGATATTTTTTCATTGTCTTCATTATACAGGCAGAAGTTTTTGGGTGTGATACGCACGATTACATCAGCCTGCCGGTCCTGTGCATAAATATAATTTTGTGCTGTCCCGTATCCTGCATCAGCCATAACGAGGTCTCCTTTTTTAGCTGAAAATGAGAAAGAGCTTCTGCCGTATGATGGTCTGTGACTTTTATCTGCATTACCCTGTTCCGGTTAAGACTGTAGCACAGATGTATCCGTTCCTGATTCTGAAGTATCCCTGTCTGGCGCACAATGGAGGCATCAACAAGAAGCACATTTTTTATACCTGCCGGCATACTGTCCGGAATATTCCGGAAAAGACCGGAGAGCATTATATGGAGAATCTCCTGCAGAAACGGCACCGATTTGGAAAAGCGCTTTCTCCATGCAGTATCAGAAACACTGGAGATCCCAAGTGCATGTGCGGCACACGCCAGGATACGGAAAGAACAGTCAGAACATGCATAGATAAAAAATATTTTTAACAGGTCCCATGCGGAGCGGATGCCTCTTTTACGCTGAAGTATATCTGTCTGTGCTGCCAGTTCATCAGTATTTTGCGGAAGATGTGGAAAAATTTTATTGTCCCAAAGGTTTAAATGTTCTTGAAGGATACCATCAAATTGTTTTGTAATTTCATCATAACTCTCTTTTCTGTGAAAATTTGTTTGGCAGAACTATTTTACACGAAAAGAACGAGTTATGGTGATTTTTAATTATTTGCTTAAGTTCGCGCATATGGGGCAACACCCCATATGCACTAACTTTGTTACTGTAAATCCATAAAATTCATGTTATAATCAAAGAGGGTGAATTTTATGGATACAAATGATTTAGTAAAACTACTGCCATCAGGCTATGAACAGGCATGCTTTGAGAAAAAAGCGATTAGCCAGTTTGCTTTGATAAGCGGCATCGGCAAAATAAGCGATGTCGGTTTTATGAAAAGGTTTGTAAAATGTAAGGACTGGATTATCCAGCTTACACAGCATATTCTGCCGAATCCAGTCATTGAGTATAAGAAACCCGAATGGCTGAAGCCTTACCGGGTTCTCGCCATTGATGCGTCAGACATTGTAGAAAAAGGTGCCGTAAAAAAACTGTGGCGTCTGCATTACGCGGTGAATATATTTTCCTTAACCTACAGCCGGTTCAAAATAACCGGACAGTCCACCGGAGAAAGCCTTAAAAACTATACGCTCGCCAAAGGATGCCTCGTCATAGCTGACCGCGCATATGGGACGATAAAAAGCATAGAGCACTGTCTGACATCAGGGGGAGATTTTATTGTCCAGATCAAAAATAAAGCTTTCAATATTTATGACGCCGACGGCAGGAAGCTGGTTTTTGCTGACTGGCTGAGTACGGTTGGAGAAACAGCAGAGGAATGAAACGCATATGTCAGGAACAGTGAAAAAAAGCCGGTACCATTAAGGATCTGCTCCTGTAAAAAAAACAAAAGAGGAAATCGCTGCCGAAAAGAAGCGCATCAAAAAGTTGGAAAACAGATGAAGCTGAGTGATGAAACAGTATTCACGCACAACTATATGTTTGTGATCACTTCCAATGTCATTTAGTTAAGAACTCTGAAAACTGAAAAAACGCTCTAAATATATTAATAAAGTATCGTTCGGAAGTGAATCCTGGAACATACGATGAGAATAATGCCATTTGCTGAGCAGTGCTTTTATTTTATTGCATGGCAAATAAACAGGTAGGAAAACTACCTGCCATCCGGTATAATGATTCTGTCAGTCAAAATCGGTATGTAAAGCTGACTGGTACCTGGAACCTTTGCTGGCGGGCAAAGTTCCTGTCAGGCCTGACAGGAAGCGTGTGTTTTCTTATCAGGCCTTCCACATCAGGTGGTTCTTCGCCGGAATGCAGCCGCAGAAAATGGCGGCAGGTCTTAAAGGCGATCGAAAAATCAACCTGATGGATATGCTTTCGTTTCTGTTTCTCAAATGTAACCTGGCCTGTTATGTAAGAGCAGAAATTAAAAAGTATGATCCGGGCCCATATCTCATGGGTTATCATCTGCCTGCTTTTTGAGTGGAAATTCACGGCAGCTATTGCATGTTTCAGTGTGCAGAAAGAGGTTTCAATGCCCCATCTGAGGTGGTATATTTCCCTGATTTCTTCCGAACAGAATTCGTTTTCGGGAAGGTTTGTTATGATGTTCTCATATGTGCCGTTGCCGATGGGGAAACGCAGGACACGGAGGGATATTTCGTATTCTGCATATCCTTCATCCCGGAAATAGTCGAAAGCCACCTTTTTGCAGATGTGCCGGTACCGGTCTGCTAATTCGGGATGCAGGTATTTCTTTTTTGAATGGCTTCTGGTAAGATACCTTGTCACTCTGATGTCAAAAATCTCTTCTTTTGGGAGGTCGCATCCAAGGAGCCGCTTCATTTTTGTATCAGTTGCACGTATCACAAAAAAGGAATTGTTCTCAATAGCGTGCGCAAAGACATTGTACGCATGGAACCCCCTGTCGGCAATGAATACAGGAACTGTCCCGCTGGAGGGGGCATGCCTGTCGATCAGCTCATATAATGCGGCAAATTCATTTCTTTTTCGAATGGGCTGGATGACTGCGTCAGTATAGACCTTATTCAGCAGGTCATACAAAGGAACGAGGTACATCTGGTTATAGCCTTTCTTAGAGCGGCCGCTGGGGGCATAATAGCTTTCTGTGTCCTTTGGATTTCTGGTAAAAGTAAATCCTGACCCGTCACATGCGAGGAGTTGGTATCTGCCTTTTAGCAGGAATTTCGGTATAAAGTGATCATTGAAGTTATAAAAAAGTTTTTGGAAGACATCATCAGAAAGTTTAGCGCGCTGCTGGTAAAATGCGGAAAGTGACGGTGTCCCGGCGTCAAAGTTAAAGTATTTAAGCAATTCATGGTTGACGGAGCCGCTTTCCATGGAAATCTGGAAATGGAGAAGCGTGTCGAAAGTAATTTTTCTGTCACGTGTAAAATCAATTTCGGGACGTTTGCAGAAATCCTCACGGTGACGGTTCATTTTTTCAATTTCAGACAACAAGATATGTTTGATTTTTTCAGGGTTGGTCATAGTGTGCCTCCTTTGATCAAAAGTGGTAATATCCTCTGACTAAAGGGCCGCCCTTGTTACCTTAAAAATCAATCAGTAACGAGGGCGGCCGCACACTTTGGTCTCTGTGTCAACCCCTTCGGGGAAATTTTTGAAGAATTTTGAGTTAGACCCTATTCAGGAACTAACCCGGCAGCTTAACTAACTGACATTGGATCACTTCACTGCCATCGGAAATATTCGCGGCGGAAATTCTTTCCTGTTACCGTCTGCGCCGGCATGTGGAACTTGTATTTAAAAGACTAAAGTCGCTGCTTCAATTAGACAGTATCCCAACAAAGACAGAAGAAGCCGGGGAAGTCTGGATTAATGGGAAAATCCTGCTGTCGCTTCTGACTGAAAAATATCTTGGGGATATTGATTTTTCCCCCTCTTGGAACATCCGCAGGGAACTGGAGCATATGGAGGGAGACGAAACTTGTATCCTTTATAATTTTTATGATGATACTGCCAAACATCCAGACAGTGTCTTTTGATATTTTGGAACTGGTAAAGATGTCGTTTATTGAGAAGCGAAAAAATGTCCGTCAGCAGCTTCTATGTTTTTTGTAAAGTTAGTGCGTATGGGGTAAGACCGGACGCTCCGAAACGCCGGATCACGCTCAGCCAGACGGAATTTATCCGCCGTTACCAGATGCATGTGCTGCCTTCCAGGTTCCTGAAAATCCGTTATTATGGCTTTCTGAACAACTGGATGAAAACACAAAATTTAAAAGTAATCTTTAAACTTCAGGGGGTACAGCGGTTCTGGCAGCGTTATGCCGGCATAGGCATGGCGGAACTGCTCAAAGCCATATGGGATTTTGATACCTGCATCTGTCCTGAATGCGGCTGTGCTTCCATGAAGCAGCTTGGAAGGATGTATGCGGCTCCCGAATAAAACAGGGCTTTTTCATACCGTTTTTTCAAGGCCTCCCCCTGGAAGGTCTGTGAAGCATACCCTGAAATACGAATGCCAGATAACACAGACCTCCTTTCAAAGCTTTTTTCGTACAATTTTCCGGTTTCGGGCTTTCGGGAAAAGATACTATCCCCGTATAGGTACTGGCCATCCGTCCGCGAATTGGTACAATTGGAAAGAATTATACCATTGGATATACTCTGGAACGGGTGCTGTCCATGAGCCGTTCTGGCATCAGCACTTTCTGCCACCGAGAGTCAAATTACAACAGATAACCCTGTTTGAATACTTTAAAATGGCTGATTGCGCGACATGAGGACATAAAAAATGGGGAAACTAAAAAATATAACAATTTCACAGTTATACTATATCATATTAATGAAATTTATTTTTCATTTTTATCATTTTTTGTTGCAATTTAATATATTTAATTGCATTTTAGGATAAGATTACGTATGCTTTTTACCGTTATTTTTTCATATCTTAGATTTTATTTATCTTTTCTCTACTTTTTAATATATTTTCTGATTATCTGAATCAGTCATTTTTAACTATTTTTTTAATCTATATATCGATTATCTTAATTCAATAAGTGTGGTCAATTATATTTTAATATTTCCATGTAAATATTAAAATTTCTATATTTTTTTGACTTATATATTTGAAATAACTTTTTATATATTATAATTTTATTTTTTGTAGCTTTCATATTTCTGTTTTTTGAAACTTTTTTTGGTATTTTTGAAATTTATTTTTCATTTTTTCCACTTTTTCACAATTAATTATTGATAACTTATCACTTTTTAAATTCTATCGATTCATTTTATCCACATTTTAGTAGAATTTTGTTGACTTTTGTATTTTACTTATATAATAATAATTGTATCCGAAAAAATAATCAATTTTTTTTGAAAATTATACTTTTCATTTTTACAGAAGGAGATTTTACATGCAAAATAATTTTTCATATGCACAAATCAGAAAAGGCGATCCCATTGCACAGATGAGCAGCGCCCAAAACAGAAGTAATTTGCAACAAATTTCAGGACAATTTCTCGGATACAGATTAAACACACGTATCCGCGCGCTCAGAACTTCAAAAGGCTGGTCACAGACCGAATTGGGTCAAAAACTGGCTGAAATCATGGGAAGCGATCGAAAAATTCCTACATCTACAATTGCCAGTTGGGAGCATAAAGACTCTGCCATTGCAAAAATCCCTGCACCCGACAAAGTTAATGCACTCTCAAAACTTTTTGGAGTTACTATTGATTACTTAAAGGGGTTTTCTGATGATCCAAAGAAATCTGCCGTGGAATATATTTCGACACAGGCAGATATCCAAAATATTGAAATTTTGCCACAGGAACTTGCTCAGCATATGGGTGAACCTGTATGGATATCCTGTGAACAATATGACGGATGGATGCTTTTGACAGACATGTATGAGCTAGTTGATACAAACGGGGAAAAACATTCTGTTCCTGATATACGCCGTTTAAATGCTATATTCTCAGTTTTTCCACCATGCCATGTTTATTTTAGGCAGGTATATAACCGATATGTAATTCCTGAGAATCAAATTAGAAATTATCGTGAGCGTATGTGGGTATGTATTAATTCACCTGACAAACAACTTCAAAATTATAATGGATGGTATGAACGCACTGCTGATGGTATGGGTGTTAAAGGAAAAACAATTCTGTCATATGATTCATATTTTGACTTTTGGATTGCTTATACGACACCACTATCTGATTGAAATATTGTATGTAATGTATTATATATGATATTTTATATGTTCTGAATATTTCTAATTACATTGCTTATCTTTCTAATTTTATTTTTTGTTATTATAGTATTTTTAATACATTATATAATGCATTATTTAATGTATTATATAATGTGTACTTCTATAATAATGTCATTTTATGAATCTCAAAATTATATTGAATTTACAGTAAATTTATGTTATATATTATATAATGTATTTTATATTACATTTTTAAATTTCTAGTACTGCGTAATATGATTGTATTATATTAAAATGTATTGTATGACGTTTTATATTGCGTGTGATATGATATTATTATATATATTTTAAATTGTAATATATATAATAATATAATTTATGATAATTATTGTATATAAAATTAGTCTTTATGATATATTATATATTACATTTTAAAATATATTTTTTTATACAATATAAAATACTATATATCATATTAATAGTATCAGTA
>CAJTMC010000099.1 GCA_910577115.1 uncultured Lachnospiraceae bacterium
CTACAACATCGCCGGCGTGCTCGACAACAGGCTGCGTAACGCTTACAACGCAAGAAAAAGGCAGAAGCTGAGAAACCGGAATACATGGAACAAGAAGAACAAGAGCCCGTGGAACAGCAGAAACCCAAGACCGACAGGAAGCAGGAGCCCGCAGTCACACTGCGGAAGACCGAAACCACTCAAGGGGATGCGCAATCCGAAGCGGGGAATCAGCAGGAACCGCATATACCGCACACACATCGCACGCCCAAATGACAGGTTCAGGTTTAGAAGCTTCGTCAGGGATGTTGTTGCAGGCGCAGTAATGGGCGGACTGTCAAGCGCGGCTTTCTATGGGGCTGGCAAGGCTGTTGAGGCGCTGAAGCGGGGTGTGAACCGAGAGAAGACGACAGATAGAAGGTTACACGCTGTTAATAAAAATGGATTATATTCTGTTGGTCATTTGGCGCAAGGAAACAATACTTTTACAAGAGATGAGATTCTTGAACTGATAGAGGGAAAGACTAGGCAGGCAACTAAAATTGCGAGGGCAATCAGAAATAAAAAGATTGAACTGAATTTTCTAGGCGATAAGTGGTTTGAAGAATATTTAGGAGTTGACAATAGTGTAAAGGGTGTCGCAATAGACAATAAGATTTATCTTAGAAAAAATTCTAATCAATTATTAAGTGATATAATTCATGAAGGAACACATGCCTTAGATTATATTAACAAATTTGGTTTTAATGGATTATCTCAGTGGGCATGGGAGAAAAGGGCATATTTTTACGAACGTCAATTTCAAATATCTACTGGAATTGAAGTAAATCATGCTACAATACATGATATGTTGATGCATATATGGATGAACTATAAGAATAATATTTATATGCCTTATAAATAAAATATGTTGGGAGATGTAATGGTGAATGAATTGATTACAGATATGCTGAAATATCATAGTAGTGAGGGAAGCATGGATACTTTGTTGGATGGTTATTATTTGGAAAGTGTGGATATGCAATCCTTTAATGTAATGATTATTGATGTGTTGTCTTGGCTTAGATTGGGGTATCAAAGGGAACTGTGGAAAAAGGAAAAAAAATATGTCAAACAAAAGCCTCTAGACATAAATTTGAAATATCCATGGTGCAAGATTTTGAAGGAACTAACTGAAACAAATGCTAGATTTCATAAATATTTTTTCATAACAGATAAAAAGTTTGATTTCAGAGAATCAGTAACTAATGAAGAACGAGTTAATGCAATGAAGCTGGTTTATGATAAATTTCCTAAAAAAATGATTACGTGACCTGCAAAAGTGTATATAGCTGATATTGTTAAGTATTCAGAAACTGGTTATGAAATTAGAGGCATGAGTAAAATGGTACAAATCTGTCATGGAGTGATAGGTTTGTACCATTTGTGTGCCTGGTAGACGCACGTTCTAACGGATGAAAGTCGTGTGTTCTGCAAGCTGTTATCAGCTGGCTAGTGTACTGACCGATTTATATTTAGCCAAATAATCCTTCCATATATTGCTCCCCCATGTTACGCTAAAAAGAAAAGGCGGTGGCAATTATGGCAAGACCTAAAACTTACAGAAGCTGAGAAACCGGAATACATGGAATAAGAAGAACAAGAACCCGTGGAACAGCAGAAACCCGAGACTGACAGGAAGCAGAAGCCCACAGTCGCACTGCGGAAGACCGAAACCGCTCAAGGGGATGCGTAATCCGAAGCGGAGAAGCAACAGAAACCGCATATACCGCACACATATCGCACGCCCGAATGACAGGTTCAGGATCAAGAGCTTTGTCAGGGATGTTGTTGCAGGCGCAGTGATGGGCGGACTGGCGAGTGCGTCTTTCTACGGGGCTGGCAAGGCTGTTGAGGCGCTGAAGCGGGGTGTAACAAATACACCTGCGGGGCTTTACTTACATCAAGTAGATGATTCTACGAGATTGAATGAAATGAGTATTATGAAAGCACTTAGGGAAAGTGGCAGTGTAGAAGGAGCAACAACGGCAAAGCTAATAAAACGTAAAAAAGTTGTTTATGTTATAAAAGAGGCTCATTTTGACGGACGTGGAGGTAGTTATTTTCCTCATTCGAGAAATATCGTATTGTATCGAAGAGTTAAACTTCCAACAGGTGAATGGCGTTACCAGTCAGCAGAGTCGGCAGCAGCTTTTTTGGCTCATGAGACAAAACATTGGATTGATAAAAAGGTTTTGACTAAAACGGATGAATTTAATGCATATATGTGGCAAAATGCTGTATTGAAGCCGACAAATAGATTTAAAGTTGCTGAAATTTGGAATGTATTGAACACTCATCCTGCATATAAGCATTTAAAATAACAAATTATGACATGATATTTAAAGTAGTTATATAAGTAGTTGAAAATATAATATTGATTAGTGGACAGTACAAAGTTGAAAAAAAGAGGCAAACACTTTACGTAAAATACTAGAGTGTTTGCTTCAAATGTTATGAAATTTTCGGAGATGTGTGTAGAAAAAATTTGTTTTTAAGAAGTAGAGGTATGGTATGAAAGATAACAATAAGCTTTTATATGAGATAGATGAAGCGCTCCCAGAGCCTTCTTTTGCAGACCTTTATAGTTTTTTGACTGAAAGGGGATATGCTAAATTGATAGTGCGATGGAGAAAAGATATTTCAAAAAATGAACAAATAATGCAATTAAGAAAATTATGTTCCGATTTAAAAAAATACTCTATAGGGGAATTATTTACTAGAGCGAAAGAAAAAGAAGATGAATGGGAGCTTATTACAATGGGTTATGCTGAAGCTGTAGATGTTGCAGAAAAGGCTAAAGAATTGGGTTTAAAAATTGAAGTACAAAGGTTGCAAAAAATAAATGATGATATTGAGTAAAAGTACATAGTAATACAATATAGTAGCTGTATGGTGTTAATTTGTGATGACAATTATATGGTTTGATATTCACCTTCGTAGGTTCGGTGCTGTCACATATGGGGAATGCCGAAGACGGTATGTGATGACACCGGTATTGCGTCAGGGCTCCGTTTTACGACTTATGATTATGACTCCGTACTGGGTAAGCACTTCGCATATGCGAGAATGTATGACCCGTCACAGGGAAGGATGCTCGGAATCGATCCCGTGAAGAGGGGGCTGAACGGGTATGCGTACTGTGACAACGACCCTGCAAACCAGACCGACCCGACAGGAGAGGTCGCAAACGTCGTCATCGGCGGAATCGCGGGCGCAGTCATCGGCGGTGCATTTGGATTCGCAGGCTCGGCGCTGTCACAGATGGCGGAAGGACACGGCTTCAATGCAAGAAAGGCATGGGGTGCGGCGGCAAACGGCGCAATCGTCGGTGCGGCAAGGGGCGCGCTCATCGGCTCGGGAGCAGGAATCCCACTGGCATTCGGCGTAGACTTCGCGGCAGGAATGGCAGGAAGCCTTGCGGAGCAGAAGATCAGCGGGGCACGCATAGCACCCGTACGCGCGGCAGTTGACGGGGCATTCAATGCGGCAGGCGGAAGGCTGTACGGCACAAGTCCTTTGAAAAACGTTAAGAACGCCTTTATGAGGGGCGCGCTTGAGGGTGCAGTCAAGGGCGGAGCTTACAATATCGCCGACGTGCTCGACAACAGGCTGCGCAACGCTTATAATGCAAGAAAACGGCAGAAGCTGAGAACCATAAGAAGACGGAATACATGGAATAAGAAGAACAAGAACCCGTGGAACAGCAGAAATCCGAGACCGACAGGAAGCAGGAGCCCACAGTCGCACTGCGGAAGATCGAAACCGCTCAAGGGGATGCGAAATCCGAAGCGGAGAAGCAGCAGAAACCGCATATACCGCACACACATCGCACGCCCGAATGACAGGTTTAGGATCAAGAGCTTTGTCAGGGATGTTGTTGCAGGTGCAGTGATGGGCGGACTGGCGAGTGCTTCTTTCTATGGAGCTGGTAAGGCTGTTGAGGCGCTGAAGCAGGGGTTGAACCGAGAGAAGCCGATAGATAGGAGAATACACTCTGCTAACAAGAATAGATTATATTCTATTGGTTATTTGGCACAAGGAACCAGTACTTTTACAAGAGATGAGATTCCCGGACTGATAGAGGGAAAAACTAGGCAGGCAACTAAAATTGCGAGGGCAATTAGAAATAATGATATTAAGTTGAATTTTTTGGGCGATAAGTATTTTGAAGAATACTTAGGAGAGAAAAGTACTGTAACTGCTGTTGCAAAAGGAAGAAATATCTATGTTAGAAAAGATTCTAACCACATATTGAGCGATATAATCCATGAGGGAACGCATGCATTAGATTATATGGAAAGATATGGTGTGAACGGATTATCACGATGGTCATGGGAAAAAAGGGCATACTTTTATGAGCGTCAATTTCAAATAGCTACAGGAAATAATATTGATTATGTCACAATAAATGATATGTTAATACATATATGGATGAATTATCCAAACGAGATTTATAACCCATATTAATTATTGTGATTGGTAGTTCCTAAATAATTTAAGAAATTTATTTTATTATAAGTTTATGAAAGCGTCAAAAGTAGTATTTGCTTGGTACAATATTATACAATAAATTGCTAGCATCATAAGTTTTTTAACTTGATATGACGCAATATATTAAGTAGAATTGTACAACATAATTGAAAGATGCACTTTTGGCGCTTTTATCTTAAATTTGCAGAATCGACAGCCTAACACAAACAGATTTAGTGACGCTCATAAGGCTATCACAAACAGTTTCTAAATCAGTAAGAAATTTCTGTTTGAAACGAGTAATCAAGGAAGCATATTGGGGATTTTGCCAAATCTGCAAAAATTCCGAAAAGATTTTCGGGTAGTGGAGAAAAGTCAACAGAAGATGGTTGGTAGGGTCGGAAAAACACACTGAATGAGCAGAACTCAAAGGAAAACTTTTAAAAGATATTTATGAGTCTGCTAGTTCGCGCATAGAAATGGTTATAAAAAGTAACGGGATTTATTTTATCAGGATTGATAAGTTCTTCTATAAGAGAAGAAAAGTAGACTTGCCGTAAGTGAAATTTTTTTGGCAGTTCTGAAAAATATCTGCAAAAAAAGTTGTTTATATGGCATCATAATTATCAGAATAACTCTTTTCTAGGTAATTGGTTAATGGTTTATAATCAACGCTATTGTACCATATCTAGTGCAGAATTATTTACTTTTTAGTAACTAAAAATATTATATTTGTGTAGATTGTGGCTTTTTTCAAATGTTTAAACAATATAATAATATTCGAATAGGAGGGGGGATATCAGTGGATGAATTAATAAAGGATATGTTGGAATATTCTAAAACAGGAAATAGCAGGATTTTGCTAGAAGTAAATAATTTAAAAACAGAGGATATAATATCTTTTAATGCGATGATTATTGATGTGTTGTCTTGGCTTAGATTGGGATATCAAAAAGAACTATGGAAAAAGGAAAAAAGATATGTTAAACAAAAACCTTTAGACATAAATTTGAAGTATCCATGGTGTAAGATTTTAAAGGAACTAACTGAGACAAATTCCAGCTTCCATAAATATTTTTTCGCAACGGATAGAAAGTTTGATTTCAGAGAAACAGTAACTGATGAAGAACGAGTTAATGCGATGAAGCTGGTTTATGATACATGGTCAATGAAAATAATTACTTAATGCAAATGTACAATACAAGATGGTTTCTGCTCCAATGTATTGTCTTAATTGAATAATGAGTTGCATATCTATTGGAGCAATATGATCAGAAAAGACTAAACATATCAATGCAATGTTGCTTAGTTAAGATTAATTCGCAAGATGATTATTACAAAAGGGTCGGAGAAATTTTTTCTTCAGCCTTTTTTGTACTTGAAGAGAAGTATATATAAACGGATTTGCATTAACCTTTTTTTGTGACATTGCGTATACGGTTACTTCTATGACCAGCGCGGAAACCTGACAGAGGAAAAGCTTGGGGAACAGGTATTAAGAAGCTATGTCTATGATGTCACAAACCGCATGATTTCGGGGACATGTAACCGCATGATTTCGGGAACAAACCTTGTAAGCGGCGCAAAATCGGAGTATACTTATAACGGACTCCTCGCAAGAGTAAAAAAGACTTCGGGCACGGCAGTTTTATCGTATATGCCCGATTACCTCGGCGGGATACAGAACGACCTTGTGACGCAAATTTCGGGCGTCGGAACCGTCAACGCGGTATACGGGCAGGGGTACGGACGCGTCAGTCAGCGGTTTATGCCGCAGGCAGGCACAGAGAC
>CAJTMC010000100.1 GCA_910577115.1 uncultured Lachnospiraceae bacterium
GTTACCCACTCAGGTGAGCTGGCAAAACAGGCGGATGTGGTGTTCCGGCTGAAAAAGGGTGAATTACAGATAGAGCAAAGCGAGAAATCTTCATAACTATAAATGAGTAAATACCAAAATTTGTACTTCTGCTTGGAACAGCGCCTTGTTACTGTTCGAGGCCAGATGATTTCGCTAACTGTTAAGGAATTTGACATTCTTGCTTTGCTTATACAGAATCCAAAACGGGTGTTCACCTATGAAATGCTGCTGGATCTGGTATGGCATGAGAACTACACCTACTATTCCCGAAAGGCAATCAACAACCATGTAAGCAACCTGCGAAAGAAAATCAGGATTGCCCCGGATCTGCAGGATTATGTGAAAAGCGTCTATGGCGTGGGCTATAAATTTGAAGTATAGGAAGGGTGCGGTATTCTCTGCCGCACCCTTAAATTTTCGTATTTGTTTTACTGCATAAATAGCCTCTTGTTATATATGAAAAAAGAATTGCAAAATAAATTCATAGCCAGAGGCTACTTCGTGTATTGACATTTTTCAAATATGATGCTATACTGAAAACAACCAATTAACCAAAAGGTTAAAAGCTGTGAAGGAGGTGTTCTCCTTGTTGAATGTGTCCAGCTTGTCTTTTCATTACCAACCACAAGTCCCTGTACTGACCGATCTCACTTTTTCTGTGCTGGATGGAGAAATCGTTGGCCTGTTGGGGAAAAACGGAGTTGGAAAAACCACAACCTTAAAGCTGATTTTGGGATTACTACCGATTGAAAAAGGCTCTATCTGCCTTGGTAATTACTCTCTGGAGCTGAACCCCATGCAATACAAGAAACAAATCAGCTATGTTTCTGACAGCCACGATATATACAACAATCTTACGGGAAAGGAGTATTTGAATTTTATAGCGGATATGTACGAAGTACCTTCTAAAACAAGAGGCACAATTTATACTCCGCTGATAGAGGCGTTTCAGGTTGAAAAATATCCGAACAGACCTATCAAAAAATTATCTCATGGGACAAAGCAGAAAATTGCTATTATAGCTTCACTGGTGAACGATCCCCTTCTTTGGGTGTTAGATGAGCCGATGACGGGACTGGATGTAGAAGCGGTTCAGGTCTTGAAGAAATTGATTCAATCCAGAGCGTCCTACGGAAAATCGGTTCTGTTTTCCTCTCACATATTGGAAATTTGTGAGAACCTATGTGATAAAATCGTCATTATGCAAGCTGGCATGATTAAGAAAACAATCAAACTTCGAGATAACCCTTCCGAAACTTCTTTAGAGGATATTTATATGGAGGTGGTTAATGATGTACCGGTGGGCAAAGATCTTTCAATTAAGCAAAGCAATCAGTAAGATCAATTTTAGCTTTTTGAACTTCCGATACAAATTAAAAGAACGCCCTGACGCCTACGTTATTGTGCTGAGTTGCTTTGTTTTAAGTATTATAGGCGTGTTCTATTACTACTATTTCCAAATGCTGGGACAGCTTTATGATGGACTTTCCGAGTTGGGGCTGGGAGCATTGTTTTGTCGGCTTGCACTGTTTGTGGTGGCAATGATACTTTCAATCGCGAGCGCCTTCCTGCTGGTCAATGTTTTCTGCTTTTCAAAGGATACAGAACACTTGTTGCTATTTCCTGTGAGGCCATGCGACATTTTTACAGGCAAGTACATTACCGTAATCTTGTTTTGCTATGGGATTGAAATTTTACTGCTGCTTCCCGTGTGTATAATTCAAACACAATACATGGGAGAAACTTCTGCAATAATCACATACATCTCTGCGGCAGCAATACTTCCTCATGTTGTTGTGTTCCCTTTGGCGGTTCTTGTGACAATATGCTTGAAATTTGCCATGCTTCTGAAACGCATGAGGACACTGCTGGTGGTTGCAGGAATCATAGTGTATTTTGCGGGCGGCATGATTGGCAGTCTATTATCCAATGGACAAATAGATGAAAAACGAGACTTATTGAACTGGGTTAATGATTTCATTGTACCATTCCCATTCTATAATCAGTATATCGGTTTTCACCCCGCACTAAAACTGCTCTGCATGATACTTGTTGCGGTATTTATCGGTGGCTATTACTATTTGAGCTATCTTGTAATCGGAAAGAAATATGCCATCTATGATAAAGAGGGACGGATTCGCCTAACGGCGACGAAATTCAACTCATTGCCAAAGCTGAGAAGTTATTTTAAGAAAGAGTATCAGACTTTTTTCCGTAATCCAGTATATGTCATAAATGGATTGTTTGGGATTTTTATTACCCCTTTTTTACTGCCGCTGTCTTTCCGGATCAGCGCAACTGCAGAAAGTATAGAACAAATAAGACTTTTGGTATCTGCCCCGGAATTTTCCTTCTATGCGGTATTATTTGCGATTGCGGTCATAGTCCTTACATCCACAATCAATGTAGTGGCTTCCAGCAGTTTTTCCAGAGAGGGCGCAAGTTTCTGGATAGCGAAGATTATTCCGTATCCATTAAAGCAGCAAGCGTTTGTGAAAGCCCTGTTTTCTACAAGTATCTCGATGATGGGGATTATCATAAATTGCTTCATATTTAAGCCTTACTTTCACTATGGCCTTATCCAGATTGGAGTAATTGCTCTTGTTGGCATATCATTTGCAGCATTATGGAACTTGATCGGAGTATGGATCGACATGAAGCGGCCCAAATTGGAATGGACAAATGAAACAGAAGCGATTAAGCAGAATGTTAATGTGGTTTTATCCATTTTGCTTTGCATCGCAATTTCAATAGGATATATATTTGCGGTTGCAAAAATGCTTCAGAATGGATTCCCTGCCGGGGGCGTTATAACCTTTCTGTTGTGCAGTGTATGTATTCTAATTTTACTTGTGTGTAAAGGAATTGCTTCATATCAAGAGTAATTGCCTTTCAAAATATGTCAATCAATCAAAAGGAGGAAGAAGCTATGAGTAAGAAGAACTTGATCCCTGTGGTGCTATTGATCGGAGCCTTTGTCATTTTGTTTGTGGCAACATTTTTTCTTCCAGACAAGATACCTTTCCATTTTGATGCAAATGGTGAGGCAGGATGGTATGCAAGCAAGTATTTTATTCTGCTGCTTACGCCGGTTCCGTATTTGATTTACCATCAATTCACGCGCAAGAAAAAATGAATACAGTATTATTGAGAAAGGAGATTCATTTAGATGACTACTGTATTCAAAGCTCTATCTGATGATACCAGACGACAAATCCTAAAGTTGCTTGCGAATGGTGATATGACAGCGAAAGAAATTTCTGAAAACTTTACAATTTCAAAGCCTGCCATATCAAAGCATCTTGACATTTTGAAAGAAGCAAGGTTAGTGACAAGCGAACGGACGGGGATGTCCGTTACTTATTCCCTGAATGCTTCTGTATTGCAAACAACTTTAGGCGCATTTTTAGATTTTTTTGATACGAATAAATCGACAGGAAAAGAGGGAAATGACAATGAAACTATATAGAAGCCTGAATATGATATTCTTGATTATATTCATCATAGGGACGGTTCTGTGCTTTAAGTACCTTCCCAGTGAAATCCCTTTGTTCATGCAAAGCCCTTCCCGCTGGGTTTTTATCGGGATTTGTTTCGTTCTTTTGTTGGCGTTAGCTATTGTGGCATTTTTCCCTCATAAAATCTCCAAAAGCGATAACAAAGTGAGAAATGATGTTACTCTGACTGCGATTAACCTCTTGGGGCTTGGAATTTTTCTTTTCTATTTTGTCACGGTAGCTAAATACTGTGGTTTGCAGATGAATTACATGAAAGGCATAGTGCTTATCGTGGGAGGCTTAATGGTATTGGTCGGGAATTTGTTACCACAAATGCCTTATCGTAGCTGTATTGGGTTCAAATTGCCTTGGATTTTAAAGGATAAACTATGCTGGCAAAAAACGCATCGGTTTGCCGGATACACGGCAATTCCTTTTGGGATTATTCAGTGTTTACTTGTCTTGTTTGTGCAAAACAATAATCTTGTATTTTTGTTGGGAATTGGTCTTTGGATTATAACTGTGTGTGTTTATTCCCTGGTTGCTTTTTATCAGAGCAAGGGAAATTTGGGAAAGTATAGGTCATTAGATAGTAATAACAAGTAATAATAATATTTGGCAAGTCTGTTATTCTTGCTATTCAGTGTGAAAGAGAAAGCAAAGCAAAAATATATGATATGGAAAGAAGGTATAATTATGAGAAATTAGCCGTTTTGGACTTAAAAGATTCCGGCAGGCAGATCGGTGAAAAGCTGTTTACCCTGCTTTCTGCTATCCAAAAGAAGGAACTGGCTCAGTTTGTTCGTGACTATGAGGCTGGCAATATTCCGGCTGATGTCTCCTGTACAACACTCTTTCGAGGCCAGTATTTTATCCCACCGCAGGCCGATCAACCCTTGACAGAAGTCCGGGAAGGTGATTTATATTTCTGCTTGGAGCAGCGCCTTGTTACCGTGCGGAGCCAGGTAATTCCGCTGACGGTCAAGGAATTTGAAATCTTTGCTTTGCTCATACTGAATCCAAAACGGGTGTTCACTTATGAAATGCTCCTGGATCTGGTATGGCATGAGGATTACACCTACTATTCCCGGAAAGCGATCAACAATCATATAAGCAACCTGCGAAAGAAGCTCCGGGTTGCCCCTGACTTGCCGGATTATGTGAAAAGCGTCTATGGCTTGGGCTATAAATTTGAAATATAGAAAGGGTGCGGTATTCCCTGCCGCACTCTTAAATTTTCGCTTTTTCTTCTGTGTGGATAATGCCTGATTTTGTCATATATTGTTGATTAAATTCAGTAAATCCGTGACGCTTCTGGAAGAATTATAGCATTTATCCCTATATAATGCCCCAAAATGAGGGAGGTGGACATAATAGGTAACTCTGCTCTCCTTCACTAAAGGAGGGCATGGAAAATGCTGCCGAGGTCAGAATACCGGCCTCGACATAGCCGGTCATATAAAAGAGATTCAAACCCCGTAATCCTGCGATGGATTGCGGGGTTTTTCCATTCGACAGGATTTTGCATTTTCCATTCTGCTCCGTATTCAGCGCGGGCTTCGGCGTCTGGAAAAAATTTTAGAAGAAAATTTCTAAACCCCCTACAAATGTACCCCCGAAAATGTCACGACTTATAGAAGGACAATTTTGGGGGACAATGCCATTTCGGTGAGTGAGAACCTTCAACGGTGCCACACCCACCTGTATATGCAGACAAGCTCCCAGCCCTTCATCTGGACCTTGAAAACTGCATATACGGTGCCATTAGGTACTTTCCCTGTATTCCGAGCGGCAAATGGAGCGGCGCGATGACAGGCGGCTTTAAGGAGGTGATGAAACCCAGCCGTCCGAGCGATCTACGCTATCTATTGATCTGGCTGTGGCAGGCCAGACGCGATGACTGATACAGGGTATAATGATACTTTCTCACGACCCGTCAAAGACTTGGGGGGAGTCCCTTCTGTGTTCGTTAGCTCTGGCGAAGCGATGGCACAAGCAGGGCTATGATGCGGTAAAGCTGGCCGCAGCCTGTGGCATCCCCGGCCCGGAAAAGGGCCTGCCGCGGGAAGAAAGGATTGCCGAGTTTGTCCGGCAGATCCGGGACCCGTATCATTTCAAATGCGGTGGATTTGTTGTCAGGGCAAGTTTTTCCCAGGGAGGCGCTACCCTGGAAGAATGCCTCCGCGGAATCCTACGCTGAAAATTATTGATATTTTTTATTTTGGGGGCTGATTTTTCCCGCATGGAGCGTTATAATAAACATGGAAAAGGAATTGAATACCGATACGCAGACTGCACTCCTTGAATTGCGGGATTTTTCCGTGATGAAAGGAGTGTTTTTCTATGCAGGTTTATAAAGCTGCCAAATACATCCGCTTATCTTACACGGATGACAAATCAAACGAAAGCAACAGTGTAGGCAACCAGCGAAAGCTGATCGAAGATTTCGTGAGCCGCCACCCGGAGATCGAGCTGGTTTCCGAAAAGGTAGACGATGGGTACAGCGGGGTTATCTTTGTTGAGGTAAGATAACGTAACCTTTTTTGCAGAGGGCGTTATCTTACCTCTTTTTGATGTATGTTAGATAGCATAACTCTTTACGTCGGCTCCTATCTGTCTGAAATAGGAGATACTTTCGGTAGGCTTGTCGCCTGTATCAACTCTGCCGACAA
>CAJTMC010000101.1 GCA_910577115.1 uncultured Lachnospiraceae bacterium
ATCCAAGTAAAGCCTGTTCTTCTTTCTTTAACCGCTCAAATTCCTTGATAAGGTATAATTTGAATTGCGGAGACACCCAGCTTGCAAATTCAAACGCAATATCTTTATATGCGTATGTACCGCCATACCGTCCCGCTTTTGCTACAATCCCCTTTGAATTTGTGCGGGATACCCATTGTTTAACAGACATAATAAAACGGTTTAATCCTGCCTCCAACATGATTTCTTCATAGGCGGTAACATTGAAGTCTGTATTATACATTTCTTCCCATATTCCAAGAAATTCTATTGTGTTCTTGTTACGCAACCATTTTTCTATCAGGGCAGGTCCGTTGTCAATTTTTCTTACCATATCCGTTAAAGAGATATAATCATCTTCCTTGATCTGTAAGACTTGTATCTCTGTTCCGTCAACATTTAGTTTTCCCATGTGGCAGTCCTTCCTTCGTTCATTAAGCAATAGATCACGATAGCCTGTTGTACTTCTAACAAATTTTTCTTAAACTGATATCCAACAAAATAATCAGAATAAATTACATCTTCGGATACTTCTTCGCCACGATAAAATGGTGGACAAGGGTTTAAAATGGCATTTTCATTTGCCATATCCATAATTTCCTTCGTAATCCGATAGTGTTCAAAATCTCCGAGTATATCTGTCGGTAATGAGTCTGTACATATAATATCTTTGCCTTTAACAGCTTCTTTGATATCCCTAAATACCTGCACTCCTTCCATTTCGTATCCTTTTGGACAGCATTGTGACAATTCAAATCCCAAAACATTCGCCGCCTCCTTCCATGAAAGACCAATATTGCCGGATTTACCACAAAAAAGGAATTTGTCTTTTGTAAAATCTACTCTGATTTTAGATAATGAATACATATCTGAAATAATCTCACAGGGATGATTCTAATCTGTCATTGCATTAATGACAGGAATTTTTGAATATTGCGCAAGTTTCTTAACCACATCTATATTTCTATGTCTGACAATGATTCCATCTGCCCAATTATTCAGATATCCACAAACATCTTCCAGTTTTTCTTTTTTACCCAAGGTTTCTGTCGGAAATAGTATTGACTGTCCGCCAAGCAGATATATTCCCTTTTCAAATGTTACACGGGTTCTTAGACTTGTACTGGGGAAGAATAAAACCACGCTTTTCCCATTTAGGAAATTTTTAAATCCCCCCTTTTGAATTTAATCTGCGATATGAAAAATTTCAAAAATATTTTCTTTTGTAAAGCACAGTAAATCAATTAAATTTCTCAATCAAGAACCTCCCTTCTTTACGTTATATCCATTGGATAAACGCTGTTTTGTCTTCACTGTTATACCCTGCCTTTCTATAAAAGTCTAATGTACTTTCTTTCTTAGAGCCTGTGAGCAGCATCATTTTATAGCAGTTTTCTTTTAGTGCAATCTCTTTTGCAAAATTCAGACACCTCGTTGCCAGTCCTCTTTTTCTGAACGATTCATCTGTTATCACATTTTCAATAAAAGCATATGGCTGTTGGTTGTGTGTCAGGTTGGGAATGATGACGCAGACACAGGAAGATACGATTTCCCCATTTTCTTCAGCGACAATCACATGATGATTTTTATCCTGGAAAATATTGTCCCAAATCTGTAATAGTTCAACGGTCTTTTCCGGCATGGGATTATTGTGTAACTGCATATATAATCTTAATAAACCGTCTAAATCGTCCTTCAAAATTTCCCTAATCATATATACCATCCTTCCGTATTATCCATTCCATTCATTATTAAATTCTTTTTATCCATTTTTCTAAATAAGCGGCTACGCCATCCTCCTCATTTGAAAGTGTGATATCATCAGCAATGTCTTTGACCTCTTGTACTGCATTATCCATTGCGACACCAACGCCGCATAACTTTAACATACCAATATCTGCATAATCATCTCCAAAAGCAATAATTTCCGATACATCTGCATGACACGCTTCACATACTGCTAATATTGCCTTTTCCTTTGTGATCCCGCTTTTCGTAAACTTATACCAATCGCCATCCGAAAAACGCTGGCTGTCTAATTCTGAAAATTGTTTACATAATTTCTGTGCCAAATTAGGATGGTATATCTCAACACATATTTTCAATGCTTCATACTTAAAATCTGTAAAGTCCGTATATATACTGTTTCCCCAGCTTTTATCCTGCTCTTTTGGATTGGTTCTATAATTCCAGTAATGCGCCTCTAATGTGTCAACTGTAATTTCACAATCCATACCGCATATTTTTCTTGCTAACTCAATAAAGTTTTTTGTCTCTATTGCTGAAAAAGAAGAGGAACAAATGATTTTTTCGTTTACTCGTACCAGTGCTCCGCCACTGGAAATAAGAATATCCGGCTTCATTTTTCTTAAAAAGCCCAAACAATTTTGTTCGCCCCTTGATGTTGAAATACCGATTAAATACCCGTATTCTCTACATTTGGATAGTATTTCCAGCGTATATTCAGATATAGTTTTATCATTTCTTAACAAAGTGCCATCTAAATCGAAAAGTAATATTTGAGATTTTTCCGTGGAAAGCCTTTCTTCCATGATATGTTCCTCCAAAAGCCAAGCTCTTTTAATCATGTGCCATGAATCCATGATAGCACATTCTTTTGTATTTATCATCAAAAAGTTTTAAGTACAGCAAAGACCGAAAGTCTATCTTGCCCCTCGGTCTTTGCTTTTAACCGTCTTTTGCTGCTGATAATCTGCTGTTTTTTGGGGTGTATTTTTTATCCGTTCAAGCACGCTTTCCTTATCCTGTCTATGGTGTTCCTTTCCATAAGCTTTTTCCCAATCAGTTGCCTGTTTCCTATAATCTGCATAAACACTATAGTATTTGCGATAAGCTGCGTAAAACTTCTGTACATTCTGATAACCATAGCTTTTGACAATCCCCGACAATCCAACTTTAAGAAGGTCTATTTCCTCGTTCTTGCGGTCAATCCTGCTTTGCAGTTCCCCTTTTTTCGTCAGTTTCGCAAATCCCTTCAGACTGTCACGTTCAATCTCTAACTCATTGCGTTCCCTCTCTGCGTCAAAGATAATCCCGTTATGGCGGTTCAGTTCCTTATAAATCTTCAGCAGCTTGGGATATGCGGCGGCTTCAGCGGACATGACAGGCATTGGCGGTATCGTTGGTGTTTCCGGTTCTGTTGTCTGCGTTTTTAGCTGCAACTCCCGCTTCTGTGCTGATGGATTGGCAGTCAGTTCTTTATGAGTGATTTTTTCCTGCATTGGTACTTTATCCGTCTGCGGGATTATTTGTGTCGTTCTTCCCTCACTTGGCTCTGCAACCGGCTGTACTGTTTCGTGCTCAAAAAACTTTGCCGACAGTTTCCTTGCCGTATCCAATACTTTAGAAATCAACAGTGCCAGTGCCGTAACAGCAGTCATAATAATACTTCCCAGACGTTCCGGCTGGCTGCCGAATATATCAACCGATTCTCTGATGCGGTCTGTGATATATTTTTTCTTTATCTGTTGTATCTCTGTTTCGGGAACGCCGCTAACGATTGCCCTGTCAACTTCCCTGTTCCAACGCATTCGCATTTCGTTATCGGTCTGTATCTGTTCCTCTTTCGGGTTGTTTTTCCCTATTTTCCTGGTGGCGAGATACAATCCGCTGCTGTCAAACACATGAAGTTTTTCTTTGTCGTCTTTTACAAGAAGATTGATGAGGTCTGTGTAAAAATGCTTTACTTCGTCAACGAAATCCTCCTGCTTGAACAACTTGTTCTTGGCGGTAAAAAGACTTCGCTCATAGACTTCGCCTTTCTTCACGATCTTACAGCCTTCGCGGACTTCTCCGTTTTCGTCAAGTATCTCTTTCTTGGTGCGGGCGTGCTTCCCGTTTTCATCATAGAACATATTGCGTGTGGCAGTTTTTTCTATAGGTTCGGACAACAGCTCCCGTTCCGAAAAAATAAGGTGGATATGGTAATTTGTCTTTCGTTTGTTATGGTGCAGTGCCGAAACGCACTCTACTCCATACTTTTCCTTAAAGCGGTCTGTGAAAAGCCACAGCAGCTTGTCCGGCTCATAGAGGTTGGGGAATGATTCGGGCAGGGCAATGATAAATTCCCTCGCCTCAATGCACTTCCCCTCCGTACCGCTTTTTTGAAATTCCTGCTAATTGCATTTCGCAAGCTCCGTCCAATAGCAGCGGTCTGTCGTTTCATAGACCGCATACAGATTTTCCTGCTTGGCGTGGCTGGATATATAAGTGATCCTGCCTCTGACATCAGGCAGCTTGCTCATGCGGATAAATGAATGTCTTTGTATTGTGCTTTGTCCTCCCTCCTGCGAATGGCGGTATCAGATTGTGGAAAGCGGAGGTATGGTGGGACAGACTGTGAGTGGGCGGCATAGGCGGCACGTTTACGAACATACTTACCTATCAGCGATAACAAAGTCACGCTAGCGTGACTTTTGCTCTACGCTCCGCTTCGGTCGGAACTAAACAAGCGCCACCGGCGCTTAGCTCCCTGCAAGGGCGAAATCCCCATTGCATAAACGAAGTTTGTGCAATGGGTGTATTTCACTCTCAAACGCCGAGGGCTTAAAAAGAAAGGAATTTCCCCTGTGACGCTCGAATTATGCCTGTAAAAATTGCCGCCATGATATTAAAAAGTGATGGCGCTTTGCCGTTTGTGATGGCAAAAAACGCTATCACTTCGCCTAAAATGATGCCGCTATAATGGCAAAAAGTGATGGCACTTATGATAGTAAAAACTGTCATCATGCTATCAAAAAGTGCTGCCACACATGATAGTATAAAGCACTATCTAAAATTTCTTTCAACTGAAAATGGATAAAGTCAGTTGAAATTTTACAGTCATTTTATGCTGCATTAGAAACATCGTCAAAACATCAGTTGACTTTTTCAACTGAAAATACAGAAATCAGTCGATTTTTTAAGTCGGCTTTTGCCATATGGACTTATTTTTTCAACCCACTTTCTGCCCCTTCCCGCAAATTTCCTTGCATCTGTGATGCTGTATGCTGTTCCAGAATGTGCTCCGGCACAATGTCAATGGAGACCACGTCCTGTTTCGGGAGGGGAACCTCAAGATGACCGTAATTCGCCGCTGGGATCTGATCCGCTGCCGTTTTCCGACAGCGGCTGACCCAGTTGTAAAAGGTGCTTACTGCAATGCCGTTTTCACGACACCAGTCAGCATCTGTCATGCCGCTCTGGCGGCATTCATTGATAAGCCTGATCTGTTCCGCCATCGGAACACGGGCTTTGCGAGTACCTGACATAACCTATCCTCCATAATTGTAGTGAAATAGTCTAAATATCTATCGACTACAATTATAGGTGATACTTGAGGATCAGGAAATCCGCAGGAATATTTGGCGCTTACATTCGTCCGATATAGGGGAAACGCAAACCGCCATGTAAGCATATTACCTCTAACCTCCCCGCTTTCCAAGTGATTTCCCTTATCAGGCCGCCCGGCCTGCCTGCGGAAAAGGCAAACCGCCGCATATGGCGGATGATAGCCATAGTGCGGCGGTTTGTCTTTATAATCTTCTATTTATGATATATCTCCGAAAGCAAATACATTACTTTGCGAGACCGAATTACCCATGATATCGAAAAAGAGGTGGTTTCATGAAACATATTTATCCCAATTGAAACAGCTTGTGAATTATGACAGGTTGTATTGTAACCATAACCGCAAATGAATATAGTGTGAAAAACAACACTTCGATATAATCGTTGACTTTACTCGCCTGAAATTTTCCACGCAACTCTTTTCGAACTAATTTGAACAATGCTTTATAAATGTAATATCCCAGACAACCGTTGGTTATAAGCGCCGCAAACTTTCTATGACAAAAGGGACGCAAGCTATGTTAGAACTTCTCAAAGCCGCTAAAAATGCTGACATTCCTGCAAAATATGTTCTCTTTGACAGCTGGTTTTCTTCTCCAAAATCGCTTCATGCTGTAAAAAATCTTGGTTATGA
>CAJTMC010000102.1 GCA_910577115.1 uncultured Lachnospiraceae bacterium
ACAGTAGCAGTGCTCAAGCCTAATTCTTCAGCAATATCAGCAATCCTTATCCTTCCGTTTTCCATACACATCAATCCTCTCTTTATGACTATAGGCACTATAATTTTCAGAAATATAAATACCCTCTGACTTTTCAACACTGTATATTTTTATCTTATTCTATCAGATAAGCACCCTCCATATTTAATTCCTTTAACAAATGGGAACTCTGATAAGACACTTTTTATAGCATTTAATAACTGTTATATCTTATCTTCAAAAAGTTCGCAAACCCTTGTAAATGCTAAATTTATAACAAGTGAGCTTGCCCTTATACTTTCCCTTGTGTTATATCCTTTGCCCTCATGTTACGAACCCTCATAAGGGCAAAAATAAGGGAAAGAAAAACCTGTAACAAATTATAACATGAATTGAACAGAACAGGGAGAACTGATTAGAATGCTTTCACAAATTTCTCAAAAACACAAGAAGAAAGGACGAAAAAAGATATGAGGTTTATTCATGCAACATATAATATGATCCATAACAGTATTGATGTAACCACTTTTGACAGATATGTTTTACGGATAGACAGCGGAAGAAGGATTAAAAACAACACCATACTCTGAATGTACCTTAAATGCTTTGGCAATAGACAATCCCCTTGAATATGCAACGCTGTATCTTGAGGGCGGTATGCAGATGTGGATAGATGCGGAAGACTCATTAGAGTTGTGGTAATATATCTTTCTTTGTATAGAGGACTGGTCAAAATATAAACCCGTTCGCTCTTTATTTGTAAAACTGCTCACACTTACATCATATATGAACGAAGTTTTACAATAATAAATCATTAGTAATTGTTTAGAAATAACTTATTAATTCTGACAGTTTAGTACCAAACGATATGGATACAAAATAGTCTACAACTTGCAGACTATTTTGTATCCATCATTTTCGCAACTTCAGATTCCAACGTTTCTATTGTAGGAAGACTGCGTTGATATTCTTTGCTGAGAGCGTTGCCTAATTCATATCCCGCAATACCAATCGGTTGCGAAACTTCTTCCAAAGAATATTCTGCCACAACATTATCCTTATCTTTACAAATAAGCAAGCCTATTGCCGGATTATCACCATCTCCTGTTAATTGTTTATTTACTGCGGTAACATAAAAATTCAATTTTCCAACATACTCCGGTTCAAATCTCTTTGTTTTAAGTTCCACAACAACATAGCAATGCAGCTTAATATGGTAAAACAATAAATCAATATAAAATTCACGCTCTCCAACCCGTAACTGAACCTGACGTCCCACATAGGAGAACCCCGTTCCCAACTCCAACAGGAACTGTGTAACTTGACTAATTTTACCATAAATCTAGTAAAAATAACAGATTATTGCGGAATTATTTTGTGCAATAGCGTGAAATAAACTCATTAGTTTTTATGTAATCCATCGAAATTTCGATGGATTAGTCATCGTTCCAAAACGATATACGGATTATATACATAGATGCTGTTGATAAAGAAAAAAACATTTTAATTACAAACGATTCCTGCTCATTTTTACACCCATAAGCTGTACCTGCTGTTCGACAGCCTCCACATTCTGCGCCAACTGTTCTATTGTGCCTGTACGGTTTTCCGGCTTGATTTCCGGCTGTATCAGTTCCTTTGGGTATTCCTGCCCTGTGTGGATATCCATATAGGATTTCAGCCGGTAATAATAGCCTTCATTCCTGTTATCTTCAAACACAGGGGAAACTTCGCCCTTTGAGGTCTGCCACCGCATAAGGCGTGGAAACCAGCACAGTCCGTCCACAATGATTTCCTTAAATGAATTGAGCAGCTCCCCAAGTGCGGTAAACAGTCCCCGAAAGCTGTTTCCTGCCTCTATATCCTCCCCACGTTCCACATGGTTCGCAAATTCCTCAATCAATGGCGCAAAGGGAAGGTACGCCTGTATAAACTGCTTTATCTTTTGGAGTGCATTCAGAAAGATATTGGAACTTTCAATCTCCCCGTCCAGTTCCTCTAATTTTTTCTGCGTAATGGATTTCTGATGGTTCAGAACGAGAATGTCAGCTTCCAGTCCTATTTTATCCGTTGATAGTTTTTCAATCTTTTCTTCCTCTTTTGCAACTTTGTATTCCGCAACCGTCAGGTCATGGTTTTTGTCCTTTTTCTTTGCTCTTACTTCCTGCTGGAATATGGCTTTCATATAATAGCTTGCATCTGCCCGCATTTTATCCTGCAAAATTTCCGACAGGACTTGGGGCGTGAATACGGAACGTTTTGACACTTTTGTTTACAGCCCCCACTTAAATCCCCTCCCTACCGGAACTCCTACAACGTGCATATGCGGGCTTGCTTCATCAAAATGGACTGCTGCATTTGCAATCTTAAAATCCGGCAGATACTCCTGCAATTTCAAAATGAGCTGCTTATAGACCTGTTTCATAAATATTTTGTCCCCGCTGTTCTGTTCCCCAAATTTTTTATCCCCGCATTGTATGATGACTTCCACCGTCATGTCCTGTTCCGTTTCGGACACATGTTCAAAATAATCGCCAATCCGTCTTTCCGGTCTTGTCTGCTTTGCATTGTATTCATGCAGTGCGGCATCAAATTCTTTACGGTATACATTTTTCACGTCCTGCATGAGATTGGTTGTCCCATAAAGAAGTGTGATGTTATCCCTGTTGTAATCCTGCGAATGGTATTTCCTCAGATTGTGTTTTGCAACTCCGGCGAGTTTTGCTTTGCTGTTGATTGCGCTTTTCTTATTGCTGATATGGTTGCTGAAAGAAATCTCTCCCATGTTTCCTCCTTGATTTCATGTTGAAACAGTGCGGTTATCATCTTGGCTCTGCCATAGATGATAACCCCCTAGCAGTATTGTCAAAATCAATGTTCCATTGCCTTCGCCAATACTGCGGGAGCTCTCCGAGGGTATTCAGCAAAATGTGCTTTCAGCATATTGGAAACAATTTTCCGGCTACTTTATGCTTATTTTATTAGCAATCCTTTTATTTCTGCCCGTCTTTGTTATCCTTATCTGTCCTGAATGTACTGGTTATGCTGAATTACATCTCTGCTGTTTCTGGTGTTCAACTGACTTTATTCAAAGTGACTGCATTTTTTAAGTTCATATTTCAAAAATGATTGCATTTTTTAAGTTCACCGCAACTGTGCTCCCGACTTTTAAACCGCCGTCTTTCTTGTAACAGCTTTTACGTTGCCCCTGTCCCTCAAATCCCTCCCCTCATTGACAGTCATAAACAGTTCCAGAATATCCTTTTTGATAAGTACCTTTCTCCCCACTTTCAGTACAGGGAGTTTATCCCATTCCACCAGCTTTCTCAGTGTGTTCCGACCTATTCCGGTGTAGTCTGCCGCCTCCTCAATGGAAAGGGCAATCTTCATTTCTGTCATTCATTTTCCTCCTCTTAAATTGCAATATGCAATTTTGTAGTATGCTTACTATACATCATTTATATTTCTTCGCTAAGCGTTATGTAATTTTAAAAATTATTTTTAGCTTGCATATTGCAATAATGGTTTTGGTATGGTATACTTTAATCATACCGATAAAGGAGGGAAACCAACATGAAAGACAAAGAGCTGCGCCGGATAATCGGCGGCAGGGCAAAACAACGGAGACTGGAACTGGGCGTCAACCAGCCTTATGTTGCTGAAAAAATGGGCGTCACCGCATCCACCATTCAGAGGTACGAGGCAGGAACGATTGACAACACCAAGAAACTTGTCCTTGACGGTTTGGCAGATGCCCTCCATGTTTCCGTAGAGTGGTTAAAAGGCGAAACGGAGAAATACGAATCTGACATTACGGATAAAAAGGAAATGTTAATACGTGATGCCATGTCCTCCATTCTTTCAAAGCTGCCTTATGACATGGAAACTTCCGAATCAGACTTTTCAAAAGACCTGTTGCTGCTGATGTTGCAGGAATATGAATTGTTTGTGGATTCGTTCCGCCTTGCGTGCAGGAAGTTTAAGGGCAACAGGGAAAGCGCACAGCTTGCAAAGACAATGGGATTTGAATCGGACAGGGAATATAATGAAATCATGTTCCTGCGGGAGATTACCCACACTGTAAATGCCCTTAATGATATGGGCGACATAGTGAGGCTCTACTCCAAAAACCCTGACACCGCCGCTGCAAGGCTTTCCGTTCTCTTATCAGGGGAAGATTCCGATTCGGTATAGCGGGACGGCAGATTTTATGCTATCCTTATTTTCAGAAAGCATTCCATCAGTTCCGACTGCCATATCTGTTCAATGAATTACATACGCAGAAATGCGTTCATTGAAAGGAGAAACGAATATGGCAAAGGGATCAGTACGGAAGAAAGGAAAGAAATGGTACTACCGCTTCTATGTAGAGGATGCAAGCGGCAACTTGGTACAGAAAGAATGTGCTGGAACAGAAAGCAAGAGCGAAACGGAAAAGCTGTTAAGGCAGGCAATGGAGGACTATGAAAGCAAGAAATTCATTGCAAAGGCGGATAATATCACTCTCGGACAGTTGCTTGACACATGGGCAGAGGAAGAATTAAAGACAGGAACATTGAGCAATGGCACTGTCGGTACTTATTTACAGGCAATCAATCGCATTAAATAGCACCCTGTAAGCAGACGAAAGCTAAAAACAGTTACTTCAGGGCATTTACAGCAGTTTATGGATTTGCTCTCATTCGGTGGAACGATTGAGGACTTTGTTTCAAAGGGATATTCCATTGACTATATACGGTCTTATTCCGCAGTGTTGCAGCAGTCCTTCCGCTTTGCAGTGTTCCCGAAACAGTACATCACATTTAATCCCATGCAGTATGTGGTAATGAGACACAAAAAGGACGATATGGATTTGTTTGCGGAGGAAACGGACGCTGAAACAGGCAAGGTCAAGCCTATTTCGTATGAGCAGTATCAAAAACTGACTGCACAGCTTGGAAAACGCAGCAAAGACGCAATCCTGCCTGTACAGATAGCCTATTTTACAGGGCTTAGGCTTGGGGAAGTGGCAGGTCTGACATGGCAGGACATCAACCTTGAGGAACAATATCTGACAGTTCGCAGGAGTGTCCGTTACAACGGCGCTACCCATAAGCGCGAAATCGGCTCGACCAAGAGGAAAAAAGTGCGTACAGTTAATTTTGGAAACGCCCTCGCTGACATCTTGAAGAAAGCAAGGAAACAGCAGCTTAAAAACCGTATGCAGTATGGCGAACTCTATCACAGAAATTTCTACAGGGAAGTTACAGAGAAAAACAGGGTGCATTATGAGTATTACAATCTGCCAATGACAGAAGATGCGCCGGAGGATTATACGGAAATCTCCTTTGTATGTTTGAGGGAAGATGGCTGTCTTGAACTTCCTGCCACCGTAGAAACAGCCTGCCGGACAGCGGCAAGAAAAGTGCCGGAGTTAGAGGGTTTCCACTTCCACACATTAAGGCATACCTACACAACGAACCTGTTATCAAACGGGGCGCAGCCAAAAGACGTGCAGGAACTTTTAGGACATTCGGACGTAAGCACTACAATGAATGTCTATGCGCACGCTACAAGGGAGGCTAAGCGGGATTCCGCTAAACTTTTGGATAAGGTTGTGGGAATGAGTTAAGCGATGAAAACTGAATAAGAAAAACTTTCCCTTGTAACTTGCTGATAAGGGCAAAAACAAGGGAAAAGGATACATATTTTAAGGTTAGGCATATCGCAAAACCTTGAAAATAAAGGAAAGTTAAGACAGTTAGTAGATAAACAAGAATTTTATTTGTAGCCACAATATATACAAACTTCTTAATCAACAAAACCTACATCATGGAATTGTGCATAACTAGTACAGCATTGTTTAAATAACAATGAATAAATGTTGCTTTTTTATTGTAGTCGGTGCATAATAATTCTATCACTAAAGAATGGATGGATTACGATGCGAAGGAAAACAATTGA
>CAJTMC010000103.1 GCA_910577115.1 uncultured Lachnospiraceae bacterium
AAGTATGGTTAGTGATTTTTTAGGAGCAGCATTTCCGTGGATTTTAATTGGTTTATTTGTAGCTATCAGTTGTTCTCTTATGAGCAAAAAAGAGAAATAAATTCCAATTTATTTGTTAAACCTTCTAAAAACCCTATATTTTCAAAGCATTACGCCTGTTTAACGCTTAAACCTTATGTATCTGCCCTTGTTTTTGCCCTTACGAGCCGAAACAAGGGCAAATTTTTATTCTCCGCCGACTACCTTATCCAGCAGCCTTGCGGAAGTACGTTTCGCCTCCCTTGTAGCGTGAGCGTAAATGTTCATCGTGGTACTTACATCGGCGTGTCCGGGAAGCTCCTGCACATAATACCTATCCACTTACATAGTTTTATTAGTGTTCCTGCCTTTGAATGACGGTTATCTGCAAATCCTTTGCGCCTATCAGTATTTCCTATCTTTGAATCGCTCATACTCTGTGATTAGTTCTTGAAACTTTGAGGAGTTTTGCAACAGAGGTTCTTTTTCCATTGCAGAAAGGATTACAGGAATCATTTGCTCTGGTTGAGTCGCTTGCGCAGGTATGCGATTAAATAATAAGGTTTTATCCATATTCCATGGTTCGCGCATTGCCGCAAGCATTTCTCTCAAAATAGAAATACATTTATCGGCATCCTTTTCCGCAAAGGCGATTTCCAATGGTGCAGTGAATGCGCTATACTTCCACATTTCAAAAAGTGTGACCATCTGTGCTGATCTATCTGCTATCTTTTGTGCAGTGAGAAATTCGCCGCACTCTAACTCAATACTCATCATTTTGTACAGCAGCAGCTGAACTTTGTTGAGAGCCAACTGTAATTCTCTCTGCAAATCCTCTGCCGCTTTCTCTGATTTGCCTTGATGTTTATCAATTTCAACTTGTAACCAAAACTTATCAGCCATGCTGCCGACAATATCGTTTTTGTCAGGCATTAAGTCTAATATTTCCTGGGCTTTTTCATACTCTCCACTGCGAAGATATCTGCTTGCTAACATAAAATTTGCGCTGTTGCTTATGTTTACGTCTGTACTCCCAGCAAGTCGATGATACCATTCAAGGATCTGCTCCTCATAGGGGCGTATTTCATCTGCAGTTAAGCCGGACATGGAAAGAAGTCCATCCAGTTGGAATGTAAGACCATGCATGAGTCTCTCATTGTGAGGATACTCGTGGAGCTTTTGCCCTACTGCTGCAAACCCTTCTTCGAGTCCTTTATCTCCAACAATCTTTCCGACCTCCTTGCAGAGCAAACCAATTTCTGGTTGCGTTATATCTTCGTGAAAACAAAAAAGAGTGTTTAAGTCAATTTTTAACAATCGGGCTAACGGAGCCAAAAGCGAAATATCTGGACTGGTTGTTCCTTTTTCCCATTTACTGACTGCCGGAATAGACACATTGAGATATTCTGCAACTTGTTCCTGCGTGAGCCCTAATTCTTTTCTTCTTTTTTGTATAACTAAGTTCATAGGCATAATAGAAGCCTCCTTATTGAGAATGGCATAAAAGCTTTTGTTGACTTTATTATACTTGTGTATTTCCCAAAAAACAATTGAGCAGTTGTTAACTGAGAAATAATTTTTTTAACTATAAGTTAATATTAGGGGCAAGGCGTTTACGCCCTTGTCCCTAATTCAGTGTTACAGTTTGCCTTATGCGTAAATTAGTTCAGTATTAACAATTTCCGCTGCAGCGCTACAGATATTGTTCATTTTCTGCGCCCATTTAAGCGGCTTATCGGCTTTCAACGGCTCTGTTACACTGGTGTTAGTATATAAGTGTGGACAGGAAAAGTTGAACAACCTATACTATCAAGTGAAAGAGCAAACGAGATGAATGGCATGGCGAAAAACCAAAAATCCTACACTCCGGAATTTAAACAGCAGATTGTGGATCTGTACAATGCCGGTAGAACTTCGTATCCACAACTGGAACGTGAATATGGCGTAAATCGGAGCACACTCAGCAGCTGGGTAAAACAGCTTTCCCCAATCAAAGTGTCCGAGGAGGAAACCGTTACCCTAGACAAGGAAATGAGGGAAGAGTCTGAATGGGATGGAGAATTAAAGAAAGCTAGGGAAGCGGCTGGAAAATTGTATGAAATGGGACTTGACACAGCGAAAATAGCCCAGGCGGTTGGTTATACTGTGGAAACGGTAAAGGAATGGATTGGACTTGATAGGTAGCAGATTATGGGAATCCCTGCATTGATTTGGTGGAAAAAATTGCACTTGATATAAGCCATAAGTATCTTTTGCTGATGAAGAATTATGTGAAAGAGCATCACATATCAGAAAAAGATGCCAATACTCTGATTATGAACCTTACCAAGTTGATATTTTATATTAATTGAGATTTTATTGCGGTGGAGTACATGGATGAGATGCTGCCGAAAGATACAGAGGAGATATTGGGAGAAGGCAATCTTCTTGTCCAGACATTTGATTATTCTGACGAGGAATTGTCGGTTCAGCAATTCATATGCAAGGTGCTTGGATTAAAACTTTCCGACTATAAGCCTACTTTTTCATTAATGTCTGAATTCCAAGACATTGCTAACCTCTTTTTACCGACCAATGATGCCGTTGTTAAACTGACCGAGCTGAGTTATGATTTCACAGCAGAAGAATCCTTTATGGGATTAGACTCTGGTTTCATAGATTTTTCCAAGGGAAGATTTCATAGACTCATCAATTGCCGATTTCATTACGTTGAAAACGATAAGCTGAAGCCAAGGATAGCGAAGTGGATTGATTTTTATCCATGCAAATACAAGGAAGAGGATATTGATGTTGATAACTACAGGCAGAGCTTTCAGTGTTATTTACCAGAGTATAATGAATGCCTGGAGGATGTCAGAATGGAATTTAAAGAAAAATTGCATTTACTAAGAACAAATATGAAACTGTCACAGGAAGAACTTGTTAACAGGCTGTATTTGTGGTCGGGGAAACCATAAATGCAGGGCTGGTTTCATCAGCAGACAGGGCGTATATGAAAGCTCCCATCTTTCGCAATCTGACTGAACTTCGGGACAACTTGTCCTCAACATGGAAATGGGCGGGAAGCCGTTTTAGGGCTTACCCACCTTGATTACGTTTTGCAAATACAGCCGAAGCTGTCAACGGTAGCATATGCAATATGCTGTTCATCTTGACCGTTGACTGGTTCGGAGGGATTTGCTATTCACACCTATTTAAACTTATATGATTTTTTCTCCATCATTTCAAGGTCTCCGTGGCTTCAAAAGTAAGTAAGACTATTTTAGCTGCAATTTCATCTTATCATTTCTTTCCATTATTGATAATGCTATATTCTATCTGATTATTCATTAAGTCGTATATAGAAAAATGTTTTGGATTCAAATAAGTGACGCCTGTATCTATGATTTCAAAAGCCTCAAAATCAAACTCTATAGTTTCATCATTTAGAAAATCATCGTTAATCCATTTAATTCCAGAGAATGCTACTGGCAGTAAAGATGTATTAGAACAATAGTATTTCTCTTCATTAAAACTATCAAAAGGAAAATATGCAAACCCATATCCTTTTGTATCCTGTTTGAATTTTTCTATGTGTTCATCTAAGACTAACGCCATTTTGTTGCTTAAGGAAACATAGGCAATTAAGGAATCACAACCAGCCTTATAATATATTTTTATCCATTCATCAAGTCCTTCGCCTTCGACAGAATACCCTCCAGTAAATGCTTCTAATTGTGCAGACAGCGACCATTTAGCTATATCTTCCTCGTGCTGACCATTCTTATTAAAAATATCGAGTACATCTTTCATCATACCAACCCTACTTTTTTCTTCCATTCAATGAACTCTTGTTCTAACTGCGTTGCGTAAGAATCACCTACTACTTGTGCTGCCGCAATACCTTTCGTATATAAGTTTCCATACATATTTGTTCTTTTCTGCAAATATGGTTTCGCCCATTTCCATAGTTCAGTGGAATCCTTGGCTCCACCACTGATAATTTCAAAGCATTCTTCCAACACATCTCCGAATAATCGGATTTTTTCAACATCTTTAAAATTTGTCGTAACTATCATTTTTCGTAAATAAGAAGCAGCAGTTTCAAACTGTCCGATGTCGATGAAATATCGAATTACTTTGTTGTATGCAGAAACAATATTGAATGTCTTGCCTGATATAACAGCATTATCTAATAGAACTTTATATATCGTTTCATTTTCCTGCTCTTTCCCTAAAAAAGAATTAAATCTGATAAGTGCGGTTCGATTTGCGTCCGCCCAATCTGTAATACTGTCTTTCCATTTATCTACTAGCAGTTCCATGACATCCTTATACTCCAAATCTTGAGAAAGGAAAATACAATCCATCAAATCCAATGAATCTATTTCGTCATCTATCCAGTAATTTTTGTCATAGCCACAAGCACAATCAAAATTTGCATTTTTTGCTTCTTCCAGCATTTCATTATATCTGCCGTCATCGTTGTATCGCTTTAAAATAGAGGTCAACACATTCAGCGTATTTCCGATTCCCTGAAAGGAATTGCTCTTACGATCTTTTAACTCATCCTGAAACAAATATACAATAGTATCTTCATCATCAATCTGTGCATAAAGCAGATAGTATGCCAGAGGCATACGATTCAGATAATTGGAATCCCTTGTTCCACATTTTTCATCTTTATTGCAATTTTAAGATTTGAAAAACACAAGGGCACTCTTGCAAGAGCATTGGAGAGCCATCACGAACGACAGAAAGAACAATATGCCAGCAATCCCGACATTGACACCCGCCGAAGCAAATACAACTTCCACATCGTCAAGCCGGAAGGCAGATATTTCCAGAGGGCAGGCGATTTTCTCATTGACCGTGTGGGCGGGGAAAATATCATTTCTGCGGTAGTCCGCATGGACGAGAAAACGCCCCATCTTCATCTGACCTTTGTACCGCTGACAGAAGATAACCGTCTGTGTGCCAAAGAGATTATCGGCAACAGGAAGAATCTCACGAAATGGCAGGACGATTTCTTTGCATACATGGTAGAGAAATATCCCGACTTGGAGCGTGGCGAGAGTGCTAGCAAGACTTTGGGTGCAAATTTTAACGATAGTTTGCAGTTTCGCCTGTTTGTTTAAAGAATTTGCAATTTTTTTCGTCCAACAAATTGATTTTCATCCAAAAAGGATTATAATTGGATGAAAAAGAATGACATTGGACGAAGGGAGATAACATGAGAACATTTGATTATATTCGCCTTGCAGACCAAACGTGGGATATGGATATACTTAATCTTGTCGCAAAGATACATGAATATAAGGGACGTCAGGATTTATATTTCAGGCAGAAGCCAGTTGAGCTTGAACGTCTGGTTGCGATTGCAAAAATTCAGAGCACAGAGGCATCCAATAAAATAGAAGGGATTGTTACGACAAGTACTCGGATGAAGCAGTTGTTTGAAGAAAAGACAACACCCCGGAACAGGGAAGAAGATGAGATTATGGGATACAGAGATGTACTTAACACAATTCACGAAAGCAATGAGTACATTCCGATCAGACCATCATATATACTGCAGTTACACAGAGACCTTTTGAAGAGGGCGGGATTTTCTTACGGCGGGAGTTTTAAGAGCGTACAGAACTATATTAATGAAACAAAGCCGGATGGAACAGTAGTCACAAGGTTTACTCCGATTGCTCCGTATGATACACCGGATGCAGTAGAACGGTTATGTACGGCTTAT
>CAJTMC010000104.1 GCA_910577115.1 uncultured Lachnospiraceae bacterium
AGTTAATGTGTTTGGTCATACATTAATTTTACACCAACTGCCGGATTCTTTCGAGGTCCGGCAGTTATTTTTTTCATAGAAAAGGAGCTGCGCACTAATCACTTAGTGCGACAGCCCCTTGCAGAACTTATATATAGACTTTTACCACAATATCTTTAAATCTGTTAGCCTTTGTGTACTCTGGACATTCAGCCATAAATGCCCTTACATCCTCTCTCGACACCGTTAAGGTACAGAAGTAAATATAGGGTTGTCTAATTCCTCTAGTTGTTTATCGCCGCCTGTGCTGCTGTGACGTATCAGAGGAAAGTTCTGTTTGGGTAACTGTGTAATTGTTGCTCCTGCCTTCGACATCCAGTTTGTAGTCATCCGGGAAGAAATTCAATTTCCAGATAAAGCAATCTCTACAAACTATTATCTCTTTTACGAAAGCATCTATAATTTCCTCTGGAATGTGTTTTGTTGAAAAGTTAAAGTCTTGCTCTAACCCATATTTTAACACTTCCAGTTTGTCTTTATAAATATCGTCTGTGATTTCTTCCTCGCTTTCAAGCAAACTCAACTGTTCTCTGAGTTTTTCCTGCTCCTTTTGAAGTTGCGCCCGCTTTTCATCATAACGATCCTTTTCAATCTCACCAGCCATACGCATATTCAAAAGGTTATCATATTTCCTGTTCCATGCCTCTAATTTCTGTTCAAGTTCATGCTTCCTTTCTAAAGCCTCGTTATCCTGCTCGTTATCGTAGCATTTATCTAACATTTCATTGGCAATGGTCAGGACACCCTCTCTGTCATTCCAAAACTTCTGGAATACTACATCCGCCATAGCTTCTAACTTCCAACGTGCTACCATTTTTGTAACACACATACCCTCGGTACTAAGCCCCTTTTTCTCTCTGGTCTTTGCAGAACCGAAACGTACTTGACTGTAACATTGATACGCATATTGCGGCCCGCCTGCTCCATAATGCCAAACCACTCTGTTGTAAGTATGACCACATTCGCAAATCAGCTTCCTGCACCATACGTCTTTGGAAACTTTTTTCCCACGCCTTCCCTTATTATTTATAGATGCAGATTTACTGTCCAACATTTCCTGAACTTTTTGAAACTGTTCTTTGGTAACAATCGGTGTATGACTGCCTTCCACCACTACCTTGTCAACATCTCCAAAATTATTGATTTTCTTCTGTTCTAAAAAATCCGGCACATACTGTTTCCGGTAGATGATTGTCCCACAGTAAAATGGATTTCGGAGAATCCTACTTATATTTGCTGGTTGCCACTTTGTCAATCCTGTTGCTGTAAGATGACCTTCTTTTTCGATAATAAACTGTATCTTTCTGACACCATTACCGTCTAAATACAAATCAAATATTCTTCTGACTGTAGCCGCCTGTGATTCATTGATAACAAACTCTTTATCAATCCTATCATATCCCAGTATATTTCCATTTCCATATGGCACAGCATTTTGAAACGAAATCATTTGTCCTGCTTTTACTCTGAGTGATGTCTTTTTGCTCTCATTCTGCGCCAATGTTGCCATGATAGTCAAACGGAGTTCTCCATCTTCATCATTCATTGTCCAAATATTATCTTCTGTAAAATAGACTTCAACACCCTGCTTCTTTAATATGCGTGTCTGCTGTAAAGTGTCTACCGTATTCCTTGCAAACCGGGATACTTCTCTTGTTATGACAAGATCAAACTTTCCCTCTGAAGCGTCTTTCATCATCCACATAAAATTCTTCCGCTTTTTTACAGATGTTCCAGTAATTCCTTCATCTATGTAACGGTCATAAAGTTCCCATTCCGGGTGTTGGGCTAATAAATTGTCATAATACTGAACCTGGTTGCCTAATGCAGATATTTGTGCCTCATGCTCTGTCGATACTCTGGCATATATCGCAACTATCCTTTTCTTATACATTCATTCGCCTTTCCTTATTTCCTCGTTTTGTTCACACTCATATTAGCATGAATTATTTGATTCTGCAAGCCCTTTCTTCTCATATTTCGATAAAATTTTCTTATATACCTTTTCAGATATTTTTCCTTGGTTAAACAAATGCTTCATTAAAGCCAAAGCCATTGTAGTATTGATTTGCTCCTTTGTTATATTGCTGCTCATATTTCCTCCCTTCTGCTACATAAATTTTATCTGCCCATGACGGACAAGAATCAAGTTCCCGGCTCTCATCAGCAGACAAAACTTCTCCAAACTCTTTCAAAAAATCCATACGGGTGACAGCTCATTACACTGTCCACATCGGTATCGCACCGTCATTCCAAACTGACCGGAAAACCCGGAAGTATCATTATCAAAGATATGCCTCATTGCCTCATGCAACTGCTGCACTTTTCGCCAGACATTCATCGCTCACTGCCTTAACTTCAATACCAGATTTCAGTATTCCCTCGTATGCACTTCCGCACAAAAATGGAAGCAGGCAGTTCTTGGCGTGTCCGCATAGCGGCTCCGCACATCCCACACGTCCCGTATGTATTTACATATTCAATTATCAAGGTACACACGCCAACCTGCGTTGGCGGGCAGAAAACCCTCTGCCTGTTTTGGATAAAATCTCTTCTGGACTTGCCAGCCCAAAAAGCACATAAGCACTCTCCGTCTGCTATGAACGGTTCTGTAAAGATTATGTGCTTTAGCGGAATGGCAAGTTTACAGTTCCAGTTTATCGGGGCCGTATTTATGTATAATCTGCAACAGGATTTTCTTTTGTGACCCTTCCGCCTGTCCGTATATTTCCCGCAGAGTTTTTAGCTCGTCAGCGGAAAGGGTATTCACATATGGCTTGTAATCCTCTCCTAAAAAAATCCCTCCATCCCCACCCTGCTTTGTATAAATCGGGTATCCGGGAGATAAAGCCTGAATATCTTTTTGTATCGTGCGGGTAGTGACGCCAAACTCGTCCGCCAGTTCCCTTGCCGTTGTACGCCGCCGGATAATCAGAATGTTAATGATTTCCGTCCTGCGGTCTGCTGTATTCATGCTTCACCTCCCTTCTGCTAATTCTCCAATCACATTGTAAAAAACGAACCCGAACAATCCGTTCCTATTCAAAAAAATAATTTAAAAAGTTTTTCGGTTCTGTTCTGCTCTACTCTTTTGACAGCCTTTATACCTCCGTCTTTTGTTTTTCTTCTGCTATCTCCTGTTGACTTTCCCTCTGTCGCTTGTTAAAATCTTTAATGGATAGAATCAAAACTTCATTAACAGACACTCAAACTGCTATGAGCCGAATCAGGGCAACTCTGCCCTGTTCTGGCTGTGGCAGTTTTTTATTTGCCAAAACAGTCCCCAAAGCCAAATACCCGAAAGGCTTTACAAAAACAGGGGCGGAAACGCCCATATGTGTTGTAAGATGCTCGCCTAAGCTCGCACAACACGCAAATTCCCTACGGGTAATTTGCCACGAATAGCAAGCACTGCCTACGGACGTCCGTAGGCTTCAATTTCCCCAAGTTCCTCCAGGTGGGATCTTGAAAAAATTGGCTTGCAGAGGGCATATCCCCCTGACCCCCTTTGCGCTCCAAAATCCCAAAATTACCCCTGCGGAATTTCCGGATTTTTACGCTTGAAAAACCTTCCTGCCGGATACGGCATATTACAAAAACCAAACCATTTTTAGCGAAAGGAGCCTCCCAAACTATGGAGAACCGAGAACGTCAAAACCGCTTAACGCTCCGTCTAAGCGATGATGAGCTTTACATACTGGAGCAAAAATGCAAAGCCTCCAACATGAAAGACAAATCCTCTTTCCTGCGACATCTGATCCTGTACGGCTATGTCTATGACATTGACTATTCAGAGCTGCGGGAATACAACTCTGCGCTTGCCAGAATCGGGAATAATCTGAACCAGATTGCAAAGCGCATGAACGCAACAGGCAACGTATATAAAGCCGATGTAAATGAAGTAAAGGAGCTGATGAAACAGGTATGGCATACACAAAAATCCATGCTATCACGGCAACCGTCAGTAAAGCAGTAGACTACATCTGCAACCCTGCCAAAACCGATGAGGGCATACTGATTTCTTCCTACGGCTGCAGCCCTGAAACTGCCGCCTATGATTTTAAATTTGCCCTGTCAAAAACCAGCCAGTCCGACCCAAACAAAGCCTACCATTTGATACAGTCCTTTCTTCCCGGTGAGGTTACTTATAAGGAAGCCCACCAGATAGGCGTGGAGCTTGCCGACAGGCTTTTAGAGGGGAAATACTCGTATGTTGTCAGCTCCCATATAGATAAAGGCCACGTCCATAACCATGTGATTTTCTGTGCCGCCGATAACATCAATCATCAGAAATATCATGACTGCAAAAAGACCTATTACAACATCCGCAGCCTGAGCGATGACCTCTGCCGGGAGCATGAACTTTCCATCATTACTCCGGGGGAAAAAAGGGGCAAAACTTACAAGGAATGGCAGGCTGGCAAAAACGGCTCCGCATGGAAAGAGCAGTTAAAATCCGACATTAACGAAGCCATAAAAACCGCCGCAACTTACGAGGACTGCATTGAGCTGATCCGGGCAAAAGGCTACGAGGTCAAGGGGGAGGGTTTTGGGGAAAAAGCGCATAAATTTATCTCCTTCCGTCCTCTGGACAGAGAGCGTTTTGTCCGTGGCAGCGCAAAGTCTTTGGGAGCCGAATACACCAAGGAACGGATAAAGGAGCGCATAGAGGAAAAGGCTCTTTTAAAGGATAAAAAGCGTGTGCCGTTCCCCACCAGGAAGAAACCCATTGTCAAAGATTATTCAAAGAAGAATCTTATTGACACCACCGAGGACAAGTTTGCCAATAGCCCCGGCCTGAAACATTGGGCTGACATCCAAAACCTTAAAATCGCCGCAGCAAGTTACAGTCAGGCAGGCTCCATTTCCGAGCTTGAAAAACAGATTGCCGCCAAGTCCGCACTTGCGAAAACCGCACGGACAAGCCTTGTGGAAATGGAGCATCAGCTAAAGGATTTAGGACAGATTCTAAAGTATGCCGAGCAGTATAAAGCCAACCGTATCTACCATATCCGCTACCAGAAATCAAAGGATAAGGACAGATACCTGCGCCAGCACGAAACCGAGCTTCTGCTCCATGACGGTGCTGAAAATATGCTGAAACGCTTTGGCATTGACACCAGAAACCTTGATGTTGAAAAACTCCGCAGCGATTACAATGCTCTCTATTCCAAAAAGGAAGCCCTGCGGAAAACCTGCCAGTCTGCCGAAAAGGACGCTGCCGCCTTCACCCGGAAGCTGGACAACCTGAATCAATACCTTGACCGGAATCTGGCGCAGCAGGAAACCGCCGACAGGAAGTCCGATAAAAGCCGACAATCACTCTAATTTCGACATCAAAAAAGAGGGTGTACCGCAACGAAGTTTTTCACTTCACTACGGTACACCCTCTTTTGTATGGCTCTCCCTTAAGTCCATCCGTTTCATTATCCTTACCCTGTGTATGTTCCTATATCGTTCTTTCATGTATTGTACTCCATATATATACTGTACTCTGCTGCAATTCACGCCCGCCGATGTGTACTGTAAACTACTATGGAGGTGAATCACAATGAATAATGGAAAACAAAATTTAGCTGCCGCCGTGCGTGAAGCCCGGACAGAACTAGGCCTTTCCCAAGAAAGACTTGCCGAAATCCTGAATATCGACTCACGCACCATACTTAACATTGAAGCCGGGCGTGGCAACCCCAAATTTGAAAA
>CAJTMC010000105.1 GCA_910577115.1 uncultured Lachnospiraceae bacterium
AATACCACATTCCATTAGATTACGCTATATATAAAATACATAATATTGACAAAAAATTTCCAGCAACCACAAGAGATTGCCGGATCATTTCAAAATATGAACTTCAAAACTCAGGAGGAGATAAAATACACAAATCAGTCGGTCTATATGAGTAAAGTTGCACAAAATTATTATCACCTGATATTAATGATAATACTTGACATAGAAACACGAAAAGGGTAAAATTGAAGTGTTGTAATATCAGCATCTAATTCTTGCGCATGGCGCGCATTTGAATAATATGCAGTCGGTACAGCCGGCGAAGGTATCGCTGAATGTGCCGCTTGAGATTGTACAATGAAAATTTAATATGAGTAAGGAGGTGCTCCTGTACATGCTATGGATGATAATAGCAGTCGTTCTGATTATTATCTGTGTGGCAGGCTGTCTTATTTACTGCTCCAATTATAAGAAAAATATAGAAACAACGATTGGAAATGCAGAGGATAAGGCACGAGAAATTATTGACGAAGCACTGAAAACTGCTGAAACAAAAAAACGAGAGGGACTTCTTGAGGTAAAGGAAGAATCAATCCGTACCAAGAATGAGCTTGACAAGGAAATCAAGGAGCGCAGGGCAGAGGCTCAGCGCTACGAGAGAAGAGTGCAGCAGAAGGAAGAAAGCGTTGATAAGAAGGCTGATTCCCTTGAAAAGAAGGAAGCAGGTCTGACTGCGCGGGAAGAGGAACTTGCAAAACAGAGAGAAATCGTTGCAAGGCTCAGTGAAGAACGCGTACAGGAACTTGAGCGAATTTCAGGTTTAACCTCTGAACAGGCAAAAGAGCATTTGTTAAAAATTGTTGAAGACGAAGTAAAACATGAAACTGCAGTGATGATTAAGGAAATGGAGAGCAGGGCAAAGGAGGAAGCTGACAAGAAGGCAAAAGAATATGTTGTCACAGCAATCCAAAAATGTGCCGCTGACCATGTGTCCGAGACTACAATTTCAGTAGTGCAGCTTCCAAATGACGAGATGAAGGGACGTATTATTGGTAGAGAGGGAAGAAATATCAGAACTCTTGAAACGCTCACAGGCGTGGAACTGATTATTGATGATACTCCCGAGGCAGTGATTCTTTCCGGCTTTGACCCGATTCGGAGAGAGGTTGCGAGAATCGCGCTTGAGAAACTGATTGTAGATGGGCGGATACATCCTGCAAGAATTGAAGAAATGGTTGAAAAGGCTCAAAGAGAAGTGGAAGTTATGATTAAGGAGGAAGGCGAGTCGGCTACCCTTGAGGTGGGTGTACATGGCATTCATCCGGAATTGGTAAAGCTTCTCGGTAAGATGAGATTCAGAACAAGCTACGGTCAGAATGCTTTAAAACATTCTATTGAAGTTGCGCATCTCACAGGTCTCCTTGCAGCAGAGATGGGACTGGATGTGAGAATGGCAAAGAGAGCAGGTTTACTTCATGATATCGGTAAGGCAGTAGACCATGAGATGGAGGGTTCCCATATACAGCTTGGTGCGGAGCTTTGTAGAAAATACAAAGAGTCAGCTACTGTAATCAATGCTGTCGAGTCTCATCATGGTGATGTTGAGGCACAGTCATTGATTGCCTGTCTTGTTCAGGCAGCCGATACAATATCTGCAGCAAGACCGGGTGCAAGACGTGAAACGCTCGAAACATATACAACCAGATTAAAACAATTAGAAGAAATAACCAACAATTTTAAAGGCGTCGATAAATCTTTTGCTATTCAGGCGGGTAGAGAGGTTCGTGTTATGGTAGTTCCTGAGCAGATTAATGATTCGGACATGATACTTTTGGCTCGTGATATTTCGAAGCAGATTGAAGCAGAGCTTGAATATCCGGGACAGATAAAGGTCAATGTAATCAGGGAATCTCGCGTCGTTGAGTACGCTAAATAATTTAAATGAGCATTACAAGAACCGTCAAAATTCAGATTGAGTTTTGGCGGTTTTTAGATGTACAGACCTGTGCAGAGGAAATATGTCGCTAAAGAGGTGCACAGGCTGCGCGGCAAGTAGGGGAAAGGATTTTTCCCTGCCCGATTGTATGGAGGTTGAAAGGAGCATAGTTGCAAAAATGAATGGTGTAGTAAAAAGATTAAAGAGAGAACTTCAGTGTGAAGGAGCAATTACAAAATATTATAAGGATACAGTGGAGCTGCCGGACGGAAAAACGGCAGTGTGGGATTTCGTTGGACATAATGGGGCGGCAGCAGCGGTTGCTGTCTTGGAGGATGGCAGACTGCTTATGGTAAGACAGTATAGGAATGCATTGGACAGATATACATTAGAAATTCCGGCAGGAGGCTTAAATCCAAATGAGCCGACGATTGACGCGGCGGCAAGGGAGCTTGAGGAGGAAGCCGGTTATGTATGTGGTAAGATTGAGCGGCTGATTACCATTCGCACAACCGTTGCATTCTGCAATGAAAAAATAGATATTTATCTTGCAACCGATTTAAAGAAAACCAAGCAGCACTTAGATGAAGATGAATATGTAGAGGTTGTGCCATATGAGCTTTCGGTTTTGGAGGACATGATCTATTCCGGAGAGATAGAGGATTCAAAGACAATTGCAGCAATCCTTGCATATAAAAATAAATATTTAAATTTGTGTGAATGATACGACGTACAAGAGCATAGTCTTAAATAAGGAAAAATTTGACCGGAGTGTTTCATGGACAGATTTCATCAAAATGTGGACAATACGAGTAACTGCGTTAATAATGAAAGCGTCAAATATCACAAAATTTATTATAGAAATGCTGTGCCCGATAGCAGAGTGCTTGTTTTTTTGACAGGCTTTTGCTTGGGTATGGTATTTTTTTATTTGTCGGGAATAAAATTGATTGGCGGACAATGCCTTCCGTCAGCATTGTCGGTAGACAGTATCGCAAAACTTCATGATTTTGATTTTAATGCGGCGGGACTGTTTGAGTATGTCACTTATATGCGGTTAGGACAGCTGGCTTTTTTGCTGATTTGTACCACGAGCTTTTTAAGGGGAGCTTTTTCATATGCGATTCTTGGCTGGGGAGGATTTGAACTGGGAGTAATGATGTTTACGTTGGTATATCAGTATGGATTAAAGGGACTTTTGCTTTCCGTAATGCTTCTGATTCCGCATGGAATCTTTTTCCTTGCCGTATTTTTGCTGCTCTTCCATAAACATTGGATAGGTGACGAAAAGGCTTACCATAACTGTGGTGTTATAACGGAAAGCAGATCACATAATAAATTTACGAAACTTAAAAAAGCGGTTGTTATTTTAACGCTTTGGTTTACCGGAATCTTATCTGAGATTTACATTAATCCGGAAATTATTAAAAAAATCTCTTTATTATTCGAATAAAACAAACAAATAGAACAATATATAGAATTTTTAAATATAAAAACACAATATATTGAGTTGTTTATATAATAAATAAAAATAATTGAAAAATTCTGAAAAAATGTTTGATTTTATGTCAAATACCATATATAATAGAAATAGGCATAAGGGGTAAATAAATACTTCATGAGGAGGTTTTTCAAAATTTATGGAACAAGAAATTAATAATTTTATTTCTTACTTACATAATATAAAGAAAACTTCAACTAATACTGAATTATCCTATAAGAGAGATCTGGGCAAATTACGCCAGTATTTAGAAGAAAAAGGAATAACTGAGGTTGGCAACATCACCGCAGAAATTCTGGGTTCCTATATTGTGTATTTAGGGGAAAACCATTTTGCTGCTGCAACCATATCGAGAAATGTCGCTTCCATAAAGGCCTTCTTTCACTACTTATGTAAGGAAGGCATTGTGGAAAAAGATGCATCAGATGGGTTGAAAGCACCAAAGATCGAAAAGAAGATGCCTGAAATTTTAACGCCTGAAGAGGTGATTTGGCTGTTGGAGCAGCCGAAAGGGGACACGCCTAAGGAAATTCGCGACAAGGCTATGTTGGAGCTTCTGTATGCGACAGGAATAAGAGTAACGGAGCTTATTACCTTAAAGATTTCCGATGTCAACATGCAGATGGGCTTTATCATTTGCAGGGACGGCAACAGGGAGAGAGTGATTCCGTTTGGCGCTGCGGCCAAGAGAGCAATGACAAACTATTTGGAAAAAGCACGTAATGTGATGCTGTTTGATTTGCAGTCTGATATTCTGTTTGTGAACTGTTCGGGACAACCAATGAGCAGACAGGGATTCTGGAAATTAATCAAGTATTATGCAAAGAAAGCAGGTATTATGGCAGACATCACGCCACATACGCTCCGCCATTCCTTTGCGGCACATTTAGTAGAAAATGGTGCAGACCTGAGGAGTGTTCAGGAGATGCTTGGACATTCGGATATTTCAACAACTCAGGTATACGCGACACTTACCCATAACAGAATCAGAGAGGTATACGCAAAAGCACATCCAAGAGGATAAGCATTGCAAAAAATCCACCCCTTGCGCAGGGTGGATTTTTATATGAAAATTGATTAAACCAAATCGGCAACCTTATAAATTAATTCCTCCGTATCCTGCCATCCAAGACAAGGATCGGTAATTGATTTTCCGTATATATGTTCGCCAATTTTCTGGCAGCCTTCTTTAATATAACTTTCCACCATAACACCTTTTACAAGCTTTCCGATTTCGGCATTATGCCTGCGGGAGTGCATGACCTCATGTACAATACGGATCTGCTCTTTAAACTGCTTGTTGGAATTGCTGTGGTTCGCATCAACAATACATGCAGGGTTGACAAGATCGCGCTCGTTATATTTTTCAAGCAGGCGCACTAAATCTTCATAGTGATAGTTTGGAATGCTGCTGCCATGCTTGTTTACTGCACCGCGCAGAATCGTATGTGCCAATGGATTTCCGGTAGTATTTACTTCCCAGCCTCTATAAATAAACGGGTGAGAATGCTGCGCCGCATATACGGAATTGAGCATAACGCTAAAATCTCCGCTTGTCGGATTTTTCATTCCGGCAGGAACATCAAAGCCGCTCACAACAAGGCGGTGCTGCTGGTCTTCCACCGAGCGGGCCCCAATCGCCACATACGATAAAATGTCGGAAACATAGCCCCAGTTTTCCGGATAAAGCATCTCGTCAGCGGCAGTCAGTTCTGATTCGCTGATTGCGTGAAGCTGCATTTTGCGCATGGCGATGATACCTTTTAAAAAGTCTGTTCCCTTTTCCGGATCGGGCTGGTGTACAATCCCTTTATAACCGTCACCGGTTGTTCTGGGCTTGTTGGTATAAATTCTGGGAATCAGAATCAGCTTGTCGCTCACCTTGTCGTTAATTTTTGCAAGCCTTGATACATATTCACATACGGCGTCCTCATTGTCTGCTGAACAGGGGCCGATAATCATAATAAACTTGTCTGATTTTCCGGTAAAAACATCGCTGATTTCCCCGTCCCTTTTTTTCTTAAGCTCCTGTAAGGAAGCCGGAACCGGATACTCCTCCCGAATCTGATCGGGAGTTGGTAATTTTTTTATAAATTCAAAGCTCATAGCAATCCTCCATTCTTATGTAAGAGCGGTCTCGGAAACTCTTTAAGCCCGAATTTCCGCTCTTTTTTCATGTTCTGCTTTTTTGCTTTCCTCCATATCCCAGAAAACATTTTTGTTAAGTTTTCAAAAACCATTGACA
>CAJTMC010000106.1 GCA_910577115.1 uncultured Lachnospiraceae bacterium
GCAAGAACGGATGCCGCCTTATCAGTCATTACAACCACACTCCAATCAAATCCTTGACACGCTTTTGCACCCGCAAAGTCTTTGCGTACTGCATAAGGTTCGGAATATTTTTTTTCTGGTCTTTTACATAGCCTTGTACTGCCTTATTAAAAATCTCTTTATCCATCTTATTCATATTCCTCAGCACATCGCAAATGGTACGGTCACGGTCATAAATATGAACTTCCTGGAAGTCAATTTTCCCTTTTGTTTTTCCAATGGAAAGCAGCTCCGGCTCAACCCGATAAGCCTTAATGAAAGGATAATCTATATTTGTACGCTTTCTGGAAGTATTTTTGTCAATGGTAATATTCCATTCAGCGGGATTCCTGTCACTGTATCTATAATAGAAAAGAGCTGTTTCCATACAAAGAACTGCATCAGGGAACAGGCGGTTGACAATAACCACCTCACTCATCCCATAGTCTTCCACCCAATGGTAACAGCCCCTTTTTATTCTTTCAATCAATCCTTGTTCCAGCATACGTTGAATATCTCTATAAAACAGTTTTTCATTTGTAAGCTGTGCCGTTGTCATGACATAGCCGTAATCAGAAAATATTTTGCTCAGTATTCTTATATCATTTTGTGTCAGCATAATTTCCTCCTCCTGACGCATTTACTGCGTCATTCAGGTAGATTTGGAAGTTTACTTCCAAACTTTCACCTCTGCACTAAAATACGCATAAATTTTTTATCGCTTGTGTGCTTTACTACATTATATCTATGCTACGCAAAAAAATCAAGCGAATCAAATCGAACAACTTCAAATCTTATTCTTGTGTGCTTTACTACATAAAATCAGACCTACTTGTCCATAATAAAACAAATAGGTCTGAAACATTTTAACCTGCTATATCAAATCTCGTTGAAGCAATGCCATATATAGTTATCGTTCTTTCCGTATCTCTAACCTCGATAGAATAAGGCTTCCCGACATCCCCCGCATCTTCATTTTCATCATACTTCTTTATCCTCTCAAATGTCGAAAAGCTATGTATCGGGAATCCCACCGTTTCATGCCCGTCCCCAAATACAATAAGCGGAACATTACCGCTGCTTCTCTGGGTACGGAAGAACTGGCGCATCTGGAAATGGTAGCCGCCATTGTACACCAGCTCACCAAAAATCTCTCCATGGAAGAGATCGAAAACAGCGGCTTCAAAGCCTACTATGTAGACCATACCCTCGGCATCTGGCCCCAGGCGGCATCCGGCATGCCCTTCAGCGCCGCCCAGTTCCAGAGCTGCGGTGATCCGATCACCGATCTGATGGAGGATATGGCAGCAGAACAGAAAGCCCGCACCACCTATGACAATATCCTGCGCATGATCAAAGATCCCGATGTCTGCGATCCGATCCGCTTCTTAAGACAGCGTGAGATTGTGCATTTTCAAAGGTTCGGGGAAGCCCTCAGGCTTGTTCAGGATAGGCTGAATTCCAAAAACTTCTATATGTGCAACCCGGCGTTTGATGCAAACTGCGGGTGCGATTGCAAATAATATAACTATTATCATTCTGAGATGATATCTTCCCTTAACAAGAGCATACAAAAACACGAGAATAAAACGGGCTGTCACCCTTACACAAGACACCGCTTCCGGTAAAAATCGGAGCGGTGTTTTTGTGTGACTTCCGGACACGGCGGGTTTGGGGACGCCCCGGAAACTGCGCCCCAAACGGGGACGGCACTTTTCCGGTGCCCTTTGCAGCAGTCTCTATAATAATGGTATTTTAGCAGTATTTTACTTCGTATCGTGCTGCTTTGGAGAGATAATCACTCCGATCGTCCGCAATTTCCGATCAGGAGCAGGCTTATTATTTTGGAGCGGGGTCAAAATTTTTGAAATGGCGGCAACGGCCTTTTCCAGTTCTTCATCTGTAAGATAAACATAGGACAGCGAAAAGCCTGATTTGTCATTCTTAATATCAATACCAGGACTATCACAATAAGTCTGGAATTGTTTCGCAAAGGTCAAAATGTACTGCAAAAACATTTGCATATACATTTTCCCTGAGTTTTCACCAATCATCGTATCGGCGTCATTCAGATTAAAGGTCGCAGCATACGTCTTTTCAACGGTTCCCCTGATTTGCGTTTCACTTACCACTTTGAGAACCCCATCTTCAGTCATACGCTTTAAGTTCCGATAGAGTGTAGTTTGGGGAATATCCATACACTTTTCAGCAAGTAGTTTTGCAGTTGTCTCCCCGCTTTTCAATATCTCAATCAGCAACCGGCACTTGATTGGATTTGAAACACATTCCATAATTTTGAGATTCAGGTGCTGTTTATCCATGAAGAACACGCTCCTTTCCTCGGAAATATTACCATGATGAAAATAAAAAGTCAATCACCCGCTCAATACCCTTGATTTTATATTTCCATTATGGTAATATAACCAATAAGGAAATATAAAGAAGATTCCTTCAGGATATGAGAGTATCCACAATCAAATCATTTATGGGAGGTATTTGCAAATGGACACTTTATTGGAAATGCTGCCGCTGCTCATTCCTATTTTAGTACCGGATGCCGTTCTCGCTGTGGTTGCGGTGCTTCATGTGCTGCGGCATCCGCATTATCGGTTTGGCAGCAAGGCGTTTTGGCTGGTCGTGGTTGTCGTGTTCCTGCTCATCGGCCCGATCACTTACTTTGTTGCCGGGAAGGGAGGGGAACAATGAATGTACTGACAATACAAGGCTTGTCAAAAGCCTTCGGCGGGCAGAAGATCATTGATAATTTGAATATGACCGTACCGGAGGGAAGTATTTTCGGCTTCATCGGCCAAAACGGAGCCGGAAAAACAACGACCATGAAAATGGTACTCGGTTTGCTGCGGCCTGATCAAGGTGAGATTACTATCTGCAATGAGCCTGTCCACTTCGGGCAGACAAAAACAAATCAGTATATCGGCTATTTGCCGGATGTCCCGGAATTTTACGATTACATGACCCCGATCAGATACCTTGCGTTATGTGGGGAAATCATCGGGCTGCCAAAGGCGGAAACATATCAGAGGGTCGAGGAACTTCTTTCTCTGGTGGGCCTTGGAAACGTCAAAAAGACAATTGGCGGCTTTTCGCGTGGTATGAAACAGCGGCTTGGAATCGCACAGGCTTTACTCACCCGGCCCAAGCTGTTGATTTGTGACGAGCCAACCAGCGCCCTTGACCCGGTAGGCAGAAAAGAAATCCTGGATATTCTTCTCAAAATCCGCAGCACAACAACGGTTTTATTTTCCACGCATATTTTGTCCGATGTGGAGCGGATCTGCGACCATGCGGCCCTGCTCAATCAGGGAAGGATCGTTGTTGGGGGAACACTTTCGGAAATAAAAGCTCTTCATGGCCGCGAAAGTCTGCTTCTGGAATTTCCCGCAGATGATGCTTTGCATACCTTCAAAAGCCATGAGGCAATACAGCCTTTGCTGAACACAGCGGAAACAAACGGGAAAGAAATCGTACTGCACAGCCAGAAGATGGAAAATGTCCAGCATACGGTATTCAGCGTTTTGGCGGAGACGGCGCTATGCCCTATCAAAATCGAGATGATGGAGCCGTCTCTTGAGAGCCTGTTTTTGGAGGTGATAAGATGAACGGCTATGCTGCCTTTTTGAAAAAAGAACTGACTGAGAACATGAAAAATTATCGTTTTCTGATTCTGTTCGCTGTCTTTCTGATTTTTGGACTGACCAGTCCTTTCCTTGCCAGGTTTATGCCTGAAATCCTCTCTGCGGTGGCTGCGGATATGCAGATGGAGTCTGCCCCTGTTGTTCTGGATGCGTGGGAGCAGTTTTATAAGAACATCTCCGGCGTTGGATTCAGCGCATTTATTATCCTGTTCGGCAGTTGTATGTCTGGTGAATATTCCAAGGGAACTTTGGTACTGCTGATAACAAAGGGCTTGCCCCGCTCGGCGGTTATCTTCGCAAAATATACCGTGGCAGCGGTTCTTATGACCGTCTGCTACTGGTCCGGATTTCTTACGGCCTACTGCTATACGGCCTATTTATGGCCGGGCACAATGCTTTCCCATGTTTTTACTGCTGCGTTTTATCTGTGGCTGCTTGGTTTTCTGTACCTGAGCATACTGCTCCTCGGCTGTGTTGTTTTTAAGCAGACTTTCACCAGCATCCTTTTTACAGGCGGCATCGTAGCGGTTATATCCCTGCTGGGGATTGTTGAGCCACTGGCTAAATTCAACCCGTTCCTTTTGACATCAAAGAACGTGGATTTGATTTCCGGCGCAGCTTCTGTATCGGAATTTTTAATGCCAACCATCGTTTCTATTGCAATTACAATCATCGGCCTTTGGTTTGCAACGATACTTTTTGACAGGAAACAGCTTTGATTATAAAGTAAAGGTAGATAATTTCCCGCTTTTTCTCGGCCTGCTCCTGTCGCGGTATAGCATTTCAGATATATTCAGTCAGACTGAACGGGACGGGTATTGACTCTCCCGCCGCCGCGCCCGGTACGGATGCCGCGTTTCTCCATAGCGGACGCGGCAACGCCTAAATGGACGGTGGGTATCAAAGCCGCCGGAATAGAATAGGCATGAAAATATGTCTGCTTTTCGACGGCTTTTTTTCTTTGCCAACCCTAAAGAAATGATTACTGCCAATAAAATACCAATCGTTGAGAAAACAGTTTTTTTCCCGCCTGTAAACCGTTCCCCGTTTAAGTACATGGTTACTTTTTAAATGTTCACAGGGAAATGGAGAATATAGACATATTCTTTTCCGCACTCTGTTACAATACCTGCAAAGGAAGTCATATCCTCTGTATCAAGGTGTCCGGTCTGATTAAGCTGTAAAAGGTCAGCGTTAGAATAAGTGCCCTGTGCATTGCCAGGCTTTTGGCACGCATATACTTCATTTCCGGCGGTATCCAAAATTTGCAGTCCGATATGGCTATCCTGCAATCGTTCTATGCCTGTCTGTTTTACCGCGGGGCTTCCGTCTACAAAGATAATGCAGTCCGAAAAATCTAAAGTAAAATTTTTAGCCCAATCGCTGCGAACATTTTTGCCGTTCGGGTTTGGCGCGGTAATGAGCATGGCAAAAAGGCAGCACACCACAAGGAGCGTCCCTGACAGCGACAAGAAGAATATTGAATATATGTGAAAGGTGGTACGGTAGCCGGATCGCTTCATTTAATCAGTCCTTTTCTTTAGCTTACAGCCCAAGCCTTTTATCGTAATCAGTTGTTTCGGGGTTGACGGGGTATCTTCAATCTTTTCCCGAATATGGCGAATATGCACCATGATTGTATTATCACAAATGCTGCTGTATTCCCCCCATACCTGTTCATACAGCCGTTCCTTACTGATAATCTTATCTGCATTTTCCATGAGATAAGACAATAGCAGAAATTCCCTCCCGGTCAGATCAATTTCCTTTTCATTTTTATAAATCCGGCTGCTTTCTCTATCAAGCGCAAGTCCTCCGACAGTCAGCAGCCCTTTTACGTCTGTCCGCATGACAGACTGGTATTGCTGGCGGCGGAGCTGCGCTTTGATACGATAGACAA
>CAJTMC010000107.1 GCA_910577115.1 uncultured Lachnospiraceae bacterium
ACATTTACTGGCATTCAGACCACCTTCTTCCGTTAAATTTGATACTTCTATTTTAACGGAAAATGGTCCAAAAAGCGAATCGTGTCGTTTTGATATACTGTCAAAATGACGGTGGATAAGCAGTAAAAAACAAGAGATAATTGCCGATAACACCCGGATAAAATCCACAATTACTCTGTTATCTGTGATACAACTGGGGAATTATGTTTTAGTAATCCACAACCCAAAAGCACTTGGCAGTTATACTGGAAAGTTATCCACTTTTGACACTAAAGCAATGACGAAACAGAAATTTTATTTTCTCTGTTTTGTCCAAAAATCAATGTGCCCTTAACGGGGTGCTGAACAGTTACGTTTCGACAATCATTATTCCAATAATAATATCCAAAAGAATAATTTGCCATGCAAAGCAACAGAATCATGCCTATGCCGAGTACTGCTTTTCTTAAAAATATTTTTGAAATAAAATACTTAAAAATTTTCATATTTTCGCACCTGCCATGCACTGATTAGTATATATGTGATAAAAATAGCAACTAAGTGAAGATTACTAATTATACTGAAATTCCAATAAACATTTACCAAAGTTGATAGAAGATAAACAAACATTAAAACCAGTAGACAATCCATTGCATACCGAATTGTAATATGAAACGCCGTATCTCCTACAAGTATTCTGCAAAACACCTCTGCTTTTTTTCTGCACAACATTTGGTAATGAAAAACTACCACAATGAATGTAAATAATATAACGATTAGAAGTTGATATTCTAAAAATGGCCTAAAATAGCTTTTTAGAATGTAGGAGTCCAAGTCGATAGTCTTTACATAATCAAACGCAAAATTTAGGGAAAAACAGAGGATATACACAGCGCTTAGTTCTAATATATCCGCTGGTCTAAATAGAGATTTTTTCATATCTACCACCTCAAAGCATTCAGAGTTAATCTTCAAAGTTCTTTTGAGATGTTCTCTTTTTTGCTTTATAAAGGGATATTCCTGTCAACATCGCAAAATAAAACAGCATCGCAACCAAAACGATAATGCAAAAATCTCGTTTTGACGAATAACTCGTAAAGCTAATTCCTTTTGTGCAAAGATGCGCTGCCATATAGGATATCGGGAAAAGTAGAGCTCTGTCAATCCATACAATTATTGCTTGCTTGTTTTTCAATAAAAACCGCAGAACTGCAAGTATGGCAAGGACAAGAAAAGCTAGCATAAAATATGGCAAGAAAATTTGTCTTGGCAATGTTACAGTATCTTGATAAGCATTATCATTTATCCCATAAATCAATACATCTTCGGAACCATCGTTTTGAGCATAGAAAATCTGAATGTTAGTTTCTCTGTCAAAGGGAATAACCATATTTTGTTTCCCACGATTGGACGAATATATGTCCCAAGTCGTAGTCCAAGCATTTATCTGATAAATCTCTGTTTTCGTTTCATCATTAAACTCTTTCATACAGCTATAACCTGTTACCTTATTATCAAAGGCGATGGTAATGCTCCCGTCAGCGCCACTATCAACATTGAACAAGTCATCGGAATAGGAGAAAAATTTAGGTGATGTTAAAATACCAAAGATAACCGTCACTATGGCACATGCCAAAATCGCTGTTAAAATAACAGTCTGAAGGCGTTTGATAAATAACTCCTTTTTTATTCTTCTTAGCGGAACAATATCAGTGTTGGGGATAATGTCTGCAGGTTTTTGCATATGTTCAAGCTCTGCACGGCACGCTTCACAATGTTCGAGATGTTCACTAACAAACTCTCGTGTATCCGTACTAACCATATCTTCTACATAAAGCGGAAGGATGTCTCTGATTAAATTACATTTATTATTCATCTTTGTCCTCCATTTGCGTTAATATTTTATTTCTTGCTCTGTGATAAGTGACACAAGCCCAATTATCTGTTTTTTGAAAAATATCTGCAATTTGTTTAAAACTTAACTCTCCAAAGACCCGTAGCATAAAAACTTCTTTATAAGGTTCAGCTAAATTATGCAACAAGAGATGTATTTGCATCGCATCATATTGCTTTGCTATTTGTTCTTCAATGGTGTCTTGATTGTCTGGGAAATCAATATCATCAATATTTTCAATACGCTGTTGCTTTTTCAAGTAGGAAAAATAACAGTTTTTTGCAATTTGGCAAAGCCAGACACGGACATCTGTTTCGCCACGAAAATTATCTATTGAATGCATTGCCTTAAAGAAAGTTTCGCTTGTGATTTCTTCTGCAATACTTCCGTCTTTTGACAGCTTTTTGAGAAAAAGAAATACATCATTAAAATATCTTTTATAAATCTTCTCAAATTCTTCTTCAAAACCTGCCACTTTCTCACCCCCTACTCACTTATAAGACTTCGCATTTCAAAGAATCTTACAAGTTTTTTGAAATATTTTTATTTTTCTTTTTTCGTGCATCGTCTGGCTTAACAGTATTTTGCGGTATAAGCCACACACGATTAACATTGAAAGCCCCCTTAACACGATTTTCTTTGCAGAGCCGTTGCACCCATCTAAGCGATACATTCCATTTTTCTGCGGCTTCCTGTGCTGTTATATATTCAAACATTTTAGAACTCCTGTTGTGTATTGTATATAGTATAGCCGTTTAAACGAACTGTATCAAGCGCAGAAATAGGAACTTTAATCAAAGTTCCCCGAAAAGAAAAGCGACAGAGCTTTAACCCTCTGCCGCAATGTTACCTATGCGTAAATGATTTCCTCATTTACACTCTATGTATTCAGCCTGCCGCTGGTGAGAAGATTGGTGCATGTAACTTTTTGGTACTGTTTCAGATAATCCAGATGCCGCTTTCTCGCCTGCCGGCTCGGTTGGTTCGCTGCCTGAGTGCCACTGGCACTCACTCCCCCCCATATGACTATCGTCTGTTCTTCTTCGGCGGATAATCTTAAATCTGGAATAAGATACTCATTTTCCCCATGTTTTCTGTATGGTTTGGTTTCTGAGGGGTATCTGCAAGCAATGTATCAGCAGGCTGTATCCAGTTCCCGGCGGTATTTTTGCCCGCCCTGCCCTTAGGGAGGATCTTTGTCAGGCTGCATTCGTATAGTCAATAACAGCAATCATTGTCTTTGTTTAGCTGCTCAATCTCCGCTTCCGGAAGGAGTGTAATTTTTACGATATCGTCTGTGGGGTAGCCCATGCCAACTAGTTTTTTTGCAATGCGTATGGCCTCTTCCTTCCTGCCTTCTTTCTTGCCTTCTTTCTTGCCTTCTTTCTTGCCGCGTTCCTCGCCAATGGCAATGCCGCGTTCCTCCGCTTCCATCATTCCTGCGTTGTAGTCGCGTATGGCCTTTTCCCTTGCCTCGTACGCCATGCGCTTCTCACCGTCCTGGCTGATTGCCTGGAGCGTCTGGTAGGCGCTGCCAATATAAGGATCCCTCTGTGCAATCATATCAAATTCCTCCTTCCTCTCCGCGTTGATGAACCTTGCCCAAAGCTCAATGTTGCTGCAGCCTTCCCGTAGCCCCTGCGGCAGCTTTGGCAGCTCGATGACATGGAACTCCATCTTGTCCGTGTAGATAAAATGGCGGGTGTCCTCCCGGATATGGAAGCAGGAGTAGAAGCCTGCATCCCCCTGCGGCTCCCCGCCCTCCTGGGCAGCGTCCTTAAAAAGCACGAAGTCCAGGATGCTGATGCCCACGCATTTCTTAAGCACGTGGTAGCCTTCCCCCGGCCGGATCTGGCCCGTGAACATCTTCGCCAGGTAGAACAGCGAGCGGTCGGCCCATACCGCCAGCTCGGAGAGCTGGATTTCAATGTCAACCTCCGTGCCGTCCCCCAGCAGTACCCGGACGTCAAGGATGCCCTGCTTGTCGTCCGCATGCTCCTTCCTGAGGCTCGTGTTGAGGATCTGTGTTTCCCGTATGTCCTCCGGGCGGAGCTTCAGCACGGCGGCCAGGAAGCCGATACGCGCCTTGGGGTCCATCATAATCTCCTTGAAGGCGAAGTCAATCTTGGGCTTCATTAAAAATTCTGCCATGGTGCGGGCGCCTCCTTCTTTAAAAGTTATAGGTTCCAAATCCAATTCATTCACGGGGAAGCCTCGTGCGTTCTATTATATTCCGTAAAACAGCTGGTCAACTTCACTTTTTTCCCTGTGTTTCCGTCTATAATATTCAAAGCAGGAGAAGCCGTTTTCCGTACATTCCTGGAATGACTTTTTATATACGCGGCTTCGGCTTCTTCAACCGTAATTTCATTAGATGATTCTGGGACAGCGAGATTTCCAAAATCTGTTGCTAGTTCAGATATAAATTTTGCTACAATGTCTTGATGTTCGGGTTTTAATTTTATAAATCGTTTTATAAGGGCAAGGGCAGCATCTGTTAAATTATATTGATCTACTAAAATATCAAGTGCTGATTTTGGCTCTGGATTGAACATGCTGCCATTTCCAGTTTTAAGCCATAGTTCATTAACGTTAAATTCTCTGCAAATTGAAAATATAGTTTGGTCAGATGTATTTCGCCCTATTTCAATTTGTGCAATACTGTTTCGTTTCATGCCAATGCGGCTAGCAAATTCTTGCTGTGTAAGATTTAATTCTTTTCGGATTTTTCTTATGCGTTCTCCTATAGTCAAAAAAATTCACCTCCTTATATAAGTAGCATACTCTGAAAATGTTCTGTTGTCAACAAAAAAGTTCTGAAAGAAACAAGAAAACTCTTGGCAAACTTTGTTTTAGTAGATATAATAGTCTCACATACAACAAAAAAGTAAGCCTGCATACAAAAAGGAGGACTGCTATAAAAAGTTTGAAAATCATCTAAACAGGGAATTCCATGCGGAAAGCCAAATGAAAAATGGTGTACAGATTTTACCTATATTTTTATGGAAGATGGAAGGAAGCGATATAACTGCAGCATTATTGACCTGTTTGACAGATCTGTGGTGGCGGCCCTCAACAGCAGCCATATCGATGCAGAGCTGGCTGTGCAGACGCTGAAAGCAGCTCTGGAAAGAAATTAAAGTCCTGCAGGATGAGAAAATACTCATAAAGCAGTCAACCACTGGAAGGTATGTTACAACAGAGATCCAACATCTTAAAAATATCCGAAATAGAATGCTGGAACAGATAAAGCAAAATTATCAGGAAGAAATCAGGTCATATGGAAGTGGGGTTAAAAACGATGGGACAAGCGTCCCTGTATCGGATGAATGGCGAAAAACTTCAGACCTGTTTTTGAAATATATGTTGTGTCCCCCCTGTGCTTATGGTCGTTTTGTGCAATTTATGGGAGTTTCGTGCAATGGGATTTGATAGGATACCCTATAATCCGATATAATTTATGGCAGGAGGTTGGTGCGATGAAGATAGCGGTCTGTGATGACAGCAGGGAGGACAGGGGCGCGCTACGGGCGCTGCTGGAAGCCTGCGGCCATGATTTTGAAATAAGGGAATATGGCTCCGGCGCGGAGCTTTATGCGGATATGGGGTATGTGCGGGAATGCGGCATCGTGTTCCTCGACATCAA
>CAJTMC010000108.1 GCA_910577115.1 uncultured Lachnospiraceae bacterium
TACAGCAGAAAGGACAATGGCACCTGAAGCGCCTCCGCAAGCCTTAAAAAGTTCTCTAATGACATGCTTCTCTGCCCTGCCTCAATCCTCTTTATGGAATCCACTGACAAATCCGCAAGCTCTGCAAGTTTCATCTGTGTTAATTTCTGCTTTTTTCGGTATAATTTCAAGTTATCTGCAATAATATATCTTATATTCTTCACTCTCTGATTCTCCATTCATAATTTTTTTGAAATGAAGAACCAGAAGGCGGTCCCCGGATACATATATCCGTAAGACAAGACAATTTTCGACATGGACAAAAAAAGAATACTTCTCACAAAGATTCTCTATCTTTGCTCGTTGTATTCTTCCAGCTTTACATATTAAATACTTTCGTTTTTTGCCTGCGTTTCTTCTATTTATAAAAATATGTAATCTCTCATATCACCTTTTGTAAAAATCATTCATAATTATGAAACATGATTTTTACGGTATTCACCTCGTTTCCACACAAAAAAATACGGACAATAAAAAATAATTTTTATCATCCGTTTTGTTTTGCCTCTCACCAAAGTTTAGACGCAATTTATCATATTTTTAAGTGCATTTAACAAAATTATATCTGCATTCGCCGTTACTTTTCTTATTCCTTATCAGACAATGCTTTTTCTCTCATATTGCTATATTTACCTGATAATTTCAGTCTCATCTGATACCATACAACAGCCCCATGTTCCGAAGCTGAAATACCTTCATTTTCAAACCCAAATTTCTTGTAGTAATGTATCAAATGCTTTTTGCAGGTAAGTACCACTCCTCTTCGGCCTTGTGATTTAGCATCTTCAATCATTTTGTTTATCAATATAGCAGCATAGCCCTGATTCTCATATTCCGGATGTGTCTCTACCCCAAATATCATCTGCCATTTTCCCTGTTCATTATGCAGTTCTGCATTATGATACATTTCATCATGCAAATCTTTATCATCTGTAACCATTCCGTTTACCATACTGATAATATGTCCGTCTTTTTCCAACAGCCAAAAATGATTGGCATAAATGGACAGCCTATCAAAAAAAGCCATCTTAGAAGCCGCCTCTTCTTCTAGAAAACACACTTTTTCCAAGTTTGCAATCTCGTCCAAATCATGAATTTCTGCCTGTCTGATTACATATCCTTCCACCATGTTATACCTCAAGGATCTGCGGTTCTTCTGTGAAAGAATAGATAACAGCGCTTTCAATATCAAAATACAATGTATTCGTATTGTCGTCTCCCGCTGTATAAGCATTCTTTAAATGCGGATATTCTTCTAATATCGCATGATGTACCTCAATTCTGTTATCTTCTTTCAATTCCCCAGAGACACGAATCCACCTGTCATCTTTATCCATCGCTGATAATTCAAACCTGGGATTTTTTTCAATCTGCCTTGATACATTTTTCGCTTTTGCCGTCAGGACATATATCTTATCCTCAAACAAAAGAGCTGTTCCAAATGGGCGTACTCTTGGGGTATCCCCGTCTTCCGTTGCTAAATAATAAGTTCCAACATCCTTTAAAAACTGATGTACTTTCTTTAAATCTTTACCTGCCATAATATTTTTTCCTCTTTCTTTTTATTATTGTTATAATCTTCAATGCCATCTCATAAACAATCAGAGATTGTCATACAAATCTTCTGTAAATGTCAGACCGCCTCTGTATCCTGCATAAGTGCGATTAAAAACCAGTCTTTCATTCATCGGAAATGATGCCAGTATAAACTGGATATCCTTTTCCAACGCCACTTCACGTTCGTTGCTGCTGCCGATGAGTAAAGTTATCTCCTTTTCTTCATTTAAAAGAGCCTGATTGATCTCATACTGGTCTGCTGTAAATACGATCCTCGGCGGAACTGCATATTCCAGCTGGTTAATCTTTGCTATAATTCTATCCTTGTCCTCCTGCCGGAACATCGGCTCCGATATAATCACAAGTACAGGCGTAAAACTGAAATCATTTGCCAGATACCTTGTAATGCCTACTGCGTTATTTGCATCTGCAACTACCGCAAAACGTTTCCAGCTTACAACTCCAACGGACTGCGCCAGATAGCGGTAGACATAATCCTCTTCTGCAGCAATTACCTTTTCAACCAGCCCATCATCTAAGTCAAGGGCTTTTGCAACTTCCCTGACAAAACCCGTGGTATCAGTTGCCCCTATAAACAATCCCGGAATCCTTATGCTTGGAACACCGAACTTTTCTTCAAATTTTTTTGCCGGACCATTCCACAACCATGGATTCACAATAATATTTAAAGCTGCGCCTGAGCATTTTTTAATATCATTGATTCCCTGATGTTTGGTAAAAAATGTGTTGACCCTTAGCCCAAGCAAAGACAATATACGGTCAATCTCTTCCAACGTACCGCTCCAAAAAGGATCGTGATAAGGAACTATCCCAAAAATATTTACGAGTTTCCCATCTTTTGGAACATCTTCTTCTATCACCTGGTCTATCATGGCATTCCAGACTACTTCATAACCAAGGTTGCTGTCTCCTGCAAATCCCGGCGTTTCAATGGGATAAACTTCATGCCCTTTATCCTGAAACTCCTGTGTAACGCTTACAATATCATCACCAATGATGCCTGCGGTACATCCTGTCAGTACAAAAAAAGCATCTGCGTCCATAATATCAATGGCTCCCTGTATGGTAGTCCTTAATTTATCAGCTCCGCCAAATACTACTTCTTTTTCCAGCATATTACTTGAGGGAATCGACACACTGCTGACAAAGCAGGAGGATTTATGTCCTGACTGTCCCTGCTCCGCCGCAGATGTCTGCATACAGCAGCCCGGCCCCGCATGAAGTATGGGACATACCTTATCCAAAGCGCCCAAAACAGAATTGATTCCTGCCAGAACACAGCCTCCCCTTGGATTTTCCAATATCTGTGACATCCTAAGCACCTCCTTCAATATACTTAAATGCATTTTCTTCATACCATGAATCTTTGTATGGCAGTCTCACATGCTTTGCTAATTTCACATTAAATCCCGGATTCTGTAACTGATCTGCAATTTTATTTCCCAGATATAACAGCCCGTCATATCCCATAGTGGGGCGCTTGCCATCCAGAACATGTGTTGTGGGGATACCCAGTTTTGCAGCCCATTCCGGCACTCCGATAAACGCATCCGGTTTTAACCTGTTTACAAGATTTGCCTGCTCAAATGGCTGCATATTTGCAATATCCACCACAAAATTTTTGTGGATTCCATTGAGATATTCCATATCAGCCTGGGCATCGTCATCATACGTAGGCGTTTCCAGTCCCACAAGTTCCATGCCAAAGTCATCAATCAATGCAGCCGCTGCAAAAGAACGCCCTGTCCCTCCGCAGATAAACACCCGTTTTCCCTGCAGCCTTTCTCTTATTTCCGCCACCAGCGGCTCTATGCGTTTATGCTCCATGGCAATAATCTCTTCCACTTCCTTTTCTTTTCCCAATACTTTTGCAATTCCGCGATACCATTTATCTGTGTTACGGATGCCAATCGGCATTACGGTATGGGAATATGGAATTTCATAGTCCTCCCACAAGCTTTTCATAAACTCATCCGCAAATACTTTACAGATGGACGTGGAAGCCTCTGCCGCAGGTATCTTCTTAATCTTTTCCAAAGAACTGTAAAAAGGGATATAATTTACACGAATGCCAATTTTTGAAAGCATACGCTCCATTTCCTTTTGGTCTGCAAAGCTCACGGTTGTCGGGGCAAAAAGGTTCACTAACCCTTTTTCCTTTGGCACTTTCTCTTTTTTTAATATGTACTTATTGATAGATAAAAAAGCAGCGTCAAAACCGGAGGCACATATTTTAGACTTAAAGCCTTCACAATGAATCGGAACCATAATCGTATCCGGATACTCCTGCTGTAAATCAGAGGCAATGGCATCTATATCATCGCCGATAATTCCAGATGCGCAGGATGCATAAATAAATGCCAGTTTCGGATTGTACTGTTCCACCGCTTTTTTCACAGAATCCCGCAGTTTCTGTTCCCCGCCGAACACAACGCTCTTCTGGTCGATATTGGTAACAATAATCTTTGGGTTTTTAATATTCTTGATCCCCCTGTGCGCCTGTCCTACACGGTACATGTCAACTGCCATAATAGAACATCCCACGCACCCTTGAGGGGAATGGGAGATAAAAACAGAATCCTCCAACGACATTAACGCTGCCATGCTGTTGATCTGCTGGCATTGCAATCCCTGTGCAAAACTTCTGTCTGCTCTTTTTAAACAGCCTTTTTTAAAGTTCTCCTCCACTTCTTTTCCGGTTGTTCCCAGATCATTGATCCTTCCCGGCCTGCTTTCACGCACACCGGAGTATTGTACTTCTGCCATATTTTCCACCTCGTCTTTTTATTGATTTACTAAATATTCCGGAACAATATCCCGTCCCATCTCTTGGAGCATTTTTTTATCACTTTCAATTGTGGAACCCGAAGTAGTCAGCATGTTTCCAGTAATCGTTGCACTTGCGCCACTCCTGAATGCCTGCTCTCCATTGTTTTCCATGAGACGCCTTCCTGCTGCAAGCCTGATATTGGCAGTTGGATTAATATACCGGAAAAAAGCAATCGTCCGCAAAATATCCTCTTCCAAAAGAGTTCCCCGGTTTTCTAATGGCGTGCCTTTTATCGGCATAAGCGCATTGATTGGAATTGATTCAATTTCTAATTCTGCCAGGCTAACTGCCATATCCAGCCTGTCTTCCCATGTTTCCCCCATGCCGATAATCCCGCCGGAGCAGACACAAAACCCTTCTGCTTTTGCCATCTTAATTGACTTTATTTTCTGTTCATAAGTATGGGTTGTGCATATATAGGGGAAAAACCGCTTTGAAGTTTCAATATTTTCATGATAGCTTTCCACGCCCGCTTCCCTCAGTTCATGAAACTGCACCCTTGTCAAAAAACCATGGGATGCACACAAGGACAATTTACATTTCTTTTTCATCTCCTTGTAGGCTTTGACTGTTATTGCAAAATCCTGTTCCGATAAACCTCTTCCCGCTGTGACAATCGCAAACCTGTCAACACCCTGCAATTCATTATCCAAGGCTGTCTTTACAATATCGTCAACCGACAGATAATCATACTCTGTTATCTCTGCCTTATGGTGAGCCGATTGTGCACAGTATTTACAATTCTCACCGCATTTTCCGCTTTTCCCATTAATAATGGTACATAAATCTACCTTGTCACCACAAAAATGCCTCCTGATCCAATCTGCACCGTTACATAATTCCTGTAAATCACAATCCAGAAAGAAAGACAGATTATCTTTTCTCGTTAAACGCCTTCCTTCCATAATCTCCTTTGCCAATGTAAGCATAACTATTCCTCCTTTCCTTGTTTATAACTTCTCGGAATCTTCAGCCTTGATTTTATAAGGCTTTCAGACCCCTATCTCAAAAAAATCACCCACTTTTTTTGTAAAAACACTTGACAAATCGCTCAAAATTTGCGACGAA
>CAJTMC010000109.1 GCA_910577115.1 uncultured Lachnospiraceae bacterium
TCGACTGCAACCATCCCCAGCATCAGATAAAGAACGGTGATGTCCTGCTGACATATATCGGCATGCAGTGCATGGGGAAACCCTCCTTTGACGCTGTGCATGAAATGGACGATGATCCGGATTTTTATAAAGCCGCACTTGGCATCTGCTATGGCATCCCTTCTGCGGAGACTTTACGCCAGCGCCTTGACCTGATTGGCAGTTCCATCCGTGTCCGGATTCTGGACGAGAACGTCAGGATGCTGAAATCCAACGGCATCGTGCCCTCAAAGCTCCCCTGCGGGTATGTCCCGGTCGACATGGACGTCTCGCCTTTCGACAACTCGAATACCAGCAAGGAGGGCGTGTCCCGGACTTATAAAGGCTGCGACGGCTACGCCCCCATGTTCGCCTATATTGGCAGCGAGGGCTACCTTGCCAACCTGGAGCTGAGGGAGGGAAAACAGCACTGCCAGAAAGGCACACCCCGGTTTTTGGATGAGACCATCAACATATGCCGCCAGCTGACGGATGAGCCCCTGCTCTTCCGGCTCGACTCCGGCAACGACTCTGCCGAGAACATCGGGATCCTCCTGGAGAGGGGGTGTTATTTCATCATCAAGCGCAACCTACGCAAGGAAAGCAAAGAGGACTGGCTGCAGATGGCAAAAGACAACTCCAAGGACATTACCCATCCCCGAGATGGTAAAGCTGTCTATATCGGGAGCGACTGGAAGGAGATCATATACCAGGCAGGGGATGGCACCACAAAGCATGCCGTAATCCGCATGGGATATGAGATCATCGAGCGCACCATTGACAAAAAAGGGCAGTTCCTCCTTGTGCCGGACATTGAGACCAATGTTTGGTGGACTAACACGGGCTTCACAGACCGGGAAGTCATCGGGCATTACCATGCCCACGGGGAAAGCGAGCAGTTCCACAGCGAGCTGAAGACAGACATGGACCTTGAACGCCTCCCGTCCGGAAAGTTCGAGACCAACGAACTGGTGCTGGAGCTTGCCATCCTTTCCTATAACATACTACGCATGATAGGGCAGGAAACGCTTGGGAAGCGGAATCCCCGCCAGAAACGAGCTGTAAAACGCCGCAGACACAGGACAGTCATCAACAATCTGGTCAATATCGCATGCCATGTGACAGAACACGCCCGGAAGCTGATCATAGGTCTGGGGAAGAGTAATGTCTGGCGGGATGTATTCCAGCGTGTGTACTATGCCTTTGAATATTTCGCCCTCTAGCCCGGCTGACAACAGGATACGTACCAACCAACCCCTGTACGGACAGGGGTTCATGGAGTGATGCCATTTTTATAGAACAACGGCCGTTGCCTCGCAGGCAGCAATGTCTTACCCCACATTTTTACCGGATAATTTCGTCCGGTTTTAATTTGAGGCTAAGCTCACGGATTCAGGTAGAATATAATACAATAAGGGAAATTGCCCTGATTGCATATATGATATTTCTGTTAATGATAAATATACACTCGTCCGAATAATTGATTATCATATTGATAAGGTCGCCATTTGCTATCTGGTCAAATGCCCTCAATGCCATCTTTTCCAGCTTTGAAAAAAGATCCTTTTTTATATCAAAAGCATACTTGGAATAATTATCATTGAAATACATATATACGCAGAAATATAAAATACACCAAAAAACCGTTATATATACAAGGCAACTTGCAATCGTCGTAAAATCTTTTATATTTTGGTGGTATATCATTTCATCTGCTAAAATCCCAAGAAAAATGGGCAAAATGAAACACAAAAGACCCTCTACATACCACCCGATAAAGAAAGCCCAAAATCCTCCCACATTTCTTTTCAAATATTTTCCAAGAAAAATCATGTTATTTATAAATACTTTCTTATAGTCCGTTTTTTTCAACCTAACTCCTCTCTCCGGCCAAATGGTAGAATCTAACTTTGTCTAACAAAGTAACTTTTCCATTTGCAATGGAAACATTACATGAATTTCCGAAGTGATTTCCCAGTATATCTTGCGAGTCCTGATCAAGAACATATATGTATTTATGATTCACTTCATTATCAAAAGTCAGGTACACGGTAAACACATGTCCATTTATATTGGGCTCAGTAATAGCAGTACAGCATTCCCCATACCAATTTTCAAGAAAAACTCTCCCCTCCCCGTTCCATTGTATTGAACAGGAAACATATTGATTCATGCTGATATTATGCAAGACAATGAAGATCAAACATACGTTTAATACTATAAATACAGTAAAAAGAAAGGGAAATTTTGTAAAAACCTTTACAATAATTTTTAAAATTTTATTATTAATTACATTACTTTGATCCATTCTTTTCTCCTCTATTCAGGTTTGATATCACAGTATAGTCTCAAAGCGCACTTTACATCATTAATGTATCAGATATTGAGGTTCTTCCCATTTCTCCAAAATCATTCTCTGTTTTTTCAAAATCATAAATCATAAGTTCAGATTTATTTCTAACACATTCTTTTATGCACTGACCCGATTTTCCAAAAACCATTGTCGGAGCCGTTTGAAATGGTGAAATAGCATTTACGGAAACAGTAGTAGTAACATTTTCAACTGCCCGAGTTTGCAAGTGCCCTCTAATCATGTTATATCTTTCTCTATCATCTATATCTGCCACATCATAAAACAGAATGAGATTTATATCGGTTTTTCTTTTGTATAATTCCCGAAAGAATTCAGGAAATCTGATTTCAAAACAAATTCTGATGCCAAATAGTATCCCGTCCATTTCAAATATCCCATCCATACTGCCTTGTGTGAAATTATCCTTATCCCATCCCCACAGAGCACGCTTGTCATAGAATTTGAATTGACCACCAGGCTGAAATAACATAGCCCTGTTATAAATTTCTTTCTCTTTGTATACAGTTCCAACAATAAAACAAATCTTATTCCCGTCAGCAATTATTTGAAGTTTATCACACATTTCATGGACAAGATTAAAATCAATGCAAGACGAATTAGCTATGTTCCTCGAAGGATAACCTGTTAATGAACACTCAGGGAATATGAGTAACTGAACATTTTTGCTTTTTGCAAGGTATATTGCATTTTCAATTTCTTTAAAATTTTCAATAATATTTCCAGACACAGCAAATTGATATGCAGCGATTCTCATTTAACAATCATCTCCCATCCAACAGGCAAAAAATTTCTACTTTCCAAATCTACAAATATTTATCATACTGTCCATCTGGAAAAGGGTTTTCTAATCCTAAAACCCTGGGCCATAAACCCATATCATCAATCACAAACCCCATGATCATTCCCATATGACTATGCAAATGTCTGAACTGCGCTAAAATCAAAGTAAACTTACAATATTCACACCCTTGAGGATATTCCAGCAATTGTTCGTCAGTCAATTCGGACAGGTATGTTTGAATTTTTGTTTCAATACATGCAAAATAAGATTCTATTTCTTTTCGGGAAAGAACTTTTGGAGAAATAACATCTAAATTATTCAAATCTTTTTCATGAATATCAGGTTCACGAAAATTCATGTCTCCCGGGTTGATATACCATAGATCCAACGAATGCAGCATATGGTATATGTGCTTCCAGCAGGGCATTTCGCAATATTTCTTATTCCACAATTCCTCCGGAACACAATCAATTACATTTTTCACTTCCCATAATGCCCGGTTTGTCTGTTCTTCAATAATCTGAGTTAAAGTATTTTGATTCATGCTTTTTTTCTTCTACACTACAAAACTGCCTAATATATGAATCCCTCCTGCATTGGTTTATTTCAATTTTAAGTTTATTACATACTACCACTGCATCATTTAAACGTTTTCTGGCTAAATCTTTAGCATATTCTGTATATAGGCTTTCAATAACACCAAGCTTTAAACTAAACTCCTGAAAAAAACTCGATTTCTCATTTAAAGTCGATTCAGTAACTATATTACCGTCTTTGTCTAATACATATAATGGTTCATCAATCATCCCTCCATACATTAACATCCTGGCAATACCTATTAATCCCAAAGAATCTAATTTGTCAGCATCATAAAGAATCCTTGCTTCTGTTGAATTGGCCTGTCGTTTTTTCTTTTGTCTATGTGTTAAAATAGCATTAGAAACTAGTTGTGCCCTGCTCTCCTCCCAACCGGCAGCAAGAAGATATTCATACGCCTTTTTACTTCCAATTTCGGCATGACATACATCTAATTTCTTTTTCTGATCTACTCTCCCTATATCATGCAGTAAAGAAGACACGATTAATATATCTATATCACACTTATCATCTATATGTTCCATTATATCTAATGCATTAGCCAACACCCTATACACATGTTCCTTTCCATGGGCATAATCAACCTCTTCCATTTTCTTCAAGCATATATGTTTCTATTCTCTTATACCCAGCAATATCCATCTCTATCTCCTCTCAATCTAATTCTATATTTAACCTTGCAAAAAACTTAAAAATTTTTATATCTTATTGGTATCAGTTACTATTTGGTAAAATCAATATGCCTCCATATTTTTTAACTATAGCATAACTTATTAAAGTGCGATGAATAAATTCATAAAACGCTTTTATTTAATCCGAAAATGCCATTTTCTTTTCATATGAATATACTTTTTCATTCAAAAATGGCATATAGATACACTCTCTTTCCATTTTCTAATAAAATTCCCCGCAGCAAAACTGCGGAGAATTTACCCTGAACCATTCAATAGCCTAACGATACCATCAATTAATTTACAATTCTTCCTTCATAATTGTCTGATATTTCTCCATAATCTCATCATACAATCTCTGTCTGAACTTCTTTGTTACCGGATAAGCAATATCCTGATAGATATCTTTTCCATTATCATCAAGACGTCCTGTCTTGTAATCTGGCATAGAGACAAAGATGTTTCCTTTCTGGGAGATGCCGATTCGGATTCCGGTCACTTTGAATACATTGTTGAAGGTGACGGATGCGTTAGCCTTTATGCTGCCCTCCTGATTTTGCATGGGAGTTACGGTTACTTTGATATCCATATATCCTGTATTGATTGTATCTGCTGTATTTACAGTGTTGTTTGTGTTGGTCATATTGTTTGTTCTCCTTTCTGTCTGCCTCTTTTGGCTCTGATGGATTCCTGTTTTTATGAATAAATTGCGCTCTTATTAACACGGGGATGTCCGATGAAATCTGGCATCTGTTGTTTTAAATTGACAGCTTTTCCGCCTGAATATTTTTATTTTTTCTTGTGTTTTTTCGATTTCCTAAATCTTCCAGTCTTTTTCCCTGACATTTTTCCGGCTTCGCCGGAGCTGATTCATCTCATCTTATCCTTTTCTGCCATGGATGAATTTACAACCTGTTCCCCATTTCCCTTTCGTAAAATTCTTCCAGATACCCTGCCACAGCTTCCGCCATATCCCCCTGCTCTTTACAAAGCCCTTCCACAGTCACAGCGAGCGTATCCTCCATCA
>CAJTMC010000110.1 GCA_910577115.1 uncultured Lachnospiraceae bacterium
AAATCCTCTTAGCGACGCTGAAAACATCGCCGAAAACATTGATTTTTCAAGGTTTTCGGCGTTTCTCATTTTCCAAATAAATTTGAACTCGTAGCAATGTGCGATTAGCAGGAGCGATTATAGTTTTGGAAAAAAGCAGAACTTGAAAGAGTATCATGAGAACGATATAGCCAAATATAAGAAAATTTATGAAAATAATTTTTCCTACCTAAAAGTATTGTCTGAAATAAATTATACGAAAAATAATCAGAGACTTATGATACTTACCATTATCATTTCGATTGCAGCGATATTCATTAGTGTTTTGACTGCTTAAAAATACGGACGAGATGAGATTATAGCTATCCCCATAGAAAAATGTGTGATATACTGTAAAAGCAAAGAATAAGCGTACATAAAACTTGGTATTCCGATTTGGAATTTCAAGTTTTACAAAGAAGCAGAACTTGAAGTCGCAAATTGTGATTTCAAGTTATTCATAGTTTTGAGGTTTCAATCTGGCATTTCAAAATAGAAAGGGCGATAAAGATGGCTGATACAGAACAGACAGCTCTGGCAAAGACGAATAATGCTACCCAAGAAATAAGCATTGAATCAGCAGAGTCCGATATAAAAAGTATGATATATGTTATCCGTAACCAGCAGGTTATGATAGACAGTGATTTAGCGATGCTGTATCAAGTAGAAACGAGAGTATTAAATCAGGCAGTAAAGCGTAACATTTCAAGATTTCCAGAAAGATTCCGATTTCAACTGACGAAAGAGGAATATGAAAACTTGAAATCACAATTTGTGATTTCAAGTTTGGAGGATGATAATGGATATGGCGGGCGTAGGAAACTGCCATTTGTTTTTACAGAACAAGGAATTGCAATGCTTTCTGCGGTTTTGCGCAGTGATGTTGCTATTCGAGTAAGCATTAGGATTATGGACACTTTTGTGGAGATGCGGAAGTATATGGCAAATACATCTTTGCTGTATGAGCGGTTAAATGCAATGGAGGTTCGTCAGATAAATTACCAAGCGGAAACAGACGAGCGTTTTGAAAAAGTTTTTGAGTACATATCCGAGCATGAGGAATCCAGTCAAAAGGTATTTTTTGACGGACAGATTTACGATGCGTTCAGTCTGATAGTAACTCTAATTCAAAAAGCAGAGAAAGAAATTACTCTGATAGACGGATATGTGGATGTTGGGACATTGAACTTGCTTTCAAAGAAAAAGTCTGATGTTGCAGTTACAATTTATACGCAGAAGCAGACAAAGCTAACGAAAGCTGATGTTAAGAATTTCAATGCACAGTACCCGACATTGAAGATAAAATATACCAAAGTATTCCATGACAGGTTTTTGATTCTTGACCAAGCGACAGCCTATCATGTAGGAGCGTCTTTGAAAGATGCGGGAAAAAAGTGTTTTGGAATCAATTTAATTCAAGATGCAGGCATCATCAAAGACATCCTGCAAAGGTTGGAACTGGAAACGGAGAAATAAGAAGTTCTTTGAGGTCACAATTTGTGACCTTAGAAAAAAGCAAAGAGGAATGATAAACTCTTTGAGGTCGCAATTTGCGACCTTAGAAAATCCAAACAGCTTAAACTATTCTGGGATTAGTTGTGAAATGCAGGTATCAATCGGGAAAGATTTTACAGCGTAACATTTCCCTAAATTCAAGCCCCTTGCTAATCGCCTGCTAAAAGGAGCATCTAAAACGCCTTAAAATCAGCAGTCACACAGAGGTACGAGATAACATTTTGAATCCGTGACAAGCAAGGAAATAAAGGGATTAGATAACACTAATAGGGAGCTGCCTATTAGAAAATGGTTCTACTCCTAAGCGGTAGGTCGGAGGTTCAAATCCTCTTAGCGACGCTGAAAACATGTAAACGGTAGATAGTGCGTACCTATCTTTTGGGGAAGTCCGCTGATTTTTCCATTCCCATCCACAGAAATATCTTTCCATGAATACTGTCCTCCCGTTGATTTTCGTAGAAAACTGGAAAGCTCCTTAAAAGCGTTAATCCGGTCAAATTCCGCTGTGGTATAATCTAACGCCTGCATATGGCAGTCCCAAAGTTCATCAGCAAACTGTTCTTCCAACACGCTTGCGGCTTTTTGTTTTTCTTCGTCCGATAAATCCCCGGTAATGATTATCTTCCCATAAATATCCATCTCTATGATAAACTCTTTCTCATGTACATGAATCCCTGCATTTCCCAACGCCTCTTTCATTTTCGGGAGCAACATGTCTTGTATTCTGCCCTGAGCCGATGCCCGCTCATAATCATGTAGGTTAGCAAAAATTTTCAGATATGCCTCCTCCTGCCTGTCCAATAATTCACCAGACGCTTTTACATATTCTGTTAAGTGGAGATTCCACTTCTGGTTTCATGGTGAGAAGTAGCGTGCATGGGCAGGGATTTTTTTAACTGGCTTCCTACCAATCCCCAATATGCTATGTATGGATAAACTCTGCGTTGCGTGAGCAGATGGATAACTGCCCGAAAAAAGGACATAAAAAAATCCCTCCAAAATTCAAAAAGCGAAGTCGGAGGGTGTTTAAAGTATAGAGAATCAACCCACCGATACATCGTTTTTTTATTCAGTAGGCTTGTCCTTATTATTCTGTATAAAAGAATAAAGCCGATAAACTATTGAAAAATCAATTTTGTATGTTTGGTAATTGTAATTGCAATTATAAGAGTTATTGTTTCAGCTATAAATGGAGCAACCCAAATCATTTCTTTTCCGAATAGCACTGGAATACTGCATATTGCCATCGCTTTTATAATAATTCCCCTACTTACTGCAATAACATTCGATTGCTTTGTTCTTTTTGTCGAATAAAGAAACGATGTATAAATAAGGTTTAACGCCATTGGAATAAATGACAAACTGAACAAAGGCAATGCTTTAGATGCAGTCTGTACAAGTTCTGTATCGCTGTTGAAAATACAAATAACAGGTTTATCAAAGAAAAACAACGCACTGTAAATTAAGGCAGACAAAACTAAGTTGATGATAATTCCACAACGGAAAAGCCAATTTATTTCTCCAGTATCCTTTTTACCATAGCTGTTCCCCCAAAGTGGCTGTAAGCCTTGTGCAACACCTGAAAGAATTGCATTTGCAAGGGAATAAATAAAACTCAATACACTGAAAGTTGATACGCCAATATCTCCAACAAGGCTTGCTAACATAATGTTGTAGCATAATGCCGTTACGGGAGTTGTAAGTTGTGAAATTGCTTCAGGAACACCACGCTTACAAATTTTCTTAACAAGTGTTACCTCCAATTTTATTAAATTCAGTTTCAAGCGTCCTTTTTTGTTCCAAAAATGTGACAGCAGAACAAGTACAGAAAATACCTGTCCTAATCCCGATGCAACTGCTGCACCAATTATTCCCATTCCAAACGGGAAAATAAAAAGCCAATCTAAAAATATGTTTGCAATCGCACCAACACACATCCCAATGAAAGAGAGAGTCGGAGAACCGTCATTCCTCACAAATACGGATAGACAGGTACTCATGAGCATCGGAATAGAAAAGGCTGAATAATAAAGCAGATAGTCCGCCGCCATTTTTCTCATTTCATCACTTAACTTGCTTGCTCCACTTATATCCACAATTTGTTGTGAGAACACCATACCAACAATCATTAATAAAACAGACATAGCAAGTGTTAATGTAATTGCTGTCATAAACGCTTGATTTGCCCCCTTTTTATCCTCTCTCCCCATTCGTATTGCAACTACAGTTGCACCGCCCATTGGAAACATAGCTGCAATGGCTACAACAAAAGTGATAAACGGAACTGCAATATTTACTGCACCTAAAGCCGCCGAACCAACACCTTGACCGACAAAAATTCCATCAACAACATTGTAAAGATAGGTTACAAATAAGCCTCCCATAGCAGGGAAAATGTAACCGCATAAAGATTTTACTTTTGCATTCATAATATACCTCCATACAGGAAATGGGACAAAGCATGTTTATGCTTCATCCCATCTAAATAAACAAAAAGTGGGATAAAGCCCAATAGGTCTTATCCCACTTCAACAATCTTATTTGATTGCAAGTCCTCTGACAAGCATATTCATTATAACATATTTTTATCAAAAGTCAAATCCAAAATCTGCTGTTTTAACTTAAAAAAATAAGCTCCTCGTTCACAATCTCCCTCGCACAAGCCCTTATTGGCTCTGTCTTTTTGAGGAAAACAGGATTACATATTGAGATTTTCATCCCCCCATTGTCTCATATGCTCAAAGACGGGAATAAAACTTTTGCCCAAGTCAGTAAGGTTATATTCCACATGGGGAGGAACTTCTTTATAATCATGGCGGGTAATAAATCCGTCTGCTTCTAATTCCCGTAGCTGCTTTGTCAGGCTTGATTCCGTAATTTCGCCGATATGCCTGCGAAGCTCCCCGAAACGGTGTATATCATGAAAGGCAATATAATAAATGATTTCGATTTTCCATTTACCGCCTAAAATTTTTTGTATGGTAGAAACTGTTTTGCAGCGTTCAACAGCCAATGTACTTTTTTTCATTCCTGCCACTCCCTTTTGAAATAGTATAACACGCCTTTTCTTAAAAATCAATGTACCGTTTTGATATAGGTACTACAAAAAAGTACAGTACTTGTAAAATCATTGTACGAAAGTATAATTAGTATAGACTACAGAAAACACCCTGCGGGTATCCCTATATGCACAAAAAGAAGCGCAGGAATAAGGAAAGGAGATGTGTTTATGCACTACACAGGAACAATTTGGCGACCGCCGTATGAAGCGGCATCACTTTTGTTAGAGGTAACGGCAGGCTGTACGCATCATAAATGTAAATTTTGTACTTTGTATAATGATTTGCCGTTCAAATTCAGAATGTCCCCTCTGGAGGATATTGAGGATGATTTACGGGAGGTTAAAAGAGCAACGAAAGGTTGGAACAGCGGGCGTACCCGCCGAGTATTTTTGACGGGAGCTAACCCCTTTGCCTTGTCTTATGACAAATTAACTGCGATTGCAGAGTTAATCCGCAAATATCTTCCGTCAGTGAAATCTATCGGCTCGTTTGCGAGGATTACAGATGTTACCCCGAAAACCGATGAGGAGCTTGCCAAACTGCGGGATATGGGATATGACGGTCTGACAATAGGAATAGAAACAGGCGATGATGAAGCCCTGCGGTTTATGAATAAGGGATATACCTCTGCTGACATCATAGCACAGTGCAAGAGATTAGATGCAGCAGGCATTCATTACAGTTTCTTTTACTTGGTGAGCATTTCTGGGGCAGGTCGTGGAGAGATTGGAGCAAAATTGACGGCTGATATATGCAATCAGATACACCCTACGCT
>CAJTMC010000111.1 GCA_910577115.1 uncultured Lachnospiraceae bacterium
GGCCTCTAAACCGCTTTCTTTTGTGTTTGTAAATCCTGGCATAGTTATCCCTCCTGTTCTTCAATCCGCTTGCGCTCAGCTTCAATTTCATGCTGCAATTCCTCAGCAGTGGGTAGGGCAAAACGATAACGTGAAGCAAAAACTTGTTGAGCATCATTCAGAACAGAGTATTTGACGATTGCCTCATTCTTCTGAGAACACAGTATGATACCTATAGTAGGATTGTCATCTTCATTTTTATATAGCGCATCAAACATTCGGATATAGCTGTCCATCTGGCCAATGTCGCCGTGGGTCAATTTCCCGATTTTCAAGTCAATCAGCACATGGCATTTCAGGATACTGTGGTAAAATACAAGGTCAAGGTAAAAATCTTCATCTTCATAGCGCATCAGCTTCTGTCTGGCTACAAAACAGAAACCACGTCCCAACTCCAACAGAAATTCCTGCAATTTATCAATCAATGCCTGTTCCAAATCAGACTCCCGTAGGGCCGGGTAATCTTTCAAATCAAGAAATTCCAACACATATGGGTCTTTGATGAAATTTTCCGCAGATAAAGGCGCTGTAAGTTCAACAGCTTCCGCCCTTACAGGTACCTGGTCTCTGCTTGCAAGAAGCCGCTCATAATATAGAGTGGAAATCTGCCTTTCCAGTTGGCGGCTCGACCATGCGGAAGCGATTGCCTCGTCCATATACCATTTTCTTGCCTGCTCATTTTCCACCGAAAGCAGGAGGCGGTAGTGCGTCCAGGTCAATTGTGAACGCAGTGCGTTCGTATTTGGAAACATCACATAAAATTTCTTCATTTGCTGCAATGTCCGCACAGAAAAACCTTTGCCAAAGTCCTTGGTCAAACGGCTGGACAATTCCTGCAAAACAGCTTTCCCATAATCAGCCCGCACATTGCCGTTTTGCTCATGCTCTACGATGATGCGCCCAATCTGCCAATAGGCTTGTACCATCGCAAAATTGACTGCGCTGTATGCCTGATTGCGCGACAGCAGGAGAGTTTCCTTTATTTCGGAATAGATATCCTCATAGGGAGTTAGGTAAAGGTCTGCCATTTTATTGGCCCTCCTGCTTTTGGATGCGCTGTTGATGCTCATAAAATTGCTTGGCAAGTTCTTTCAGCTCATCCTCATAGGCTTTTCTATATGCCTTTTCCCATTCAGTGTAATTGGGGTGATTATCAATACTCTTTTTGATAATTTCAATAAACGCATTGACAAAATCCAGTTCATTCATCTTCCAATCCCTCCTCAACTGCTCCCTCGCTGTCAGCTTCACAATCTTCGATTTCTTCAACAAACTCATATTCAGGAATTTCAATGTCGCGAACGTCAATTTTTCCAGTTACTATATCCGAGGAAATCGCTTCCTTATATTTTTTCAGTAATGATATTTCTTCTATGCGGGCTTCTATGCGGGCTTCTATGCTATCCAAATATGCGGCTATTTTCAATTGCTCTTCGACTGGAGGGACAGGTATCCGTATCCCCTTCAACTTAGAATAATCAATGTTTTGTCCCTCGCGTATCCCTGTTACACATTGCTTTAGCAATTCAATAAAAACGCTGGATTTTGCGAGATGCTTAAAATATGCCGTTGTAATCCCCTTTGGAATCATTATGGTATATGCAGGACTGATGATTCCCTGATAGTGGGCAAGTTCAATTCCCCCCTGAAAAGAACGTAAGCTAATTACAAAATCTCCCTTGCGGACTAATTTCAGTAAATCCAAATCCTTTGTAGCCTCCACTGTCCGTTGTCCGTACAGGGTTTTTGGCACTACGCCCATATTTTGGGTGGCCGCCAAAAGAGGTTCGTTAGGGTATCCCTTTTCCACACGTTCGTCAAACAGTCTTTTTATTTTAATAGTCTCCCAGTGTAATGGAAGTTCATGAATCCAAATTTCGCTGACATTCTGATATGCGTTATATCCATTTGTGTCTGGGAGAAAAAAGTCCAGTTTCATGCACTTTTGCAGAGTATAGATTTTTTCAATGAGTGCGCTTAAATCCACAGTTTCGCTTTGAGGTTTGAAATATCGGGTAAATCTAATCTCATAGCCAATCTGCGTTTTCTTTTCATCCACATAGGCATCGGGAGCATAGGGCAGCACCTCGTTCTGCACAAAAGCATCAATGCCGCCCTCGTAAGTAAGTGGGATGTTTTCCATGTCCCGCAAATCAACATCCGGTTCTCCTTCGATAGGCTGTGCAGCAGCATCCTTCTCTGTAATGAAGGGGCGGATTTTCTTCAAGGTAGCGGCTTTCAGCTTTGTGGCTTTGGCAAATGCTGTCCAGTCATCCAGAGGTGCGTTTTTTGCAGCCTCGGCAACAGCACTTTGCACCGCTGCAAGTTCATCTGCTTTCTTAAACAAACTGGCCGGAATTTCTCTGTCAGGATATATGCGCAGGCGCAAAGGCCGCTCCACTGTAACAGACGAGTAGCCAAACTCCTCATTATCAAAAATCATGCTGACTTCGCTTTGCTCCATCTCCGTAAAAATGCGGACGATTTCACTTCGGATTTCCGAAGTGATTTCACAATTCTTCTTGCCCATGTTTTTGCGGAGCGGGGATTTCATGGCGGTCACATCAATCAGTTGGATTTTCCCTTTGCGGCGTTCTTCCTTCCGGTTGGAGAGAATCCAAATGAATGTCCCAATCCCTGTATTGTAGAACATATTCTCCGGTAGTGCGATGATAGCCTCAACCAAGTCGTTCTCAATCAGATAGCGGCGGGCATTGCTTTCCCCGCTGCCGGCGTCCCCCGTGAAAATGGACGAGCCGTTATGTACTTCGGCAATGCGGCTGCCCAGCGGCGTATTCTTTTTCATTTTTGCCACATTGTTCAAAAGGAACAGCAGTTGACCATCGCTTGTCCGAGGGATCATGACCATCTGTTCGCCGCCTTCAAGATAGGCATTAAACCGGGTATCCAGAATTTCCTTTTTGCCGCCCATCTTTTCTGCGTCAACCTTCCAGCTTTTCCCGTAAGGCGGATTGGACAGCATGAAATCGAACTGCCTTGTGGCATTTCCGTCCAAGGAAAGCGTAGAACCATAACTGATATGCTCTGCTTGTTCCCCATCACCTTTGAGCAATATATCTGCTTTGCAGATTGCATATGTTTCAGGGTTCACTTCCTGCCCAAACAAATGAATAGACACATTCTTTCCATACTGCCTTGCAATTGTCAGGAGTCTGTCTTGTGCGACAGTAAGCATACCGCCTGTCCCGCAAGCACCATCATAACAGGAATAGGTGGCATCTTTGATTTGGCCGGCAATGGGCATAAACACAAGGTCAGCCATCAGTTCAACGACATCGCGGGGCGTCCAGTGTTCCCCGGCTTCCTCGTTGTTTTCCTCATTGAACTTGCGGATCAGTTCCTCAAAAATCGTACCCATGCCGTGATTATCCAGTCCAGGATGCTTCACCATAGTCTGAGCATCGTCCTTATAAATTGGCTTCGGAGAGAGGTTAATATCCGGCGAAATAAATTTCTCAATCACCGCCCCCAGAATATCCGCCTCAATCATCGTGTCAATCTGATTGCGGAACCTGAACTTCTCCAAAATCTCCTGCACATTAGGGGAGAAACCGTCCAGGTATGCCTCAAGATCGGCCTTTAGCGTTTGCTTCTTAGCGCGGCTGGTGAGATCGCGCAGGCGGAACGGGGAGGCGTTACAGAATGCCTGCCCGGCCACATTGCACAGCGCCGGCCACTGATTATCGATTCTGGCTTCATCCAGCTTCTTCTTCATATCAAGAACAGCCTCTTTGCTGTCCACCAGCATGGCATCCAAGCGACGGATTACCGTCATCGGTAAAATGACATCACGATATTTTCCGCGCACATACACGTCACGCAGGCAGTCATCTGCAATTCCCCATATAAAACTTACGATTGTATTGTGAATTTGATTGTCCATATGTCTTTATTCCCTTCTCGCAGAGATTGGTGTCTTCCAATTCACAGCAAACTTATTGTTGTTTCAAAACTCATATACTGTAAAATTGATTCACTGTTCCTCTACCATTTCCATAATATCACAGACATCACACCTTAGGGCTGTGCAAATTTTTTCAATGATTTCTGTATTTACATTTTCATTTTTGCCGAGTTTTGTAACGGATGCCGCACTGATTCCCGCTAATTGTTGCAAGTCTTTTTTCTTCATATCCTTGTCAATCAACAGTTTCCATAATTTCTTGTAACTGATAACCATAAATGAACCTCCCTTTTCTGGGAATGTGCCGATTTGAAGATTTCTGCTGCTTATTATAACACGCCTGATCCCCGAACGCAAGATTTCCTCCTGCAATTGCAGGAGGAAATGCTGATTTCTATTGGTTTTTGCTTCAACTAACAGAGATGATATTTACGCCAGTGATAGAAATTGTTTTTTGTGAGTTTTTGGGCGAAAATATCCTTGACAAATCCCGTCTTGGTTGGATATGCTGTTGCTCTTGCCCTGCAACTCGTCATCATGGCTCAACATCTCGTATAATGCCGTTAAATCGTGACTCATAATCAATTCCCTCCTTTCCGTCAGTATCGCATAAATGCTAAGCTGTGGCTATTTTGTATTTATTTTGATTAAGAAGTCTTTTACAGTTTATAACTCCCATTGTCAGACGGATATTCCGGATGACCTTAGAGGGTTATGGTCCTTATCAGATTGCGGCACAGCTATCCAATGAACATATCCCCGTATTGCCTGCCACCAAGCGCAGTCGGGCGTGGGATTGCGGCAGAACGGGGAAATTAAAAATCCCTGCAAATGGGGAAGTTCCACCATAGCACATATATTACAGGAACATGAATATTTAGGGCATACGGTAAACTTCAAGACACGCAAGCATTTCAAGGACAAAAAGAGCCATTATGTAGATATAGACCAGTGGTTAATCTTTGAGGACACCCACGAAATGAAACTTGCTTAATTGATACAAAGGAAATGAACAGAATATCGGGGAAACCGCAGAAATAAAGGGCTTTGGGTACATTGGGCGTGACCGGAAGCCCTTTTTGTTTTTATGGGTGTTGCAGCATAAGCGGGAGAGTGTTTGTGCATGAACCCTCCCCACAGAAATTTGAACCCTCTGTTTCTAAAAATTTGAACCCCTAAAGGCAAAATCAAAAGGTATAGTTGTATTGCTTAAAAGGCATAAAAATGCTATAATACAATCTGTAAAGCATGGATAAAGGTGAGAGGAGTTTGCATATGGAAATCAGGGTTCTTCGCTATTTTCTTACCGTAGTAAGGGAAGAAAGCATTACAAAAGCCGCAGAAGTTTTACATATTACACAGCCGACGCTTTCCCGCC
>CAJTMC010000112.1 GCA_910577115.1 uncultured Lachnospiraceae bacterium
AAATCAATATCTTTATTCCAGTCTTCATTCCAGAATATTTCGCCGCTCCAGTCCCTTGTGGAATCCTCCGGCTCAAAGATTCCATTTTCAAGGGCAATCAAAGAAGAAATAATCTTAAATGTAGAGCATGGTGAGCTTCTAGTCAATGCAAGATCACTATTATACACTGTATACCGTCTGTTAGAGATGTCATATACAACTGCTGTCCCATTCAACCCATTAAAATATTCTGACCAATCTGCGCTGGCTATCTCCGGTTCCATTATAATATTCTCAGTAGAATCTTCTGTATCTGCCTCTATGGAAACATTACTTGAATCCATTTCCGGTTCCTCCATTTTTTCTTCTTCCACTTCTTCTTTTTCACCTTCCATAAAAATCTTTTCTTCTGTACTGCGATTATTAGAACAGCCTGTTATAATGAATACACACACACATACCCAACATACCAATTTAAAATAATTGTTCTTCTCTCTCATAATTACCTCCACTTTGTTCTTACACATATGATATATTTCCAGTTAAAAAGGCTCCTCTTACTTTCTTACAACGGGGTTTTTACATGCAGATTAAATCTTTCTGATGCTCCGTGGGCGGAATTTCATAATATGAAGTTCCGGAAACCGTCTGAAACATGTCATATTGTAAAGCAGCTCTTGTTATCAATGCCATATCATATGCAGAGGCCAGCATAATTGCATAAAGGCGTTGCTCTACTGTCAGTTGCTCTCCTGCATCTAATGCGATATGAAATCCTTTATCTTCCATATAGACAGCTTCCGGCGGTACTTTTACAATCTCATACAATAGCTGATTCTTCCATAACAGAAGGGCTATCAGGCAAAATACGCTTGCAAGATTATCCATCTTTTTTTCCGAAACTTATTCTTTTTTCTTGCTCTGCTTTTAAATTTCATTTCTTCCTCCGTTAAAACATGATCTGAATATCAATTCGATATATTACACATGTATGATTTTTGGATAAAAAATTTGTATTTTATAGAAACTTGAGAGTTGAAAGTTTTAATAAAAGAATAACTTTTTCGCATGGATTTGTGGTATCTTTAAGTTCTCATACTTATAAAAGATACGAACCACTGAAAGAGTTATTTCATGTATGAGTTTACCATACATTTCGGCAGCTGACCATACGATTATGCTAAATTTTCAAAACAAGCGCATGAACGGAATAAGGGAGCATATCCCTCATTTATTTGGCCACTTCCTATTTTGGGCCCGGATCTGCGAAACGCTGGATTGTGGCATTATGGACGTGATTGAACTGGTCAGTGACTAGCTTGCGATTACCAAAGACAACGCAAGAGCAGATTCAGGGAAATAAGATTATCATAAAAAATGAGTTTTTCGTAAAATTCATTCCCTCTGGAAAGTGGTTGTGGTATAATGGAACCAGCGAAAAATCGAAGTTTATCGGGAAATTAGAATAAATCTGGAAGGATGTGTATTTCGTTTGGAGGATAGAATAGAAATTGTAAAAGCGAATATTACTGATATTGAAGAGATTGGTAAGCTCTATGACGATGTATGTAATTATCTATGCGAGCACGAAAATTATCCGGGGTGGAAAAAGGGAATATATCCAAACGAAAATGACGCAAAAGATGGGGTTGATGAGAGTGCCCTATACATTGCAAAAGATAATAACAAGATTGTCGGCACTGTAATTCTACGACACAAACCGGAAGAAGGATACAAAAATGTTGAGTGGGCGGTAGAAAATAATTATGAAAAAATATATGTCATTTATACGCTTGCAGTGCATCCCAATTCTTTTGGATTAGGAATTGGAAAGAAACTATTAGATTTTGCAGAAGAGATTGCCAGAAAGGAAGGATGCTTTAGTCTAAGACTGGATGTAGTGAAAGGAAACATCCCTGCCGAAAGCTTATACAAAAAATGTGGGTATAAGTGTGTCGGGACAACCAGCCTTGGGTATGAAGCGTATGGTCTTCCATGGTACAATCTTTACGAAAAAGTATTGTAAAGTGTTGCACATTATATTTCCAGACACAGCAAATTGATATGCACCAATTCTCATTTTAACAATGATCTTTTTAGCCAAAATCCGCGGGCTGTTGGATTAAAACTTTCAAAATCCACTCCAAGTCTGATATAACCTTCTCTTTTCAACACAGATACGATAAAGTTCAATAAATTTTGATATAATCCCTTTCCCCTGTGTTCCGGCAGGCAGTATGCACCTCTGATATGACAATAGGTGTCACCCCTTGCAACAAACGTTTCACCGGAAACTTTCGTCTTTAAGGGGATAAGCATTCATGCGGTAGAAAACCTTGTTGAAAAATACACAAAAGAATTTATTCCCCAGAAGAAAATAACTCCGCACAAGCTGCGGTCCACGTTCGGCACAAGTCTGTATCGGGAAACAGGGGATATTTATCTGGTGGCAGATGTTTTGGGACTTTCCGATGTGGGCACCACCAGAAAGCACTATGCCGCCCTTGATGGTAAGCGGCGCAGGATGGCGGCTTCTGCTGTTAAATTGCGGGGGCCATAAAATGGCATTAGATGTTATTCTCCATATATAAAAAGGGGAGTGGGATCCCTTTCCGGGAAACCACTCCGAGCTATACCCTGCTTATCAATTTTCTATATGCTATCCATCTTTTCTATACAAACTCTTTTTCTGTCACTGCAAAAACTGCTACCAGTTTAAATCCAGAATTTCCTGCTCCATTTTGAAGAAGCCAACCTTTAGGAGCTGTTCAAGATATGGCATTCCGGAGGACATCCATTGCAGAAGGCATCATCCACGTCCAGGTTGGGCCTTTGTAATAGCACCACCGTATTTCACCACTTCTCTTAAAATAATTCCATTCATATCACAGGGCAAAGAAGTCTTGAAACAATTTGGTTGTCCGTATATAATCTTGCTGTAAAAAAAGCTGGATTTACAAGCCGACGACTATATTACAAAGCCGTTCTCCATGCCTGTCCTGTTGCGGAAAATCGCCGCTGTTTTACGCCGCTCCGCAAAACAGTCTGGCGAACCGCAGACAATTACCTACAAAAATCTTACATTGGATTTAGAGGGGTATCGAGTACATACCCCAAAAGACAGTATTGACCTCACGCCCCGCGAGTTTGAAATCCTGCGGGAGCTGATAACGCACCAGGGCCGGATTTTAACGCGGCAAAATCTCTTACAAACTCTTTGGAAATATGAGTTTTTCGGAGAAGAACGGATTATTGACACGCATATCAAAAACTTACGGAAAAAGCTCGGAGCCGCAGACTACATAGAAACGATCAGAGGGGTGCGATATAGAATTGATAAGGCGAATTAGGCCTTATTTCGTTGAGGACATTTCCCATTTTACAAAAGAGGAAGCATTATTTACTATTGAGGATTATTGCAATCAGATTGTTGAAAAAGATATATCCCCCAAAATCTGCATTTCAGGCGATTTGCAGCTTCTTCAAAAAGTAGTGGACAACCTTTTGGGAAACGCCGCCGCATATTCCCCAGCGGGGGAACGAATAATGGTTAATGTATGGCAGGCCGATGAAAAAGCGCATTTGACGATTGAGAATACAGGGGTACATATCCCTGACGAGGATATTCCAAAATTGTTTGAGGCGTTTTATCGTGTAGATCAGTCAAGAAACCGACAGACAGGCGGCACGGGTTTGGGCCTATATATTGTCAAGACAATCCTTGATCTTCATGGAGCGGCAATCAAAATCGAAAACACAGCACAGGGCGTAAAGGTATCAGTACAATTTTAGAAATATCAGACCTCAACGGGCGGTGAGCGAAAGGCTTGCCGCCCGTTTCCATCTCCACATAAAAAACATATTCAATACAAACTCAATTCAAGCTGGGTCGGTATGATAAAGCTGTACCCGGAAAGGGTAACAGAAAGGAGCATTTATCAATGAAAAAATACCTATCACTCGTTCTCGCTGCTCTGCTGATCGTGGGTGCGCTGGCAGGCTGTGGAGAACAGGGAAACACCCAGGCCCCTGACAATTCCAGCGCACCCATTCGCACACAGGCAACGCTCCCGGCTGACGGTTCCTTTACCAGCGAGGAATACGAAAAGTTGCTGGCACTCCGATTTGACGGTTACGAGGAAATGACCGTAGCCGAGTTTCGGGACAGGGTTGGCGCTACAACAGACACAAAGGAATATACCTCTCTCTTTGAACGGCTTTCCCAAAGCGTCGCGCTCCAAGACATGAAAGATACCGATGAAGCCGCCGCGTTCCTTTTCTACACATTGATGCCGCTTACCGATGAAAACTGGCAGACAAAGGCTTTTAATGGTGCTGCCATAACGGAAGCCGATACCAGCGCAATTTTGGAATACGGCTATACGCTCACGATTGCAGATGAAAATACTCTCACGATCCGCGAGTATAACGCCGCGCAAAAGGGAATTACCGATGGGCTGCAAGCCTTTTTGAGCGGCAAAGCTGCCGCCGAGCTGCAAGACGAGGCCGCAATGCAAACGGCAATCGGGAATGAGATTGCAACGCTTACGAAATCGTGGGGGAGCGAAAAACTGGAAATTACGATTGAGTATGTTTTTCGCTGCGAAAATCCGCCGGATGGGACCCCGAACGGCAACGACACACCAGCCCCCAATACGGAAACCCGACAATCCGAATATGGTACAAAAGAGGACTACCAATCCCTGCTCGCTTTGAAAACGCCAGACTATGCCAGCATGAGCGTTGCAGATTTCAACGCAAAGTTGCTGGCATGGGCTAACGAGGATTTTGGCCGAATGGAACGGATTGACGCTGATATGCTATGTAATGATTTTCAAGTGAGTTTCAGCGAAGAAGAACTTGCGTTTATTCGACTGACAGTATTTCTGTCTGGAACTGAAAATGGTGAGTTTGTACAAAGCAATTACACAGGCGACCCTATGGTAGCCCCGGCCTATCAAGAGAGCTTGCCGCAGAAAGTGGATAAGTCCAACGAAAAAGCCCCTATGTGGTGCGACTTTGGCTATCGCTTCTTGTACCACATAGCAAATCAGGAAACGCTGACGGTTGGAGAGCGAGATCGTTGTATCGGCGGCATGATTACCGCCGTAGAGAAGTTTTGGAATGACACAACGCTTGATGATCTGCTCACTATGACGAAAGATGATGTGATTTCCTGCCTTAATTCTTTGGCTGCTGAATACAGCACCGACGACATTGTGATTACCATAAGCGCAGAGCACGTCCATTTCGACCATACGGAGGAACGGCCCGAACTGCCGTAACATTCTCTGAAAAAATAAGTTCTGATGACTCCTGCCGCACGATTGTA
>CAJTMC010000113.1 GCA_910577115.1 uncultured Lachnospiraceae bacterium
AAGGCTTTCATCGTCGTTTCACTGACAAAGGCATTATTCGCATAATCGTAATAAGATGCTTCATTGTAATTGTTCCGTTCATCTGTCTTATCAGCTACAACTTCAAACAACCCTACAATGGGGAATTTTCCGTAAGGATGTTATTGCATAGACTAAAATATAATGATGTGATTATGTAGACAGTGTAGCCCTGTGGCTACGCTGTTTTGCTGTTCTGGCTGGATTTCCTATTCTGCATATGCTCTTGGAACAGTTCTTCCATTTCTTCTGGCGACGGCTCTCGGACAATGCCCACGCCATTATAATAAATTTCTAAACTCTGATGGCGTTTGCCGCCAATATATTCTGGATTGGACACGACAATCTTTTCTATAAATTCATGTACGGTTTCGGGGGTTAATTCTGTAAGCTGCGTGACGCATTTTACCCTGTCGATAAACCGCTGAAGGCTGTCGCTTTTGTTTGTTTCTGTTTCAAGGTACTGTTCCATGTCGGGGATAGATGTCTTTAACTGTTTCTGCTCGTCCTCAAACGCCATCGACATGGTGGCAAAGCGTTCATCAGAGATTTTCCCGCTTACATTGTCCTCATAAATCTTCTGGATAAGGCTGTCAATCTCTCTGACACGTTTCTTTGTCTTTTCAAGTTCCCTCCGCTTCATGGAAAGCTCTTTTTTCTTTTCCTCACCGAAAGCCGCCATTTGTTTCATGGCAAAATCCTTTTCAAAACTCTGCACATACCAGAATACCCTCTGCATGCTTTCCAATACAATCCCTGCCACGACTTCTTCACGGATATAGTGGGCAGAGCATACGTCAGAGTTTTTGCGGTAGCTGGGACAGAAAAAATAGGGATGCTGACGCTTGCTGTCCATTGCATTGTAATACAGTTTTTCCCCACAGTCAGCGCAGTAGAGCAGTCCCGAAAACATGCTAATAGTTCCGTGTCTGGTCGGTCTGCGGCGGTGTTCCCGAAGCTCCTGCACAAGCAGGAAAGTTTCTTCGTCAATAATGGCAGGGTGGGTGTCCTTAAATATCTGCCATTCCTCCTGCGGACGTTCCAGACGTTTCTTGTTCTTAAAAGATTTGCTTGTGGTGCGAAAATTAACAGTGTCCCCGATATATTCCTGCCGTGAGAGGATATTCCCCACGGTATCGGCTGACCAGCCGTATGGCACGGTGGACAGCCTGCGGTACGGTTTCCCGATACTGCGCCAGTATTCCGTAGGCGTCATTACTTTGTCGACTTTCAGCTTTTTTGCTATCTGTGTCGGTCCGAATCCTGCCACGCACATATCAAAAATCCGTTTTACAACTTCAGCCGCAGGTTCGTCAACAAGCCATTCTTTTGGGTTGTCTGGATTCTTTTTGTATCCAAATGGCGGGATGGTTGTAAGTGGTGCGCCCGACAGTCCCTTATTGCGGAGTACATTCCGCACTTTCTGACTCGTGTTCTTGGCGTGCCATTCGTTGAATAAGTCTTGCATGGGAACAAGGTCGCTGATGCCTTTTGCTGTGTCAATATTGTCCATGATGGCAATATACCGCACGTCCAGACGTTCAAAATCTTCCTCTAGCAACTGCCCGACAACAAGGCGGTTGCGCCCAAGCCTTGAGTGGTCTTTGACAATAATTGTCCCGATTTTCCCCTGCTCGGCTAAATCCATCATCTCCATAAAAGAGGGTCTTGTAAATGTAACCCCCGAAAATCCGTCGTCTACAAAGAAGCGGGGATTGCGGAAGCCGTTCTCTTTTGCATATTTATCCAGTATGGACTGCTGATTCTTGATGCTGCCCGAAGGCCCGTCCTGCTCATCATCACGGCTTAAACGGCAGTATAAAGCTGTTATTTTTTCTGGCTGATTGCTCATAGTTCTCCTTTCCACAGCCAGACATGATATGAATTGTAGGTGTCATTATCATACCATATCTGGCAGAACACTTCAACGCTTTAAAGCCTTAATTCAAATGCCGTTTATAGTTTTAGGAGAATGCGTTCGGTTTTTTCCTGAATGCTCTCAGCAGCGGCGGCGTTAAAATGGGCATTGACTGTATAAACCGTGCCGTCTATCTCTTTTTGGAAATTGATTGGATGGGGATATTGTGACCTGCGAAACCATTCTAACCGTTCTTCTTTTGTCATGGATGCAAGGCTGTCCGTAATCCCATCAATCATCTGACGGATGGCGGTTTCTTCTGAAAATTCTTCTTTTTCTGTGTCACTAAAAGATTCATTCATCGTAATGATTCCTCCCTCCCGCATTCTGTTTTTACTGGCTGTTTCTGCCGATTCGACCTCTGATTTTCAATCGTATCATGGATTTGGTCTAAGCAGTTGTCGATATGGGCGGAGCGTTTTTCAATCCCGTCTGCATATTTCAGCCGCTTTCTAAGTTCCGTTATCTGTTCTGTCACATTCTGTTTTTCGGCTCGGAGTGTTTCTTTTTCGGCTGGTGTGGCACGGCGTACCTTATTCCGCAAATGCTGGCGGTAGTCGATAAGTTTATTCATTTCGGTCTGGTTTTTCTCCCTGTCGGCGTGTAAATCGGAGAGGGTAGAAATATTATGCTTTGACATATACCGTACCTGTGCGGTAATCTCGTCCAGTTTCCGAAGCTCCTCTTTCATCAGCGGGCTTGTCGGCTTGTAGTCCGTGCCTTTGGGAAATATCCCCAACTGATAGCACCAGTGGTAATATAACGCTAAGATTCCCGTGGTTTTCTGATGCGGTTTCCATGTGTTTTTATACTGCTCTGGCATATGCGGAGAGTAGGAAATCCTTGCTTTGTAGTTCCCGTATCGGGAAATCCTGCCTAAACATGACCGTATGAAATCGGGTGTCAACCGCTCGTCAAGCGTGTCTAACCTTGTGAAATGCTTATATTGTGGCAGCTTCATTTTCCAATGGCTGCCCGAAAAATCAACCTCATATCCTTTATCGGTAAGGTATTTCATCATGTGCTGTAAATCCCTGCTCCCGTTGATTGCCTCCCTTAAATCCTCCCGATAGACGTTGTACCGTGTCGGCTTTCCGCTTTTTTCGTCCAGATAAAGCGGTCTTGACGGGGCTTTCTTGGGGTTTTCAATCACTGATAAACCGTACTCTCGGCATAAGCGGTCGGACACTTCCCTCAACCTTTTCTGCTCGGATTTTGAGTAATTGTATTTGCTCCCATCCAGATAAGAAACGGAGTTGAAACAAAAATGGTTGTGGAGATGTCCTTTGTCAAGGTGGGTGGCAACGATTATCTGATATTTGTCGCTCCACATTTCCCTTGCTAATTTCAATCCAATTTCGTGGCATTGTTCAGGCGTTACCTCGTCTGGCTTAAAGCTCTGATAGCCGTGCCATGCGATATACCCGCCTCAATCTCCTTGCAGATTTCAGCGGCGGTTGGATAGTAAGGAACACACTTCTTGAAAGCGTCATGCACCTCATAGAGCTTGTTTAACAGCTCCCAAAACTCGATTTTAGGCTGTGGCTGCGGGGCGTTTCCTTTGCATAACTGGCGCATAAATTCTGCTGCGGACAGACCGCAAGCGGCGGCGCACTGCTTTAATTTTTCATGTTCTTCCTCGTTCAATCGGACAGTAATCGGGACATTCCGCACGTCCTTTTCTGATTTTTCTCTGCTCATTTTCCTTAATCCTCCAGTCTTGAATTTTATTCTTAACAGGGTATTCAGGGATGTTCCCTGAGTAAGTCCACACGCCTTTAGGCTGTGGATTTGGATTGTGCGCGAGTAGCGATGAGAATGCCATGCTTGCATGAGCATTCGAGGAGCACCGCGGTCATAGCGGGAAATGCAAGGCATTTTCCGCTATGGCTGACACAATCCGATGCTCGCTATCTCTGTGGACAACTCCGCAGAGCATTTTTCCTGTGCAGCGACATTCTTAATACCTGTCTTACCCTCCGAAAAGAAAATCCTATGTCCCTGCACCTCCGTTCTGGATTTGATTTCTCTTGACTTTTGGATAAATGAAAAAGCCGCTACACCGCACCACGAACGACAGGAGTTTTTTCTCCTGCTCGGATTCGCAATGCTATGTAACGGCTTTGGGATTCAAAACCATGCTGCCATACGCCAGCCGAAAAGGGCAGCATAAATTCGGCGGCGGTCAGCCTTGTCCGTTGGCTGACATTCCATTCTTCCATCTATGTGCTATTTAATTTTCAATCTTCAAGATTACTTCCTGTGTTTCTCAAATTTCTCCTTTGCATACTCATAGGCTTCTTGGATATATGGTTTCAGTTCCTCGAATGTCTTTTCAGAGGGGTTCAATGCACATATCCACGCCATCCATGCGTAGACGGGATGGGGAAGTATCTCATTCAATACGGTAAAGTCGTAATCCATATCTACAACGCCGCCTGCTGGCGGGCGTTTTGGGACTGCCCCAAACAATTCCGCAAAAGTGCTTTTCCGTATTCCCAGATTCACACGGTAGACATTCTCTCTGTTTAAACCAGAACCTTTGTCATTATCACCGTCTTTTTCCTTAACCGTCAATATATAAACGCCACGCTTCAGCACATGGTCTGGGTTATAGAAAATCCCTTTCTCACCCCAACTCTTAACTAAGACTGTCCCCTCAAGATTTTGAAGGCAGTAATTCAATATTTTATCTGGTATCATTCTGACAGCTCCATTTCTGACTTACTTCTAATTCTCTTATGAGTATTTTAGAGTATCATAATAGCTATATTTGTGTCAAGATTTTGGGCAAACTTTTTAGTATTCCCTGTGGACAGGAATTTTATTCATGTAATTTTAAATTGGATGGGAGAATTTTATCTCCCATCCAATAGCGCACTGAAAAACCATCTATATTAGATGCTTATAAAATCTTCCGTAACTTTTTCCGCAGATGGTCTAACCTTGCATAGATAGCACCCGTTGTCAATCCCACAAGCGGGGCAATTTCCTTTGTGGAATAGCCCTGCATTTTCAGCAGGATAATTTGCAGGGTACGCCTGTCCACAGTAAGCAATGCCCGATACAGAGTTTCGTCCTCAATCTCATCCAGTAAATCAGCAACAGTCTTTGGCTCGGTATTCTGTTCCCTGTCTGCCATCCCCTCAAGGTATTCGCCGAAGTCGCTTGTCCAATGATAAAACCGCCTGTTGGAATTGAAGTCTGCCCTGTCGTCTGTGCGGATTTGAGGGGTGGTGGTTTCGTCA
>CAJTMC010000114.1 GCA_910577115.1 uncultured Lachnospiraceae bacterium
CGGTCATACAGACATCTTTCTTTATGAAGGAGATTCCACAATGCCGTTCTGCGTATTCCACTGGTGCAGTTTTGCGCCCGGATTTGAAAATATTTACTTATTTTTGCCGGAGCTTTAAATGCGTGGAAAAATAAAGGAATATCCTTTACAAACCCTCTCCCAATATATTACAATAAGAGATATTGTGACAGAAGTATCGGAAATGAGGAGATTGTGAAAGGAGCACAGAGTAGAAAAATGAGCGAACTGGAAAATAATAAGAACGAAGCGGCGGAAGGGGAAAAGGAAGTCGTTTCAAGAAATTTTATTGAGCAGATCATTGACAAGGACCTTGCGGAAGGAGTGTGTGATACGGTGCATACCCGTTTCCCGCCGGAGCCGAACGGATATCTTCATATCGGACATGCGAAGGCGATTTTGGTAAATTACAATCTGGCAAAGCAGTACGGCGGAAAGTTTAACATGCGTTTTGACGACACCAATCCGACAAAGGAGGATATTGAGTTTGTTGAGTCTATCAAGGCGGACGTGGCATGGCTTGGCGCGGACTGGGAGGACAGGCTGTTTTTTGCGTCAAATTATTTTGAGCAGATGTATGAGGGCGCTGTGAAGCTGATTCAAAAGGGAAAGGCTTATGTGTCAGACCTTTCTGCGGAGGAAATCAAAGCGTACCGCGGTTCGTTTACCGAACCCGGAAAAGATGATCCTTCGGCTTCGCGTTCCGTAGAGGAGAATTTGCAGCTTTTTGAGGATATGAAGAACGGAAAATATGCGGACGGCGAGAAGGTGCTGCGTGCCCGGATTGATATGAGTTCGCCCAATATTAATATGAGAGATCCCGTTATTTATCGTGTGGCGCATATGACGCACCACAACACAGGCGATAAGTGGTGTATTTATCCGATGTACGATTTTGCACATCCGATTGAGGACGCGATTGAGGGGATTACACATTCGATTTGTACGCTGGAATTTGAGGATCACAGACCGCTCTATGATTGGGTGGTACGCGAGTTAGAATACCCTAACCCGCCGAAGCAGATTGAGCAGGCAAAGATGTATCTCACAAATGTGGTGACCGGAAAGCGGTATATCAAGAAGCTTGTGCAGGACGGCATCGTGGACGGCTGGGACGATCCGCGGCTTGTGTCGATTGCGGCGCTGAGAAGGCGCGGATTTACGCCGGAGTCTATTCAGCGTTTTGTGGAGCTTTGCGGCGTGAGCAAGGCAAATTCGTCTACGGATTATGCGATGCTGGAGTATTGCATCCGGGAGGATTTGAAGCTGAAAAAGCCCAGAATGATGGCGGCGCTTGATCCGATTAAGCTTGTGATTGACAATTATCCCGAGGGAGAGGTGGAATACCTTGAGGTGCCGAACAATTTGGAAAATGAGTCGCTTGGCACAAGGCATGTTCCGTTCTGTCGGGAGCTTTATATTGACCGCGATGATTTTATGGAGGAACCGCCCAAGAAGTATTTCCGTCTTTTCCCGGGGAATGAGGTGCGCCTTATGAGTGCGTATTTTGTCAAGTGTGAGAGCTTTGAGAAGGATGAAAACGGAAACGTGACGGTTGTGCATTGTACGTACGATCCGGAAACAAAGCAGGGCAGCGGATTTACGGGCAGAAAAGTAAAGGGAACGATTCACTGGGTGCCGGCGCCTTTCGCGGTGAAGGCAGAAGTAAGGCTGTATGAAAACCTGATTGACGAGGAAAAGGGTGTGTATAATGAGGACGGCTCTTTGAATTTGAATCCCAATTCGCTCACTGTTTTAAAAGAGTGTTATGTGGAGCCTGCGCTGAAAGATGCGAAGGCGTATGACAGTTTTCAGTTTGTAAGGCAGGGATTTTTTAATGTGGACTGCCATGATTCCAAGCCGGACGCACTTGTATTTAACAGGATTGTGTCGCTGAAAAGCTCGTTTGTTTTGCCGAAATAAGCAGGTCGAAAAATTCACACGAACTTCTGGCTGCGTGCTTTGGGGACGCAAATCAGAATGTGTGCGTTTTCGTTTCACATGAATTATGAAAGGTTAAAGAAAACATGAAGTATAAATGTCTGATACTGGATCACGATGATACGGTGGTGAACAGCACTGCAACCATTCATCACCCCGCATTTTTGGAGGCGCTTAAAGTCATGCGTCCCGGTGTGACAATATCCCTTGAGGACTATTTCCGCGAAAATTTTCATCCGGGTTTTACCGAATATTGTACGGAAAAACTCGGCATGACGGATGAGGAGATGGAGCAGGAGGTAGCGCTTTGGCGAAATTACGTGGAAAAGCATGTTCCGAATGTATACGACGGAATGAAAGAAATCATTGAACGGCAGAAGGCAGAAGGCGGTATTGTCTGTGTTGTTTCGCATTCCTATGATTTTAACATAAAGCGGGACTATGCGGCGAACAATTTGCCTCAGCCGGATTTGATTTTTGGCTGGGAGTGCCCGCCTGAGTTTAGAAAACCAAGCACGTATGCGTTGGAGCAGATTGCGAAACGGTATGATTTAGAGCCTTCGGATATGGTTATGGTGGACGATTTGAAGCCGGGATATGATATGGCGCGGGCATATGGTGCGTTTTTTGTGGGAGCAGGCTGGGCAAACGATGTTTTGGAAATTCGGGAATTTATGAAGAAGAACAGCGATGTGTACTTTACGAAAGTGGAGGAGCTGGCGCGCTTTTTGTTTGATTAGGCAGATATAAAGGATATAAAAAACGAATGTTATTTATGTTATGCATAGAAACATAAATAACATTCGTTTTTTTTGCGCCTTGTCATCTTTCAAAATTTAAGAATCTTCTGAGTCGTCAAAAAATTCTTCTGTTTCAGCTGTGTTCTCAGAAGCCTTTGCGGTGTCCGCGTCAGAGTATGCAGCAGATGATGAGCTGCTCATATCCATTTCCGTATATTCGGTTTCAACAGGAGTGGAAGGTGCGATTCTGTCGCTTATCATTTCCTTTGCTTTATCAAGCTTTTCCGGTACGTTGAGCTGTTCAAGCTTTTCTTTTGTTTTATCAATTGTCTCTATGACCTTTTCACCAATCATTTCTTTGGCATTATCAAGGTCAATGGGAATGTGTGGGCGGACTTTTGCATTGTTATTTGCGGAATCATCAAAGAAGTCATCGTCCAAATCCTCATCAAAATCGTCGAAATCATCAAAGTCATCGAAATCTTCAGCCGGAACGGCATTCTTTTTTTGAAGATAATAGTAGGTTCCTGCAGCAGCGGCTCCTGCCAGCGCACCAAACAGTGCGAGCTTGCCTAGTTTTTTTGCCATTGGTAATTCTCCTTTCATGTTGCAGTTGTGTATCGGATGCATATGAGCATGAAGCAAGGAATATGTCCATGTATATACGATTCCATTTTAATACTATTTTATGGAAAATAAAAGAGATTATGTAAAAAAACTTTTTTATTAGATCTATATTTTACAGGAACATACTATTTATCGTCAGAGTGTTCCGATCAACAATAAATCTCTTTCATTCTTTGGTATAACAATAGAAAAATCGTTCTTGAAACCTATGCAGGAGTATGCTAAGATATGTATTAATCGACCGAAAAAGTCAATGGTATAATAATGGAGGTTTCAATGAACGAAAAATTTTTTGATCTTGCGAGAGAAAAGCAGGATAGAATGATAAACGGAGCAATTGAGGTATTTGCAAAAAATGGATACAAGCATGCCGCCACAGATGACATGGTGAAGGCTGTCGGCGTGAGTAAAGGGCTTTGGTTTCATTATTTTGGCTCCAAGGAAGGCATTTATGTTTTTGTGTATGATTACAGTGTAAAATACACGTTGCTTGAACTCTCCGCGGTGGTTGATGAGAGTGTGACCGATTATTTTGAGATGGTGCGCCAAATTGAGCAGGCAAAGGCGCGGGTGAGAAAAAGTTATCCTTATATGTCGGATTTTTTAAAGGCGGCTGAGCATGAAACCGATGAGGCAATTATGCAAAAGACAGCGGAAGTGAGGCAGATTTATCGGGAACGCATGAACGGTCTTTTAAAAGGCGCGGAAATTGAGGGGATATCCGACAGGACAAGGCGCGAGCGTATCAAAAAAATATTGGAGCATAGCCTTGAAGGAATGATACGGGAAAAGCGGGGCGCGGATCCGGACGCTGTTTATCGGGAAGTAAAAGCATATATTGATTTGATACGCAATATGTCGCAGGGACTGATTGGTCAGACAAAGAATGAGCCGATAGCTTCTATTATATAATATATGGCATATAAATAACAGCGCAAATTATGTGATGAAAGATGAAGGTGAAACATGTATTTGGTATCGGCATATTTTGACCAAAGAGCGGAGAAAATCATGCAGCGCTTCATTGAGCGGATTGCAGGAAGAACTGGCAATTCGTTTATGACGGATAATCATGTGCCGCCGCATCTGACCATATCGTCTGTGGAAGCAAGGAGCGCAGAAGCACTGCTTTCACATGCAGAGAATCTGCGGGGACAGTTATCACAGGGAGCAGTTTATTTTGTGTCGGCGGGTGTCTCCTTCCCAGGCAGATACGGACATGGAAAGCCTGCAAAGTCCGTAAACACGGCACTTTCGGCACTACATAGCTTTCAGAGTTACATTATTTCCGTGTTCGTATATTGGCAAAACGGTAAAAATTTAATGGATAAATGATAAAACGGTAGAGGGACTGTTTCAGCAGTCCTTTTTCTCATGTCCTACGATTTCAAAATTCATTTCTTTACATTTCATATATCACAGATATTTTTATAGCGCTTCAGAAAATAATAAGTTGGAAAACGGGAAAATCAGTAGAGTTAATATGCTTACACGGTGGTTTGCGTTTGTGTCGCCTTGCGGGGCATCCTTCTTTCGGTTTGGAAGAAGGGGGAATTTAGGAAATAGCATTTGAAAAATTGAAGATTGACATATCAACACAACTATAGTATTATAACTGAGGTGTAATTATTTACCAAAGTAAGGAGAAGTGGTATGAATTTCTATTTAACGAACCAACCTAAAAAGAAACCGGACTCTGTACAATCCATTCCGATGAAACATTGTGCAGAGTATAGCGTATAGATAACGCATTTGGATTTCATCGGAAAATGAAGCAATAAAGATACTGTATGCCAGTATGTTTATTGTTTATTTTCCGTATGCAAACTGAGTGTATGAAAGGCTATGGAC
>CAJTMC010000115.1 GCA_910577115.1 uncultured Lachnospiraceae bacterium
GTTCCTTTTGGCAAATCCGTTATCCCAATTTTAGCAAGAGCTAAGTACTGCAAGCCTATTGTAATTAGAAGCATAACGGTTAAAATCAAAAATTTGCAAAAATACATAGCAGGGACGCTCATTGGAAGCATATACATCTTTTTTACGGCGCATCCCTTAAATTCCATGTTATAAATAATACAGGAAGCAACGATGACTCCAAACATATTTAATATCATAATCATGCCGTAAACTTGTGTAAGAAGAACATCCATAGGAGCTAACGGCAAATTAAGAAGAGTATCTTTCCGTACAATAAAATTTATAAGTGCATACGCTGCGCCCATAATTCCAACTGCAAGCATTAACGGAATAACGCCTGTTCTTTTTTCTTTCCGCAACTCAATAGATAACGCTCTCATAATATTGCCCTCTGCTTTCTCCTCGCATTATCCTTATCCACCATAGACAAAAACATATCTTCCAAATTATCAGCGGCAAATCCAGACTGCATTGCGTTCTGTCGCAGACCATCCAGACTCCCCTCAAAAAGCAGGTGTCCATGATTGAGTATTCCTATATCATTTGCCATCAGCTCTATTTCAGACAGCATATGAGAAGAAATAAGAATGGTACAATCATAAAGGTCAGGCAGCGATTTAATCAAATTTCGGATTTCATGTATGCCAGACGGGTCAAGTCCGTTTGTTGGCTCATCTAAAATCAGAATAGGCGGTCTTCCAATCAACGCACCTGCCAATCCTAATCTCTGCTTCATACCCAATGAATATTTTTTTGCAAGGCGGCTGCCAAACTCGGACAGACCTACCAATTCTAATGCGTCCTCAACAGCATTTTGGGGCAATCCCAAAATACGTCTTATAATATCCAAGTTTTCTCTGCCTGTTAAGTTTGCGTAAAAGGACGGCGATTCAATGAAAGAACCAACTTCTTTCAAGATGGAAAGACGGTCATTCGGAAACTGTTTACCATCAATTTCAAAACCGCCTTTTGTTGGGGCGGTAAGCCCTAAGAGCATTTTCATTGTAGTAGATTTTCCTGACCCATTCGGACCTAAGAAGCCATAAATACTCCCTTTCCGAATATGCAGCGAAACATCATTAACGGCAACAAAAGATTTATACTTTTTTGTCAGCTGCATTGTTTTGATAATATAGTCGTTCATAGCAACATCTCCTTTCTGTTGCTTTTATGGTACAGCCCAAACCTTGTGGCTACCTTCTCTCTACCTTATATTTACCTTATGTTTTCTGCCAGACTAAAATATTTCATGATTTTATGGTATAATACAATTTATAAAGGAGGTCGCTTTATGAATCGTGATTATTTGTTAAACAAACGCATACTGCTCGTCGATGATGAGCAGGAGCTTTTAGATATGGTCGTATCAATTTTAAGGGAAGCTGGCTTTTGCCAAATAGAAACAGCCAAAACAGTAAAAGATGCTCTTGATTCGGCAAACAGCTTTCAACCAGAACTTGCTATTCTTGATGTAATGCTTCCAGATGGCGACGGATTCTCTTTAATGGAAAAACTAAAAGGCGGGTATCCAGTACTATTTTTAACTGCCTGTGGCGAAGATGATGATAAGTTCAAAGGTTTTGGTCTGGGGGCAGACGATTATGTTGTAAAACCATTTTTACCAAAGGAACTGTTGTTCCGCATTACGGCAATTTTAAGAAGAAGCTACAAAGATGAAAATCCGCTTGTTAAACTTCATGGAAGCCAGATTGACTTTTCACGAGCCGAAGTAATAAAAAACGGAGAGCATATTCCATTGACCGCCAAAGAGCATGATTTATTATCTGCCCTATACCGTAATGCAGGACGAATTGTAACAATTGATGCCTTATGTGAAGCTGCATGGGGAGATAATCCATTCGGATATGAAAATTCTTTAATGGCACACATACGCCGTATCAGAGAGAAAATAGAACTAAATCCTTCACGCCCCGTTTCATTGGTAACAGTAAAGGGATTGGGATACAAACTAATTGCTGAGGACAGATAATATGAATAATTTACCAAAACTCATACGACGTTTTACGGGTATTCTTTTGTTGAGCTTCATACTGTTGCTACTTGTTAATTTTGTTGTATTAGCATTCCTTATGGCTTGGCAGTCGCCATCCGTTGCCAGCTCACCATATAATGTGGCAATACAAACAGGAAAGGCTTTTCAGGCATCCGAAAACGGATATACATTACAAGAAGATATTTCTACACAATTAAAACAACAGGATGTATGGGCATTTGTTGTCGATAACGATACCTTGCAAATCGTGTGGAAAACGGAAAATCTTCCCGATACAATACCGACCAGCTACACATTGTCTGATATAGCTGATTTATCTGTCGGGTATCTTGATGGGTATCCTACTTACACGGGCAAAACACAAAATGGAATTGTCATTCTAGGTTATCCCAAAGATAGTTTCTGGAAACATACGAGGGCGAGTTGGAACTATAACTTTTTCGCCCACTTACCACAAATTATCTTTATTGTTTTAACTGTCAACATTGTTGTTATCCTTTTGATTTATGTAATAGCAAATGTGAGATTCTTAAAACCTGTAAAACCGATTACAAAAGGCATACAAGATTTATCTGTCGGAGAGCCTGTTCATATTCCAGAAAAGGGACTGCTTTCTGATATTTCTGCCAATATCAATCGGACTTCTGATATATTGCAGGAACAGCGGCAGCAGTTAAAGAAAAAAGAAACTGCCAGGGCGAACTGGATTGCAGGCGTATCGCATGATATCAGAACGCCCTTGTCAATGGTTATGGGTTATGCAGGTCAGCTCAAAGACGATGCAAATTTGACTGATGAGGAATGCCAGAAGGCGGAAGTCATTGTAAAGCAAAGTAAGCGTATGCAGAATTTAATCAATGACCTTAATCTTGCTTCGAAGTTAGAGTACGATATGCAGCCGATAAATTCTGCAAAGCAAAATCTGATTGCCATTGTTCGCCAAGTCGTTGTCGATTTTATCAATATGGATATTGAGGACAGATACCCGATTGAATGGCAAACAGATGAAGCCTTAACGGTATGTCCTATAAACGCTGATAAGGACTTAATAAAACGGGCGGTTAGCAATCTTATTCAAAACAGTATCAATCATAACGAACAGGGCTGTAAAATCTATATTTCTGTTACGGCTGATAATGATTATTGCACCGTAATAGTTTCAGATGATGGGGTCGGAGAGACAGATGAATTAATAGAAAAGCTCAATAAAACACCTCATTATATGCTTTGCGATAAGAACACAACCGAGCAACGACACGGTTTGGGATTGCTTATTGTTAAACAAATTGTTTCTGCTCATGGCGGAACAATCGTCATTACCAATAATTCTTACGGGGGATTTTCGGTAAAATTTACGTTGCCAAAGTCAAAATAGTCTTATAAAGCCGATATGCTTGTGAAAGCGTATCGGTTTTTATGACTTTCATTTCTAAATTATAGAATGTTAAATCTCTTGCAAAGAGAGATTTAAATATGGCGAGCGAATGGACGAAAGAAACAATCATTTTGACTTCAATTTTATCCTGACAGGATATCAAAAATGGAAGGTAATATTCAAGTACTGGGCAGTTTATCTAACTTATTACAATGCTTGATATAATACCTCTGCTGTACGACGGCTTTTTTCTTTTGCCGTCGTGCGGCAGATTTTTTGGATATAAAATTTATTTGCTTGTTGCGGAAGTTCCGTAATTATCGCCGTTTGAATGTGCGTTTGTATGTTCGTCAAATTCTTCTTGACTGTATGCTTTTATATCTGTTAAAGTACCATTTCCCTCCGCATTAGGATTACTGAAATCACGAATTGTATAAATATCAATATTCCCGTTTCCATTACCCAATGTTTTCATGGTTCCATGAAACTTTCCGCTGCTTAAACTTTCGCCATTGGACGTTAAAACATCGCGGAAATAACGGACTTTCTCGCCATTGAAATACCATTGGTCAGATTGGGCGTCATAGGTAACGCCAAATTTCTTATATTCGTCAAGCATGGAGTCGATTTCCTCAGAAGAAAGAGAGCTGCCAGAGCTTGCCGTTGACGGGAGAGAGTTTTTAATCGCTTCAATATCGCGGGCGTTAAATTCTTCTTGCGTAAATTCTTTTAGTTCTAACAATTCGCCGCGTGAGTCAATCGCCCCATCGGAATCTTTTGCAAAAGAAGTAAAATCCCGAACAGCATAAACATCAATAATTCCATGCTCATTGAAGAAGTCTACTCCTGCATTTCCGCTTTCTTCTAAGGGGTAATAGTCCTCAAACCAACGTACAAGTTTACCGTTGTAAAATAGCTCATTTTTGGCTGCGTCATAGGTCATACCGTATTTTTCATAAATACAGTATTGCGCGCTCATTTGTTCTGCTGTGACTGTTTCTGAACCATCGCCGTTATATTCGGCATTTCCTACCGTAGCAGTATCTTCTAAAGATGGTGCTTGAGGTGCAGCTTGTGAGCTACAAGCTGTAATGCTGATCATAAGAAGCAGGCTGGACATAATACAAATAATTTGCTTTTTCATAGGTGTTCACCCATCCTTTCTTTTAATATGCTTATAGTATAACAAGGTATTTTGGGATACCTTTGTGATTAGTTTGTGATTGATGTGTGATTGCACAAAGGCGGTAGACTTTGCAAGCCTACCGCCTTTGTAATAACTATCATCTTATAAAAGCTCAAAGAAAAACTTAACCCCATTTTCAGTATTACAGACATTGCAGCAGCTATCGTGTTGTTGTAGAATTTTTTGGACGATATAAAGCCCTAATCCACTTCCGCCAGTTTGACGGCTACGGGACATATCAACCCGATAAAACGCTTCAAATATTTTTGGAATAGCTTCTTTTGGAATATGCGTACCACTATTTTCTATGGAAAATAAGTACCCGTCTTTTTGCTTAAAGATTGAAATATCAATTATTGCTCCTTGTGGAGAATATTTTACAGCGTTTCCTATCAAATTACACCACTTTACAACTTTTTGAAAAATAAAATAACGCACAAGGCACTTTCTCATGTATAATAAGTTTGCATACAAAACTATACGAAAGAGAGTGATCTTGTACGTCAGACTTATTA
>CAJTMC010000116.1 GCA_910577115.1 uncultured Lachnospiraceae bacterium
AATTCTTTGAAGAATCTAACTTGAGCAATTCTTTATTCTTTTCAATGTATTCTTTCCATACAGCTTCGCGGTCTTTCTGGTGTGTGTTCTCATATTTTTCGGTATATTCGTCATGAAGTGCCTTTAACTGATCCATGAGTGGTGTGTCAGCAGGGAGTTTCCCTCTGCGGATGCGGGCATACAGTCTGTTGTATGATTTAGTAAATTCCGTATGAATCGGGTGGCTGAATAACTTTTCCTTATAGGATTTCCGGCTGGCGTACTCATTACAGGTAGTGGAAGTGTCTCTGTATATTCTTGTGCAGTATTCTTGGTTGGAAGTGTACTTCACACGAAAATATCCATTACATAGTTTGCATTTTTTGATAACGAGTTCATCTTCAAGAAACAGCCGGATGCCTATACATAAGAACTGTTTGAATGACGTACTGGGGTATTTCCCGATTGCATTATCTGTAATAAGATTGGAGGCATGATTTAGATATTCTGTCCAATTTTGCGTATTGCAACTGTCTTTTTGGGCACGGATGTCAGATAGAAAATTGTTTTTCAGTTCCATAGTGGATAATGCATCCGATTGAAAATCCTGCTTACTGGCATACAGGCAATAGGAATGGTATATTTCAGCTATTGCACTGCTAGGCAACTGTAAGCCTTGTTTTGACGGCTCTATGGCAACCTCAGTTAAATAATTTCTTGCCTGCGTATATAAAGTTTCAAGACTGCTGACTTCTTCGGATAATAGTTTTGCGCTTTGGAATAGCCCCGCATCGGCTGATTTTCCAGCTTGCTGATAGCAGGAAAGCATTACCATATGAAATAGAGGATACAGATAAGACAGTGCCGGATGTTCTTCAAAGCAGGACTGCAATATCGGCATGATTTGTCCGGCAGAAGTCTCGATATCTTTTGGTATGTGTTCGCAGCAATATAAATTGAAGGTTTCTTTGTCAAAGGGGCAGTCGATGCCGAGCAATGGCAAAACAGACTTCAATTTCTCAAATGCTACAATAGCAGATTCCTTTTCAGGCATATCATAATCAAGGATTTCCATAATGCCGGTATGGATAGCTGCTTTCTTTATAAAATAGGCAGTACCGTTTTTGTGCGTATTCTTATCATCATAAGTGGAAGAAAGCGTTTCTTCGTGGGTGCGGCGGTTAATGCCATAGGTTGCAACACTAAAGTGAAAATCATTTTTGATGATGTCCTGCGAATATAAATTCATGCTTAAAATTCCTTTCTATCAGATGAACGGTGTAAAATAGCTTCTCATAAATGCATTTCTTTTCTTATAGATACAATAGTATCACAAGATAAAAATGAATTCAACAAAATTATCTTGACAAATGGTCTGTATTGATTAATTATAGGAAACAAGTCAAGATAAATTGAAATATCAAAATAAAAACTTGACAATATACAGCGTCAGTGCAGGAGGAGGGAGGTAGATGAATAACAATTATATGGTAACGGCACAGGATGTCGTTGATATGCTTGGCGTTTCTAAGGGACACGCATATAAGATTATCAGACAGTTGAACAAAGAACTGGAAGATAGCGGCTATATTGTCGTGTCAGGCAAGATTCCCAGAGCATATTGGGATAAGAAGTTTTACGGGTATCAAAGTGGAGTGACAACAGCGTAACAGGAGGTCGGCATATCATTCAGATAGCATATGCGGCTGAAACTAAAAGCAAATTTGAGGGTAGTTCTGCGGGATTGATTATATGGCAAACCGCAGACTGCCTTGAGAGGAAAGGAGATTTTATGTCAGTCTATAAGGATGAGCAGAGGGGAACATGGTATTGTATGTTCCGTTACAATGATTGGACGGGCAGGCAGAAACAAAAGTGCAAAAGAGGTTTCAAGACAAAGAGGGAAGCGAAAGAGTATGAGGAGCAGTTTATGCAAACAACAGAAGCAGACATGAATATGAAAGTGGGAGCTTTTGTTGAGATTTATTTCAGGGATAAGCAGGGTGAATTGAAGGAACGGTCGATCAAGAATAAGAGATATATGATTGAACGGCATATCCTTCCGTACTTTGAAAATAAGTCCATGAATGAAATTACACCGGCAGACATTATCCAGTGGCAGAACAAAATGCGGGAGGCTGGATATTCGCAGACATATCTGCGGATGCTTCAGAATCAAATGACGGCGCTGTTTACCCATGCTTCCAATGTCTACAACTTGACAAACAATCCCTGCAAGAAAGTAAAGAAAATGGGGAAGTCAGATGCGGATAAAATGGATTTCTGGACTTATGAGGAGTACCAGCAATTCATTAATACGATTGAGGTGGGAAGCAGATATTATGTGCTGTTTGAGATTTTATTCTGGACGGGTATGCGTATTGGAGAATTACTTGCTATAACGAAGAATGACATTGACTTTCAGGAGAACAAAATATCCATTTCAAAAACTTATTACCGTACAGGGGGAAAGGATGTCATCACAACGCCTAAGACGAAACAGTCAGTCAGGACAATAGATATTCCAGAATTTTTGACGCAGGAAATCAAGGCGTATTGTGATAAGCTGTATGAATTTCCCGACAGTGAAAGGCTTTTCCCCATTGTATGCGAAGCAGTGCAGCATAAAATGGTAAGGCACATTCAAAAATCGGGAGTAAAAAGGATCAGGGTGCATGATTTAAGACATTCCGCATGTGCGTATCTCGCGCATCAGGGAGTGGCGCCTATGGTCATCAAGGAACGCATGGGACATAAGGATATCAAGATTACGCTGAATACATACGGACATTTATATCCTAACGAACAGAAGAAGGTTGCGGATATGCTGAACCGGAAAAGGAATGAAGCATCAAATGAAAATGCCCCTGCCGGAAACAGGGACATTTTGGATGCAGATTAAACTGGTGGAACAATTTAATCTGTGACATAAAAAGGACAAGCCTCTCTATGAAAATCCTGCAAATTTATTATAGCAGAGGCTTGTCCTGAGCAAAAGAGATTTTTATGTATTATGGAGATTTATTTTGCAATGGAAAGATAGATGAAAAATATTTATAGAAAAGATATAAAAAATCAGGAGGACAAGCTATATGCAGAAATATAACAGCAACATAAGAATAATTGTCGGCGTGGATCATGGATATGGGAATATGAAGACCGCGCACAGGGTATTCCGGACAGGCGTGGAATGCATGGAGGAAGAGCCAATCGTCAGTAAGAATTTTGTGAGATATAAGGATAAGTTTTATGTGATCGGAGAGTCACATTTGGTATATCAGGGGAATAAAACGGATTCCGAAGATTTTTATATTCTGACACTTGCAGCGCTGGCGGAGGAATTGAAGTTCAGGGGACTTCATGAGGCAAATGTGATATTGGCGGTTGGGCTTCCGCTTGCATGGATGAAAAGTCAGGGCGCAGACTTTAGGCACTATTTGATGAAAGAACAGGAACTGCATTTTGAGTTCCGAAAAGAGAGATATTATGTGCATCTGTGCGGCGTAGAAATATTTCCACAGGGATTTGCGGCTGTTGTTAATTTAGGAGCAATGCAGGGAATGAATATGCTGGCGGATATTGGAAACGGAACTATGAACGTAATGCAGATTGTTGATAATAAACCGTTGGAAAAGAGCCTTGTGACGGAGAAATTTGGTGTGGGCATCTGTATGAAAGAGATACAGAAAGAATTATCAAAAGAAAACGGGGAGGATATTTCTGAAATGCTGATAGAACCGCTTCTTCGGAACGGTTTACAGGAAAGAACAGATAGTACCGCTAAAAAAGTAGAACATATTGCGACGAGGTATACGGAAAATATCAGAAGGCGTTTGGTGGATTATGGATATAAGGAAGGGTTGGTACATCTGTATGTGATTGGCGGAGGCGGCTGTCTGATTCGGAATTATTCGGACTTGGCGGAGAAGACAGGAGTGACTTTTATTACGGATATTTGCGCCAATGCAAAGGGATATGAGACTTTGGCGGAGAAGAAATTGCGCAGATAGACAGCAAAGTTTCCATATCCGATTATATGTAGATTGAGTTATGGGAAAGGAATAAGTGTTATGAGAGGAACATATCGCTGTACCAATGTAAAATTCTGCATGGAAGATGAAAATCAGCGCAGGGCATGGGAATATCTGCATGGGCTGAACCGCAGGGATGGATCTTATGGAAAAGTGCTTGCGGATGCGCTTATTGCAGTGATAGACAGTCGGAGTAATTCGCAAAATGCGATGAGAAAGCGGTTTTCAGGTAAACAGTGTGAGAACTCAGAGGATGAGATTAAGGAGTTTGCAAATGAGGTTGCAGGGGTTGTGTTGGAGGGCATAAACGACTATTTTTCCGAAAAAGCTGTTTTTCAAGGCGCAGAACAAGGAACTGCTGGAGCGCAAGTATCCAAACAAGAGCCAAAAGAGGAGATTGCAGAAGATATGTTGGATTTTGCTTTTTCAATGGGAGAGTAGGGTACAGAAGAATAGAGGGTAAATGGCACCGAGTTGGCACCCAGTTAATAAAGGCAAAGTGATTTTGGGTGCCAATTGGGAACCATAATGGGAGCAAGTTGGCAGATACTTTTCTGTTGGTAAAAAATCTAACGAGAGCAGAAATAGGAAATCTGTAAAAAAGACTTTAGGAAAATTTGCTAAAAAGTAGAATATCAAGCACTGGATTTGGATATCCAAATGACGATTTTGCATCGTTTACACGTTTGCAAAATGGATATCCAATCCGCTTGTAGGGGAAAAAATCCCCTAACCCCTTATGAATACATATAGAACGGAATACAGAGCAAAAAAGCAACAACATCAATTTTGGACAATAAAACGATGGAGGGTGAGAATGGAAAAAAGGAAACGATGCAATCAGCTTATTTTGCGTCTAAGTGATGATGAGAAGTATGTCTTAGATGCCAAATGTAAAAATGCAGAATACAAGAATAAAAATGATTATCTTCGGCATTTGATCTTGTACGGATATACTTATTTTGTAGATTACTCGGAACTGCATGACTACAATGTTAATCTAAGTAGAATCAGCAAAAGCCTGAATCAGATAGCTGCAAGGATAAGTTCTACTGGTAACACTTATCAGGACGATATAGA
>CAJTMC010000117.1 GCA_910577115.1 uncultured Lachnospiraceae bacterium
AACAACGTGCAGCCTTTTTGACAGGATTATGCATTTGCAGACAGCACTGCGCAGTCAATAGGATAAATGTCGGAAAAATAATTCGCTGTTTGCGTCTCCATCAATTTGCCGTCCGACATCATGTCTGCTTGTTTCATTTTTTGCAAGATCGGCAATAAACTCCGGGCGATACAGCCGCATCGGACAGTCTATCTTATCACCGCGGTAATGTTTGAACAGTTTCAGCATTGCATCGCGTCCGATAATCTCAAAAAGTTCTAAGTAGCTGTCGTTTAAAGCGTCATCTTCCCTTCCGTCAACCTCAAAGATTCCATAAACAATCTCATCGTTTATATTATCAAAATCAATGTTAGTCACTATATCACCTCCTACTAAAATATAGCAATATTCAATGGAATAAATCAAACTCTATAATATCTGCTTTTTTCACAGGGAAACATTTACATTTTATCAGTGCAAAACATATATATTTTTGCATGAATTATATGAAACATTTTGGCATGAATAAAATTCATGATTTTATCCCAAATAACAGTTTGGGATAACCGTATTACAGAATATTTAATGTCTTTCTTTGTATTACTCATTTTCAAACCTCCTGTAAACAAACTTATCCCTGTGCCAGAAGCGGCACAGGGGTTGTTATTGTATTATAATAAGAATATATATCTATAGTAACGGCACATACTGTAGTCCTGCGGCAGCTTAAAATCCTTTTAAATTATAATGGTTTTATATAAATGCGTAATCACTTCATTAACATTAATGAATCTTTCCAATATAAAATCAGGAAAACCTTACAATTTGTAAGATTTCCCTGATGATAATTTTGTGCCTATCCTCTATTTGTATGCCACACTGCCCATCCTCAATAAACTCATCGTTTACTGCTGATTATTTCCTCTGCATTGCGTGATACAATAACAGGTGTATGTTCCTCTATCAGCCGCTGCGTGATTTCTTCACTTTTTTAATCAGTTCTGCCTGTCTGATTCCCCATTCTGCCGCCGCTTTAAGGTGGCGGCATTGTCCACACAGCAGGTTATTTATTTCTTCTCATACAAATATAATCTCCACTTGCATCTTCTCCCTCTGCAAGAACTGCCGTATTCGGACGTTTCAAAACAAATTTCTCCCCCTCATAAACACGTACCGGATTTCCCCTGACAATGCGGTTATGCTCCCGCCATGCGGCATTAACCTGATCTGCTTTCTGCTCCTGATGCAGACCGGCGAGCTTTTCCTGAAGCTTCTCCATAGCCTTCCGCTTATTTTGAAACTGGCTGCGCTCTTCGGTAGACTGTGCTGTAAGCCCTGTCGGAAGATGTATAATCCGTACACCTGTTTCTACCTTATTTACATTCTGACCGCCTTTTCCGCCGCTGTGAAACTTCTCGATACGGTATTCATCATCTGCTGCAATCTCTGTCAAATCCGGTATAATGCTCACATCAACATACCAGTTCTTCCTTTTGTGATTCTTGCGGAACGGGCTTTGGCAGATCCACAGTACCGTTCCCTCAAGGCTGCTTAAATCATGCCCCGTCTGAAAGCGGATGGAATCAAGGCAGCCCTTTTCATAACCCTTCCTCTCTGACAATATCTCAAAATCCTCAAACTCTTTATTTAACGCCTCAAACAGCTTTGCAACCGCCAACTGGCATTCTGACGGTCCCTGTCCTGCACTGATTTGAACGATCATGATATATTCCCTCCTACTTTCTGCTCCCTGCCTTGTAATTATAGACAGGCGTCAATATTTCCGTTATTTCAACGGTATCCTTTATCTGATCTGCAATCTCCGTTATGGAACGGTAGGCAAACGGCGCTTCGTCTAACGTATCCGCCCCTACACAGCTGCTGTAAATGCCTTTCATTTCCTTTTTAAATTCCGATACTGTATGCCGGTTCTTCACATCCTCACGCTTCATCCGCCTGCCTGAGCCATGCGGAGCCGAATAATTCCATTCCGCACTGCCCCTGCCAATGCCTAAGATAATGCCGTCTTTCATATTTGCGGGGATAATCACCTTTTCTCCACTGCGGGCAGAAACGGCTCCTTTCCTGAGTATCCCTGAATCGTCCAGATAATTGTGCGCGGCGGAAAACTGCTCCACTGCCTTCCATTTCATCCCCTTTAAAATTTCCCGCACAATAATCTGCCTGTTCCACTCGGCGTAACGCTGGATAATCTGTACATCTTCAAGATATGCCGCCTTATTGCTGCCCTCCAGATAGCTCATATAATAGGAAACATCCCTGCCCTGCTCCTTCAGGCACCTGTCTGCCAGCTCCGTATAATATTTTGCCGTTTCTTCCCCAAGATGCCTGCTTCCCGTATGCACCACAAGATACATGTTTCCGTCACTTCCCCTGTCAAGCTCTATAAAATGATTTCCGCCTCCCAGTGTCCCAAGACTCCTTTCGGCTCTGTTTCTATTAATATGGCTGGCGCAGTGCAGCCCTTCATAGGAAAATTCCCCTGCCATATGATGGGGCTCCCTACGTACCGCAAAACCGGACGGCACGTTTTCCCGTATGACTCTGTCCAGCTTTTGAAATTCTGCATTCGTCCGGTTGATTTTCACACAGGTCATCCCACATCCGATATCCACTCCCAAAAGCTGCGGGATCACTTTATCCTTTACAGTCATGGAAAGCCCGATTGGGGCAATTTTTCCGGGATGGATATCGGGCATCATGCAGATCGTGCTTCCGTCTGCGGTTTCATTGTCACATATTAATTTTACCTGTGCCTCCGCATACTCCTCCACATCGTCTGTGAAAATTTTCGCTTCGGCATAAATACCTTTTACTGTTTTCATATAATTCCTGTCTCCTTAAAAATGGGCGCAAAAAAAGCACCCCAAAGGTGCAGCCTGCAAATCCTGTCCCTATACAGCATCCAAATAACAGAAAGTATTGTTTCCATACTTTCCATCTGTTATAACACAATGTTATCTGTAATATGCAAGGAGCTCTGTACCTCTGATTGTCAGTTTCTTTATTCTGTTTTGGATTTTTCTATCCTTCTGCATGGTAACCTCTCCTTTCACCGAGTAAACTGTTATCTGTTATCGAATAAACAATAACACAGGATTGCGGAATTTGCAAGCTTTATTTCTCTTTGCTACTGATATTTTCCCTTGGGGACGGTGCTTCTGTCTATACGCATATCATTAAATTCACATTCCATGCCGCATACGCTGACCTTTTCAAACTGTTCCGTACTGTAACCCAGTCTCTTCATAATCAAAAACCTCCATAATTATAATAATTCATATACCTGCCTATTGTCCCTGTTTATCACCTCCTATAAAAGCCCCTTCTCATGGAAACTCATGTATCCCTTACTGCCCACTATGATATGATCCATCAGTGGTATCCCTATCAGCTCCCCTGCATTATGGATTTTTTCGGTTATTTCCCTGTCCTGCCTCGAAGGTGATGTGTCCCCTGATGGATGGCTGTGGACCAATACCACATAAGATGCGCCTGTATATACAGCTCTCATAAAAATGCCCCTCGCATCAAGGAGACAGGCATTCCCCGTGCCATGCCCGATCTCAAACACCCCCAAGACTTTCATTCTGTTGTTGAACGCTATCAGATAGGCAAATTCGTCCGCCATCTCATCTACATGGAATATTTCCTTTACCATCTCCGCTATCTTCGATGGTTCGGAAAGGTACTCCCCTTTATAGGGCACACTTTCTTTCAGCCTTAAGCAGCCATGCTTTGTATCATTATCCAAAACCAGCTCATATGTATTGATCTTCATATAACCTCCTATAATATAAATAAGAGCAGCGAACCGAAGTCCGCTGCCCTAAAACATTTTTCTTATTGTAATTCATCAGATAAAACAATATCTGTTTTTTCCTTCCTGCCTCATCAATTTTTCTGTTTCATAACCGAAATCATACTACAATCACACAATTTTCTTCATAAAATGGAATTTTAGAATCATGTGTAACAAACTTTAGTCCATCTGCTTTTGCCTGGGCAATCATGATTCTGTCAAAAGGATCATTATGCGCCTGAATCTGATTATGATATGTCAGTGTTTCCAGCGCCTTTACATGGCTGTCTGTTATCGGCAGCATCTGATATCCCATCCTTCTACATAAATCCGATAGTCCGGATCCACTTATATGAATCTTATCCGGCTTTGCCATATACTTTATCGTTGTTTCCCAAACAGAAGCGGCACTGAAGTAAATATCATTTTTTGCTTCCATAATTAGATCTCTGGCATAATCCGACAGCTTAGGATTATCATCTAAAGCCCACAGGATAATATGTGTATCCAATAACAGTTTCATTTTATCCCTCCAAACATTTCCGCAATTTCAGGATTCATTTCATCAAAATCATAATCATCATCATACAAATCCTGTCCTTTCGCAATGCCGATTCTGTCCGAAATTTTAGACATTTCTTTACCCATAGGATCAGGCTTCATAAAACGCTCTATCATTTCCAGTAAAAACTTCAGATTATCCTCTGACAACCCGCTAACCTTTTGGACTACCTGTTCCTGTAACGTCATTGCACAAATCCCGCCTTTCCAAACACTGTTTATTCTGTTGCCCGTTATGAGTTTATTATACGCACATTAATCAAATGAAACAAGGAAAATTTCTAATTTTCAGCCACGCTTTTTTAATTATTATATGCCCAAAGGAGCTGTCAAGCCCATTCCATTTACAGCACATCTACCCTTCATGCACAGAGCTGGTTGAATGTTCATTTTCAGTTCTCTTTATGACTGCGATTTCAGGCCTTCCGTTAATTATTACTTTGTAAATCCATAAATTGTCACGGTCTAAAGTTATGAAAGCATCGATCTGTTCAATGTCCGTGAACAAACCACTTTTCTTAAGCGTTGTATAGTCCCCTTCACCCTGTACTTCGTAAACGTCAAATCCTACGCTCTACCAAATTTTAAGCGCCGCTTTAGTCGCGACGCTTGCTGTAACAATCAGCTGGTAAGGTTTTCGACCACGGCATGAGCGGCTCCAGCATTGAT
>CAJTMC010000118.1 GCA_910577115.1 uncultured Lachnospiraceae bacterium
GCAAGATGTTACATGAACAGTATTGTCAACCGCACTGAGGAAATCATCAAGAGTGAAATGATTGGCGCCTTAACAGATTCAAAACCCATGCAAATACGCTTTTACAAGAACATGAATATCAGGGGGGAGGCTTGCTATACCAGCAGGCCTCCCCTTGGTATTTTCTCCGTTACATACTGCAAATTCTTTCTGAAGCTGTTTTCAAGAAGAGATGTAACATTTGCTCATGTTGAAGCGAAAAAGATCAAATCTCTTTACCCGCCCAGATTTTTTGAGCTGCGGCAACAAAACCGATAATAATGACCAGAGCCAACAAAAAAAATGAAATATAAATCCTTCCCGTTGCCACTATGTAAACATCGAAGTATTTTAGCGGTGTTAAATAGTACAATACTGGAGCTTCAAGATATTCTGCTGCGATACTAATGGCATAAAAAAGCAACAATATTCCAACGCTAATTCGCACAGCCCTTTTATAGGTTTTTGTCAGACCGGAGGCCAGAAGCGTGATTGCAAACAGGGTCAATTCTGTCAAAAATAGACCGATTGTGCTGGTCACAACAGCCCCTTCTTGTTCCAAGCCGCCCAACGGCAAAATGGCAGTAAAATAGTTGCATAACCCGCCAAATGACGCAAGTACAAACAAATTACATACACAGGTAACCACTTTGGCATAGACAACCATGCTACGGCTCACTGGCTTTGTAAACAGATATCCTGCCGTTCCCTGTGCTTGTTCTTTCGCTACACAAGAAACACCGAGATAGGCTGCATAGCTATTGGTCAGCATCGAAGTCCAATAATAGATACAGCCATACCAGCCTAAAGCAGAGGTCAGATCACCGCTTACTCCAAACATGGCTTTCAGAATTTTCGGGAAATCCAATACCAATCCCGTTAGTTCGTCGAGACTGTCCTTTAGTGACAGATATTCAAAGTAAGCGAAGCCACATAAAATTAAGACGATCCCCATCCAAATCAGCAGCATTTTCCTTGTCATGCGCAATTCGTTTTTTATCAATGCTTTCATCTGTTTTCCTCCCTTACATAGCCAGCGCAATATCTCGCTTTAAGATTTTCCTATATGAAAAAACTAAAAAGGCTACCAGCAGAAGCAGATACCAGAGCATATAGTCCCATAAATATGTCCCCGCATTGTGAATTTCTGCTAGACTAAAAAAGGAAAACGGCGACAAAAATCCAATGATCCGGATGTTGACAGTTCTTGAGAAAGAGGTTATGCAATATTCCACAAATACGACCAGACCAGCCGTCAAAAGCGGAGAGCGGTTATTAGGCCGGAATATCCCTGCCATTGTCCCCAACAGCGCAAAAAAGAGTGTAATAAAGACAAAAGAACCGGCCACCAACCAAAACTCCCCTACTGGAAATCCAGGGTGAAACAGCATCATCGCGAAAAAGGACGCCAACAGATAAGAAATGCCTGTCACACATACTCCGGCAAGGACACACAATAGTTTCCCTTTGTATATCATCTGCCGCCCACAAGGTTTCGCATATAAAAATTCCGCTGTGTTTTCTGTCCACTCCTTGGTATGTAAGGACAGGCCTAGGTGCATCCCGAAAATGCCACCAGCAATCATAAAGAATCCCGTAAGAAACGCATACATTCCCAAAGGCATTGTCAGAAGTTCCAGAGAGACGCCAACAGTTTCAAAAAAAGCCTCCCTGTGCAAATCCTGTTGGCAGTGTCCCCGCCGCTTCTACCATGCCATAATAAACTGGTGTCATGGAAAAAATACATACCGCAAGAGTAACGGCCCAAATCAGGATATATTTTCGTGCCTGTTTCCATTCAAATCGAAAAATCTGCATAACGAGCCTCCTATTCGTAGTAGTGGAGGAATATTTCTTCCAGTGACGGTTCCTCAATTAAAATATCCACCAGTTCCAACTGATGAATCTGCTCCATGATTGTCATAACTGTTCCGCTGAACATAAATGATACAGAAGTCCTGGTCTTGTTGCACTCCAAATTAGCCGTACCGGAAATAGAAAATAAATCCTTTGGAATGGCGTTTTTTGTTGTCAGTGAAATTTTTTTGTATCCGTTTTCCCGAATTTCCCTCATGGATTGAACGCCGACCAGTTTCCCCTCTTTCAGAATGGCTACACGTTCACAGAGCCTCTGTACCTCGCTCAGAACATGGGAGGACAGGAAAATGGTTGTACCACGTTCATTTTCTTCTTTTAACAGGTCGTAAAAGGTCTGTTGGATCAGCGGGTCAAGACCACTGGCAGGCTCGTCCATGATAAGTAACTTTGGGGAGGGCAGCAAGGCCGAAATGATGCCGACTTTCTTTTTGTTACCTAAAGATAGGTCGCCAATCCTTCTGGACAAATCCAAATTCAGCCGCTCCGCCAATGCTTCCATTCGGTTATGATCTGCCACTCCATAGAGCTCCGCCGTATAAAGAAGCATCTCTTTGACTTTCATACTGTTGTAGTAACAGTTTTCACCGGGCAGATATCCTACATCCTTTGCAATCTCAGACGCCTGCCGCCCACAGTCCAATCCAAAAATAGAAGCGGTTCCGCCGGTGGGCTTCAGCAGTCCCATCAGGGTACGGATCGTGGTGGACTTTCCCGCCCCGTTGGGGCCGATAAAGCCGAAAATCTCACCACGATCGACCGTAAAGTTGATTTCCTCAATGCCCCGATGCTTTCCATAGCTTTTGGTGAGTTTGTTTAAGACGATTACAGGCTCGCTCATGGCAGATATTCCTCCTTATAAAAATTGCGTTTCAACATATTTAGGATTTTTTCAAATTCCTTCATAATGTCATCATAATCCGCCCCATTTTCCAACTGAACAGACATACCCTGTGCAAGCATCATGAACATCCGAAACAGCAATTTTGCGTCCTCTGGGCGTTTGAATTTCCTGCAATCTTCCTCATGTAAAACCAGTGTCTCTATAAATTTTTCATTCGTTGTGGAAAATATGGCATCTTTCAATTCCGGCATTTGCTCTGCTGCCACACTTGCGATAAACGATGCGATATAGGGATGCTTTTTCAAATTTTCGACCTTCATCACGCTTGCATCCCATACCCGGTCAAAAAAATCCGCATTTTTCTCCAATGTGTTTGCGTCATAGGCTTGCTTCATTTGACCTGTGCAATAGTCAAGCAAATACTGATAGAGAGCCTGTTTATTCCCAAAATACTGAAAAACAGACGCTTTTGAGATGCCTGCTGCCGCCGCAATATCATTGATCGATGCCTTTTCGTATCCATATTTTGCGAAGCAAGCCAGAGCTGCGTTGCGTATGGTATCTTGTTTTTCGTTTGAAAGAGCAAAAAATTTTTCCATTCTATCCGCCTCCAATACCTTTTCAAAATTACTATTCCCAAACATCATTTACCGAACCCTTTCGGCAGAATATACAGATTGGCAGTTATCTACAATGCATAATTGCTTGCTAAATGCAGTTTGTCACTTTCTTGGTTTTTTCGTTTGAAATCATGCCTTTACTTACGCAGTATTTTGTTCATGGCTTTCCCTTTGGCAAGTTCATCAATCAGCTTATCCAAATAGCGGATCTCCTGCATCAAAGGTTCTTCTATATTTTCTACCCGCACACCGCAGACTACACCTTTTATCAATTTCCTGTTTTCATTCAATTCGGGGGCATTCAGAAAAAAGTCTTCATAAGTAATCGAGTTTTCCGACAACCTTTCTAATTCTGCCCGGTTGTAGCCGGTAAGCCAATGAATCACCTCATCAACCTCCTGCTGTGTCCTTCCTTTTTTTTCTGCCTTATTGACAAGCAGACGGTAAACTTTTGAAAACTCCATTCGATATATTTTCTCATTTTCCATAAGAATTTCCTCCATGTTCTCCTTATAAAATGATATTTTCTAAAGGAGAGATTATTGGGCCCTCACCTCTCCGGGTGACTGTGCTGTATCTCAAGCACATATTTATGATACCGCCAATTAACAAATCTATCTCGACCTTGTAAGTCGTATAAATTGAAAAAAGACGACTTCTTAAGTCGCATTAATACTAATAGGCTATTCTACTCAAAAACAGCCGATAAAACTTTCTCTGCACGTTTTACATCTTCTGGTGTCAAGCTATTTAATATCTCTTTCAGTTTTTGACTTCCACTCCAGTTCTCAGTACCATATAAAAGATAGTCCACTGAAACTCGAAGCATACAAGCTATTGTGTAAAGATATTCTGTTTTTATCAAAACTTTACCACTTTCAATACGCCTATACTGCTCATAACCAAGTCCAATGTTATCAGCCATCTCCTGCTTTGAAAGTCCCACACTTTTTCTACAACATTCAATTCGATGCCCAATTTCCTGGATATCTTTATTCGTAAGTACTGGAACGAGAGCCACGTTTTCACCTCCTTTCTCATCCAATTTTATTTACTCTACCTCATCGATCAGAGAATACTCCGCACCACAACATGGACATTCTACGTCAATATCTCCAATCAGAATTAATCCAATATTTCCACAGTATTCACACTCTAATTCGTCCTCGTCAACTAATGACATACGCTCACCTCCAATTAAAAAATGCCAGATAGGGATTCAACCTCGATCTGGCATAATTATAGGACACATTCATATTGCAAAAGATTTAAGCAAAAAAATGTTTATATATTTTTATTTATTATTAGGATTCAGAAAATTCGTAAACGGTAGATAGTCCGTACCTTTACAAAACTGGAGCAAATCTGTATGATAGAAACAGATTTGCTCCAGTCTTATTATTTCACTTCATCTTTACCGGGCTTACGACAATTCACA
>CAJTMC010000119.1 GCA_910577115.1 uncultured Lachnospiraceae bacterium
AGAGAAAGGCTGGTCACAATGGCTACGATTGATTTAATTGTATTGGGAATGTTAAAAAAAGAGCCTATGGGCGCTTATGATATTCAAAAGCTGGTGGAATACCGCAATATATCCAAATGGGTAAAAATAAGTACCCCGTCAATCTACAAAAAGGCACTCCAGTTAGAAGAGAAGGGATTTATCAAAGGAAATATTGTAAAGGAAGGGAAAATGCCAGAAAAAGCAGTTTATTCCCTAACTGATGCAGGAAATAGGGAATTTGAAAGACTTATGCTGGAAATTGCCGCTAAACCTATCCATATCTTTTTAGATTTTAATGCTGTGATTGTCAACTTAGACAGTTTACCTTTGGAAATCCAGCAATCTTGTGTAAACAGCATTGAAAAGAACATCAAAACACTGAAAACTTATTTAGAGGAAAACATCCTTGAAAAAGAAAATATTCCGGAAATTCCCGAAACAGGTATGGCAGTTTTACAACAACAGTATGTTTTAGTGGAAGCAATTGAAAAATGGATTGCTTCTCTGAAAGAACGCTTTCCATCAAATAATCAATAGCTTATTTCCAATAATGAAATCCATTGCTGTTTTTAAAAGCAAGGTGGCTCGCTCTTGAATACGCCAGCCACCTTGCTTATTATCTGCCTATTCTTCTGAGTAGTTCTCTTACCTTTGCGGTCTTAGGGATTATGCCTAATCCCTCTAATATTTGTATAGCATCCACAATCCCCTGATAATATGCCCGCTGTTCCTCCTTGTAATGGGCATGATCCACCGCATCCATATAGCCCTCCAAAAACTCCCTGTCCTCTTTCGGCAGCTTGGAAAGATATGCTTCAAATGCCTTCTGCATCTTTTTCAGTTCCCGGCTGGCTGCTTTTGCTTCCTCCGTCTGGACGGAATACTCCCTGTCCTCTGATTCGCTGCACAGTTCCTCAAAGACATCCGACAATGTTTCAAAAACTTCATTCATGCTTGTTTCCACCTTTCTCTGTTAAAAATATTATTGTATTTTACAGTCAGTATTATCAATCCTTAATTCTCTTTCCACAAGATAATTTCCTTGCACTTCATCTTTAGAAGTATATTATCAACAATATTTCGTAAAATCAATGATATAGGACTTGATCTTTAGAAAGTTGGTGATAGGATATTAAAATCTATTGGAATAAGGAAAACAACTCTAAAAACCTGATCGGTCAAAAGGTTATGGAACTGCGGACTGAAAGAAAGCTATCGCAGAAAGCCCTTGCAGAGCAGCTCCAGCTTGCCGGATATGAATTTAGCGACCTGACCGTTTTACGGATTGAAAAGGGGACAAGGTTCGTCCCGGACTATGAAGTGGTGGCTCTGGCAGAGTTCTTCCATGTGTCCTGTGAATACCTGTTAGGTGTACAAGACAAAAAATGAGCAGCAATCTGTTTTCACATCACAGACTGCTGCTTAAATTTTTGTTAAACCGATAGCCAATGCCCCATACGGTCTGTATGTAAAGCGGCTTGCCCGGATTGTCCTCTATCTTTTCCCTTATGTGGTGGATATGACTCATGACAATATTATAATCGCCGGAATACGGCTCCTGCCAGACAATATCATAAATCTGCTCTTTGCTGAATATCCTGCCGGGGCTCTGTGCTAACAAATACAGTATTTCAAATTCCCTATTGGTAAGCATAACTCCGCACCGTGTACGACCACATTTTTCTCTGCTAAGTTCAACTTCATTCCTCCGATACTAAGGTGATTTTCCACTTGAAGCATGTTACAGCCTTCAAAATGAGGACTTTCACTTATAATCTGCAACATTCTCTGGCAGACATCTTCCTCATCTTCCGAAAAAGATACTACTACTACTTTACTCATAATAATCACCTATTCAATTCCACAAATCTATTTTTATCTCATTTTCCTTTTATCAATAACTGCAAAACATCTCTCCCATACGATAACATCGCCGCTATATGGCAATGTTATCGTACAGTAACTTAGCAATTTACTATTTTATATCCAACTCTACATGACCTGTAAAATTATTTCCAGTAATGCCAATATAGTTCCCGCCTTCCGGCAGTGTTATTGTTTCTGAATAGCTGTCAGTTGCTTCAAGCAGGATTACCGGATCATCACTGCCGGAAACCCAAAACACTTGCGCTGTTCCCTCGGTAATCTCCAAGTCGCAGGAAACAGAAATATCTTTGCCATTTTCACGCTCGATAGAAGTTCCACCAAAAAGATATTCTGTTTTGGAAAAGTCCTTATAGTCTGCTACATAAGTTCCAGTATAATGGTCATCACCATACGTCCGTTTCCCTTTAAGAGATAAATCCCCTGTCAGCGTTGCATTTCCGGCTAATTGAACAACATTATTATACTGATCCAGAATTTCATCTTTTGAACAGCCTGTGAGGGATAAGCCTATTGCTAAAGTACACACAAGCACAAGAGAAAATATTTTTTTATGATACATATCATCAACCTTTCCATAATTTATCTGTTTAACAGGTGAGGAATAATTACTGTAACCAAAATCCCTACAACATAAACCGCATTAACACCAAGCGCAATTTTGGTGTTAATATCCCTAAGTTTCATTTTTACAAAAAGGAAAAGGGCATATACAAAGCTAACTGCGGCAAAAATACAATATCCTATGATGATAGCTGTTGCGGCAGGGGAATCCGACTTCCATACAAAGGCTGCTGTCAATGGTACAAAAACGGTAATAAGTGCGATCATACTCAAAACTTTTTCTTTCATTTAAAAACTCCTCGCTTTCTTCAATCAATATCTGTTTGTCTTTATACGTTCTCTCTGCGCAGGACGCAGGGAAATGTTATTTTTTTTCTGCTTTGTTTTAGCTTCGCCCGGTGTTTTAGAGATTGCGATAATAAAGGCTGAAATCAACAGCATTGCGCCAAGCGACGCAAGCCCCAGTGGAACACTTGCCTTACTTTTTGCGCTGATATATGATGTGGTGTCAAAACCAATCACCGTAAAAGAAGCTAAAAAAGGATAAATATTTCTAAGCAGACCACTTTTAAAAAACATACTGCAATAGCCCAATACAAAGGCAATCACCGAACCGCCCATAAAAAATCCCGGTGTTCTTCCACAAAAGGCGATAATCGGAAGAACAGCAATATAAATGCAAATGGAAATCCCCAACATATAAAACATACCTTTTGTCAAAGTAAAAATATCCAAACCGGGAAGCCCCGCAAAAATGCCGACAATAATTGTGATTATGAAACTATACATTCCCAATATAAGGGATAAAATGCCGATAGCAGTCAATTTCCCTGTTAATAATTTAGGGAATGAAACAGGAACAACTAAGACATTTTTCAATGTGTCGTCCGTATACTCCCTGTTTATCAGATAACCACCAATCAGAGTAAAAATAATAGGCATAAATACGGTTGCATTGTTCCAAATTGTGCTGTCTACTAATGCGCTAAGGTCAAAATTCGGATTTTTTGCTTCTTCAATCGCAACATTCTGTGTGATAAGCCCAAGAATAGGTGAAAGAGCCATTCCTATAACGCCGATCAGCAGAATATGATACCGCTTTATCTTTTGTAATTCTGTTAAGACAATAGATAACATATAAAACCTCCTGTTATGCTTCCTGTTTTTGATAAACCCGTGTAACCAATATAATACATACAATCGCTTCCGCAATCAGTACCGCAAATATGACAGGCGTTGATACAAAGTACGGGCTTAGACGGTTGTAAAAGTCTGTCATAATCTTTCCTTCCGGCACCTTAAACTGATACAGCCACCGAAAGACCATAGGTACAGGAATAAATGTGCTGATATTCAGCCCTAATGGTTTCATCATAATGGCATCACTTAGGTGCAATGCAAATCCAAGCAGTGTATAGAAGAAAGCGATTATGACAGAAATTATATAGGACTTATTGCACCAGACCACAAGGATAATACATGGCAGAGCTGCCGCCCAAAGTAAAATACCTGTACAAAATGTAAGGAACAGCTGTAAAGCCCACCCATTTAAAGAAATACCCTGTGCAAGAGCAATTAAGATACCAATACAAAAGCCTAACAGTTCATAAGCAACTGAAAACAGAAAAAGTACAGTAACCTTTGCTATGACTAAGTGACTTTTTGAAATTGGAACGCAAAGAAGATTTTTTAAGGTGTCGTTATCGTGTTCTTCAAAAAACAGGTTAGCAGCTATAATTACTAATATCGGGATCAGAAGTAAGAAACCGCTTTCCTCACGCACACTGCTCATAACATCTGCTAAACTTCCCTCTGATAAAAGCATGATATTAAAAACAGGGAATAAAACAGCCGTAAAGAGAGCGATTTTAAACAAGCCTTTCCGTTTCAACTTCCAAAATTCGCACTTTACAAGTTTAAGCAATCCCCTCACCTCCTGTCACACGTTTGAAATAATCTTCAAGGCTTTCTTCTGAAGTTGCGGCTTGCGACACTTCCAAGCCGTTTTCTACAAAAGCGGTGACAATCTTCCCTACAGAAATATCCAGATTATGCAGCCGCATGTTATGGTCATCTTGTATGGTAAACTGGTTTTCATGGAAACTACGTTCCAAAATCCTTGCTGCCTGTGCCGTATCCGAAACAGTAAAGCGGATATGTTTACTGCTTTTTGCTTCCAGTTTCTCAAGGCTTTCTTCCTCCAAAAGTGTACCATGGTCAATAATTCCAATATCATCAGCCAATAATGCAATTTCAGAGAGTATATGGCTGGATATCAGGATTGTTTTTCCCCGCTCATTACAAAGGTTACGGATAAA
>CAJTMC010000120.1 GCA_910577115.1 uncultured Lachnospiraceae bacterium
GAAGGCGGCGGTGGTGGTTCACTCACTGATGCAATCACACAAATGAGTGATACAGCTATAGAAAAAATTGGTGAACCTGATGCAGAAGGTGATGGAACTGTCATCGGTGAATTTGGTGCGCTGGAAACTGCTGTTAATGATGTTACCGCTGCTATTGGCAGTGCGGATTCAGAAGGCGGGGAAGGTTCTGGCGGTGGCGAAGAAGATGGAAACCTTATCGGTTCTATCATTGATCTGGGAGAACAGACAGAAGAGACTCTTGGCGAATCTGGTGGAGATGGCGTTATTGGACGGTTTGAAGAGTTCAGTGATGTCATTGGTGAAGCAGAGGCACATGTAAAAGGCATCTCTGAAGGTCTTGATGAGATAGACGGTAAAGAAGTTGAATGTACCATCAAGGTTAATATTGAAGTTAGTGGAAGCACTGGTTTTACTGGTTCTGCGCAGGTATTGGGTTCCATGAATCTTGACAGTGCAGAATATAATGCCAAATATAAAGGGAATGCCCATTATGAAGGTACAGCGGAAGTCACTGGTGATTGGGGAGTAAAACAAGGTGGTGAAACTCTTGTTGGAGAATTGGGTCAGGAACTCGTCGTATTTCCTAATGGCAGGTTTAGAACTATTGGAGATAATGGCGCAGAATTTGTTAATATACCTGCTGGCAGTATTGTATTCAACCACTTACAGACAAGAGAACTCCTGAGTAAAGGGAATATCGTTGGTAGAGGAAGGATGTTGGCTACTGGCACCGCGCTTGCTCAAGGTACTGCCCACGCTAACGGGACTGCTGATGATGAAGACTGGTTTACTGCAGCAGATGGCACAAAATTAAGACCGCATCGACCAGGAGACAGATCATATGATCTATGTCAGAAAATTGATGCTTATTTAGAGAGTATTGACAATAATCTTGATATTCTTACTGTTAATGCAAGTGCAAGATACGAAAAAGATATGACAGATCTTGAAAGGCATGTGACTAATAATGTGAATAATGTTACGAATAATCGGAATGTGCAGCCTGTAATTAATGGCGGTATCAATATCACGTGTCCAGGAATTACAAGTCAGGAGGTTGCTAGGCAGGTCTGTGTTGAACTCGATAATATGTTTAATGGTATGCATCTTGACGCTGAACAACGAAGTCGTATGAGATAATTATGTACAAATTTTGAGAAAGGACAGCCGCACTCTGATATATGGGTGCGGTTGAAGATATAAACATTAAAATGTGGATTAATAGAAAAACCTATAATAATATGATGCAAAGAATAGAAAGACTTGAAAGTAATCAATTTAGTGCCAACGAAAAAGTTAAACAATATATTGAAGATTCGGAAACTTTAGCAAACAAACTTTTTGTACAAATAAATGATCTCCCCACAATATTAAAAAGTGCATTATGTAATAATTGTCTGGACAAATGATACTCCAAATTCGGTAAGACAAAACATGTGTTTATCAATTAAACAATTAGGATATTTGAGATTTGTAGTATTGCGTTCTTGCTCGCATTCAGCACTAATTTTAATATACAAATCAGAATTTTGTACATAATCGTATTCTTTTGCAGGTTCTACAAATTGAAAGTAATCGATAAAAATAATTCCGACTCTTTCTAAATTGGAAATCATAATAGATATAACATCGGATGTAAAGTTCTTAAATGAAATGTTTGCCATGTTTTTATATAGTATATTATATCCTAATTGACTTGTTTTCTTAATTGAGGCAAGTGGATAATTTCCATATGGGTTTTCTGCAAACAGTAATGTAAGTAATTCAATTTCATAGGGGCTTAACTGGTCTAGAACATTATCGAAAGACAATAATGGTTTAGTCAAACTATCACTATTTGAAACTTCACTTATAAGTTTGGCATATTTTTGTCTAAGTTCATCTTCAGTAATTTTATATTTTAAATGCTCTATCATAGGTGCAACAATTGCAAAATTAGCTTGACAAAATTTCTCTTTTGGAATGGAGTCTATGTTACTCTTATATTCGCTTAGAAACTGCTCTTTTTTGATAGAAACCGTTTTATTAAGTAATTCTATCGGAGTAAGCAGGGTATTCAGTAATTCAGTTACTGTACTTAATGTTTTCCCTACGTTTTGGGCGGGAGGTTGTACAACATCAGAATATGCTTGCGGTGCTATGTTAGAAATGTTTTTTGCTGTATCAACAAGGTTTTTAATGTTCATAAATAAATACCTCATACTTTTATAGTTTCTGTATATAGGTTATTATGTCATAATTAGACATATTATGGTAGATAGAACATATTTTCGCGATACATAAAAATGTTTAACGAATGAAATTGGAGGGAAATCAAAAAAATGAATTTCAAAGAAGAAATATTCAAATCAATACAGACTATGGTTGACAGGGCGATTATGAATCACAGGGCAGACCGCACCTACAAGACTGTCATCAAAAGAGTTGTCAAAAACGGTTATGTGATCACAGATGAAACAGGAAGTGAGAGGACAGTTCCGTGTGGAATTCCGAATGTTGAACTAAAACCGATGCAGAGTGTTTATGTAAAAGAACCTATGGGGAAAATAAATGAATTGCATATCTGTAGTGTAGTCGGAAATACAAACAATGGTAAGTCACGTAGAAGAAGATAATGCAAATACAAAAATACAACTGTAAACAAATGTCGATGTGAACCTGACAAGGCATCATGCTAACTCAGGTTCCTTATATTGATTGGATGATAAATAATGAGAAAACTAAATACTGATATGATTTTAGGGTACTGTTGCGGTTGTGGCAGTACCTTTTTATATAAATTTTATAGATATATCGGAGGAGCAATATTGAGTGAAAAGATTTTAGTTGATAAGAGATTGCTAAATATCAATGAATTTTGTTCTTATTTAGGTATAAAACAAACAAAAGCTAGAGAACTTATGACAAAGACAAATAATCCATATACGGTTCGATTAGGAAATAGATTATATGCAAATAAAGTTTTACTAGATAAATGGATAGATTCTATCAGCGGTAATAAAATTTCAGATTGAAGATGAAGTATTTATTGTGTAAAATAATAAAAGATACTTCATTTCTTCCTATTATGATATATTAATAGAAAGGGATGTTTACTATGCCAAAAGATTTAAAGGGAAAAGAACTTCCAAAGGGTATTTATCAGAGAAAAGATGGGAGGTATGAAGCTAGAGCATTAATGAATGGTATTAAGATTCAACTATACAATTTCAATTTGAAGGAATTAAAAGCTGAATTTGAGAAGCGAAAAGAAGAAGCAAAACAGGGTGTGGATAAAAAGCTATCAAATATTACATTGGATGAATGGTTTGAGGAATGGTTTACTAGATACAAAGTGCCTAAGATTAAGGAAACAAGCATTAATCCAATGAAAACCAAATATCGTGCAAATTTTGGTAGGTTGATTGGGAATATGAAAGTTGCAGACATTCGCAATATGGATATTCAGGATGTTATCAATACTATGCAGAGGGAGGGAAAGGCAACATCCAGTATGCGTGATGCATTGGGACGTATTCGAGAGTGCCTTGAGTCTGCGAAGAATAATAGGATCATATCAGAAAATCCATGTTTTGATATTACTGTACCGTGGGAGAATGTAACGAAAGAAAGACGTTTCTTGTCACAGGAAGAACAAAACAGATTTTTGAAACAAGTAGAAAACAATTGGTATAAGGAAATGTTTTATATCATGTTCCTTACTGGTATGCGCATAGGCGAAGTTGGTGGCTTGAAATGGGAAGATGTAGATTTTAAGAACAAATGTATTAATATTAATCGTTCTTTGTCATGCCAATATGAGTCAGGAGTAAAAACTGTAAGGCTTATCGCACCTAAAACGCACAATTCATATCGCAAGATACCATTTATGGGAGAAGCAGAAGAAATGTTTTTGTCCCAGAAGAAAAAGCAAGAGAAGATTAAAAGGGAATTAGGCAAACGATATAGGAGTGATGGGGAATTTTCAGATTTAGTGTTTGTTACGTCAATGGGTTCACCAGTATTTAGACATCATGCAGAAAAAGAAGTCAAGAAGGTTGTAAAAGCAATCAATGAGCAAGAGGCTTTTGATTCGGTAAGAGAGCAAAGAGAGCCACACTATTTTGAAGATTTGTATCCTCATGCGATCCGGCACACGTTTTGTAGCAGGTGTTTTCAGTTGAATATGAATCCTAAAGTTGTTCAGAAATTAATGGGGCATCAACACTATTCAACAACCATAGACATATATACACACGTTATGCAGGATGATATTGATAGTGAAGTGTGCAAACTGGAATCTGCCATTTTTACAACACCAGAAGAATGATTTTACCAAAACTACATATTTTGTACCAAAATTGGAGACATACCAAATTTTGAAAGAATAAGAAGGAAAACAATATTGTACCAAAATAGAAAGTTTGGTATAAATGGTTTATAGATAGCAGAAACCCTTGAAAAATAAAGAAAGTCAGAAAAAGTTCGCAAAGCAGATGGGAATGTAATTCCAATTTCATAAGATTAAGCAAAACGCTGGAAACCCACAAGGTTCCAGCGTTTTTTGCGTTTCTGGGGTGTCATTTTGGGATGATGGAAATTAGAGGATTTTGCGGAAAAGTTGGTAAAAAACTGGTACGGGAATTGGTAAAATCTTTTACCAACTTTTAAGGGGCGAAGTTTGCAGGTTTTTTATAGAGAAGGAACGAGTGGGATTTTTTACGAAGGAAGCAATGAAAAAAATGATGAAA
>CAJTMC010000121.1 GCA_910577115.1 uncultured Lachnospiraceae bacterium
GCAGGTGCCCGCCGAACATGCAAATGTAGTCGCCTGGACTTCTGCAGAAGACGGCAGCCTTCCCGATCATACCATGCCCGTCACAAAAGATATGACTTTTCAGGCAGTTTTGCAATAGATCACCACAACATATGATAAAACGGCATTCTCTGATACCAATAGGCAGAAATTAACCAATAATATAGACTATTTCTATAATTTTAAAAAACAAAAATTTATAGATAATCCATACAAACAAAATTACCTTTATGATAAAATAAAATCGTCACAAGGTTATTTTTTATACGAAAGGGGAAATACACATGGAAAACACTGGAATCGTAGTTTTATTACCAGAAACAGATCCCATAGAAACGCATAGTGGATGTGCGGGAGCCGCTGGATCATTTGGTGGAACAGCAACAATGTAGATTAAAAATCCCAGTTAATGCTGGGATTTTTAAATTAATATTAACAATCACATGTTAACAGAATTCTTTTTTAACAATGATATAAATAATTCTGAATGTAAAAAATGTGCTTACAAATATCTCTGTGGTGGTCCGTGTAAAGCTGTGTCTTATAATTTGACAGGAAGTCTTCTGGAAGGAAGAGGAGAATATTGCAAACATGCAAAAAAGGAATGCCACGAATATTTAAGAAGTATCCAGTTTGGAGGTGAATCATGAAATTCTTTTATGATAAAGAATTGTTTCATAGATACTACAAAGAGATCTTGAAAAACATATGTCTTCTGCTCATGATAAGTTCCCTATCTGTTATTGCACCGTTGATTCTGCGGAACGCCATAGACATTACATTAAAAGACGGCTTTCATACAGGAAAGATCCTCATTTATCTGATTGTACTGACAATCTTATATGCCATCAAATTTCTGTATAACCGTTTTCGCTTCTGGTTCACGGAAAAATTTAAAAACGAAGAAACGCGCAATTTGTATCAAAAAATTTTTCATGTTTCTTATAATAAAATTAATGAAATGGAACCCTCCTATATAGCGGAAAGAGTTAACCATACAGTTTCCACAATATTTAATCTGTATTGTACCTCTCTCACCGGAATCTTTGTGTCCGCAATAACAGTCATTGTAGTTTTATGTATGGTTACGAAAATCAATATAGAATTAGCTATATTGTATTTTCTTCAGATTCCGCTGCAATATTTTGGATTTCAGAAATTATTGAACGGCGAAAAATCCAGACTGTCTCAATACAGTTACGAACTGCAAAATATTTCAGCAAAAAATAATAAAAATATGAAAGCAGTTATTTCTGATGTAAACAGTATTAAACAAAATTGTGATAAAGAAGGAATTTTATCCTTTATCAGTAAAAGTATTGGAAATATCACAAAAATGGAAAGGAAAGCAAATTCCTATGCAATGGATATATGTACAATTTTAGAATACATATCGTTACTGCTGAAAAACAGCTGCTTTCTCTACATTACTTATTTATTTATTACTGGAAAAGCATTTATTGGAGATATGATCTACTTAAATCTGATTAATGATATTTATTATACTTCCATTGGAGAAGTAATCAATATACAGATTAATCTGCGTGATCTACACGGTGCAGTCCGCTTTGTTTCAGAAGAAATTGAGGCAAATTATGAAGAGGATGGAAATATTGTCCCTGGCAAAATAGAGAACATCTCCGGTGAGATCAAAAATATCGGTTATGGAGACACAAAACTAATCACAGAGGGACACTTTTCATTTCAAAAGGGAGATCGAATAGCCTTGACAGGAGATTCAGGCAGCGGCAAATCTACCTTTGTAAAGATGCTGACTAAATTTCTGCACTGCGAAGGTATAAAAATCAATGGTTTCGATCTGAAAATGATTGAAAATCGCGCTCTCAGAAACAAAATATTTTATCTGGCACAAAATTCGTATCTGCTTCCTTTTTCTATTAAAGAAAACATTACTTTAGGAAACACTGTGCCGGAAAAAAAATGGAAACAACTTCTGAAAATGGAATTTATGCAGAAATTTCTGAAAAGTGAGCAGGGACTGGATATGACTGTTTATGAGAATGGCGCCAATCTTTCAGGCGGCGATAAACAGAAAATCATGTTGGGCAGGATATTCCTGCAGGATCCAGACGTTATCATATTGGACGAATCTTTTAATGCCATCGATGAAAAGAGCGGTGAAGATATTATCACAGAAATCCTTGCAATGTATGCTGACAGAATTATCATCATTATTTCTCATTCGGAAAGATATTTGAAGCATTGCAATAAAAGGGTTATAATTAAAAATAAAAAATTGATGGTTCAGTGAAATTAAAAAATTGAACTCTCCTGATATTCTTCGCCTGAGCGAAGTAAAAAGAAACAGAATAGTAGAACCGGAGAAGATAACATGGAATTAAAAAATAATATCATATATTTCAGAAAAAAAAGTGGATTGACACAGGAACAGCTTGCCGCACTGTTGAATGTCTCTGTAAGTGCGGTGTCTAAATGGGAAATAGGGAGTAATCGTCCTGATCTGGAGCTTTTGCCTGATCTCGCAGAAATATTTCAGGTTTCCATTGACTCCCTGTTAGGATATGAGAAATCCTATAAAAATTTAGATAAAAAAATACTGGAAATAGAACTTCTTCTGTCGGAAGAACAATATCACACAGCAATATCAGCGGGCACAGAGCTATTAAAGAGATATCCAAACGATCTACGCATCAACAAGCTGTTGGCGGATGCCCACTACAGTCTGTGTTTTTCTACCAGTAGTGGAAAAGCAAAAAAAGGGATCGCCGAAAGATCCATTTATTATTACGAAAGGTGTATGGAAGTATATGATGGTGCAAAGCCCCACGACTGTACCAAAGAAGAATTGCATCGTAATATTGCCACATTATATGCGCTTGACGAATTAAAAAAATATGGAGAAGCGGTAGAAATTTTAGAAAGTTATAATGGAGGCCGGCAATATGATAATATCATTGCCCAATACCTCTTTCTTGTCGGAAAAAAGGAAGAAGGTAAAAACAGAATCCTAAAGCACTGTATTACTGATCAAATATTTGTTTTTAACGATCTGTCCATACTTGCTGACATGTATCTTAGAGAAGAAGATTATGAGAAGGCACTTTTATTTTTGCAGGCCGAAATAACGTCTTATGAACTGTTTTTAAGGGAAGAAGGCGGCTATGCCGACCGCGCCTGTGCAGGGAAAGCATACATAATTTCGAATTTATACATGCAAATCGACAAGCCGGAAGAAGCAGCCAAATGGTATGAGAAAGCAAAAAAGCACGCAGCACTTTATCTCCGTAATCCATCTATGCTTATATCCAGCCTTCGGTATTGTAATAATCTGGAAGGAAGAATGATAGACAGTTATGGTGATATTTTGGAGAAACTGAATCGTAACCAATAAATCATAATTTGAATTTATTTATAGAAAACGAAGATTCTCTGGGAGATACCAGAAAAAACTAATATTATGAAATCAAAGAATGGTTTCAGGCAGTTTTGCAATAAACCACCACGACATGTGATAAAACGGCATTCTCTGAAACCGAAGAACAGAGAATGCCGTTTTTTAAATTTTAATTGCATATTTTCCGACCACACTCATATCTGCATCATAAATAAAGCAGTTTTTTTCTTCATCTGTTAAGTCACATACTGTACAGCCCTTTTTCTTTGCAAAAGCAATCAACCCCCTGTAATCAATTCGAATATCCGGGATATCTGACTTAAAATATGGTCCGGCAAGTATACCCGTATTATATAATTTCATCTGTCCACTCATAATCTCCTGTTTTATTATCCTTTAAACAGGGCGTAAAACTGTCAACCCATGCAGTTAACATAGCACCAATCCCTTTCAGTTACACTTTTATATTTATATTTTACACGAAGCAATATATATTATCAATACATTTAGGAATCACACTTAAAACACCACTTATATAGTATGCTTATTGATAAGGAATAATATTTTATTGATATTCGATAAATTTTTATTGACATTCATTTCCAATAATGCTACTGTATCCTTACAGAATGATATATCACAAACCACAGAAAGGAAGGACTGACTATTCCCATGAAAGACAAACTGACCCTTTTTACCAAATACCTGCTCGATTTTATGTTTTACTCCGGTATTCTCGTTATCATAACGCTGCCATTCAGTGTCAGGTTTTACGGCAGATACAGCACCTATTTTGCTGAAAATTATTATTCTCTGTGCGTCGTACTTTTCCTGTCCGGCGTATTTGCCATTCTGATCGTACAGCAGCTGCGCAGGATGTTCAGAACGGTCATCGATGATGACTGCTTTATCCGTGAAAATGTGAAGAGTCTTGAGAAGATGAGTACCTACAGCTTTTTTATTGCAGTCATTACCGCGTGCCGTCTCTTTATCTTCATCACGCCCTCCATCTTTATCATCATCCTTGTCTTTGTGATCGCGGGGCTTTTCAGCAAAGTATTAGCGGGCGTTTTTGACAAGGCAGTGACCTATAAGCTGGAAAACGATCTGACTATTTAAAAGTATATGAAAATACCTGCAGATGTTTAAAAGACAGCATGACATAACGACAAAATACAATGAAGGAGGCTATCATGGCAATCATCATTAATCTGGATGTAATGATGGCGATGCGCAAGAAAGGACTGACCGAACTGGCAGGCGAAATTGATATCACCCTTGCGAATCTGTCCATCTTAAAAAATAA
>CAJTMC010000122.1 GCA_910577115.1 uncultured Lachnospiraceae bacterium
CGTCCATTGGACACCTCCGTTGTATATGATGTGGTTTACCAGACCTACATTCATTATACAGCGGAGTTTTCTATTTTTGTACTCTGCTCACCGCCTCCGGCATTTGTTAGTCTCCCCAACTCTGCTGGGGGATTTATACTGTTTCATTAACTTAATTTTTATCAAACATGGTTTCTACACAACCTGACGATTTCTTTTTTTAACTTCATAAACCTTTAGACTAGGCATGAAGGTGCTGCCCAAGATATCCGCTTCCGGACAATGCAAAAAAGACATTTTCATTTCTGAAAATGTCTTTTCAAATATACTGCTTTTTTTCATTTTTGTTTCGATTTTATTCCGCTGCCTGTTCCCCTTTCTCCAAATCTGCCAAGATTCCTTCTAAAAACCGAAACTTCATATCCAAATCAATTTGATTTGTGGCAGTCACTGCAAACTGCAGCATCTCTTTTTCACTCCAGCCGTTTCGCTTCCGAAACCGTTCTGTCAGCTCGGAAAGCTTTTTCAGCTGGCAATCCTCAATGATGTATGTCAGCTCATAAAACTTCTTTTGACTGACATTATGCTTTTTCATGAATATTCTATTCCGGATTTTCATTTTGTACCCTGCTATTTTTTTTAATAATATGTTATCTTTCCATGTTTTCATCTTGTTCTGTTTCGTCAACGCTGCTACTTCCTTTCCTGCCGGTAACTGAATTTATTTCTTCTCTCGGATCTGTGCATTCTAATTATAATATGCCGTCACTATGCCGTCAACAATAAAAGCAGCGGCATTTTGACAGTATAATGAAGTCGTAGTTCTTGGAATAAAGGAAACAGTGGCAAGTCATAAAGTTATATAAGAGGTAGGAGCAATATGATAGAAAAAATGTCAAAATTTACGGTACGGGTGAATGAAGAAACTTTGAAAAAATTCCGTTATGTCGCGGAATACAATGCACGTTCCGCCAATAGGGAATTGGAATTTCTTATGAAAAAGCATATTGACGAATTTGAAAAAACGCACGAGAAAATTGTATTGAGCGGGTTATAATGCCTGGTTTGAGTTGTTTGTTCAAAAAAGAGCGGTTTTCACCGCTCTTTTACCGTCTGTTTCTTTATGAGTTTTCCTGTCACAATCTGAATGCCGCCGCCATACTTTTTATGCTTAATCTTTTTTATCAGGGATTTTACACAGACTCCCGCCATGCGTTCCATATCAACCTCGTAAGTCGTAATACGGTGTTCGTCCATTCCTGTCGGCAAAAAATTATCAAATCCGACAACAGAAACATCTTCGGGAACCCGATAACCGGTCTCCTCCAAATTGCGTATCAAAATATGCGCCGCATAGTCATTATTGCATACATACGCTTCTATACCTTTGGGATCAAACAGTATTTTATCAAAGCTCTTTCCGTTCTCATCGCGGTCCGATATTTCCCATTCCGCCTTGAATTCAATTTGATTTTCCCGCAGGGAACGTCTGTAACCCCAGTACCGGTCCGCGATACTGCTTGTCGCATCGACGTTTCCTACAAATGCGATGTTTCGATGTCCCTGTTCCAGCAGATAATTTGTCAGTTGGTATGTTCCGTAATAGCCATCCGAAATAACGGTATCCAGCTCGACAAAAGGCATGTAGGTGTCGAGAAAAAAGACGGGCAGCTCTGTTTGCTGCACCATGCGTTTAATATAATTTTCAGCAAGCTGTCCGACAAAAATCAGACCGTCTACTTTTCCGTCCAGCATAACTTTCGGCAGATTGGCTGCTTCTTCATTCTCTTTTGTCAGCAATTCCAAAATGCCGTAATAATTGTTTTCATATAATGCCCGAACCACCTTTTCGTAAAGCCGCCCATAAAAGGTAACGGCATCTCCGTATGTGCTTTCCGGAATGATGACCCCCGATATTTCCTGTTTCATTTGCGCTTGACTTCGTTGATGTGATCGACACGTAACCCATCCGCGCTGCAACCTCTTTAATCCTTTCTCTGAGCTCCTCACTCACGCCCGGTTTTCCGGACAGTGCTTTCGATACGGCAACGTTACTTACGCCAACTCTTGCGGCAATATCTGCCAAAGTTACGTCCTTCGCCATAATAATGCCCCATTCCGAGATCTTTTTATCAATCTCTTGATTAATTAATTGAATTTTTAATTAATTTTAATATAGCTTAGATTATTTCTCTTGTCAAGCAGTCTGAAGCATCGGATATTCCTATATTTTTTGCCGCAATCTATCACCTAATCCGCATTTACGGAATTTTCGCTTTCATTGGCGCTAATCTGCTCATTTCGGGACAATTAAGTCATAGCTTTCCGCTATCATTCGCTTAATATCATCTTCGGGGACGGAACCGTTCAGTATAATTGTATTCCAGTGCTCTTTATTTTGATGCCAACCTGGTATGACCGCCTCATAAGCCTGACGCCAAAAATCTCTCCACTCCGGAGCGACTTTCACGTTTACCCATATGTTTCCCGCGCGCTCATACGTCAGCGCAAAGGTTTTCTTGTTTTTCCGGCAGCGGACAAGCTGCCAGTTATCATCATGAAACGGCGCATCCTGATAGACGTCTGAAAATGTCAGACAGTATGCCAGTACTTCTTCTCTTGTTATCATACACAAAGCTCCTCTTTATCTTTGGCATTTATTCGTTCCTGTTGTTTTTTATCATAGCAGATTTTATAAAACCCGACAAGAGTTTAGAAGAGGTTTACACACGCTCCCTTGTGCAGACTTTAATCTTTCACACTAAAGGTTTACCATTTCTCTGTCCTTTATGTTTTTAACTTAAGTTCGCGCTTATGGGGCATATCCCCATAGGCGCGAACGTTTTGCCCCCGGCATCATGTCATTGGGTTCTGAACAGTTACGAATTATTGACATATCCAATAATTATTACTGCAACTCCATACCACAGGAAATAACTGCCTTTCATCTTATTATTGATAATTTCTGAACTCCTCCTCTGTCCCATGAAAGACATTAATATCTATATATTTTTCCTTCCCCTGGTATCCTTTCAGTTTTCCTTTGTTCGTGTACTGCCAGAAAGTCCAGTCCCTGCCATTCGACAGGATAGGCGGTATATAGACATTCCTGATCCAAATATCACAGTCCCCATAAGCCCCGTCAAGATAAAGATAATAGGACTTTTCCGTGGCGTAAATAATAGGCTTCATGCCGTAATATTGCGTTACTTTCTCAATAAAAACATCCAGTTCTCTCCTGACATCAGCCTGTGGGGGCGGATTCTGTCTTTTATCCCCATAGAATTCCAGGTCGATTACCGGCGGCAGCATTCCTTCAGAATTTTCTACCGTTTTAATAAAATTGTCCGCCTGTGTGCTGCCTTCACTATCATAGCTGAAAAAGTGATAGGCCCCCACTCGCAGCCCTGTCTTCCGGGCTTCACTGTAGTTATAGGCAAAATTGTCATCCACAAAAGTACTTCCTTCTGTAGCTTTGATAAATACAAAAGATATGTCCTGTGCCGCCAGGGTCTTCCAGTCTATCATTCCCTGATAGGAGGATACATCCACTCCTTTTACGGGATAGCGTGCTGCCAGCAGACGGTTAGGAACAATTTTGCCGGTCCACACTAACGCCGCAAACAGACAAAGTGCAAGCATGGCTGTAGTTGATACAATCAATGCATTTTTTTTCTTATTTGATTTCCCCCGCATAACTGATCCCTGCCCCCTTTCGTCTTGTTTCATTGTACTCCAGAACTGCATAATCTGCAACAGCATGGCGATTTCTTACCAAAAGGGTAACTATTCAGAACCATCTGATGATATCTGAGTTGCCGTTTAAGGCTTCTTGGATTGTGATGAAAGCATTGATTCCCTGAGACCTTTGTTTTTACTTTTATCATTCTTAACACCTGATTATTATCAAATGATACACAGGGATTCTTTATAAACAGGCAGACTGATACCTTGTAATTCTCCAGTCTGCAGATTGACTTTAATACTTTGCCTTTTTTCTGTCGGCTTCTCTTTTTTACGGCTGGCTCTGGCAGGGGATTTCCTTCACATGCTGTTTTCAGGATTTCATCATACTGCTTATCGAACTTAATTCGTATAAGGTGGAACCTGTCTCACAAGCACATGATCCGAACCAGTTTTGGTCTTGCGTTCTTCAGATAATTGATGATTGCTTCACCAGCATCTTTAAGAAGGAGAAGTTCTAATGGATTTCCGGTTTTTTCCCAGATTAGTTCCCTGTCATATTTTCCTGTAAACTGTCTGATTGCTTCAAGCAATTCCTGCAAGCAGATAATTTCTTATAACAGTATCCTCTCTAAGCCTGTCACGAGTTTTATTGCCGCAGTTTGGGCAGCATATCCAATGTATTTGCTCCATCATAATCCTTTCCATTCCTTTTTAGGCTTTCTTCAAAAACAATGAGAAAGTGCTGCCATTTTCATCAGATGACACTTTCATATATCCATTCTGTTTATTGGTAATTTCACGGGTAAGATATAAGCCGATCCCCACCCCGTCAGTACCCACGGATTGTTTTCCTCTGTAAAACCGTCCAAAAATCTTAGCCTGTTCTTCTTCTGGGATGCCAACACCGCTGTCGCTTATATCAAGCCGCAGAAAGGACGGGTACTCTGTTATCTGTAAGCGGACAAAACCTCCTTGCGGCGTATATTTCACGGCATTATCAATGACATTTGATATGGCTTCTGCCGTCCA
>CAJTMC010000123.1 GCA_910577115.1 uncultured Lachnospiraceae bacterium
AAAAATCAAAGTTGGCGGTTATTGCAAAATATTATCCCGACTTTTTTAAAGAAATCCTTTGAGTTTATCAGCTTTGTCATCAAAGGTCGTGATAATAAAAAAGTCATGATAACTGTACCAGTATGGGCAGCAAGCGGGTTTTAGCCTGCACAGGCAGGCTGCCCAAAACCCATACGGGCGTTGCCGCCCAATCTGGCAAAAATTCTTTGAAAAAGTTTTGGTAAATAGGAAGGTTTTTGACCTGTTTAGAATTTACAATAATAGCTGGGGCTGAGTGGAAGGAGGGAACCGCATGACCACCGCAGACCGCAGACTGGAGATTGTCAGCGTCCTTGTGGTCAACGGTCATGTTACGTCAAGGGAGCTGGCACAGGAATTTGGCGTTGCAAGGCGCACAATATTGAATGACGTTGCGGCTCTCACATATGGCTATCCCATATACACAAAGCCGGGGGCAGGCGGGGGGATTTTCATCATGGAGGGTTACAGGCCGTACAACAATACGCTCACTCCCTACGAACAGGAGAAACTCAAAAAAATGTATGATGCGGCAGAGGGGGAGGATAAGGAAATACTGAAACGTGTCCTCAAAAAATACGGGGCGTACAAGCTGGAACTGTAGATGTTTTTTGAGGGAAACATACTGTACCGGCAAAGGATTTTTTACAAAGAAATTTGACAACTGAATATCGCAGGACATACAAGACGTGAGGATATGAGTAGCCACTAAGTAAGTGCGCCATGATGCGCCTGCTCTGATTTGGGATTGAACGGAAAAGCAGAGGCGTGGAGCGATAAGAACCTGACAAAATGCACAGCAGCTGTGCGGGGCGATGAAGCATATCCGTGATAATGATACTTCTGAAATTTTATAAAAATTCAGTCATATAATGACGGTGCGATTCCGATGTGGGCAGCGTACTGGCCTGCCACTTGTATGTGGGTTTATTGGATTACAGAGCAAAGGCAAAAAGAGAGGATTTGTAATTTTTTTGGATTGTAAAAAACAGCGTAAGGGCAGTTATGAACGTAACAGTTTGTAACTGCCCTTTTTTGCGTTTGAAGGGAGGAAACTGAATGAGGGATAAGAAAAAGGGCAGGAACGAAAAACGGAAAGCACCGACACGGATTGTCGTGGAGCGTATCTACCTTGGCGGTCAGAGCATGGAAGATGCTTTCCGGAAAATCAACGAGGAAACGGTCAGGAAAAATATTGAGGAAATAGTCGGAAAAACGGTTTAATTCTGCGGGCGGTCATGCTATAATGTGGGTAGTGTGTTCCGCCCTTTTATGGAGGTAAACAGATGAAAGGGAACGGAACAAAAATCACAGCTTTATATTGCAGACTGTCACAGGACGATGGGAATGTCGGAGACAGCATGAGTATCCAGAGCCAGAAAGCTATCCTTGAGAAATTTGCAAGGGAAATGGGGAAAGCTGCTTATTCTTTCTATGTGGACGACGGTTACTCGGGAACGAATTTCCAAAGGCCGAGTTTTCAGAGAATGATTGCCGATATTGAAGATGGGAAGATTGATACGGTCATCACAAAAGACCTCTCCCGTCTTGGCAGGAATTATCTTGAGAGCGGCGCATACATCGAGGTGTTTTTCCCACAGCACCATGTACGCTATATTGCGGTTAATGACGGCGTGGATTCCGAACAGAGCGGAGGGCTTGACATCACGCCTTTCAAAAATATCCTAAATGAATTTTATTCGAGGGATATTTCCAAAAAGGTCAAGAGCGGAAAGCATATACGGGCGCTGGAAGGGAAATTCATGGGAACGACTGCACCATTTGGCTACAGGAAAGACCCGCAGGACAAAAACCACCTGATTGTTGATGAAACGACTGCACCGACTGTCAGACTGATATACAGCCTTGCGCTGGAGGGGTATGGAACGAACCGTATCGGCAAGGTACTGTATGAGAGGAAAATCCCAAAGCCGAGCTATTACAAGCAGGAGTTTTTCTCCCAGCATGATTCGGGCAGCGAGGATTACTGGTATGACTGGAAGCAGGAAGTCATCACAAGGATTATCCGGAATCCCATTTATAAAGGCGGTATGTATGTGCATGGAACTTCAAAGCCGACATTCAAATGCAAAGGCAGGGGATACATCCGGCGGGCTGACAGGGAGGTTCTGGAGGATGTGCATGAGGCGGTTGTCACCAAAGAGGTGTGGCAGACAGCAAACGACATCATTGACAGGCACACAAAAGTCAAGCCGTGTACTTCCGGTTACGAGAACATTTTCAGAGGACTTCTGAAATGCCCTGACTGTGGGCAGACGCTCCTGATACATACGGACAACCGCAACCCTGACAGGGATTTGCTGGACAAGACCTATTACCAATGCACCACTTACCGTAAAAAGGGAGCGAATTTCTGCACCGCACACAGGATCAGCGCAGGGGATATTGAAAACGCTATAAAAGCGGACATTGACAGACACGCAGTAAAAGCAATGAAAGACAAAGAGAAATTCATAAACAACGTACTTCTTAGCATGAATGAGAGCAGTGCTGAACGGTCGGAAAAGGTAAAGGCGGAGATTGAGAAACTCAAAAAGAGGAACGCCGAGCTTGACCAGATGTATATCCGGCTGTATGAGGATTATTCCGGCGGTAGGCTGTCGGAAAAGAAATTCACCATGATGTCGGCGCATTACGAGCAGGAACAGGACGCAAATGAGGAAAAGCTGTCGGAACTGGAAAGGCAGCATAAAGCGAAGTCTGTTGCAGTCACCAATGCGGAGCAGTTTACAGAGTGTCTTGCACAGTGTGCAGGCATGAAGAAACTGACGGCGACGGTATTGAACACGCTGATAGAAAAGATAGAAGTACACAATCCAGTTATGGTCAACGGAGTGAGAGAACAGAAGTTGACTGTCTATTACAAATTCGTAGGTCAAATCGACTAAAGTACCTATAACTGTAACGCAATAGAGCTTGCGCCGGAGGGGACTGGATACAGGGCAAAAACAAGGTTTGCAAAGTTTTTCAATCTTCCAGAGCTGATTGCGTTATTTAAGGAGAGTGCCGACATTCAGACACCGGATATGTTAAAGCTGCCTGTGCCGGAAGCGGATTATGAAAATATTGTGTTAAAGCCGAGCGAGTACCAGCAGGACATGGTTCAGTCACTTGCGGACAGGGCGGAGGCAGTCAGGGACAGGAAAGTGCAGCCGAACATCGACAATATGCTAAAGATAACCAACGATGGAAGAAAGTTAGCGTTAGACCAGCGGCTCATCAATGATATGCTTCCCGATGAAGAAAACTCCAAAGCCACAACCTGTGTGGATAAGGTGTTTGAGATTTGGGAGCATACAAAAGAGCAGAAATCGGCGCAGCTTATCTTCTGCGATTTATCCACACCGAAGGGAGATGGGACATTTAACGTATATGAGGACATCAGGGATAAGCTCATAGCGAAGGGAGTGCCGGAGCAGGAGATAGCTTTTATCCATAACGCCAATACGGAAACAAGGAAAGCGGAGCTGTTCGCAAAAGTAAGAAGCGGGCAGGTTCGTTTTTTGTTAGGCTCAACCGCAAAAATGGGAGCCGGAACCAACGTGCAGGACAGGCTCATCGCATTACACCACCTTGATGTGCCCTGGCGTCCGTCCGAAGAAGACCATGCGGAGCGATACATCAACAAACCCAGTAAAATCAAGGCATTCCGCATTTCAGTAACAGCATGGTCGGCAGGGCATTACAGAAGTTTTACAAAAAACAGATACAATAAAAGATTTTTTTGAACGGCAAACCTATTATAAGCAATAAACAAATGTCTTTTTATTGATAGGTCAGCTCATTTCTGCTATAATCGGTAAAGACTGACAAAAGACGATAAAAATAGACAATTTGACGGAGGAAACTGTTTTGGATAGAAATGTAAACATAATTACAGACTTAAAGGGAAATAAAATTGTACTAATAAATGATATTATATTCAAAGGAAAAAGGTCTGTAAACTGGGACGATGTAAAGAATTATCTTGAAATATATGTCGGTGAATTTTATGAAATCGCCGATACAAACGATATTGTATACATTGGAAAAGAGCTACCGGACGAATATACTGGTTCGCGATATACATATTCGCTGAAAGGGGCGAATGCGAAAGCAAAAGCAAATGCATCACAGGGAATACCGGAGATGTTGGAGATAGCAACCGGAAAGCATTTCAGGGAAAATTCCGGCGAAAAGCATAACAGAAATGCCGCGAATGGCTGGTATCGGTATAATTCAAGATTTGCATTGCCAGTTTATGATGATAGTGGGGAAGTAGAACGATATAACGTGTTCCATGCCTCCATGCTGATACGGCACGATGCAGACGGAAAAATGTATCTTTATGACATTATGGATATAAAAAAAGAAATGAGCAACCCTTTCGAATCATAAGATTTTACTTGGCAAAAAACCCATCTCTTTTCCTACAGTATAGAGTATGCGGAGATTGCTGTCAAGCATGATTTTTTAATTATTAATTGGAAAAATAGGAAAAAGGAGAAGTCCGTCAGCGTAGGTATTGTGGGAAAATCCAAAAGTTTAGATTTTTCCACAAATCCAAACTTATATAAAATCCAAACTTTTCTGAAAACAGCTTGATAATTGGGGATTCTTGCCGGAAAAAGTTTGGATTTCGTTTCACAAAGTACAATACTCCAATTATG
>CAJTMC010000124.1 GCA_910577115.1 uncultured Lachnospiraceae bacterium
AAATATGAGGTTTGGAAGAAAAGCCACATTATATGGAAAGTACCGATGAACGGCTTGATTTGCGCCACGGGCTGGGCCTTCTGCTGGTACGGCAGATTGTGGAGGCGCATGGAGGCACACTGAAAATAATAAACCGTGTTGGATGTGGAGTTGAGATGATCTTGGATTTTCTATTATGAAAGCAGGGCGATGGCAGGCATAACTGTCATCGCCCTACTTAATATCTGAAGTATTCTAATATCCCAACCTGACTGAAAGTCTGACAGTCAGCGTAAGCAACTGCCATTCCCATGTCAAGATAACTGCCATATGGGATTTTTTCCCTAACCGCTCCAATCCACGTTGTATTCGCATTCCACGGTAAAGCCGTTGAGATTGTCAGTAGTCATGTCGAAGGTCAGGGTGTAACTGTATTCCAAACCGTAATGGAGAATCAGGGAGCTGAACATCCCGCTAACATAAGTTAGATACTCGTAAGACAGTATTAGATTTGTTTTTTGGAAACGGCGTAGCGTTGGCTATGCCGTTTCCCCGTTTTATAAGTTGTTCAGCAGGGACGCGGGGAGTATTCCCACAAGGTCATAGGATATGTCAATCTGCTGTTCCCTGTGTCCGTTTGAAGTGTCTGGCATATGGACGTAAACTGCTTTCACCATGTCATTCAATACGGCGGGGGTCAGTTCGTCCATGTCGAGATACTCATGTACCTTGCTGATGAACCGTTCAATGTTCTCTGCCTGTTCTTCCTGTTGGTTAATTTCCTCATTCAGTTGCAACAGCTTTTCCCGCAGTTCTTCCTGCTCCTGTTCGTAATCGTCAGAGAGCATTTGAAATCTGCTGTCAGAAAGTTTACCATTTGCGTTATCTTCAGAGAGCTTTTGTCAAGGGTAAATTATCACAAGAAATACTTGAAAATTTTGCAAAATAAGCACGGAAAAATCCAAGTACTTTTACGCTATATTTCAAGAGGCGTACTGTCTTTTTAGGGCTGAAATTTTATATAGCTACTGTAATTACAATAAAAATTAGGGCAGCCATAACAGTGTGCTGTTTCCAAGTTAGGCTCAAATACCCAATAAACTCACGAATCAAAGCGTTCAATGTGAAATACCATTTTGTCTTTGCCCCAAACCCCACACATTTCAGTCCCTGTTGTTTTGCCAGGAGCAGCGCCCGAAACACATGATACGATGTTGTTACGACTACGACCTTGGGCCGGTCTTTTTCCATTAGCCCACTCGAAAACAGCAAATTTTCCTCGGTTGATTTTGATCTACCTTCTACGATAATCTTCTCTATACCCACTCCCTTTTCTTCTGCATACCTCGCCATAGCCTCACCCTCGGCAATGTCCTCACCCGGGCCTTGTCCGCCGGACATAATCAGTACCGCGCCAGGATTGCTGTGCAGCAATTCAATTCCTCTTTCAATCCGGGCGGCAAGCAGCGGCGTGACCCTGGTGCCGATCACTCCGGCTCCCAAGACAACAATATAGTCCGCTTCCCGACGCTTTTTCCAATGGATTAGATTTAATGCCGCGGAGAGCAAATAAATGGCCATCAGGGACAGCATATAAGCCGCGGAGAGACTGATAAACAGATAGAGATTGGTACCAAGCCGCCCCTTCTCCAGACCGCCGGCCACAGGCCAGACGGTCAGATACAGGTACAGCAAAACAGAAAACAACATGGTCAAAAAATTGGCCGGTCTTAGACCCTCATGCCGGATCACCTTGATCCCCTCAACAAAAAGTGTGACAATCAAAATGACCGGAAACATGAAAACACAGCCTGCCGTCAGTAACAGCAGGGCCACCAGAATATTCATCAGAATTTCGTGTTCCGCCAACCAATTTGCGTACTCCGACAGAAGAAAAAACATCGTAACCGCCGAACAGAGCAGCATCCCCAGCATTGAAACGCCGCTCCATAATGTCCTTGGGTCATGTATCATAATCCAGGCAAAAACGCAGATCGAAATGCTCAGCAGAAAAAATGCGATTTGCAGCATATCAGCGTTCTCCCTCCTTTTGTCACATCTCTGGCTCTGTGCAGCATTTACCGCAACCCACGGGGACAGTAAAACCGTGCTGTACGGCGGCTTGGTTACACCGCCGCACAGCCGGTATTTTTTCAAAGCCGGTGGTCATAGCTCGTTTATGGTCTCCGTCACCGCCATATTCCGCATCCGTTTTGCTGGGGCATGAATCGCGACAATCGCGGCAACGCTGGAAAATGCAATAATAATGGCAAGCAGCTTTATTGGCAAATTCCACGGGGTTCCAAAATACCGCGTAAGCAGCTTGATATACAGGAAACGACTGAGAGCAACTCCTATGCCTCCACCGATTACAAGACCGGAAACAGAATAAGTGAAGGCTTCTGCGGCAATCATCTGTGTAAGCTGATCGCCGTCCATACCAACCGCCCGCATAGCACCATACTGTTTTGTCCGGGCTGTTACGCTCATGGAAATGCAGTTCACAATGTTGAACAGGGTAATCATGGCAATAATCGCCAGGAAACTATATACAATAAAAACGGATGCCAAATAGGTTGCACGGTCTTGCCGGTTGCTTTCACGTTGATCCGTAAAAATAACATTGCTTTCAGCAAGGTCACTGATTTGCTTTACAGTATCATCCGCAGCATCTTTGCCCAACTGCACTCCGATCATGCTGTAATTCTGTTCTCCTGTAAGCCGGGAGAGGGTTTCCTGTGAACAAATAACGCTATATTCGCTGGGATACAATCCACCAGATAAGGCACAGACAATTTCAACCTCCTGCCCCGCGATCTGAATGGTATCTCCAACCTTGAGCGGATTATCCTTATTTGAAACCGTCATGACTTTATTGCTATCTCCGTAAATTTCTGATAAATCCCCTTGCACAAGGCTATCCTTTGCATTGTCCAACAAATAGTCACTGTATGATGTTATATTCACATGGTCAATTCCCTGCCGTGAAGAAGAAGCAGAAACATTCCCTATATATGTGCTGCCAAAGATATGGTCTACACCAGAAACAGAGCGAACGGTATCGCTTAAACTTTGACTTAACACAGGTTCGTTTGCATAGCCTGTCAGAGTAATATCTGGCTGCCATGACCGCAGCGACGGCATCAGCGCGTGTCCAAAATCCAGCCCTACCGTGAAGCAAAGGAACAGGATTATACTAAGAGAAAAGCTGGCTGTCATCAAAAACCAGTTTTTCTTGGATGCGATTGCGTGGTGAACCCCTAAAGCCTTTTCAACCCTGCCAAAATTCAGCCGCATCGTATGCCGTATAGAGGGTGTCGTATCTGAGCTGCCGGAAACTGCCGCCATGGGAGAAACTTTAGCCGCGCGTTTCGCCGGAGATTGCGCCGCCAGAAGGACCGTAACAATTCCAACCAATGCTCCGCTCATCAAGCCCACCGGACTCAGGGCAAGCACAGACATTGTTTGAAATTCACCGCCGATTCCATAGCGCAGTACCGCGCAAATGCTCCAACTGATTGCCGTACCTAAGAGCAATCCAACAGGCACAGCCGTTTTGCACCAGTTTAATGCCTCCAGACGCACATAGCGGATGATCTGCCTACGGCTTGCACCAATGCAGCGCATCATACCAAAAAATTTTGTCCGTTGGGCCACATTGCTGCTCATGCTTCCGGAAATCATCAACACACCGGCCAGCAGCACCAAAACAAACAAAATTGCTGCCAGACCATAAATGTTGCTTACAGAATCATTATTGCTTTGCCCTGCCATACCCATGATTGCGGTATTTTCAGAAACGCTTCCCTCTGGCAGATCATATTGTTCTTTTATTTCCGTAATTGCTCTGGAAGCCTTTGACGCATTTTGAAACTGAATATAACAGGTTGGGTTAAGCGAAATACCGTTTTGTTCCATGAGCGAAGCGAACGCTGTCCGCGTCATATACACAGCAACCAGATACGTCTGTCCCTGATAATATTCCCGGTCATCCGACCCAAAACCCGCTATGGTAAAGCCGGCAGTCCCCGCAGGGGTCTTGATTGTTACGCTGTCCCCGATCTGCACATCCAAAGCGAGCTTTGCGTTGGAGCTAAGCATGACTTCGTTATCGCGCTGTGGAGAATTTCCTTCTTCAAGGGCATTGGAAAGCTGGTTCAGATAGATACTGTCAGCGCCGCATAAAGCAGCTCTTTTCTCTCCAATGTAGTACGGCTGCTCCGCGTCTGAATTGAACACTTCCGACCAACCGACGGCTGTAACATCGGAACGGCCGCTGATTTCGTCTCCGACGCTCTGGGAGATATTTTCTAACTGGATATGCCAATTACCGTGTTTATCCTGCAATTCATCGCTCTTTGTCCGAAGGAACATATCTGCCACGCTGAAAATTGTTGTCACAAGCAACACCGAAATGATAATACAGAAAATTGTCATCCGGTTTTGCCGCCGCCGCACCTTGGCGGAGATGGGGATCAGGCTCAAATAGCTCTTCATTCCCGGCACCCCCCAAGGTCCGTCAGTACCCCGTCGGACACTTGGAAAATCCGGTCCGCTGTGTGAGCGATGGCGGGGTTGTGGGTAATCATAATGACCGTCTGCTCGTACTTCCGGGCAGTTTCCTTCAGCAAGGCCAGGACCTCGCTGCTGTTTTGGGAATCCAGGTTGCCGGTGGGTTCGTCTGCCAGCAC
>CAJTMC010000125.1 GCA_910577115.1 uncultured Lachnospiraceae bacterium
TATAACGATATAGAAGCAAAAAATCAATGGATACAAAGTAAAAAATTTAGTGTTTATGGTAGGTTAAGCCTAAAATCATTAGCCTCGTTATAATTTTTTGCGGAATTTAGGTTATAAGACACACTGAAATCAGTAAGACATATGAAATGCCAAAGAGATTAGTACGCGTCGGAAAGCCAAGGGAATTATCTTCTGCACAGAAGGAAAACCTCACAAAGATGCGTGATGCTAAAAAGCAGATGCGCGATTGATTGCAGATGAGTATACATACCGGAAAATGAATTGTGTTTTGATGTAAAATGAATTGACTTTTTGTGCGTACAGTAATATAATAAATGTGCGCACAAGAAAGAGAGGTGAAATAATGGTGCCAAAGAAGGCAGGACGACCACCCTCTGACGAAACCATGACGGACAGACTGTTTATACGGGTAAATAAGGAAACCCTGAACAAGCTCAATGAGTGTACGCAGGAGTTGGAACTTTCCCGTTCGGACGTTGTACGAAAAGGAATCGACATGGTGCATGAAAGCCTGAAAAGGTAAGATAGAAACGGCGCCTAACCGCGAAGTATGAACGCCGTTTCAGAGAGAGCCTGCCTAACGACAGACCGCATAAATAGTATACACTATGCGGTCTAATCTTGCAAGAAATCAAGAAAGGAGAAAAGGTTCATGATGCAGACGATTTTGACAGCCATAGCAGAAGGCAACCTCCGCATGGGTACAGAAACGATAGAACACAATTCAGAATTGAAAAATGCAATGAAACGGGTGTGCAGACTGGGAGAAGAACTTTCTAAAACACTCAATGACTCGGAAAAAGAGCTGCTTGAAAAACTGGAAGATTCTTACGCAGAAGCAATCCAAAGCGATTCCCAGCAGAGTTTTATCAATGGTTTTCGTTTGGGTGCATTGGTGATTGTGGAAGTCTTTGCAGGGCGTGATGGTCTTGTATTGGGTAACGTGGAAGGGTAACTGCGATATGCGGGGGCAGGAAAGGACAGGATAACAGAGTGGGAAAGATTTTAGATGCATTCTCCGATGAGCAGCTCCTTGTAAATGCAGTGATAGAGAAACGCTCACCAGAGCATCAAAAATACTGTGAACAGGTATGCACGTTCCTTAAAGAACTGGAGGAAAATCTCAATGAGGAACAGAACGGGCTTTTACAGAAGCTGTTAGAAGCAATTGAAAATGAACATAACTGCGACGCGCAAAACAGGTTTATCAGAGGATATAGTTTGGGCGCATTGATGACTACAGAAGTGATGGAGGAGCGGGATAAATTTCTTATCGAGGAGGATTGTACATAATAATTTAAACGAATGCGAAACAGGGCATTTTCAGATACGGGAGTGTCCTGTTTGTGTCTTTAGGAATAAAGGTAAAATTTGCGGATAAAGGAATGACATCTAATTTTCTATGTGATAAAATATTCATGGTTAGTGAAGAAGTGAATCGGAATTTTCTGGCGAGTTTCTATAATGAAAGAATGATTTAGTAAAAAACATTGTAGGAGATATCATATGAAAGTGATAATTATAAATGGTCCTATGGGAGTGGGAAAAACAACGGTAGGAAAATATATTGCAGAGAAATATACAGGAACGGCTTTTATTGATGGAGATTGGTGCTTAGATATTCACCCATTTGTAGGAAATCGAGAAACCAAAATAATGGCGATAGATAATATTCTGCATATGATTGATAACTATAAGAAATGTTCAATATGCAAAATGGTTGTATTGGTATGGTTGATGGATGAACAATGGGTTTATCAAAAAATTGTTGATGGCATTTCCGATATGGAATTAGAAGTAAAAAGTTTTACTTTGACATGTGATAAAAATACTTTGGTAAATAGATGGGAAAGCGATAAAAATTGTGAATGGAGAACAAATGAATGGCTTGAAATAAGTTTAAAATCCTTATCGTTTTTCTCTTCTTTGGGAAATTGTATTGATACAAGTGGTATAACAATTGATATAATAGAGAATATGATAATGCATTAAATCCCTGTTCTTAGAATTATATAAATTGGGAATTTGTAGAGATGTGTATGTGGTGCGGATATTATGATGGAAATGAAAAGTCTAAAAAACGGGGGAATATTAAAGTGGACAAAATATTTTCTAAATGTGGTATGAGATGTGATTTGTGTTTGATTTACCGTCCAAATGTTCAGGAAAATGACAGACGTAAAGAGATATGTATAGTTTATAGTAAGATATACCCGGGATATGAGCCAGATCCCGATGCTATAATCTGTGATGGCTGCTCGTGCAAAAAAGAAAATCCTGTTTTACTTGACCCTGCTTGCAAAGCAAGAAAATGTGTTTTAGAAAAAGGTTTTGAACATTGCGGATATTGTGACGATTATCCGTGCGAAATATTTCCTGCCGAACCAACACGGGAGGAACTTGTCCGAAAAATTGATGTTGAAAAGCAATGGACTTGGGAAGATGAAAAACTAATGGAAGCATATACCTGTAAAAAGAATATGGATGAATTCAGAAGGAATAGAAATAGATAAATTCTCAATAATACTATATAGCACTTAGGAAAATCTTAGGTGTGATGTTTGCGTAAATTTATGCTGTTAAGTGGGAAGAAAAAATTAGATTTCAGAAATTGATAAAAAGATTTTTAGAAGTTGTGGCAAATTAAAAGTGCTACAGCTTTACGTAACATAGTGAGCAAAACTATATCTGTCTGTGAGGACAGATGCAGAAGCCGACAGTCGAAACTTTTATAAAAAAGTTGTATCGGGTGTCGGCTTATTTTTTGCCCAAATCTCTGTAAGAGAATTTGGCAAAAACCGCATGAGTGTAAGCTGATGCGGAGGGGAGTACAGAGGGCGCAAGCCCTCCCAGCAAGGGTACAGGGAGTGCAGCTTCCCTGTGCAGGTCAAGGGCGGCAGCCATTGCCCAGAGAAGTGATGCTCCGCGTCACTTCATACTGGGTATTGCCTGACGCTGAAATCGGCAGGACTGGCAGCAAAGCTGCCTTTCCTTCGGAGAAAGAAACTCGAAAGAAGGGAGGGAAATAACGATTGAATGAAACTGACAAGGCATAACGGCAGAGCCGGAAAAAACGGCGCTTACAATCCCAAGCATAATGACCGCAGGTTTGACATTGAAAACAGCGAGCATATAGATGCAGACAGGGCAAGGCAGAATATCTATTGGGATTGTTATATCGGATTTTCTTCTGCGAAAATAAGGGAACATGACAAAGAAAATGATTATTCTTTTGAAAAAATTGAGCAGCTTTATTATTTTGAACATTACGCAGACCACATACAGGCGCAGAATGAGCGGAACGAAAAAACAAGACATACCGAACGCAACAGGACAGTGACGGATTTACTCACAAATAACAAAACGTGTCCCGAAGAAAGTATTTATCAAATCGGTACGATTGATGAGTCTGTATCAGGAGAAATGTTAGCCAAGATTGCAACTGAATTTTTTGCAGAAATGGAAGAAAAGTTTGGCGCGCATGTACACATATTAGACTGGGCATTACATCTTGATGAGGGCACTCCGCATATCCATGAAAGGCACGTTTTTGACTGTAAAAATAAATACGGAGAACTGTGTCCCCAACAGGAAAAAGCACTTGAAGAATTAGGTTTACCACTCCCCAATCCCGACAAGAAAAAGGGCAGGAACAACAACCGCAAACAGACCTTTGATGCGGAGTGTCGGAAAATGCTTTTTCGCATCTGTGCAAAGTATAATCTTCATTTACAAACTGAACCGTCATATGGCGGAAGGGGATATTTGGAGAAACAGGATTTTATCATTGAAAATCAGAAAGAAAAACTCTCTGTGCAGAAAAGTATACTTTCTGAAAACGAACAAGTCATAGAGAAACAGGCTGCGCTTGAAGCTGTCACAATGAAACTTGCAGACATGGAAACGCTGGTTGACGAAGTAGCAGGGCAGGCGTATGAAAAAGCCTGTGAAGTTGTTACCGATACCGTCCGGCAGCAGACACAGAAAGAGGACATAAAAATTCTTGACGATTATTCCAAATGGCTGTCTGCACCGAAACGCACCGACAACGAAAAAATGCGGCAGTATGCAGTAAGGCGGTTGGAAACGCTGAAAGAAAAATTCGTGTAATCCGCAAAGGCGATTATGGAGAAGGTCACGAAATCTCTACAAGAACCCGAACGGAAACAGGAAAATCTCGAACAGGTCAAAACAACAGCAAGAATATCCCTCAAGGCACAGCTTAGTGCCAATAAAAAATATGTTGATGATTACAAATCACAGTATTACAGAACAAACACAAAACAAGCCAAAAAAGACGAACAGTCTTTATAAACGGCAGAATATCCGCAGCGTTAAGCGCTGCGTTCACACAGCGTCAGGGCAATTATAAACCTACAAGGGGCGAAGCATACCCTTTGCAGGCTTTATAGTTGCCCTGTTTTTTTACTTTATAGGAAATTGCGATTTTTGGAGGGATAAAAAGAACAAGAGTTTACCGAACATATGTCAGATAAACTCTTGTATGAGTATGATGATAAGACGACATGGCTTAGAAGA
>CAJTMC010000126.1 GCA_910577115.1 uncultured Lachnospiraceae bacterium
TACACTTATCTTTCGGACGGACAGCGCTACACCAAGACGACGGGCGGGAAGAAGACGACCTACCTTTATAACAACGGGCTTCTTTTATCGGAGACAACGGGGAATGAAGTCATCAACTACTACTATGACAGCGACGGCACAGTCCTCGGGATAGGCTACAAAAAAGGCACGATGAGAAACATTACTTCTTTGAAAAGAACGCCTTCGGGGACGTCATCGCAGTCTACAGGAACAGCGACTCCGTATTAATCGGAACCTACGAATACGACCTTTGGGGAAATCCCGTCAGCATAAAGGAAGCGGCAGGCGGAAGGGACACTGACGGCATCCTGGGGAAGAACCCGTTCCGGTACAGATGCTATTACTACGATACGGAAACAGGCTTCTACTACCTGAACTCGAGATACTACGACCCGCAGATACGCAGGTTTATCAGTGCGGACAGCATGGTTACCAATACGGGTACAGATGTTTTTGGATACAACCTGTATTCATACTGCAATAACAGTCCCTTGAATAAGACAGACAGCGACGGTCATTTCCCGAAATTAAGTGATATATTTACAGGCATAGCAATAGTAGCCTTTATCGTAGCGGCAGGAATACTGATAGCAGGAACAGGAGGTCTTGGAGGCGGGGCACTGGCACTTGCCGGTGGCGGCATGCTGGGAAGCGGAGCTGCTGCAGCTGCGGCTACGAACGCGGCAATGGTCGGAGTGGGAGCCACATGTGCTGCCTCAGCCGCCAGTATGATGGAGTCATCGGGGAATAATGGATATAATAAACAGCAAGAGAAAAATGACGATGCATCAACGTCCAGTCCATATGATTTACAGCCAACACAATCACAAACTTTAAGTAAAAATGAAATGAATTCTTTAATGAATGATATTAAAACAAATGGTATTCAAGAACCGATAAAATATGTAGAATATAATGGACAAAGGTATGTAGTAGATGGACATCATCGTTTGTTGGCTGCAAAAAAGTTAGGTTTAACGGAGGTTCCAATTGAAAGAGTTGAATTACCATTTGCGGGATATAAAACAATAGAAGATTTATTATGGTTTGAATGAGAAAAGGGGGATGGTATATGGCAATATGGCAATTTTACTGTAATATTATATCTTCTACAAAAAATAGTGATATATTAAGTCGTGATGAATTGATTTCATGGAAGGACATACCTCTTCCGGGTTACAATATTGATTTCCTTAAATGTGAAAAAAGTTGGGCAAAGAATATTGTTCAGTATGGGAATATAGACGAAACTTGCATTGAATTCATTTTTTGCAAAGATAAACTGGATGAGATATTATGCAAGTTAGATTTACGTACATTGACAAAATATATGCTTGATCAAATAGTAGAATATGTAAAAAACATTGAAGCATGCTTTCTTGTTGAAGATATGATATATCCCCCAGAAATCCAAACTATGATAAGTGTTTTAATGAAGTCAAGAGCAAATGAGTTTTGTAGGAATCCATTAGGTTATATTAAGTCTTTGAAATAGCTTAGTGCAGATACAATATGAAGATTCATTGGAGGGATTGGTCATATGAAGGGATGGTTCGTAAATAATATCCATCAAAATAAACTATTTTTCCTGATTATATTTGGGAAGAACAGTTTTGGTTAAAAAATTCAAGGAAGCATTCTAGAGGTAAACTATTATATTGTATAATAATTAAAAACAGCTTTTGGAATGCTTCCTATGTCCTGGGGTATAACCTGTATTCGTACTGCAAAAACTCGCCCATAGGTGCTGTTGATTATGATGGGCATGATTCACGGTCAATAACGCTTGGATTGTCACTATTATCAGAACTGGGCACAGCATGGGCAACATTTCAGGCAGCGGCAATAGGGTTATCTGTGGGAACAGCGGCAGCAACAGGTGTGGCAGTCGTAGTGTGCATGGCAGCTACCGCACATAATATATATGTAGGCGTAAAGATAGTTAATGCGGTAAAAGATAAGAATAAAAAAGAGATAGCGGAAGAAGGCACAGGTGAATCCGGAAAGGAAACGGGGGATTCCAAGACCGGTGAACGGGAATACAAGAAAAAGAAAAACATAAAAGGTAAGAAACCCAAAGACGATATAGCTGATAGATTTAGAGGGCAAAAACCTTTTAAAGGAGAATCAGGCAAAGAAGCAGCCAAGAGAGTTTTGCAGGAATATGGTGAATATGATCCGGACGATACCGGTCCAAATTCTGATTTTAATCAGCTAAAGAAATTTTTTGATACTCATTTTGAGTAAACATAGGATAGTATATTTATTATGAAGGGAAACGATAAGCATGAAAGTGTATTTACTCCAGCACAAATATGATTATGAAATATATGAAGGTATAATGACAACTAACGGAAAACTTATCGGAATATACAGTTCACGGCAGAATGCGGAGAAAGTGAAAGAACAGTACAAGAGCAAGAAAGGCTTTAACCGGTTTCCGGAAAGCTGCTTTCTCATCAATGAATATGTCTTAAATGAGGATCATTGGACGGAAGGGTTTATTACTTTGGAAAATGCAAAAAGGAAGGTAAGATATGACATTCCCAAAAGGTTTGAAAAAAAGCCTGTTAGGAAAAAATGCAGTAAAGAAACCTTGATAGACAATAAAGTATATATACTTTGGCATTATTATGAGTATGATATAGATGGTTTAGATTTGAATTTAGATGCAATAAAAGCCATTGGAATATATAGTTCGAAGCAGAAAGCGGAGGAGGTGAAAGAACGATTAAAACCCAAGCCGGGGTATAACAAGTATCCTGAAGACTGTTTTTATATTGACAGATACAGGTTAAATGAAGATCACTGGACGGAGGGTTTTATCACATGGGATAGTGAAACGGATAGCTGGATTGAGTAATTTAATAACCTGGCTGTGGTTGGTACAGGCGAAAAATAGGCACGACAACATATAGACGAGGCGTTTATAAGATTGAATGATTTGAAAGCGGTATATGACAAGAATCACTCGTTAGACGGTGACTCGGACGTATACCGCTGTGTCATACCCTGTATCGAACGGCTGCGGGGTAGACACAGGTTATAACCTATATTCTTACTGTAATAACAGTCCATTAAATAAGTCAGCGACGGTCATTTCCCGAAATTAAGTGAAATACTTACAGGCATAGCAATAGTAGCCTTTATCGTAGCGGTAGGAATACTGACAGCAGGAACAGGAGGTCTTGGAGGCGGTGCATTGGCACTTGCCGGTGGCGGCATGCTGGGAAGTGGAGCAGCTGCAGCTGCGGCTACGAACGCGGCAATGGTCGGAGTGGGAGCCACATGTGCTGCCTCAGCCGCCAGTATGATGGAGTCATCGGGGAATAGTGGATATAATAAAAACAGTATAGACACACAGAAAAATAATAATTCAAATTCTGTTCCAGATAAGGCTAAAGATCTTGCACAAGAAATAAAAGACAATAACGGGACACCGCCTAAAGGATATAAAGGTGGTAAAGTGTATCAAAATGATCCCGTAAACGGAGGACAAAAACTTCCTAAAGGAATAAACTATAAAGAATATGATGTGAATCCTTATGTAAAAGGTCAAGGGAGAGGCGCAGAAAGGCTAGTTATTGGAGATGACGGTTCTGTTTGGTATACAAGCGACCATTACCAAACATTTATAAGAGTGGAGTGAACAATAATGAATTATGACGATTTGATTCAAAATATGAAACATCAAGGAGTAATATTTACTGAGGGATTGAGTGATAAAGAAATTTATGAAATCGAAAAACGATATAATATAACGTTTCCTAAGGTAGTAAAAGACTTATATCAAAAAGTATTACCAATATCAAAAGGTTTTTATAACTGGAGAGATGATGATGTGGAAAATGTCTTAAATATAAAAAAAATTATGTTGAAGCCTGTTTTTGAAATAATAGAAGATACAAAGGAAATTAATTGGTGTGAAAAATGGGGGGAAGAACTTAATGATGCGGGAAAACGAGATAATTTTATTAAAAGTATGGCTTTAGAAGCGCCAAAGCTTATTCCAATTTATTATCATCGCTATATGGCGGCCATAGAGTGTGAAAAAAATCCAGTTTTTTCTATTATGGGCGCAGATGTAATATGTTATGGTAAAGATTTATTTAATTATTTAATGACTGAATTTAAAATGATGGAATTTAAAGTGATTATGAATGATGAAATAAGTTATATTCCTTTTTGGTCTGATTTATTGTAAATATTACGGTCAGCGTAAAGGAAGCTGCAGGCGGAAGGGACACCAACGGCATCCTGCAGAAGCCCCCGTTCCGGTATAAATGTTGCTGCTATGATACGGAAACAGGGTTCTGCTACCAAATCTATAGTGGGAAGGAATGCTGCAAAATTTAATATGAAATATAATCCGGATACAACAAATTAAAGGATGCATATGATAAAAACCGCCCGCTGGATGAATGTACTAAGGTGTATAATAATGTTATCCCTTACATGGAGAACCTGTGCAAAGACATCTATGCCGTTTCGGACTATGAAACGGGAAAAAAGGTTTATGAGGCATACACCGCA
>CAJTMC010000127.1 GCA_910577115.1 uncultured Lachnospiraceae bacterium
ATGCTCTTTGGATTTTATACGGTGTATTCTTCCCTGTTCCTTGCTTTGGGAAAAGGCAGAGAGGGCTTTATCCTCGGAGCTTGCAGGCAGGGGATTTGCTTTATCCCCGTTATCCTGTTGCTTCCGATTGTCTGGGGGCTAAATGGAATTATGTATGCCCAGCCGATTGCCGATGTGCTTTCCGCAGCTATAACAGTATTCATGGCGATACCGCTCCACAAAAAGCTGAATGAGATGCAGAAACAAACTTCTGCAATAAACACGAAAGACAACGACTAAATATTTATCTTTCTGACAAACAGAGCCGATGAGCTGTGAGGTTTCCCACAAGTTCATCGGCTCTGCGTCTGTGCGTCTGGCTCTCTAATGGCTTTACTTGAATATCTAATTTCCATGAATGAAATGAAAGTCACAACAATTAGCACCTCCCCCTATTGTTCCTATACGTTCAAATCTAATCTTAGGCTCATATCCCGAAAAAGCAGTTATATCACTTTGGCAGAAAACCGTACAAAGTTCTGGGCAGGAATATTTCTCACACATATCTTTGTAAAGGCAACGGACTATATCAAAATGAATTTCTCTATTATCATGTCTTTTCCATTCTACCGTAAACCCCTCTGTTGGGTACTTTTTGCTCATATGCGATTTGGCAAACATTTTAAATAAACCATATGTAAATGGCATTTTTGTAAGTTTAGCATTTTCTTCCGCTAAGTTGCGTGCATTGTGCTGTATTTCCTTATGGGCAATCATAAATGCTTGTTCTTTGGTAAAACCCTGTTCAATAAGGGTTAAATATACACCCATGATTGGCAGCAATCTTTTGAAAATATGCTGATTTATTTCGTCATTCTCGGATTTTGCTTCTCTATCGCTTAAATTCGTATATTTTTCACACATTAAAATATAAAGCTGTTTGCCTTGTTCATTTCCATATTCCTCAGTTAAATCATCGTATAGAAAACTGAAATCTGTTTCTTTATAGTCCATAATCTTATCTCCGTTTCATGCAATCATTTATTTATCTATAACTGTTACTTTCAGATGTTTCGCTTCAATCAGCATTTCCTGCTTACATTTTGGACAATAAAGCGGAAAATTTAGCAGGACGGTATCTTCTCTGATTTGATTACGGGTTTTATTTCCGCAAACAGGGCAGTGTACCCATTCTGTTTTTTCCATTTAACCACCTCACTATCTTTAGGACAGCAGATTATGGACAGCCTTGTAAGTAAGAGGAATATACATACAAAGTAAAGACAACCGTTCCCACAATCCCTCATATTTCAACATGGTATTTTGAAACTGCTCTTTATCTCCCATGATAAAACAGACAAAGAAAATTAATGCCAGGATAAAAGAAATAACACATATAATGCCAAAAATGACATTGTTCTGCTTAAATGCTAAAATCACATTTAACAATGGAAAAAACAATAATGCCATAAATCCGATTGCCGCACTTATTCCGTGTACTTTTGAAGCCGCAGTAACAATGTCTTTGTTTTCATTCACATGGAATATTCCCGAAACCAATCCTGCTCCGACAGCAAATGTCCCCAGTGAAAACAACTGTAAAACCGATAAGATTGGAAAGTCTTTTTTCGTAGTAAAAAATATGCAACCGCTACAAATGCCAGAAAACATCCAAGCCATATTAACCATGTACTATAAATAACACGAACGGGGCTTTGCAGACTTCCCAACGCACTCATTGCCATTGTTTTACTATTGTACCCATCATAATACCGACACAATATCCACGGAAGAAAAAACTCGCCAACAACTGTAAAGAGCATAACCGAATGAAATATCTTACTGGTTATTATATTTCCCATTTTCCAATCTCCCCTAATATCTCTTAATTTCTCCATGAAAATTATGTGCTTTTTCAAGCAGCGGTCCTTTTGCTCCCATTGTAAAGGCAATATCACTGCTGCGGATTGACAACAGTTCCATTCCAGACTGTAATTCTAAATCGTCCAACGTATTTTGCGGCAATTTAACAGTTCCGTCCTTATCAATGTTAATCCACGCATATTTACGCCCTTTATATCGGGTAAGCTCACCCTCGGAAAGCTGGCAATCCCTTAACGCAGGGCATTCTTCCAATATATGGCTGAGTTTTGAATTTGACAGCAGCGGATATGTCGTCACGCAAAAGCCGCCTGTTATTTTGCTTCCCGTAAAAATTATCACTTTTCCATCCCGCAGTGCATCATATTCCAACAGTGCCTGTGGCGGGATGTGTATTGTTAAATCGGGGTTTATAACGGAAAGACCAAATACAAATTTACCCCCTTTATTGAGCTGCGGCATAAAAAACCTCCTTTTCCAGTATTCCTTTTTCTACATTGCTATGTTATAATAGTAGTGTTCATAAAAACTACTTTATATATAAAGTACTATAAATACAATCCAATGTCAAGGAGGAAAAAATATGTTGTCCAAACCTGCCACAATGCTTTTAGGTTTCATATACGAAAAACCACTTAACGCATACGAGATAATAAAACTCTTAAACTACATGAATGTGAAATGGTGGTTTAATATCGCTGATTCAACGGTATATTCGACATTAAAAACCCTTGAGAAAAAGGAATTTATATCTGGCACTACCGAGAAAGTCGGAAATATGCCAGACCGCACCGTTTACAAACTTTCTGATAAGGGGAAAAGCGAATTTATAAACACTTTAAAAGCATCAATCCTGCAATTCAACTATGATACAAACATCTTTTCTATTGCCGCTTTTTTTCTAAGTACATTTACCCCTGATGAACAGCAGGAACTTTTGCAGGAGCGGCTTAATATTTTGCAAAAGTACCGTGCAGGGATTGAAAAACAAATCAATCCGTTATGGGAAAATGAAGTTTCTTCTGCCCATTCTGCAAATGTAAAAAGAATGATTGACCTTGTAGATGCTGAAATAACAGGAACAAACCGTTTACTTGAAAGCTGCAACGCCAACATATAACCCAAGTCCATGAAATGGATAACAGACCGTGAGGAAAACCTATGACTACAAACAATATCCGCTATTTATATCATGCAGAAACAGGCATTGAGCTGATTTTCTGTAAGGATTCAACCATATCTTACCCATTACATAATCACGTTTCCGTACTGACAATCGGCATCATACTGGACGGCTCCGTAGTCCTTACAACAAATAAAGAAGCAAGGACTTATAAGCAAAACGAAACATTTGCAATATTTCCATATGAGCCGCATAGCATTTCGGCACATGACAGCTATTCCCTGCTTACCCTGTGCATTGATAAGAATGCTGTAAACAACGTAGATATTACCACCATGCAAAAACATATTGGATTTCTTCTGATGCAGGCTCTGAATATGGGAAAAATTAGTCACTATCAGATATTACAGCTATTAAACTGTCTGGATGAAACCTCGGATTCTTCCAACTGGCAGCTAAAAAACCATACCCCCTATATCCACGACTTAAAAAAACAGTTGGAATTATACCCAGAATATAAACTTACTGTCGAGGAAATGGCACAAAACGCTTTTATCAGCAAATACCACTTTATCAGAAGCTTCAAGGCAGAGGTAGGGCTTACGCCGCACCAGTTCCAAATCCAGAACCGTATCCGCAAGGCGCAACGCCTAATCCACGAAGTCGATACAATAACCGAAGTAGCTTTGACCACGGGTTTCTGCGACCAAAGCCACTTCATAAAGCAATTTGAAAAACAGGTAGGCTTGCCGCCTTTAACTTATAAATATTCTTCTGGAATTATCCCCCAAAATACCCCTATACCCTCTGGGGCACTCGTGCCATTCAGCGATACGAAAGAGATATAACCAGATAGAGCTATTAGCAGAGGGCGGGCATAAACTTTGCGAACAGGCAAAGCCCATCATCCCCTGCAATCACTTCATGCGGTACGCCTATGGGAAATATGGATATTACGCCCGCTTCATAGGACAATTCCACACCGTCATTTACGCAAACACCTGTGCCAGAGATTACTTCATGCGTTTCCAGTTGTTTCTCGTGGATATGATTGCCAATCTTTTTATTAGGGGCTATCCTCACAAGATGGTAGCTGAATTGTCCGTCTGTACTTTCGGATGTGATAATATGTTTCAGCTCCACGCCGGGGGAAGCAGGATGTTTCGACCACGGGATAGCGTCAAATGTAACTGTGGCATCTTTTAACAGCAGCTTTCCTCCCTCGTTGAATTTTTCAAACAGATTTTTGTAATCGATTTCCAACACTTCCTTTCAATTTTTTTTGGCAATTTCTCTGCCTGCCTACATCATACCAACAGGCTTATTATTTGAATTGTAAAAAATTGCGGAATACAAAACAGAGCCGATGTATTGTGATTTCAAATTATTGATATGCTCCCCTTATAGTAGACAGATAAAATAATAAAACTGTCACTATAAGGAGGAACATATTTTATGGGACAACATTCAAAATACTCTTTTGAAATGAAATTAGCTGCCGTCACAAAATATCTGGAAGGAAGCTGTTCAACAGAAAGCATCGCCCGAAGCTTGGGAACGAATGGA
>CAJTMC010000128.1 GCA_910577115.1 uncultured Lachnospiraceae bacterium
ATTCATCTTTCCTTTTTCGATGTTGGCAATTTGTTTTACAGATACATGGCTCAGATCAGAAAGTTCCTGCTGTGTCAGGTCTTTTTTCTTTCGGGCTTCCCGCATTTTTTGCCCTAAAGCAGTCAAATCATCAATCGGCATAATCATTCACCTCAAATATATTGTATCGTGCTGATTCACACAAATGAATAACCTTATTATGCCGTTTAATAGGTCTGATTATGCTGATTTTTTGAGAGAGATATTTCTGCATACTAATCCTAAAGCCATCCTGCACCTCCTAACGGGAAAGGAAAAACCGTTGAGGGGTAGGTATTATCCCATGTTCTGATTTTACGGCGGTTTTGAACAAAAATTTTTTTGAAATTTACGAAGGATTTTGTTCTGTCATACGACTACCTTTTCAGAAGCTGATAGTCGGCTTCGGAAAGGAGATGTAAATTTGGACACACAAATTCTTGCCGTAGAACATTTGAATAAATGTTTCGGTCAAGCCGAGATATTGCATGATGTGGATTTTTCAGTTTCAAGAGGTGATGTGTACGGCCTTGTCGGACAGAATGGCGCTGGCAAAACTACACTGTTGCGCTTAATTGCGGGCCTGATGAAACCCACGAAGGGCAATATTCTCTGTTATATGGAAAAGGACTATATCGGCTACATGCCCCAAAGCTGCCGCTTTGATGGGGCACAAACGGTTGCCAGTACCATTCAATTTTTCTCGGCTTTGAGAAATGCTGATATGCAAAACGGTCTGCGGCTGTGCCAAAAGTTGGAGTTGGACACAGCTAAACGAGTTAAGCATCTTTCTCCCGGCCAGCAGAAAAAACTCCAAATGGTGATTGCAATGACCGGCGATCCCGATTTTTATATCTTAGATGAACCAACTGCGGGATTAGACCCCAATGCAAGCCACGAAATGAATAAACTGATCCAAGAGCTGCATCAACAAGGGAAAAGCATTTTGATTTCGTCACACATTTTGCAAGATATGGATGATATTTGTACCAATGTTGCTATTATGGAAAGTGGACGACTGATATATGATCGTCAGCTTGAAAGCAGCTACATTATCGAAACCAGTATAGTGCCGGATAAACTGTTTACCCAGTTGGCACAAAAATTCTCTCTTAGCAGCAATCAGGAACGAACTTTGATTCATGCAAAAACAGATCGAGAGGGTGTTGCCGCTCTCATTGGGGCGCTTACTGCAAATTCGGTTTTGGTTTATGAAGCAGTACATTCTAATGTGAAGGATGTGGTTCAGGAACAGTTACACATGAACAATTAGGAGGAGTCGATATGAAGTCTGTTACAAAATTGATATGCCGTGACTTAAGGCGGGCTTTTGGTTTGCGAACATTGGGGATTTGGGTGGTTATGGCACTCTTTACCATCTATTTCTTTTTCTTCTCTAATGGCCGCCGGGAATTGGTAGAGAATAACCGGCTTGAATATATGTCCCTCTTTCTGCCTTTAATTATTTTTGGCGCATGGGCAGTTATGGCGGTATTCTTTGACCTTATATCCGCCGACCGTGAACGGAATGTGCTGGATTGCATTTTGTGTTCTGGAACGACTAAAAAGCATGTTTTCATAGCCAAGATTATTGCCACAGCCATTGTTTCTCTCGCCTTGTCTTTTATCTATCTTGCGCCAATTGCGATCATTGTTACCTGTTTAAGCAGCGCACAAAGGGCAGCAATGATTGGGAAATATCTCTTGCCGCTTTGGGGCTTTATCATGGTATTTGCAGCTTTAGGGCTGATGATTTCCGTGTTTGCCCGATCTTCCAAGGTGGCTATGATTTGGAGTTTGGCAAGCGGGCTTGTGCTTATGCCTCGTTTCTTTGTCCTTATCCCGGAGGGCATTGGAAAAGTGCTGAACCTTTCCACACAAACAGTAGAAAAAATCAGCATGATTTCGCCGGGAATTATGATGGAAGCACTTTCTAATCCAAATAACACTTCAAGTTGGACAACAGCCGTAGTTGGATTTACAATAGGTATTGTTGTGTTGTTTGGAATTGCTTATATAGCTTTCAAAAATCAGGATGAATACAATTACGGCGAGTAGGAGGTAATACAATGAAAGTTTTTAAGAATTTTTCTGCTTTCTTATTGATCGCAGCATTGCTTATGATGCTTATGACTGGATGCGGACAACAAAATACAGTAGAGAGTTTCGTTGTGTCGAACTCTCCCTTTGAGGAAAAAGCCGACATTGAGGACGCAACGCAGCCGGAAAAGGTGTTTGAAAATGAACCGGTGTATGCCAGTGTATATTTCATTGAGTCCCCGAAAGGCATGGAATACACAGCAAACTGGTACTTGGATGGCACAGAAATAAAGACAGATGTACAGGAAACCACAACGGACATGGCCGGAGTGATTGTCTACTCTTTAGAGGCAGATCAAGTGGCCGTCGGAACCTTAAAATTTGAAATCACATACAACGATGATATTCTTTGTTCACTGGAACTTATCGTCGAATGAGGTATGAGTATGGCTGGAAACGGAGAGCAGAAGTTTATTTCCATCTACAAGGCTTATGTAGATGAAATATACCAATATATTTTTCTGCGAACTGGCTATGATGTTTCTCTTGCCGAGGATTTAACACAGGACATCTTTCTTGAGGTTTACAAGGGCATAAATGGATTCCGAGGACTTTGTTCGGAAAGAACATGGGTATTTAAGATAGCGAAAAATAGGTTGTTTGACTTTTACAGAAAGCAATATAGTCAGCCGTCCGATACCATCCCCATTGATGGCAATTTGATCGAGCAGATCAGTGATTACAACCAAGACTTAGAAGAATACCTGCAAACGACCTATGAAAGTCAACGTGTTAGAGAATGTCTACGTCAGTTACCGCAGCAATATAAAATTGTTTTGCTTCTCAAATACATCGAAGAAAAGCGTGTAAAAGAGATTGCTCAAATTCTTGATAAATCACCGAAATCCGTAGAAAGTATGTTGCAGCGGGCCAGAGGTGCATTTATCAACCTATATGGAAAGGAGGAAAAGTAATGCCCATCAACCATGATCCTTTGCAAAAGGCATTTGAAACTATTAGGGACGTCGAAGTTCCATCTGAACAGCAGAAAGAAAAAATGCTTCATATCGTGCTTGCCCAAGCCCACCAGAACGAAACTACTTTAAGAGAAAAAATTGGCAGGTTTGTTTCGCTATATCCGTGGAGGGTTGCATTTGGTATTTCTTCTTTGCAGGCAGTAGCTTTTACTTTGATTTTCGGAACCCGTTACACCAATATATTTCTTAGTTTCTTTGGAGGTTAATAGAACTATGTCGCTTTTTTTTGAAGCCCTCAACAGGCCGGGTAATGCTTATCATAAGCGATATAAAGGCATTGCATGGCTGCTTGTGGCTATAACGATACTGATGGTTACTGTATTGGATTCGGTCTTGCGAAAGGCATCCGATACTAACTTCCAAATCGATGGCCCCCAACTCTTAAAAACTATTGTGTTGGGCGTTGCAAGCTATTTGCTCATTTGTACGGTAATGTGGCTGGTTTGCAAATGCTTTGGCAGTAAAACCAACCTTCAATCTTATATCCAAACATGGGGAATTTCTTTTTTCCCCAATATCATCTGTTCAATCACAGTTGCCATTACAGAAGTATATTTCTATTTGTTTTGGAACAGTCCCCTATGGGGAATGCTATTGAGCATCATTTTTGTGGGTGTTTTGATTTGGAAAATCATCCTCTATGTACTGTTTCTGCGGGAAGTTGCGGGGTTGGTAAAGGCAAGGTTCTTAGGTGCTTTTGTAATAATCACCATCGTGATTGCGGTTATGGCCGCTCTAAATGGTTATGTTGGATTGAAAACGCCTATTCTATAAGAGATAAACTCTATATATGGATTGATTTGTTGAATGGCGGCAAAAGAAAAAAACCATCGTACAGCAGCCCTTTTGACACGTCCATACGACCAGCGGTGACTTTGAACAATCTGCCTACACTAAATGAGGGAGTAGACCGGGGTGTCTTTGGCACATTCATTGAGGCGGCCAAGAGTGGCGTCATTCGGATTGTTGTAATCCCTGTTCCATCTATCCTTGAAGCAATCCTCTTGGCAGTAGGAAGTTTGTATAACATTTGTAGGTTATGCTTGTGGTAAATCAATATAAAACATCTGCCTCCACAGCGGGGAAAGAAAAAAACCGCTGACGGGCAGAGGATTTCGCGCGCTTTCCTGCACAGCTGATTTCTTCGGCGGTTTTGAGTAATCAAGGCCGCCATTTCTTTTTGCTAAAAAGCAGACCTCCAGATGACCCTCAGCAATCAGCAGGGGCGGTATATAGGAGGATACCGCCATGTCTGCAATATTCATTTGTAATAGCTATGACATATATCAATTAAAAAAAGCATAGGCCCTCCTCCG
>CAJTMC010000129.1 GCA_910577115.1 uncultured Lachnospiraceae bacterium
AAATACACTGGATAAAGTTGAATCTATGGAAGCTGCTATGTTCGTGCCTGCCCATTCGGATGTTACGAGCAACATCACAGGCATAGTTCAGCTTAACCGTCAAAAAGTATTTGATATATCAAACGATATACAGTCCATCTTAAAAACGCCTATGTGTTTTGAAGAACTTTTAAAGCTACTTTTTGATGAATACGAACTGGTAATGAATTTTGAACAGTATGTTTTAGTGGGAAGTACAGTGCGTTCCTATCTGGCATGGCTAAAAGATAACGATAAAATAAAGGCTGTTTTTACAGATAATCAGTTAATGTGGAGCAGTTTATAAAAATAGATTGATGTCTGCAAAATATTATGATGAAAAGAACAGGTAAAGGTGTGTATTCCTCTGCCTGTTCTTTTGGTTATAGATATGTTTTTGGAAAATGAAGATATCTTACAAGAAATCAGTAGACATTCTGAGTATAATATAGAATGCGAGGAGGTGTTATCAATGCAAAAAGAAATACGGACAGTCTGCTATGATGACGATTGTCATCTTGAAGCATATCGTTTTGAGGGAATCGTCCAGCCGTTTCCGAATCATTTTCATGACTACTATGTGATTGGTTTTATAGAAGCAGGGACACGTTGTTTATCCTGTAAAAATAAAGAATATACGGTAAGTCAGGGAAATATTCTTTTGTTTAATCCAAACGATAACCACAGTTGTGTGCAATGCGACGGCGGAACGCTTGATTACAGAGGTTTGAATATCCCAAAAGAAACGATGCTGTCATTAGCAGAAGAAATAACAGGACAAAGGGTGCTACTTGGATTTTCGGAAAATGTCATTAAAAATGATGAGCTGAATCTTTATCTCCATTCTTTACATCAGATAATTATGAACGGTTCAAAAGAATTTGAAAAAGAAGAAATGCTCCTGCTCCTTATTTCATTACTCATCGAACAATACGGACAACCCTTTGAGAATTGTATTCCAGAGTGCGGCAAGGAAATAGAAAATGCCTGCATATTTATGTCAGAACATTTTGCAGAGCATATCACATTGGAAAACCTCTGTAAATGCAGCGGTCTTAGTAAATCGACCTTGCTCCGTGCGTTTACCAAGTCAAAAGGAGTTACGCCATATAGGTATCTTCAAACAATACGGGTAGGCAAAGCAAAGGAGCTGTTGGAAAAAGACATATCCCCGATTGACGCCGCTATACAGACAGGCTTTTCAGACCAGAGCCACTTTTCTAATTTTTTTAATATGTTTATCGGATTGTCACCTGCCGCATACAGACGCATTTTCAAGGAGGGCGGCAAGAATCATGAATAAAAAAGCTACCGCAGGGCATATCACAGCTCTGATTACGATTGTGATATGGGGGACGACTTTCATATCCACCAAAATACTGCTTACGGATTTCACACCGATAGAAATACTGTTTTTCAGATTTTTGCTTGGATTACTTGTGCTGATAGCCGTTTATCCGAAACGATTGAAAATAAAGGATAAAAAGCAGGAATTTACATTCGCTGCGGCGGGACTATGCGGGATATGCCTATACTACCTACTTGAAAATATAGCATTAACCTATACGATGGCTTCTAATGTTGGAGTTATTATTTCTGTCGCCCCGTTTTTTACTGCTGTTTTATCTCATGTATTTCTAAAGACAGAAGAAAAACTGAAAGTACAATTTTTTGTTGGTTTTGTAGTTGCTATGATAGGGATATGCCTTATCAGTTTTAACGGTAAGGAATTGGAGCTGAATCCCATTGGTGATATTCTGGCGGTTGTTGCGGCATTGGTATGGGCAGTTTATTCCCTGCTTACACGAAAAATCAGCAGCTATGGATTGAATACGATTGGGACTACAAGGAAGATATTTACATATGGAATACTTTTCATGCTTCCGTTTCTCTTTGTTTTTGATTTCAATTTGGATGTGCAAAAAGTTATAAAGTCAGAGTATGCCCTAAACCTTATCTATTTAGGTCTTGGAGCATCAGCCCTTTGTTTTGTTACTTGGAATTATGCAGTGGGGGCGCTTGGGGCTGTTAAGACAAGCGTGTATATTTATATAGTCCCTGTCATTACCGTTGTCACATCCGTTATTGTGTTAAAGGAAAAAATCACATGGATTGCTGCGATAGGAATAGGGCTTACCTTAATCGGCTTGTTTCTATCGGAAAGTAAATTAAAATTTAGGAAAAGAGGAAAGTGAAAATGAATGTAGAGAATGAAAAATGTGTGATTGTTGTCGATGAAAATTTACCTCTTGGGATTATTGCGAATACCGCCGCTATCCTCGGCATCACTATGGGAATGAAAATGCCCGATGTTGTCGGGAATGATGTGCTTGATTTAGAGGGAAATGCCCACATGGGGATTATACAGTTCCCCGTACCGATATTAAAAGGAAATACCGAAATACTTAAAAAACTAAGAACAAGGTTGTTTGAGCCGCAATTTTCTGAATTGACAGTTGTTGATTTTTCTGATTTAGCACAAGGGTGTAAGACTTACAATGAGTTCACCCGCAAAATGGCGAATACCTCAGAAAGCAGATTAAATTATATTGGAATCGCTGTCTGCGGAAATAAAAAGCAGATTAACAAGCTGACGGGGAGTATGCCTTTATTACGGTAAAACAGAGGAAGCAGAGGGCTTATCCTTTTGTTTCCTCTTTTACCTTACATAGTCGATGTGAAGAACTTTCGATATGTGTTCCGACTATTTTAGAGATGTGCGTTCTATTTCTTGGCGGTAAAAATCAATCTTATCGTCTAGCTTTGCCATATGTTCCTGCAATGCTTTTATCTGCTCATTAAGGGACTCACGATGTACGGTCAGCATTTCCATTCTCTCATTAAGGGTAAGGTCGCCTTTTGCCCGTAGTTCGGCATAACGCTGTATTTCTTTAATCGGCATACCCGTGTCTTTCAGACGCTTGATAAATTCAATCCATGCGAGGTCTTTGTCCGAATAACAGCGGCGGTTACTGGAATTGCGTTTCGGCGTAATCAGATTTTCATGCTCGTAGTAACGCAGGGTATGTATCCCTAAATTTGTCAGCCTTGAAAATTCACTTATGGAATATTCCAAAAAAATCACCTCTTATCTCTTGACATAGAGTTTACTCTACATTGTATGCTCGTATTATATCAGCAAAGAGGAGGTTTTGTAAATGGTTCAAAACACAGAAAAGTACACGGTAATCACGGGGGCAAGTTCGGGGATAGGGTATGAAACGGCAAAAGCTTTTGCAGAGCGTGGGAGCAGCCTAATCCTTGTTGCCCGCAGAAAAGACAGACTGGAAACTTTAAGGCAGGAAATTTTAGCTTTACATCCGATGCTTGATATTGTGGTTAAAGCTGCGGATTTAGCTGTTCCCCAAAATGTTTTCCAATTATACGAGAGCATAAAATCATATCCGCTGCGGACATGGGTAAACAATGCGGGGTTTGGAAATTATGGAAGCGTTGGGAATCAGGATTTGGAGAAAATCAGTCGGATGCTGCACTTAAATGTGGAAGCCCTCACCGTCTTTTCGTCCCTGTTCGTCCGTGACTTTAAAGATAAGGAGGGGACACAGCTTATCAATATTTCTTCCTGCGGCGGCTATACGATTGTTCCCAATGCAGTAACCTATTGTGCTGCAAAGTTTTATGTCAGTGCTTTTACGGAGGGCTTGGCGTGGGAGTTAAAAGCCGCCCATGCAAAAATGCAGGCAAAGGTATTAGCCCCTGCCGCAACAAAAACGGAATTTGGGAAAATTGCGAATGATGTCAGTGAATATGATTATGACAGATTATTTTGCACTTATCATACAAGCACACAGATGGCGGCATTTCTGCTTGAATTGTACGACAGCGATAAAACGGTGGGCTTTGTGGACAGGGAAACCTTTTCATTTCATTTGTATGAGCCGCAATTTCAATATGCAGGAAGTTCACGGCATAACCAGAAAATGTAACAGATGGAAATAGCCTTTGGTGAGGTAATAAGGAAAAACAGAGGGGCTTATTCCTCTGTTTGCTCTTTTGCTTTACATATTCCTTGCGCCGTCCCTACTATGATAGTCAGTTCCGCATCATCAAAAGTGTTGAGAAGCACATCCAACCGCCGACGCAAGGTTGTTTTTTCTGTCGGGGTGTCTGGGTGTATGTACTGGTCTACGGATATATGGAACATCGTTACAAGTTGTATGAATAGTGGAAAACTTGGATTTTGCCCCTCTTTTTCTATTGACTGCAAGTGTCTTGCCGAAATACCAAGTTCCTCGGCTAATTCCTCTCTTGTAATCCGTTGTTTCTCACGGGCATCTTGAATTGCCTGCCCCAATTCCAGAAAGT
>CAJTMC010000130.1 GCA_910577115.1 uncultured Lachnospiraceae bacterium
AATTCCGGGCGTTCTCTTTTGGGCATTGACTATGAAACGGGGGATAAATGGAAGTTCCTGGATTTTCACCACGCTTTTTTCCTGAATGACGATAACCTGTTTTTCATTGGCAATGATGGCATAACAAAAGTAAACCGGTATACCGGAAAAACTGTAAAGCTCAATATACCTCCAAACGGAAATATTTCATTCGATGGGGAAAGTATTTTTTACAAAAATGAACAGGGGGTTTTAACAAGATATGATGTTTCCGGTAATGAAGCTTACACTTATGAAAATATAGTTGCAAGTGATTTCTGCATGGATGAACAGTCAATCTATTATGTTTCCAGAACTGACGGCGGAGATTTGTATTCCTGCGGCAAGGACGGGAACAACAAGGAATTGATCAGTCATATACCTGCAATGTCTGTTACTTGTGATACAGGCAATATTTATGTATTATCAAAAGAAAGCGGTGAGGAAATCGCTTTACCAAAAAGCCATTGATTCCCGCGGGGGTGTTGACTTATTCCAGATTGAGGAACAAATGCGGCAATGAACAGGAAACAATACGAAAAGAGGAAAAAACTCAGGAAGAGAAAGATTAAGCGGCTTATGATTGCGTATCTGCTGAGGATAATCGTCATATTGATACCGATTATAATGATGATACTTATGGTTTGCGGATGTCTTTACATATATGAGAGATTTACAAAGGAAGATGAAAAGATAAATAAGTACACGGATATATACACAGATAGAAACGCAGGCAACGACACTGCTTCTGTTACTTCGATAGAGAATAATACTTCAGGAGTTTGCGTTGTCGTGGATGCGGGGCATGGAGGAAGTGACGGAGGTACTGTCAGCGGCAAGGCAGTAGAAAAGGATATTAACCTTTCGGTTGCATTGAAGCTGAAAGCTATTCTGGAGAATGATAATATAGAAGTTATTCTGACCAGAAGCACCGATGAAAATATGAACCTTGCAGATCGTATTTCTGTTGCAAATGACTCCAATGCAGATTTTTTTATCAGTCTTCATTGCAATTATTATGAAAAGGACGCCAAGATAGCAGGTTTGGAATGTTATTACAACAATTCAAATGCGGTAGAAAGCAAAGGGTATGCAGAAAGTATCATCAACGCAGTTTCGCTAAGTAAGGATATTGAAACGAGGTATGCAAAAACAGAGGGCTATTATGTTTTGCGAAACACGCAAATGCCCGCTGTTTTAGTAGAAATGGGATTTCTCTCAAGTTATTCAGAGAGTCAAAAGCTGTTGGATAACGATTATCAGGAAAGTCTGGCACAGAGAATTGCAGAAGGAATTTCCAATGAAATAAAGAGAGGGGAGAATCTGTGAAGAACAATCAAAAAGACGATAGCGCCAATATTGAGATAGAACTGGTTTGCAGATTGTGTTGGAGAAGCCGGATTTAAAGGTGCTGGACGCCCGCACTCAGGTGCTTGAAAAGATTGCGGAATTTGTTGGTCTTTCAGTTGATGAAGTGAGAAAATTGAAAAACCCGCTTGTTTTTATCCCCGCTGTCTTTCATATAACCATATGGCGGACTGCTCGCAACGTGCTTTCCGCTTTTGCCTTAAATGTTGACTTGATTTTCTTGCTGATGTCCTTCGCATAGTCCGTGATCGGTAAAATGGCGTATACCCGTAAACCCATTCTTTTCTGTATAGCTCTCTAGCATTGCCTTTTGAGAGCATAACCAAGTGGCGCACAACCGCCTATATGAACTTTGGACTATTTGCTTTTTTCTCCGTAAGGCGTTTGCTCCTCTGCTACCATCTGAATTTCCTGTTGTGGCTCGAAGTTATAAACGATGGACTTATGTTTCTGCGGTGGTGCTTCATAGGGCTTTCCTTCTCTGTTGTAGGTAAGATTAAATACAAGATCGGAAAGCCATTTCTTGAATGAGGGATTATCCTGAAACTGTTTGAACAGTTCCATATTATCAGCCATGATAGCGAAGATGACCTGCTGCAAAGCCCGCTCACTTTCAAGTCTTGCACTCTGTTCATCAGAGTTCTTCATAGCATTCTGATATTTCTCATCCCTGGAAACCATAGCAGGTATTTCAAGAATCTGTCTGCGTACATTATCTGCGTCATTCCAGTTGATATTGCCAAACATATCGTTGAAATCAGACAGAATAACGGAAAGCAAATCCATCTCTGGCTCGATAATGTGACCAACTTTGCCGGATGGAACCGGCGCAACCTCGGAATCAGAATCCTCCAACTTGATGGATATTGACTCACGCGCCTCGTTGCGATAGCTTTCCAAATCGATTGCCTCAAGGATACCCTGTGACAGGTCGTCCTCGCGGGGGGAAGGCAGTTTCGGTATCAGCAGATTGAGAAAAATGGAGAGCCGCTCCCAATCCGCATTGCCATAAGGAAGGATCGCGCCGAGGAATCCATATGTACGGCAAAAAGCTTTCGCCGCACTTTTGAACTTGATCTGGTCATCTGTTTCCAACTGCTTATAAAGGGCTGTACAGGCATCCAGGGTAGGATCAAGTTTATCACGGTCTGCGCCATTCAAATACAGGCTAACCAGGTGTTCTACATCATCGACAGAATATACCTGATACCCTTCCATCGTTGCCACAAGATCATAAAGTTTGTTGGGGTCAGTCTCGCCGGACAAAATCGTGGTGCGATAGTAGCGGGAGAAGGACTCTTCAATAATTTCCGGTTTATTAGCAAAATCCAAAACGAAGGTGTCGTACTTCTTTGGATGACAACGGTTCAGCCTTGAAAGGGTCTGTACCGCTTTGATGTCATAGAGTATCTTATCCACATACATCGTGTGAAGCAGGGGTTCATCAAAGCCGGTCTGAAACATATCCGCCACAATCAGGATGCGATACGGGTCCGCCTTAAAGGTCTTTGGTATCTTAGCGTCCGGGAATCCATTCATGCCTGCCGAGGTCAGCGGCGGTTCCTGACCGTTGTACTTACACTCACCAGAGAAAGCAATAATGGTTTTATAGGGGCTGTGTCTTTCAGAAAGGCACTTGTTGATAGCATAATAATATTCAATGCATCGCGGAATACTGGCAGTCACAACCATAGCGCGGGCCTGCCCGCCAACTTTTCCCTTAGCGATAACCTGTTCATGGAAGTGGTCAACCATCATAGCGGCCTTCTTCGCTATGGTATAGCTGTCGCTCTCCACAAAATTGCGGAGTTTCTTCTGGGCGCGCTTTTTGTCAAACATCGGATCGTCTTCGACAGTCTTCATCAATCTGTAAAAGCTGTCAATAGGCGTGTAATTCCGCAACACATCCAGAATGAATCCCTCCTGGATAGCTTGCTTCATCGTGTAGACATGGAATGGCTTATGCTGCAATTCGCCCTTATCATTCAATATAGGATTCCCATATTCATCCACAACAAGTATGCCGAAGGTCTCCAACGTCTTGTTCTTTGGTGTAGCTGTGAAGGCAAAATAGCTGGCATTATTCAACAGCTTACGCCCTTCCATCATAGCGTTGATTTTATCCTCGTTGTCCATCTCATCATCTGAGGCGAGTCCGGAGAGGGCAAGATTCATCTGTGCGGAGTTGCGACCACTCTGCCCTGAGTGCGCCTCATCAATGATAATGGCGAAACGATTCTCTTTGTGATCGGCTCCAATCTGCGGAACAATGTATGGGAACTTCTCAATCGTGGTAACGATGATGCGCTTGCCGTCCGTGATAGCTTTTGTAAGGTCGCCAGAGTGCTCCGCCCATGCCACGGTATTGCTCACCTGCATAAATTGTTTGATGGTGTCCCTGATCTGCTTGTCGAGGATGCGGCGATCAGTAACTACGATAACAGAGTCCAGCATCGGACGCCCATTCTGTTCAAGTCCAATTAATTGATGAGCAAGCCATGCGATAGAGTTGGACTTGCCGCTTCCCGCACTGTGCTGGATCAGGTATTTACGCCCAATACCGTTTTCCTGCACATCATTAAGAAGCTTTGTGACCACATCCAACTGATGATATCGTGGAAAAATTTGCTTCTCTTTTTTCTTTTTAGTATCCTCATCCACCTCGATAACAACCTGAGCATAGTTTTCAATAATCAACGTCAGCTTTTCTTTTGTAAGAATATCTTTCCACAGATAGTCGGTCATCAAGCCATTGGGATTCGGCGGATTGCCTGCTCCATCGTTATACCCCTTATCGAAAGGCAGGAACCAACTGTCTTTGCCCGCAAGACGAGTACAGAATTTGATGCGGGCGTCATCCACAGCCAAATGCACCATGCA
>CAJTMC010000131.1 GCA_910577115.1 uncultured Lachnospiraceae bacterium
ACCCTATGGGTATATCAAAGACCCTGCCGACCACAACCATCTGCTGATAGATGATAAGGTGGCGCACGTTGTAAGAGAGATATTTGACCTTGCACTTGCGGGAAACGGAATCGCCAAAATCCGCAAGCACATCAATAAACAGCACGTCTTACGCCCTGCCGCTTATGCGGCGGAGCAGGGGGCGGCAGGCTATGAACGGTACTTTGAGGATAACGAGGAAAACCGTTATATCTGGAGCGAGAACAGCGTGAGGGGCATTTTAAGAAGCCCTGTCTATGCGGGAAACCTTGCAGGCTACAAGCGGATTGCCGCCAACATGAAAAGCAAGAAACGCCCCTCTAAGCTGCCCGAAGAATGGGAAGTGATACCCGACACCCATGAGGGGATAGTCACGCAGGAGGAATTTGATACCGTCCAACAGCTTATGACGAGCCGCAGGCGGGAACAGAACGCAGGGGGATTTGAGAATATCTTTGCGGGAGTTATCAAGTGTGCGGACTGCGGCTATGCTCTGCGGGCGATGAACGCTAACAGGAGGAAACGCCCCGATATTATCGACTGCGTACTGTATTCATGTAATAATTATGCCAGGTACGGAAGAAGCGAGTGTACTCCCCACAATATAGAAGCGAGGGATTTATTCAACGCCGTCCTTGCCGACATCAACCGTTTTGCGGATATGGCGGTCAATGATGAAAAGGCAGTAAGAGCCATAGAAAAGCGGCTCACGGAAACAGACCAGAGCAAGGCAAAGGCAATGGAGAAAGAGCGGAAGAAGCTGAACAAACGTCTTGCGGAGCTTGACAGGCTGTTTTCTTCTCTCTATGAGGATAAGGACATGGAGCGTATCACCGAGCGGAATTTTGAGATGATGTCTGGGAAATACCAGAAAGAACAGCTTGAAATTGAAACACGGTTGAGGGAAGTAACGGAAACACTTAACGAAAACTATGAGAAATCGCAGGGAATCCGTGACTTCCTCTCGCTAATCCGCAACTATCAAGGCTTAAAGGAACTGGACGCAACAGTGGTAAATGCACTGATAGACAAGATACTTGTTTCGGAGCGTGAGAAGTCATTAGACGGAACGGTTAGACAGGAAATCAAGATTTACTATAAATTCATCGGCTTTGTCGGTGAATTACATATCACACCCACGAAACGATGGACAGCATTGCCCGCCAAACACTGTACGGTGTGCAACATTGAATACGTCCCCGGCTCTGGCATATCGAAGTATTGTCCTGCTTGTGCCAAGAGGATACAGAGGGAGAAGTCAAACGAGTGCAAACGCAGGAGCAGGGAACAGAAAAGGATGGTATCTATTGAACTGTCCGCAAAAAATGACCGACTGATCTGGAACAAAGAGGCGGGCGAACCATCCGCCAGGGCAACCAGAACAAGAAAGTATTTATCGTGCGGTATGTGACGGAGGGGACATTTGACGCCTATATGTATCAGATGATTGAGAACAAGCAGAAATTCATCAGCCAGATCATGACGTCCAAAAGCCCGGCACGCACCATCGAGGACATTGACGAGGTGGCTTTATCCTATGCGGAAATTAAGGCACTTGCCACCGGGAACCCGTATATAAAGGAAAAGATGGACTTAGACATCCAGGTGTCGAAGCTACAGCTCTTAAAGCAGAGCTTTTTAAGCCAGCGTTACGAGATGGAGGATAAGGTGATGAAACACTACCCGATGGAGATTAAAAAGCACAGCCAGTGGATTGTGGAGTACCAGCAGGACATCGAGCAGGTGAAGGCGCACACGCCGCCAGACCGTGACACGTTCCCGCCCATGCAGATAAACGGCGTGACCTATGGGGAGAAAAAGGAGGCGGGGCAGGCGATTATTGCGGCCTGCAAAGCCATGACTTCCCCCGATCCGGTTCCTCTGGGGGCATACAGGGGGCTTGCGATGGAGCTTTCTTACAGCACCTTCAGCAAGGAATTTGTCATCACCCTGCAAGGGAAACGGACGTACCATGTGACGCTGGGGACGGACATCCACGGGAACATTACCCGTCTGGACAATGAGATAGAGAAGTTTGGCGATAACCTCTCCCGGTGTGAGGAACGTCTGGAAACTTTAAAAGCACAGCTTGAAAATGCAAAGATAGAGGCAGTCAAAGAGTTCCCAAAAGAGCAGGAATTAGCGGAAAAGACCGCCCGGCTGGGGGAGTTAAACGCCCTGCTTGACATGGATAAGAAAGAGAATATTGTACTGGACTGCGAGCCGGAGGAGGAAGAAACGGAGCCGGAGAAAGGGAACAAAGACCGGGAACGGTAAAAAAAGCGGTATTGGGAAACCAGTGCCGCCTACATAGCGGACTGGTAAAACTAATAGAGGCTCGCATATTTGTTGTTGCGGTGAAAAATGGGTATATTATAATAAAAACGAAAGGGTGATTGAAATGAGCGCAGCAACAGAGGAATATAATGATTTAGTCAAGCGTATGGAACATGGATTTATGGAGATAGACAACGATATAATCGTGGATTTGCGGAAACAGGATGAAAGCTATCTGGCACTTTGCAGGCAGATCGGGGATATGGAGAGGGACTATCCGTTCATAATGAATGTCACGGAGGGCGAGGGAAATATATCTTTGACAGCGGAAGAACACAGGGTATTGGTGGAGTATTTCAGGCTCAGTCTGAAGAAAGACAATATTGAGAGAAAGCAGATTTATTTCCGGGGGCATACGGACGGGTATGCTTATTTGAAGAAAATAGGGGCGGTTTAGCTAATGATTTTAAGATTATTATATGAGAAGTCGTGCGAAAGTGGTATAATAATGTCACTAATATGGATTGAGGTTGATTATGCAAAACAAAGAGATAAGGTGTATTTATTGTAATAGAAGTGAAAGAGATGGGATTAAGATAAATGAGTCGCATATTATACCAGACGCACTCGTTAATAAAAATGTAACCTATAAAAATGTATGTAGCGAAAAACATAATAGTGAATTTGGGAAAACTTTTGAATCAGATGTAATTGAGAAGATGAAACTATTAACACATTTTCTTGGCATATATAATAAAGACAGAATAATCCAACCATATCATAGCCACTTAAAAGTTAATGGCATAAGAATTGAAAAGAAAAAATTCAACCAGACGAAAGGGATACTGGATAATCCGGTGTCAGTTACAGAAAACGGAACTAAGTCAGTGTTAGGGAAATTAACACAAGAGCAAATTGACAAATATTCAGATAGAATTGAATTTTTTGACAAACTGGAGGTATATGAAGAATTTGATTTTAATGAGATTATTTCAATGCTATATTCAAGAAGTATGCTGCGTTTAGTAGCTAAAATCGGATATGAGTGGTATTGTAAAGTGAATCAAATAAATGGCTTCCATAAAGAATTCCAGCAGATTGTAAAATATATTGTGGAAAAAGATTATGATGGAGAAGAATTAGTAAGCATTGTCAATGACAGAACTTTTGAGGATGAACTGCACAAAAGTTTTGATAATGGAGCTTATGTATTATGGATTGATTATTCACAAAAAGAAAAAACATTTTATACTATGTTCTGTTTTTTGGGACTTGTTTTATATAAAGTAAAGATAAAGACAACCCCTATTTTGATTTGCAGTCCATTAAAGGCACGGGAAATAACATATATTAGAAGAGATGGAAATGAGTCCACAACAAAAATATATTTCAATAATTTTGATAAAATGTTTTATTCTATTGAACCCGAAAAAGCTGTTGCTAATCAAAAAAAGGAGATAATGGAACAGTTAAAAGACATAGTAACAAAATTTGCGATTTCCATCAAAGGCTTAAAACCTTTTGTTGAGGAATTAAAAAGGTATGATTTAACTTCAAGGCAGAAGGTATGTGAACGGTTACAGTTAGTAACAGATAGAATGATTCAGGCAGTATTGGTATTAGAGATATTGGGCAAGAAGAAAGATGAATATGATTATGAACAGGATTTTATTAAGAATACTAACAACCTTATTCAAACAGAGAATCAAGAGTATGCACTTAAACAAGGAAGCAGATTGGAGTTTTTAAAGATGCTGTTGGAACAAGAGATTATATTGGATCATATAAAAGATGGGATAGCTGTTTATGATAAAGTATATGATAGGGAAATAAAAAATAATTGATATTTAGTGCCTGCTGATTAAACTTGAAATGCTTGATTTTACTGACTTTTCTGGATATTTGGTATATAATATTTGCAAGGTAATGCAGATTAATCGTTCATTTTTCGTGCAGATAACCT
>CAJTMC010000132.1 GCA_910577115.1 uncultured Lachnospiraceae bacterium
ATCCCGAAAGAGTTCTGGCTGATCAGATATACAGGACGCGAAAAAACAGGGCGTACTGTAAAACAAAAGGGATACGGATGTCCGGTCCGGCACCGGGCAGACCCGGACAGATGACATCAGAGGAAAAGAAGCAGTCCTACAGGGACAATACCGACCGGATTGAAGTTGAGCGGGGGTTCAGTTCGGCGAAGCGCTGCTATGGGCTTGGACTTTTGCCCACAAAACTGGATATCACAACGCGCAGCTCCATCGTCCTGTCCATTATTGCGATGAATATCCATCGTCTGACAGGTATCCTTTTGCGCTGTACGGTAATATCAATTTTTTCAAGGTATAGATCGCAGAAAAAGTCGTCTAAAAACACGATGTCGGAGTTATGTTTTTGCATCTGTGTTTAATGAGCAGACACTAATTATTGCATTGTGTGAAAATGTGCTGCGGATGGAAAAAGATAAATTGAGAGAACAATGGGGGATTGAGAATGAAATTTCGAAACTGGTTATGGTTTTATATGATGAAACAGTAAATTCTGAAAGGAAGACAGATAAGAAGATTGCCGAAAAATGTTTGGATTTATGGGATATTATGTTTGAAAAACAATTGGTGTGTGTGAAGGAGATAAGCTATAAGCTGATGGAAAGATGAAAAGTGATTTTATATTTAAATGTTGAAGACGGAATATTTGAAAGAAGTATGTACAAAAGAGGAATTGATGGATATTGTTAAACATTGTATCGGAGCTCCTTGTTGTGAGATCTATGTCAGGGCAAAATGATTATCAGCAATGAACCAAAATCAGGATTTGAAAAGTGTGAAAATGAGGATAGGAGAAAGAGGCATGGATAACGAACAGTATTTTGCAAAAAAACGGGCAGAATATAAGGAATTTATTCTCGACAAAATCAATACGCGTTCCGAGCAGTTTGGGGACTTTGGTGATTTGGAAACGAGAAGTATGTATCTTATCAGTATGCAGCCCTTGTATTTTAACCCTTCGGAATTTCAGGAAGGATTTTATGACGCAGTTCGCGGACAGGACTGGCAGTCGGTGAATGATTATCTTTATCAGGAAATGTGCTATTGGCTCATTCCGTGCAGTGATGGAGGGAGCGGCTATGACCATTGCTTTCGTTTTTATCAGGCGTTGGAGGCGTTTGCGTGCGGAGCAGAGCGCGTTTTGGAACAGGTTTATCCGCTGGAATTGGGACTAACGGAAAATGGTTACCGTTTTTATGTAGCCGGATCAAATCTTGTGATTGCCCAATATTATCATGATGAGGAACTGCTAAAGCAGGCGGTGGAAACTGCAAATAAATTTGTTGGCAGCAGGGCTTCCAAATGGGAGCGCTACGCGATTGCGTTTTTGCTGAATCTTATCAATAAAGAGCTTGAGGCGGCGAATGACAATCTGCTGAACGTCTGCAAAGGCTATGGCAGGGTTGAAAAACCGATGTTGGCGGCAGAGGACGTCTGCGTTCCTGCGCATGGACTCTACTGCATTGCCAAAAGCTGGCTCACCGCGGAAGAATTTGCAAAGCTCACGATGCCAAAGCATAAAGCATTTTTGCAGGAATATGCGCAGTGGCGGCTCGAAAATCCTGCGCCTGAGCTAAAACCATATATGGTCTATCCTAAGGATATGGATATTTTCAATCAAATTTATGCAATGCCGACGGCAAAAACAATTCTCACACAGGAGCGTTTTACCGAGCGTGCTAAGCCTCAGCCGGTGATTGACTGCAGGAAAATGCACGAGATTTTCGTGGACGCTTTGCGCAACGGCGCGGAAGGGGGGCAGCATTGAATCAAAAAGGTCATTATGCATGGGACTGCATCGGGGAATTGGCTGGGAAGCGGTTGTTGAATATGGACGAAAAAGCGGCAGTGTGTAGGAAAATCAGATCTTCCATGTACAAGCCTTCTTTTGCTGTCACAATTGCAGTAAAAATCATGCCGTTTCTCGCAGTGCTGACCGTTCTCGTCGGAATGAAATACATTTTGGAAGGCGCGTCCACATTGACCGTTGCGTGTGGTGTTGTCATTTTTTTGAGTTCGGTCATTTATATCGCGTCCGCATTGTTCTTTTATCTTGTAAAGGAAATATGGGTATACGACAGGTGGAAGACGCAGGAAAAAGAGGTTATGAAAAAAGACGTGTACTGCGTGCCTGTCACGATTGGGGAAACCTTTCGGGCAGGCGGTAAAAAGAAACACTACTATGCAACGCTCAAATATACGCAGGACGAGGACTTTCTTGATACCTATCAAATTACGGAATATTTATATAATCATGCAAATGAGACAACGCCATATTGCTGCTATTACGAAGGCAAACCCGAAAAGTACAATGCGGGAAAGTATAAATTGTTTTTTATTTCTGCGGGCAACGAATTAGAAGAATAAATTATTACAGACTTTGCAGTAAATGTGAAGACCTGTCTGAACAGTAACAAATACGGAATTGAATTTGACATCATGTTACAACAGCTCAGGGACGAAATTACAAAATAATTTCATCAAATTTAACAGCCGTATACAAGAAACTTTGAAAAACTGGGATAATAAAATTCTGCCACATCTGCCACAGCAAATGGATGAAATGGCAAAACGCGCTGGCGCTATGCAGAGAAAACGCAGCGTATGCTCTTGCGTGGACTGCTGAGGATGCTGTTTTTCTACGCCAGCTCAAATTTTTCATTCCGTATCCTTGCTATCGCCGCCTGTGCCCTTGGAATTTCCACTATTTCTGACACTGCCTGGCGGAAGCATTTTTCAAAAGCCGCGCCTTTCCTGCGTGAAATACTGCACTTCCTGCTTTCTGCCTTTCTCCGGCATCGGATATTTCTGCTTTTGCAGGAGTGAAGAATGTGCTTCCGGTGGATGCGTCTGTCATCCGCCAGGAGGGAAAGCAACAAAACCGGCAGCGCATCCACCTGTGTTATTTCTTGAATGAAAACAGGATGAAACAGGTGAAAGTTTCAGACCGGCATACTGCGGAATTCCTGACTCCTTTTTCAATGGAAAAAGGAGACCTTGTCATGGCGGATGCCGGATATGGTACAGCACAAAATTATATTTATGCACAGGATCAGGGTGCGGACGTGATTCTGCGCATCACACAGAAAAACTTCTGCTTATATGATGCAGACGGGAAAAAATTTCCCTGACAGCCCTTCTGGAAGAAGCAGAATGGAGTAGTTTTATGAAAGAACACTGTACAGGGCTGATTGATGTTGAAACGATAACGTCTGAAAACAAGCCTCAGCTGCCGCTATAAACTATTTTACACCGAAACATATCATCAGGGGAACGGTAGGTTGTTCATCGCTTACTATGTTAACCGCTATTTTTGTGAATTTCATAAAAATTTGAAAAAAGGACGGCTCGCAGGCCGTCCATGATGTCAATATGGAATTTTGATTATAACCTGTGCGCCGCCAGTCTTTTCAGAGTTGCTTAAAATAAGCTGCCCGCCATGTTGGACTATTATGGAGTCTGCTGCATAAAGACCTATTCCATAATGCGATTTGGAATGTCTGCTTTGTTCGCCCATAAAAAAAAGTTCGGTCGCATGTTTTAACGCTTCGGGAGAAAAACCACTTCCCATATCAGTGATAGAACATAGGATTGAATTATCTTTTTCATACACTTCAAAGAAAACAGTTTTTCCTGCCGGCGTATATTCTATTGCATTTGAAAGAACATTTGCAAAACCTCTTATCAGTTGTTCACTGTCTGCAAAGATATATTCCCGATCAACATTCTCCCTCCATTCCAAACAGATATTTTTTACAGCGCACAAACCTTTTGCCTGTGTACGGATTTCCTGCAATAAGGAAGATAATTTTACATTTTCGCGGCGAAAAGGAAACTTCTCTTTTGCTTTTGTCATGTCAATCAGCGTTTCAATATAGTCCTGCATTTGAACTACACTGCCCTCGATAAAGTCCGCACATTCTTTCTGATTATCGGCAAGTGTCGTGTCATACAGCAGCTCCGTATTTCCACGGATAATAGTCAATGGTGTTTTCAAATCATGTGCCAAAGCGGAAATCTGTTCCTGCCGTAATTTATCCGCTTGCCATTGTTCGGCAAGCGAATTTTTTAGTGCCTGTTTCAAGTGTTCCAATGCGGATAAGGCGCGGTCTACTTCAAATATGCCACTACTTTCAATCTTAAAATCCAAATCCTGCTTCTCAATTTTCTG
>CAJTMC010000133.1 GCA_910577115.1 uncultured Lachnospiraceae bacterium
AAAAATCAAAGTTGGCGGTTATTGCAAAATATTATCCCGACTTTTTTAAAGAAATCCTTTGAGTTTATCAGCTTTGTCATCAAAGGTCGTGATAATAAAAAAGTCATGATAACTGTACCTTGTCAATAATTCTTGATAAGAATAGCAAGCACTGCCTGTGGACGTCCACAGGCACTTTTTTTACAGATTTTCCATAATTGAAAATCTGTAAAAATTGCTCATAAGGGGCACATCCCCCTAACCCCCTTTACATTCTTAATTCAATATAATTTTGGAATAAAAAAGTATACTGCATGGAAGTTTTTACTTCATTACAGTACACCTATTCTCTTTGATTTTTTTTAAAACTTTGACAAACGAAACATGGTCTTTTAATTCCGTGAATCCATTTTTCTGATAAAAACGATATGCTTGCGTTTGCAGAAAAATATGTGTTATCTGCTTGCTTTTTATGTAATCTTCCACTAGCCTTAAAAAATCTGTTCCTATGTCCATTCCCTGTTTTTCTGTCTTAATGCAAAACTCAGAAATGTAATATTCCGTGCCACTATACCAATGCACTATACTCCCCAATGAAAAGCCGACCAGTGTATCTTTTTCAAATGCTCCCATTATTAGGGAATTTCTGCTTCCAATCGAATCCATGATATATTCATAGAGCTGCTTTTCACCTCCCCAATGTAAAAATTTTCGCATACAATGATTTAATTTCTTCTATATGCGTAACATTAAGTTCCTTTAACAAAATCACAACCATATCCCTCTCTGATTTTTTTATTTTTCCACCAAGCAGTCAGTAAATTTCTAATATCTTTGAATACAAAAATCCACCCATTTCTTTACCTTTTTCCCAACTTCATCAGGTTTTAAATTGCCAACATTCAATATCCTCTTGGGAGTTTGAAAGTGCCTATTGGTATCTTCCAATAGATGCCCCTTTTTAACTGATAAACCATGTTTTCTTTAGTTATTTCACACTTTCTCCCTTAATACCTCTTCCTGTTTTCTTGCAATATGTCTAAAATACAGAAATCGAATTAGCAACCCGCCTAACCAACCCACAGGAGCAGCAATCCAAATGCCACGATAAGCTAATTCCGTACCAGACAATATGATAGCTGTAGGAACCTGCAAAAGACACAGGGAACCGACTGAAGCAATCATTGGAACGAATGATTTTCCATATCCCAACAACAAACCATTCAATATCTGCATAGCTGCAAAAATCAAGTAAAACACAGATACCGTCCGTAAGTAACCATTCCCAATCTGTACAACATTCGGATCACGATTAAACAGGGATATAAAGACAGAAGGAAACAGACATATTACAACAGAAATAAGAATGGAAATACCCACTCCCATAACCAAAGCTGATTTTCCACCTTTGATTACCCTGTCAAATTTCTTTGCTCCATAATTTTGAGCGGTAAAGTTTGTCATAGCGTGTCCCAAATTCAAGGCTGGCATTTCTGCAAAAGAATCTACCTTAGAAGCCGCAGTATACGCCGCCATACAATCAGTTCCAAAACCGTTAATTAAAAACTGTATGGACATAAACCCAACGCTCACAAATACTTGTTGTAACATTGCAGGCGTACCAATTACTAAACTTTTTTTCAATTCATGGCGATCAAGCTGCAAATTCCAGAAGCGAATGAATAATTCCGGGTAACGCCATTGCATATAAAACATACAAGTTAAAAATGAAAAAGTCTGTGCTATTACTGTTGCAATTGCCGCTCCGGCAACTCCCCATTTTAATGTAGTGATAAAGAAAATATCCAATACGATATTGATCAGTGTTGCTGCAATCAAAATGTAAGTCGGTGTCTTAGAATCTCCCACGCCTCTTAAAATATTCGTCAAAGAATTATATGCAAATGTAGGAATCACACCAATGAATACGATTTTCAAGTAACTATTGGCGATTGTCAGCAGATTCTCAGGAAGCCGAAACAATACCAATATCTGATAAGATGAACATACTCCGGCAACCGCTATCAAAATAGAAAGTACTATTGAAAACAGGAAACCCGTATCAATTACTTTCTTTATCTGCTGCATATTTTTGGCTCCAAAATAACGGGAAATCAAAACACTTGCCCCCAAAGATATGCCACTTGAGAGTGAAATCAGCAAAAAATTAATCTGATAGCTGAATCCTACTGCTGCAAGGCTCTCTTTTCCTAAAAAATTTCCGACAATTATGCTGTCGGCTACGTTATAAAGCTGCTGAAATAAGTTCCCTACTAATATAGGCAGAGAAAAATATAAAATAGTTTTCAGCTCGCTGCCTTGTGTTAAATCTTTCATTAGCATCCTCCATTATTGTTTCATTATAAATTGTCATATTTTTGTAATATTCGCTTTCGTTGTATAAGCAGGCAATCCATTTCCTCTGGTATCATTTCCCCTCCTCACGTTTTTTCTGGAGATAACGTTCTATCCTCATAAGTGCCTCCTTTAATTCATCAATGGAATACGCATAGGAAATGCGGATAAACCCTTCACCCGATTCACCAAAAGCACTTCCCGGAACAACAGCTACCTTTTCCTGCTCCAATAAATCCATAGCAAATTCTTCGCTGGACATTCCAAACTCACGAATATCAGGGAACATATAGAAAGCGCCTTCCGGTTCAAAACATGGAAGCCCTAAACGGTTCAACTCGTGATACAAATACCGTCGGCGCTGATTATAAGATTCTCTCATATGCGCCGCATCCTGTTCGCCATTTTTCATTGCTTCGATTGCTGCATATTGACTTACTGTCGGCGCACACATGATTGCATATTGGTGTACCTTTGTCATCTGCTCCATAATTTCTTTATGCGCAAACACGTATCCCAAACGCCATCCTGTCATTGCAAAACTTTTTGAAAAACCATTTATCAGAATTGTCCTGTCTTTCATTCCCGGAAGGCTGGCAATACTTATGTGTTCTTTCCCATAAGTAAGCTCGCTGTATATTTCATCAGAAATTACCAGCAAATTATGCTTTTTAATTACTTCTGCCAATTCCAACAGATTACTCTTTTCCATGATCGCCCCAGTCGGATTGTTGGGATACGACAGAATAAGAACTTTACTGCGCTGAGTAATAACATCTTCAAGCTGTTTCCCGGTTAAACGAAACTGATTCTCTGCCTTTAATTCAATCGGTACTGGAATTCCGTCTGCCATCACAATGCATGGCAAATATGAAACAAAACTGGGTTCAATATACAGTATCTCATCACCCGGATTGATAATCGTCCGCAGGGCTATGTCAATTGCCTCGCTGCCGCCGACTGTAACCAGAATTTCATTATTTGGATTGTATGCCAGTCCAATCCGCCCTTCTGTATAATTGCATATTTCCTCTCGAAGATTGTATAAACCACTGTTTGCAGTATAAAAAGTTTTGCCTGACTGCATGGCTCGGACTCCTGCCTCACGGATATGATATGGTGTCGCAAAATCCGGTTCCCCTACTCCAAGAGATATAACACCGGGAATTTCATTAGCAACATCAAAGAATTTTCGGATTCCCGATGGTTTCAGTTGTAATACTTTTTGGGATAACAATTCCTTCATGGTGTCACCACCATTCTTTCATCCGGTCTACCCATGTCAAAATCTACACCCAGCTCTTTATATTTTGTTAAAGTAAAGTGAGTTGTTGTGCTTTGTACTTCCTCAATGGACGCCAATTTGCCAGACACAAAAAGAGAAATCTCTTTTAAGTTCTTTCCCCTTACCATTACAAGGAAATCATAAGCTCCTGACATCAGGTAAAGCGTAACTACCTGTGGAAACTCTTTAATCTTCTCTGCCAGCTTTTGATAACCATCTCCACCCTGTGGAGTTACTCGCAGTTCCACAAATGCCGTGACATCTTCATAACCGACTTTATCCCAATCAATTAGGGTATGATAGCCACAAATGATATGTGTACTCTCCAAGTCCGCAATTTTCATATGTACTTTTTCTTCTGATACACCCAGCATGATTGCAATCTCCTGATTGGTAAGCCTGCTGTTATTTTCTAGCACTTTTAAAATCTGTTCTGATAAACTATTTTCCATACATTTCTCCTCCAAAAGCATACAATATAATCAATTTAAACATTACTATTGACTTTGTGTGTTTTCAACCATAAAATTGTATG
>CAJTMC010000134.1 GCA_910577115.1 uncultured Lachnospiraceae bacterium
GAGGGAACGACCATGAAAAAACTGGAAGAAAAAATCACAGAGAACGGCATTGATTATATTCTGGTAGGCGATTGCTACATCCCGGACTTAAAGCTGCCGGAGGAGAACCGTCCTATCGGACGCTATGGGCGGCTGCACCGGGAATATCTCAAACAGGAACATCCGGCACGGTACAGCTCCCTTATCCTGACCGGGAAATTATGGACGTACCTTGCCGACCTGAACGAGCAGGCGGAGGAACGGCTGGACTTAATCATGGAGCAGATGAAAGCCGCCGAGGGAGTGATCGAGGAACTGAAAGCCCGGAACCAGCTTGAATGGGTACAAAAAATCTAAACTTTTGGATTTTCCCGAAAATCCAAACTTAGGAGAAATCCAAACTTTTCTGAAAATGGCTTGATAATAGGGGATTCTTGTAGAAAAAAGTTTGGATTTCATTTCGCCAAATGCAATGCTCCAATTATGACAAAATGAGAAAAACACTGTTATTTAGCTCTGTTCCAACTAATTTATTTCCATTTTTGACAAAAGAAAGCCAAAACAAAATCCAAACTTTTTTGTCAGAAAACGCCTTAAATAAAGGATTTACAGAAGAAAGTTTGGATTTCTCAAAAGTTGGGATTTTATGTCGGATGAACAATATCCGCAACCGGGCGGAGGAAATCGTAAAAAGTGAGATGATTTATTTGTAGATATGTGATAGAAATATTTCAGACAATAAATCGGGATTGATAGGAGATAGTAAGATGATATTTTCAGTTATATCTATTTTGGTAAGTGTATGTTTTTGTATAGTTGTGATGAAAGGAAGCCAAATTGAGCCAGCTTATAAAACCAAAAAAATTGCAAGTGTAATATATAATGTATTATTGATTTCACCCATAATAGCAACTATCACTTTTTTCATATTGTTTTCTACTGTCTTAAAAGGGCGATTGATTGAAAGAAGTTCACATGCCCTAATTGTTTTTGTATTATGGGTTTATGGAACGGCATTTTATGTTAATATATTGAAGTTCTTTAAGAATAAGATTTTATTATTTACCTGCTTAATAGGAATGATTACTTCTATTGTATCTGCAATTACCCTTACGCCGCTTGACAGATATTGCACTCTTATGTTCAGTTCAATACATCAAATGGCTTATTTATTGGGTGGGTTTATGATTATTTTATGGTATATAACTAATTTGAAATATGGAAACAAGAAAATTTTCAGAAAGTAATATTAAGGTAATAAGTCTATTCTAGTTTGACATACCGAAAAATTTGAATTTGGAGAATTAGGACATGAATAAAAAGCAAATAACTGTCATGGCAATCTTAACATTGGTTTTAGCTTTTATGGATATATCCGGCCTGCCTGCGGTATTGTTTGTACATTTCAGTTTATCCGATGTGACGCCATATATCATTAGTCTGCTGGCAAATTTTCTAATCATAGGATTTCTCACGGGGTTTGTCCTGAAATCATTTGGAAAAGATTGGCCGCTTGGATTTCACACTTCCGGCTTGGTAGAGGGATTAAAAAAGTACGCTTTTGCGGGCGTTGCAGCGGGTATTTTTTCTTGTGTTGCATTTATCATTGGGCTTGCCCCTTTTGACTATAAGCCAAGTGTATGGAAAATCCTGATTGAAGGCGTTTTATATTATTTCGGTGTAGCGATTATCGAGGAGCTATATGTCAGAGGATTGTTCCTTAACATTGTTGATAGAATTGCTCACAAAAAGGAGCATCATGCGGTCATTGCCATATGGGTATCATCAGTCGTTTTCGGATTGGGACATATTCCTGGTATGATTGGCATGGAACCAATAGTAATCCTATTTAAAGTAATTTCGACTATCGGAATGGGCTTGTATTTTGGGGCGATATACACAAGGACGAATAATCTGTGGGTGCCAATTATCCTGCATGGCTTTATTGATATATGCGCCCTGCCGTACTGCTTTACTACATTCAGCGGATATAAAACAATAAGCCTAATCGGACTTGTTATCATATATATGCTATTAGGTATATATAGCATTGCTCTGATGAAAACGAAAAAACGCTAAATTCCAGTTTTAGGGAGGATTAGATGTTAAAAAACTGCAAGTTAAGTTTTGAAATTTGGGGATTGCTGCTATTCTTGATTGTTATGATACCGAATTTTATTTGGTTTGCTATCCCTGCGCCAAACGATATACTAAGAGCAGAATCAATTACAGAAATGGTCGATACAGCAGCTTCTGTATGTCAAATATTGATGATTGTTTCTATATGTATTTTTAGAAACAGAGAGAGTAAAAAGTTGTGTATATCCCCTTGTTTATTGTAAAATAGAAATGTAGGAGCAGACCAAAAATGTAGGTTATTGCAAGGTGAAAATGCAGGTTATTGCAACTACATTTTGTAGGTTATTGCAAAGCTTCTTATATCCAAGGAAAAGAGGGAACAGTTTCGCACGGATGAGATTGATTTTCCGTCAGGCGTCTCCCTGGATTCACTGCTGAATCTGGAGTTTTACCGTAAAGGAGAGAATATCATCCTCTATGGAAGTACAGGAACTGGCAAGACCATGCTCTCTACGCTGATCGGGATTGCTGCCTGTAACGCTGATATTCCGGTGAAGTTTTACCGCACGGCAGGACTTATCAACCTCTTTTCGGAGGGCAAGGCAAAGGGGAGTCTGACAGCCCTGAAGAAAAAGCTGAACAACGCCCAGATCCTGATCTTGGATGAATTTGGATATGTTCCATATGACCGTGCCGGTGCGCAGCTTCTCTTCGATTACCTGTCTGAGATACATGAGCAGAAACCGGTGATACTCAATACAAATCTGGAGTTCTCGCAGTGGGTAAATGTCCTGTACGATGAAAGGATGACCACCGCACTCATTGGAAGACTGACGCATCATGTGGAGCTCATTCTGTTCCCCGGTGGAAACAACCGCCTCAGGGAATCCAGTATCAACGAGACATGGAACAGGATCAATACTCAGGAGGTTGGCAATCATGGCGAAAAATAAAGTTTTCAATGTACACGATCTGTATCCAGCAGACTATTGCTTCGACTATGGATCATTTGATGCGGATCCTGAAGGGTATGTATTTACACAGGATGATATCGCATATTTTAATGCAATGGAACTTGAGCGGTATGAACAGGAAGTCCCGATGAGCAGTTATGAGCGCCGGCTTCTACGACAGTGGGTCATGTCAGGACACAACCCACGTGAAAATCCCGGCTCAAGATATTTATGCCTCAGCGGCTCGGAACCATACGATTTCCTTGATGTTTATCGCATGGACCGGGAGATACGCCGAGATACGAAAGGGATGAACAAGTCAGAGAAGGAAGCCTATCTCAAGAAATACATGGGGTGGGAGGATGCTCCCGAAGATAATAGTCCCTGGCCGGATTGCGATCCTGACAGGGAACCGTTTGTAATCAATTAATCAATATATGTCAGCAATGGATGTGCCGGTCAGTTCGGCTGGCACAAGCCGTTGCAATTACCTACAAAATGTAGGTGCAACAACCTACAAAACTGTTTTGCAACAACCTACATTTTTATTTTGCAATTTTCTGCAAAAAGGTCTTGCAAAAAACATCCCCTTTAGTTATTATGGTAACAGTTTGCTATTTGCTGTATGTGGCAAGCTGGATAGCTTACTATAATGGTATGACAAATGCGGTTGTAATATTAGGATTGACTGTTCCGCCCTGTTTAACATTTTTGTTTTTTGCGATTGATAGAAAAAATAGTATAGCTTTAATCCCTATTTCAATTTTTACAATTTGTCATTTGATATATGGAGTAGTAAATTTTATAGTTTGATAAATTTTAAATTTGGAGGCACGAAAAATATGAAAAAGTGGGCATCTGTTTTGGCTGTTTGCGTTGTTGCCTGTATTTGCTTTATTCTTTTCTTAGACGGGCATATTCGCAGTGAAAACCTGAATTTATAAGCGTTACTGATACAAATTTTCGGAGGGAATGTTTATGTTTTTTTCAGTAGTATTAATCTTGTTGATTGCCATTGTATTCAGAAAACGGAAAATGGACAAAACAGGACAACAGAAATCTGATGAAATAGAATATTTGTCTAAAAATAAAAAGGAACTCATTTTCGGCTTA
>CAJTMC010000135.1 GCA_910577115.1 uncultured Lachnospiraceae bacterium
CGTTATTAAAAAATTTTCATCACTTCTAAAAAGTTCTCATTACGCTATACAGAGAAATCGGCGCAGCCCAGTATTTTCAAGGGCTTTGCCGATTTTGCTTCAAAACTTGAGATTCTATTCCTTCAGGGATATTACCAAAAGCCTAATTGAAGTTCTAAAGTGACTTATTTTTTAGTGGATCTTACCTTTCGATTATAACGCATGCTTTTTGTTCTCTATATCCAACATTGACAGCGTTCTTCCTACACATATCTTTTCATTATTTTCAAGAATGTATTTCAAAAATGCACTGCATCCTGTCATAATATCATTATAGGTGGTATCGAAATCACCAGTATACCACGGATCGGCAACATCGCGGTCGTTGCCTGTAAAGGTAAGGAGCTTGTATATTTTACCGTCATTATCACCATCGGCAATTCTTGTCATATTTCGGATATTTGCTGTGTCCATACCTATAAGATAGTCATAGTTATCATAGTCCTGTAATGTCATTTGTACGGCACGGTGGGGAATTAGGGGGATTTTCATTTCCCTTAGTTTTCCGACTGTTCCATAGTGCGGGGGATTTCCGATTTCCTCGCGGCTTGTGGCAGCGGAATTAATATAAAATGATTTTTCCAAATGCCTTTCCTTTATTAAATAAGTCATAACGCTCTCTGCCATTGGACTACGGCAAATGTTGCCGTGGCATACGAAAAGCACTCTCGTTTTCATTTTTTACCTCCTAAAATGCCGTGAATTGCCGTGTTTTGGGGACTTTTGCGTACTCGCAAAAATCTACATAAAATCTGCATAATGTGACACACTACGCAAAATAAGGCAAATTAAGGCAAAATGTAATAGTCATTCGTAGTCAAATAGTAGTCAACTACAACGAGCCGGACTACTCTGATTTCCCCCAAATTCCTATCGTTAATAGAATGGGAGTTCGGGGGGTTCTACCTTTTAACGATAGAACCGTAGGGGTTCGAACCCCCTATGAGCAACTCCATAATACCAAATAATCTATCGGCTGCAAAAGACTTTTTCATAAGAAAAGGCAGATGACAATTAGCCTGCCATCTGCCATAGTTAGATTCGTTAACACACATATTTTTTTAATTTAATTTTTTCACAATAGCCTGTATGCTTTTATCCATATCTTCGTTAATTCCCACAATTCTGTTTCCAAAGCTAAGTGGCACCACTGCCTCATTCAAATTTAGTCTTATCATATTGATATTGTCATATTCTCGCATAAGTTTCTCAAACGGAAATCTTATGATTGTCGGCGTATTAAAGCCAACTCCTAATTCTAATAAAACAACATTTCTTCCATCTTTTGCAGCTTCTGTCATGCTCTGCAGGAAGTCACCAAATCTGTTTTCTGCCTGATACCATGCTTCATCTTCCACAAAATACTGGTCACAACGCAAATTCATATTCATCCTGCCACCACAGACCGGACACTTAGGAACCATATCAGCCGGAATCCTGCAATCTTTTCTTGCCTGATCCATTTGCCTAAACAATGTAACAGCATCATAAGTTTTCTGATGACAGGCTCTTGCACATTGAATATGAAAATAGTCCCCCTGTGTACAAAAAATCTTATCCTCTGATAATCCTGCTTTTACAAATTGTCCATCGGCATTTGTACTGAGTACAAAGCTTTGTTTTCCGTCAAGCATATCAAGAACCACTTTATGAAGTTCTGTGTAGTCAGCTTCAATACCTGCTTTCATAGCCTGCTTGGACCAGTATCCCCAATAGGCTTCTTCATCCGGATAAGGATAAAATCCTGCAGAATACATATCCTGCATATATGGACCTTTACCATATTTTTTCTGTAAGTCTCCAAAGTTATCTTCAAAGAATTTACCACCATACTGAGCGCCGGCAGCTGCAGACAATCCTGCTCCTGCACCTATCAAGCAATACTCTGCTTCTTTAATCATTTCAGCAGCCTGCGCAATCTGCTCATCATAAGAAATACTCTGAAATACATAATCTCTGGCAGGCACACCGCTTAAAAAGCTTTCAAAAGTAAACTTACTTCCTGGAATTATTTTCTTAAACAACACACTCACCTACCTTAGTAATCTATGGTATATCGCAGCATCTTCATCCTTAAATACATTAAAAATAACCTTAATGCCGCTGTTCTTTTCTTCTTTATATTTACTAACCGTTTCCACTGCAATCTTAGCAGCTCTTTCATTCGGAAACATAAATACACCAGTGGAAATACAACAAAAAGCAATGGAACTCACTCCATTCTCATCTGCAATAGTAAGGCAACTTCTGTAGCATGACTCCAATAATCTTTCATGCTCTTTCGTAAGTCCGCCCTGTACAATCGGTCCCACTGTATGAATCACATAATCACATGGAAGATTATATGCTGGGGTAATCTTTGCCTGTCCTGTAGGTTCTTCATACTCTTGCGCATCCATAATCTCCGCACACTTATTTCTAAGCTGAATACCCGCATAGGTATGAATACAGTTATCAATGCAATTATGGCAGGGCTGATAACATCCTGTCATGCCACTGTTTGCTGCATTTACGATTGCTCCTACTTCCAGTCTTGTTATATCCCCTTGCCAAATATAAATACCAGGCTTTACTTCTTCCATATCAGAAAGTGTAATCATTCCTTTTTCTTTTCTTATCTCTGCAAAATATTCGTCCTGGATCTGCAAAAAATCTTCAGATATGAATCCCGGCATACGGATATTCATTAATGACCTAAGTAATGTCCTTTGCTCATTTTCTTCAGACGGAATCTGCATCTTCGCATATCTTGGCTGTTCCTTCAAAAGATTTTCAATTAAAAATGTTCTTCTTTCTCTCTGATTCAACTCTTACCCCACCTTTTTGATTGTTTGTTTAGGACAAATTTCTGCACATCTTCCACAATGCAAACAATGATTCCGATTTATCTCTACTGGCTTTTTAGATATATCAATGCACTTCTGTGGACAGACAGAATAGCACAGTTTACAGCCAATACAATCCTTACCAACATAATACCCCGTCTTAATCTCTGCAGTCTCACCTATAACAATACTTTCTCTTAAAATATTTGATGGATTACTGATATCAAAAAACTCTCCCTGTGCTTCATATAACTGGAACACTTGTAAAGCTGTTCTTGTATCATCTGGATAAATTTTCTGCATATAAGCATTCTTCTCAAAGATTTCATCAAGCTTTTCATATCCAATATTTCTAACCTTTCCTCTGAGAGAAACTGCCATTTTGTCTTTTGTAGCAGATACAGCTATAAACTGCTGTTCCATCAACTGCTCATAAAAAACCTTTCCCTTTGCAGTAAGAAAATATACACCATTATCGTCATAGAGCATCATATCAATAACTCTTGTCTGTGGATGTCCATCTGCTCCAATCGTAGCAATGGTTGTAGAATGAATCACTTCCACAAGAATACTTATATACTCTAATCCTTTCATAAAATATCAGCTCCTTTTGTTACACCGAAAGCCGGGTACAAAACACTCGGCTTTCAGCAATCAGTATTTTTTTGTATTAATTCTTAGAATTCATAAGGTGGATTACCAGAAAAATCAGCAATCAAACCATGAGGATTTTCAAGATAAAACACTTCAAAGATTGGATTATCAGCAGTCTGATACTGACCCTTTACAATAGGGTTTGCCATGCACCCCTCTTTCACTTCCGCATTATTCTCAAATACTGCCTTGCCAGCAAGACGTATCCATGCATATTCTGGTGAAGATACAGAAATCTCAATCTCAGGATTAGCCTGCATATCCTGATACACATCCTTTGTATTATTTGTGCAGAACCATAGCTTTCCTTCTTTTTCAAAGCAGAACATAAATGGGCGGCACTTAGCCTTTCCATCTCTACCAACTGTTGCAAGATACTGAACAGGATTTGCCTGTAAAAACTCTACTACTTTTGTCACGATGATTTCCTCCATTCGATATTAAGAGCGGTCTCGGAAACTCTTTAAGCCCGAATTTCCGCTCTTTTTTCATGTTCTGCTTTTTTGCTTTCCTCCATATCCCAGAAAACATTTTTGTTAAGTTTTCAAAAACCATTGACA
>CAJTMC010000136.1 GCA_910577115.1 uncultured Lachnospiraceae bacterium
CCGCGCTGGCAGCAGGCGGTGCTTGACCTGATGGCTGTGGAGGACTGTGCGGCGGAGGATTTCACGGTGACAGGGGCCGCTTACATGGACGGTGTGCTGCGGCTGCAGATCTGTATGGGTGATACCCACCATGCAGACAGACATGTGGAGGAAGTGCTGGTGGATGCGGCAGGGAATGAGTATTGTGCGGATTTTAGCGTGAGCTGGCAGGAAGAGATCGGGGAGACCGGTTATCAGTTCTATGAATATTGGTTTATCAATAAGATCGAGAACAGGGAAGATCTGGAGAATTATTCCATGTACGGCATCTTTCACAACAGCGGCGAAAGTGTGGAAGGACAGTGGACGGTGACGTTTAGGGTGCAGTGAGTTACGGAGTCCGGGAAATTGTAATGTGGTGCGATGAAGTGATACACCTGAGGGTGCGGTTGGATTGTTGCTATGCTACGCAAAAGAAAACTAAATATGGGAACAGATATACCGGAGTTTTATATTTTTTCTGATATGGCAGGAAAACAATGATGACGAACGGGTCTATTAAAAAACGCAGGAGACGCCAAAACAGGAAATAAGGATGGCAAAATCATATCGTAAAGATTATTTGGAAAGGGTGAAAAAGATGAGTGAATTTCAGGAGTTTTTAAATGAACAGCTGCAGGATGACGAATTCAGAAAAGAATGGGAAGATATTCAGCCGGCAATGGATGTGATTCGGGCAATGGATGATGCAAAAATTTCACAAAGTCTTACCTAAAAAGAATTTGCAGAAAGGACTGGAATTAATCAGGCAGATATTATCAAGTTGGAAAATGGAACGAGGAATCCGGCTCTTTTTTTGAAGCCCTTAAACATATCAGAAGACCCTAAAAATGCGGCTTCTGATATGCTTAAGAGCTTCCTTAAGAGAGGAAAAGATTATTCCTCTAATGGACTATGCGATCCTGTTATTGCCGGTGTGTCCTGGAATGTTACATATGTAAAAAAGTACTGTATCTATGTTATCAAATCTCATCTGGATGGCAAATTTATTTAATGAGGGCATTTCGCATAAGTACATTGATTATCAAGACTTTCCTGTAAGGTGGCACCACAATTCTTGCAGTAGATTCCTTTATATATGTATATTGTACAACTATTGCCATTCTTTTTATGATGATTTCGAGTTCCGCTGACATATGCATGGGAGCAGGAACGGGAATTTACCGTATTTTCTGTAATAATTGGATATTGATTGCCGCGCTCATCAAGTATAATGATATTTGATAACGAGAAATCCAGCTGGTCAAACTGTTCCTTTACCATCAAAAAGGGGTTTGGCATGTCCTTAGAATAAATATACATGTCGCCTTGGTCTGGCTGATAATGCAGTGCTTCGTGATAAACCTTAACTGGTTCATACGCCATTACAGATACAGGCATCGTCATGGTAATCATAAATACCATCAATGCAGTTATTATTTTCCGATAGGATACTTTGTTTTGTCTTCTTGTCATGAATAATAGCCTCTCTTTTATCTGTTTTTTGTGGCTGAAATAGGAATTTGCAAATACTGTACCAATCTCTGCAGGGCACCGGGCAGCCTCAATGACTAAATTTTCATAATGCCTTTTTTGTTTTTCATCCAAAGAAGCTGTAACTATTTCGTCACAAGACTTCTCACAGGCAACGCACATTTCGCGGATTAGAAAATAAACTAACGGATTATACCAGTGCAGTAGTATTACAAGAAAAGCGGCAAATTTCCACAGCATATCATGATGCTGCACATGAGACAGTTCGTGTGCAAGATACAGTGGTAAATCTGTTGTTCTGTGCTGTTCAGGCAAAACAATGACCGGATAGAATGCTCCAATGGTACAAGGTGCCTGTACCATTGGACAGCGTATGATTAGTAGTCTTTTTAACAGAATAGGCGATACTTTTTTGCATTGATCTGCTATAACACTAAGTTCCTCGTTGCATATTTTTGAAAACATCAGGAGTTTTTTTCGGCAAACGCGGTATTTTCGTATCTGGTGAAATAACAAAGCGGTGATAGTGCATAGCCATATGCCAGAGTAGATTACTATTGGAAGCCAATACTCATAGTGAATCCTACCATCCTTCGTTATATAGATGGTATTTTGGGCTTCAAATACAAACGGACCATCATCCAGGGATTGCTCCACGCCTTCATATCTAAAAAGAAACATGCAGAGTGTACGATACTGATTTTGAAAACATTGATAAGGAATAAGATAAAAGAGAATGCAAACTTTCAAAAAGTTATATTGCCAGCGTGCGGTAAGGCAATGATATACAACGGGTTTTGTTACCATGTATAATAAAAAGGCAATACTTCCACTGATGGACATTGCAAAAAGGAAATTCATTTCTTCTTATTCCTTTCTCGTAACAGTTTGCGGAGTTCTTTCGCGTCCTCATCAGACAGAGTGTCTCCGCCGGATAGAGCAGAAACAAATGTTTTTAATGAACCACCATACAACTGATTTAATAGTTGAGTTGCGACCAACTGTTCATACTTTTTTCTGGAGATTGCAGGTATATATATCTTATGGCGTTCTGCACCTGTAGCATTGAGGACTCCTTTGTATAGCAGGGTTTGTATAAAACAGTTAACTCGCTGACGGGATTCTTTCTTGCCCAGACTGTTCACATAATCATGTATCTCGCCGAATGTCACACCTTCAGAGGTGTTTTCCCATATAAATTTCATGATTTCATATTCTTTGGGTTTTAAGTCATAATTCATCTTATATCGATCCTTTCTATTTATATTATATATTATACTGTTATAGTAAAACTTTTTTTTTACAATGTCAATAAAAAATATTGACATGGACATCGGGAAATCATATAATTAGTAAAAATATTTTTTTACTATTGTATTTTCGCGAAAATAAATTAATATCAATACAAAAGTGAGAGAGGGGGAGAAAATGGAAAATTAAAAGTAGCATATAATTAATAGAATTAAGAAAATGGAACTATATACATTTAATACAAAATAAAGGAGATTTTGAGCTATGATTAAAAAAATTATGAGTTTTGTTTTTGCAGTCTCAATAATTTTTACTTTACCAACAACGGTATATGCATCACCTTTAAAGAATACAGACAAGCACCTTACTGTTGAAGAATTTGCAGAACAATACGATGTTACTGAAGACGAAGTTATCCATCTTGAGGAAAACCTGACCCGTGCAAAGGAATCGTTAAAAGATTCTAACATGGAGATTGGAGAAGAAAAAGTTATTCCAATCAGTGAGAATCTGGTTTTAAGATTACAGACTGAATTTGCGCCGAATGCACGGAAAACTATTCATGAAAGAACGATAACTGCAACGATGAGTCTCGAAAATGTTTTAGGTATGACGGTTATTGAATTAAGATCTATCGGTGTTTTCAGAACTGATGGTTCTACATCCACTCCTGTCGATGCATATGGTTCGTATGACTCATGGACTTGGAATATAACAAATACCAGTTCGAGTTTAGGTTCTCCGGCATATAATGCACGTGTTAGAAATACTTTTTCGGGGGAATTGAATATAGGCATTGACGATCTTCATCTAACAATACAAAGCTTTAATAATACTTGCACGATATATTGTAATGCTGTTGGAACAGCCAGTGCGTCATGGAAGTGAGAAATATATGATAAATAAGCTGCTGAAAATGTTTTTGATTTTTCTAATAATTTTGATAATTGGAATCGCTGTATATATTGTTCTTTTTTCGATTCGTCCGCTTTCATATTACATAGAAGGATGAAAATCTTTCCTATAGGAAACCTGACGGCGAGGTTGATTTCGTCTTTTATGATTGCTTAAATAACAATCTTATGATATGGTGATTGCAAAGTTGTAGACACTGCGCTTTTGCCTGGAAGTTTGTGCAGAGGTGAGGATATGGCGGTAAGTTACAAAGAAAGTAAGGAAAGGACAGCTTATGATGCCGGACGGGAAAATCAAAAACTCCAGAGAACTGGAATTTGCCGTATTCTGTATTGAAAATGTTGCGGCAAAA
>CAJTMC010000137.1 GCA_910577115.1 uncultured Lachnospiraceae bacterium
ATGACGCGCTCGGTCAGGTGGGGGTAGTAATGGTTCAGAATGATAGTTTTCATAGTTGTCTCCATTTCGATGTTAGGTGGTTGACGGGTCAGCAGATCGGAATGGAGGGGACGGCGGAGAGCGGCATCCGGGGGAGCAGCTCCCCACAGCCTCTGGCCACGATGGCCAGAAGTGACAGGAAACGACAACGCCCGCACAGCCTTGTACTGTGCGGGCGCATGAAGTGACATAGTTCTTTACGTACTTACATATTTCGCATTCGTGGCCGGAGTAATCCGGCGGAGGGGCTATGCTTTTTTTGACAGGTTAGAGGGGGCCAGGATAAAAAAGGACATGACGATACCTCCAGGATACCGCCGTGTCCTTAAAAATGGGCGACTTTAATACACCCTCCGTTTTCCATTTTTTCAAAAGAAAGCGGCAGTTTTGAATTTGGTATTTCAAAACCGCCGCAAGGCCACTCATACTTTGTCCAGCCACTCAGATACCAGTCGCCGAAACAACGGTTTCCTATTTCCCGTTGAGCAGATGATGGTTTTTCATTGGGACGTTCTACAAATGGCGATAAGCTTTTTTACCAATATAGCCTACGGCTAATATTGAGGCTGAGGTCAAAAACATTATAGCTGGGAGATGATTTATAAATTTTTCATATAGAAAGCCATAGAACAAAATTCCTGTGGGTAGGGCAACACTTACTATTGCTGAATAAAAGGACATTATACGACCTAACATATCATCAGGCACATTCTGTTGAATGGCTGACATAATAAAAACCCCCGCTATGCTTGCACTTATGAAAACAACAATGCTAATAATTACAAATATGATATAGATCAAATTTGGTGAGAATTTGAACAAAAGACTACTGCCAAAAGCCGCTATGGATATGCCCATAATCCAAAACAGCCAATAGATTTTGTCCGTTCTGAATTTATTAGCAATTATTCCGGCAATTATCCCGCCTATCAGTCCGGCTGCTCCCATAAAAGCCTGTGACAGACCATTTAACACAGAGCTTAAATTAAGTACAACTCGAATTATGAATGGTGCGCCTGTTGTAATTAAGGGCTGTATCAAGAAAACAAACACAGTATTTAGGAGGATTGCCTTGAAGACATATATTTGTTTTGATGTTAGGAAATAAAGGCTTTCACCCAAGTCCTTTTTTATTGCGTGCAACGGGTTGCTAATTGGGGTCAATGTGATCTTCGGTATTTTTACGAACGCCTCAAGGATAGCGGCAGAGAAAAAGCAAATGGCACATCCCCAAAAGATAATTCGTACACCCTGCAAAGTTGTCTTTCCGACTACGCTATAAAGCAGTCCCGCTAATAATGGCCCAATCAGATTAGCAAGCATATTTATTTGACTTACGATAGCATTGGACTGTATAAGGTGATGTTTTTCTTGAATAAGCGGTATGCTTGATTGTACGACAGGAGTTTCAAAAGAAGATACAACTGCCAATCCCACCATGATAATCGTTATCCAAATAAGTACATTAGAAAACGATAATGAAAGCACTAACAGAACAGCCATAATACCATACAAGCCGTCTAAAGCAATCATAAGATTTCTCTTATTATTGCGATCTGCTATAATACCAGCGATAAGAGATAAAAAAACAGGTGGTAGGTAACTTATCGCGGTAATTGTTCCAAATAAAGCGGCAGAGCTGGTTAAATCAAGTATCAACAAAGACACAGTAAATTTGAGTAAGACGGTTCCAAACATTGATAAAGCCTGCCCTATTATCAAAAGTACAAAGTTTTGGTTTAATGCTTTTGCTTTCATACCCTACCCCTTAAAGTTTTTCTATATTATATAAAGAAAAGCCTGACAACGGTTGTCAGGCTTTCAGAATTTTTATATGGGCTTTACTTGATTATTTCTAACATAGTTGCAATATCCTCGGTTGCCATTGTTACTTTTGATTTTTCGATCAGGATGTTTCCCCCTGTCATTATATAAGACGGCATAACTCTAATGCCCTCATAATAGATTTCGCTACTCCGCAATTTGTAGGTGGAAACAGCGGGAATAGCATTTTTCTTTGTTGCCTTTTTCGTAATCATGTTAAAGGCTTTTTTTGCAACATCACCCATGAGCATAATAACCTTTATATTGGGGAATAAAGCAAGCTCCTCTTCCAAATAGGGCAAACTCTTTTCAATGCTGCTTTTATCGATGGCATATTCTGTCTTAGGCGTTTTTACAGCATTTGTAATATAGATACCCATTCGCAATGCGTCTTGTATGGATGTAACCTCTGCTCCCGCCCTCTGCAAAAGAGGGATAGTGGTTTTCAGATAATCAGCATCAGGGCCTCCATAAAAATCCTGCACAGGATCAGCGGGGACAACTTCATTTATCATAATTGCCCTGATCGTAAGCGGGTCAATATCAATGTCATTTAGATATATGCCGCTTGCTATACCGGCTTTCGTTTCAAGTGCTTTCTTAATATTCATATCTTTATTCTCCTGTATGGTGCTTTCTTGCGGCCTCATGTTTTTCTTTCAATGATTGACGCACAGACTCTGGCTGAATTATTGTTACTCTGTCTCCAAATGACATAAGAAAATCATAAAGCCAATTATTTTCTGGCAGGGTGAGCTTAACAGTATATCCGTTCTCATGCTCTGTAATGGCTGCATCGTCCAGCGTATCAAATAACCGATACCCAACATCTAAGGTAAATTCCAATTCCAAGTCTATCAATTCCCCGATTTCCTCTGGCATTGGAAAAACTGAATGAAATTGATGTATATCTGTTTTGCGTTCAAAATGTACTTCGGTTAAAAATAGATTTTTCATTCTTGAAAGACGAAATAACCTATTCTCATTCCTTAACAGACAAAAAGCGTATAGATACCATGCCTTATCCTTGTATACCAATTTGTACGGATATACGTTTCGTTTGCCACTATCCCTGGAAGAATTGTAATAATCAAATGTGATTTCGCGGTTTTCAAATATAGCTTGTTTTAGTAGTCTAAACAATCTATTTTCATTTTCTGCAACACTACCCCAACGTGAAAAATCCACATCAATCCAATCCGTTAATCTGGTTTGAAAAACTGCACCGATTTTTTTCAGAATAGTATCCACCTCTGGGTATTGAACGGCTGATAGACTTTGTAAACCAGATAATATCTCTAACTTTTCACTATCTGAAAAAAAGGATTTATCAAGGACATAATCATCAAGAAACTGTATTCCGCCGTTTCTTCCAGTTGTAACATAGATAGGAATACCCGCACTACTCATAACGTCCACGTCACGATAAATCGTGCGAACAGACACTTCAAATTTTTCTGCTAATTCGGGAGCAGTAGCACGTCCCTTATCCAATAGATAATACAAAATTCTAAATAGTCTGCTTTCCTGCAACTTATCACCCCCCATAGCTTGATTATATTTTATAGGTTACTGTTAAGGTGGAGGGTTTTATTATACCTCATCTGGTTTACCTTTGCAACGATATAGACATGAAATAAAATACTACTAAAATATAAAATATCGTTTCGTTATCATATTCCATCCCGAAATGTAAAATAATATAGGGGTGATGTGAGAATGTACCAATATGAAAAGCGCCTGGACTGTCGCGCCCTGGGCAAAGAAATAAAGCGCAGACGCAAGGCCAAAGGCTGGACGCAGGAGCATCTGGCCCAGCTTGTAGACCTCACCCCCCGCTCCATCATGTATATTGAAAACCGGGGCCAGCACACCAGTCTCAACTCTTTTTACAAGCTCGTCACCCTTTTGGATATTTCCGTAGATGAATTTTTCTATCCAGACAGACACAGCGGAGAGGACGAGCGCCGGAAACACCTTGACCGTATGCTGAACGGCATGGACGAAAAAGAGCTTATCATCATGGAGGGGGCCGCAGAGGGCATCCGTAAGGCCCGTGAAAGGTCGGAAGCGTAGGAAGAACGTCTCCGGCCTTTTTCGTGGGGGTTTCCGGGGG
>CAJTMC010000138.1 GCA_910577115.1 uncultured Lachnospiraceae bacterium
ATAGTCTGTTCCTTCCACTCGTTCCTTTTGCGTCAGTTCCGCAAGCATACGCCGGGCATCTTCCACCACATACAACGTCCCACCCTCCCGAATCGCGTATTCCAGATGTGTTCTGGCGTTCTTTAACTCATTGCAGGCAATATCCACATCCGCAAGGCATACGGCAGAAACCACTTTTTGAAGTTTGGCTGTATATCCGGCGCTCCGGGCTTCCTCCATGCGGCGGAATGTTTCATGATCTCCCCGCCGCAGGGCCAGGCTGGCATCCATAACGTTCAGCAGTTCCTGCCCTGTTTTCTGTTTGGACGCCTTTGTGAACGAGGAAACAAGAACCTCCGCCTCATGTCTTACCTGCATTGCCTTTTCCAGATCTTCCATCTTTTTATAACAGTTAAAACGAATATTCAAAAGGGAAATCTGATAATTGCCGCTTAATTTGTACTTACGCAAAGGCTCCGTCAAGGCCAGGGCATCTGAAAACTGTCCGGACCACATAAGGCCGGATGCCTCACTGATACGGATAGCCACGGCGCTCCGCTTTCTTTTATGTACCTTTTCAAGCAGGCGCATCACTTGAACATAGGTTACCGGATCGCAGTCCTGGTTCAGGATCATATTCAGAGACATAAAATCCCAGGAAATCCAGATGTTGATTGGAAAAGTGATCACAATAAGAATGAATAGTTTTAGTAAAACATCCGGCATGCCATCATCCCCCCACCAGATCCCCCTGATGCCCACAATAACATATAACAGAAAGATCAGGATGAGAAGCCTCTGCTTGGCCCGAAGTCTCTTTTTGTATTGACGAACGATCTCTTCCGGAGTTTTATTTTGATATTGCATAGAAGCTTTCATGTTTGTTTTCGTCCTCTTTTCTTTTATGTTGTGTCAGTGCATTCTGTTATTTTGTTCCAATATCACTTATCATCTTTCAAACCTAATATCCCAAAAACAATGCCTGCTATCATCGCTGCCATTCCAATATACTGCGGCAGCTGCATATAGCGCGCCTGTACGTTCACATCCGCGAATCCTAATGTTCCGACCGAAAACATAACTGCCCCACCCACAAAAATGAAACCACCTAATACAATTTTTTTCATCTGTTTATCCCCTTTCAAATCCCGGCTTTTCCGGTTCTATAAACCGGAATTCTGATAAGACACTTTTTATAGCATTTAATAACTATTATATCTTATCTTCAAAAAGTCCGCAAACCCTTGAAAATGCTAAATTTATAGCAAGTGAGTTTGCCCTTAGACTTTCCCTTGTGTTATATCCTTTTCTCTCATGTTACGAACTCTCATAAGGGCAAAAATAAGGGAAAGAAAAACCTGTAACAAATTATAACATAAAATGAACAGGACAGGAAGAATTGATTGGAATGCTTTCAAAAATTTCTCCAAAACTCAAGGAGAAAGGACGAAAAACTATGAGATTTATTCATGCAACATATAATATGCTTCATAACTGTATTGATGTAACAACTTTTGACGGGTATGTTTTACGTATAGACTACATAAAAGCGGAAGAAAGATTGAAAACAACACCATGCTCTGAATGTGCCTTAAATGCTTTAGCAATAGACAACCCTCTTGAATATGCAACACTGTATCTTGAGTGTGGTATGCAGACAAGGTAGATGCAGAAGATTCAATAGAATTGTGGTAACATATCTTTCTTTGCATAGAGGACTGGTTAAGATATAAACCAGTTCTCTATTTATTTGTAAAATTGCCCACGCTTACATCATATATTAACGGAGTTTTACAATGATAAATCGTTAGGAATTGTTTAGAAATAGCTTGTTAATTTTGACAGTTTAGCGCGAAATAACATGGATACAAACAGTCTACAACTTGCAGACTATTTATTTTGTATTCATCATTTTTGCCACTTCAGACTCCAACGTTTCTATTGTAGGAAGACTGCGTTGGTATTCTTTGCTGAGCGCATTACTTAATTCGTATCCCGCAATACCAATCGGCTGTGAAACTTCTTCCAAAGAATATTCTGCCACTACATTATCCTTATCCTTACAAATAAGCAAACCTATTGCTGGATTATCGCCATCTCCTGTTAATTGCTTATTTACTGCGGTAACATAAAAATTTAATTTTCCAACATACTCCGGTTCAAATCTCTTTGTTTTAAGTTCTACGACAATATAACAGTGAAGTTTTATGTGATAAAACAGCAAATCAATATAAAATTCACGCTCTCCAACCTGTAAATGTACCTGACGCCCCACATAGGAAAAACCTGTTCCCAGTTCCAACAGGAACTGTGTAATCTGATTTACCAGAGCATCTTCCAATTCTTTTTCATCGTAATCATCCCGCATTGTTAAAAAATCGAAACTATATGGATCTTTTAATGTCTGTACAGCCAAATCAGAAGCATTGGCAGGAAGTTTATCCTTAAAATTCGTAATGGCTTTTCCCCTACGCTCATATAATGCGCTTTCAATCTGATGTTCCAATACATCCCGGCTCCAATTATTTTCCAAAGTATACTGTGCATAAAAAACGGCTTCACGCACATCTTTACATTTAAAAATAATACGTTGATTATGTCCCCACGGAATTGTTGTTATCAGCCGGAAAATATCATCAGACCTCAATTTGTCTACAACTTATTGACCATTTACGGCTTCTGCATAAAAGCGATACCATAGTCGCATCGTTTTCAAATTCGTTTCTGAAAATCCTGCCATATTAGGAAAGGTCTTTTTCAAGTCAATGCTCATCTGCCGCAAAAGCCCTTCTCCCCACTTTGAATGTTTCTGCCGATTTACGATATCCTCGCCAATATGCCAATAAAGCTGTAAAAGTTCTCTATTCACTTTAATAGATGCTTTAATTTGACTGTTTCTAATCCTATCTTTAATCAAAGCAATCCATTCTCTGTATTCATCAGTCACGATAAATTTTACCTCTTACTTTTTGATTCCAGCTTTCATCTTTTCCTCCATAGTATGTATCAGTTCATTACAAAATCATTCATTGTCAGATACAAATTATCTCTTATCCTTCCAAAAGGTCAAATACATTTGCGTAACACATTCCATCATGCCCAGCAAAATACGCATTAAGAAAAATACACTGATTGAAATGAGCCATTTTATAGCTGATGCCGGAACAATCAGGGCTAAAAATACATATGCGATTAATATCATCATATAAATAATCAATGCCATACCTTTTCAGTACAGACTTACCTGCAACCCAGTCATCCTTTTTGAGATCAAAGTATTCTTCATACCGCCACCCCTTTGTTTCCAGTTCGTATTCCGCGCTCTGGTAGTCCACACAGGCAAGCGCTTCTATCAATACGTTCAGCAGAAAATCGGATAATTTTTCATGCTCCAGTTTCCACATTGAAAAACTGTCCGCATCTTTGTGCCAGTATACAGGAGGATCGTCTTTCTGCAGATCTTCTATGCGGATGCCAAACTCGCCCATCCCGCCTGCGTAATCACTGCCAATCACAAGATAATTGTCAACCATCCGAGACCATTCTTCTACCGGAAGTTGAAAAAGATCGTAGAGTGAGCGTTCATACTTGCCAGGACGCTTTGACCAACGGTTTTTGCGGTCTTCTATCATTTCTTGTAGCTGGTCATAAAATGTGTAGGGAATATTCGCTTACCCCAACTTCGTTAAGGTTTTCCTCAAATGGAGCCTGATTTCGATTACGCTTGGCCAGTTCTAATCTAACTGTTTTTAATACTTCCTCATACTCGCCAGATATCCCCAATTTTCTATTTCTTCTTGATAAAGCGCAACATCTTTTATAATGGACTGAATAATATTAAATTCGTATTTTCGTTCTGCGTCCCGTTGTGCATCGCGCTTTGCCACATAGACACCAACAGTAATGACAGCAGCCATCAAAAGCATAAATATAATAAGCCATATGATATAGAATG
>CAJTMC010000139.1 GCA_910577115.1 uncultured Lachnospiraceae bacterium
ATAATAGGACAATCTACGAGCCCTCGGATTTTTTTGCATAACATGAATCCATCAACATCTGGCATCATAATATCTAACAAAATCAAATCGTAATCTTTCAAGCGGTCTACCGCAACATCTGTTGCACTTTCGCATATAGCAACTATATGGCCATCTTTTTCCAAACCATTCTTAACTAAGTCAAGAATGGCTTTTTCATCGTCAATTACCAACAAGCGCGCCAACTTAAATCCTCCTTTATTTATCTGTCAATTCTGCAATCAGCCGTATCCAAAATTTGATTGTTATTGCAGCCTGTGAAACAGACACTTAAAGCTATCAGACATACACATACCAACAGCATTTTCTTAATCATTTTCTCTTCCTCCGTCCCATAACGTAATCCAAATAATGCCGATAGCAAACAACACAAGCACCACCATTACATTTATTATAATCCCACCGTAAAATGAATTGCAACTCTGCAAATAAGCATTCCTGTCCGTGACAGAAAGACACCAGAAATCCATAAAACGGACGCTCCACGCCCACGGAATATATTGCCAACATATATCCCCTAAACCCGTGAGCATAATTGCCGCTAATAAGCTTCCTGCTATTCCAAGCCCCATAGAAGCACTTTTACCAAACATGAAAGCACACAGGAAATGTATCAGATATATAGGGGCAGTACCTAAAAGCAGAAGCCCTATAATCTGAATGCAGCCATTTATCGAAGCAAACGGAAAGAGTAGCGAAAAACAGGCAACAGCAACTACACAAAATAACAAGGAATTTATCAGTAAAAAACATATTTCCCCGATATAAACGTTTACCCTTGACGGGACAGCACTCAATATAAATTGATACTGTCCTGCCCGACTTTCCTGCTGTGCAATGATTCCCACGGTGATTCCAATCAAAAACGGATATATAATACCCAGCATTTCAAGAAAAGCACTTATCTTAACTGTCCTGTCCCAATTTGAAATATGAAAATAGACTGCAAATGCCAAAGCCAGTACAAAAGGGATAAATACATAAATAACGCTCAGTATAGAACGCTTCGTTTTAAGATAATTCGCTCTTATACACCTAAATATTGTTCCCACTATTTTACCTCCTGCTGTGAAAAACTTTTAGCACTAAGCCTTATCAAAACAAAACTTAATATCACAGAAAATAGTAATGCTAAAATAATCATTGCAACTGGCACTGGTAAATTACCTGCTTTTTCAGAAACAGGTACACCGTTTGGCAATATCCCAATTGTAGGAACCATTAAACGGGATATCCAACTATACGGGCAAAAAATCCAAAACTTAGTATTCGCCAGCGCTACACCTAAGACTGGGCCTATTCCTGCATTTATCACAACTGTTGCAAATGCACCAACCGTTTTCGACAGCCACAAGCAGAATGGTATTTCCCACATAGATGCCACAATAATACAAAAGATGCCCGTTGTAGCCTGAATCAGCGATATACTAATTGGAATTTCGTAAATAAGGAAAACTGCCACACCTCCAAGCATATTCAAGCTTAAAAATACTAAGTTTGCTGCAATGTCAAAAAGCAATATAACAGTCGCTTTTGCAATCCAGACATTTTCAAGCTTTATGGAAAGAGGGATAAGGCTTCTGTATTTCATCTTTCCCCCGTCCCGCTGCTCGCATATCGTACAAAGCAAAGTAAGGAAGCCAGGGAAAAGCAAAATATACCACCAGTTAAATGAATTTTGCTGATACCACATTAGTGCAAAAGCATTCATAAGCAGCGTAATAACAGGGGCAAGGATAAGAAGTTTCATTACAAAAGTCCGTCTGTGTTTCATCCATTCGGAGCGTATATATTTTTTCATCCTGTTACCTCCTGCTTTCTTCCACGACCTTGAGAAACAGTTCCTCAAGATTTCCACTACGCTGCATTTCGCCTTCATATCCAAGCGTACCGTTTGCAATAATGCCTATGTCATCTGCAATAAGCTGTACCTCCGAAAGAATATGACTTGATAATATAACTGTTATCCCTTGCTGTGGAAATGAACGGATTAAGTTTCGCAATTCTCCGATACCAATCGGGTCTAATCCGTTTGTCGGCTCATCCAGAATTAACAAAGATGGATGATTCAGCAACGCTATTGCAATCCCCAACCGCTGTTTCATTCCCATTGAGAATTGTCCTGCCTTTTTCTTTCCTGTATTTTGCAAATCTATAATTTCTAATACATCATTTATTCGTTGCTCTGGTAAACCTAACAAAATAGTCCTTACTTTTAAATTTTCAAATGCCGTCAGATTTTCATATAAAGGGGGATTTTCTATCAAAGCCCCAATATGCTTTAGATCCTGTCTGTTCCATGCATGGCTTGAAAATTCAATCGTGCCAGATGTTGGACGGAGCATACCTGTTATCATCTTTAGGATTGTAGATTTTCCTGCCCCGTTTGGGCCTAATAGTCCGTAAACACTTTTTTCCCGTACATGGATTGATACATCCGTTACAGCAGAATGTTTCCCAAAATTCCTACTAAGATTTGTTGTTTTCAATATGAAATCCATAGTGTTCATTTCCTTTCTTGATTTTGATAGAAAAAGGATACTGTACAGTTTTGAAGATTTCATAAAGATATACCATTTTATTCAACATTTTACATGCAGAGGGGCAAAGAAATATCTTCGCCCCCTGATTATTATTTGTAATATATAAATCATAGAAAAGCTCCCATTTCCAATGTGTTACCATCGGCCATGAGAGCTGTTATCTACATTTCTATCTTTATCTTTTCCTCAAGCCATCCTTCTAATGTTTCTCTTGAAGTTCCACCCTCAAACCGTTCTCCTTCTAACCATTCCGTAGAATCAGGACACTAAAAAAGTACTGATAATACGGGGCGCCTGCCCATGCCAGATGGGATACTGTCGTCCAAAACATGGGTATATGATACGGTTGTATTGTAATTCGCATGGCCCATGATTTCTTGGACAGTACGCGGCGTCATTCCCTATTTTGAAAGGCGGGATGCTGGTTGCCGCAATGGTAGGCTTGGATGCCTGGCCTACCATGGATTTAGACGCAACCGTCAGAGGGGCCAGCGCGAATGTGGAGGACATCATGGACGAGGCCGACTGGAAACCATACTTGCGGAAAAGCGTTATATTCCAGTTTAGTTTGGGTGGTGAGAGTTCATATTTGCCCTATTGAAACAGTTTGTTCAAGTGGATATAATAGATACCGTAGAATATCCAAAAACTTATTGATGGCAGGACATATGATGGAAAGGAAAAGAAAAATGAATAAAGTAATTATTATAGACGATGATAAAGAGCTATGCTTTCTTATGAAGAAATGCGTAGAACAGGAAAATTATATAGCGATGATAGCTAACAGTGGAGCTGAGGGTTTAAGGATTGCAAGTGAAAACAGTGACGATTGTTCGCTTATCATTCTTGATATTATGCTGCCAGATTTAGATGGCTTTCAAGTTTTACAGAAAATTCGTCAGACAAGCAATGTGCCCGTACTTATGCTCACTGCTAAAAGCGATGAGGAGGATAAGGTTTCTGGATTGCGCATGGGGGCTGATGATTACTTAACAAAACCATTTAGTCTGAATGAATGGATGGCTCGTGTCCATTCGTTGATTAGACGGTACACTCAATTTAATCCTGTTTCTTGCCCTGATACAGATACGCTTACATTTCAAGGAATGACGATTGATAATGTAAACCGTATGGTTGAGATAAATGGGATACGGGCAGAATTGACGGGCAAGGAGTTTGACTTACTTAGTTTTTTGGCATCCAATAAGGGGAGTATTTTTACAAAAAAACAGATTTATAACCAAGTATGGGAAGAAGAATATGCTTTTGATGACAGCAATATTAT
>CAJTMC010000140.1 GCA_910577115.1 uncultured Lachnospiraceae bacterium
ATAATAAGTCTGACGTACAAGATCACTCTCTTTCGTATAGTTTTGTATGCAAACTTATTATACATGAGAAAGTGCCTTGTGCGTTATTTTATTTTTCAAAAAGTTGTAAAGTGGTGTTATAGTATAGGGAAACCTAAAATACAAGTTTAACAGGAGGAATACTTATGGAATTTTTAGAAATTGCAAAATCACGTTATTCTGTCCGTGATTACAAAAGCAGAAAGGTAGAGCCAGAAAAGCTGGAAAAAATTTTATTAGCTGCCCATGTCGCGCCTACGGCTGCAAATTTACAGCCTGTCCGTCTTATCGTTGTGCAGGAGGACGAGGGATTGAACAAAGTAGGAAAAGCGGCAAATCTTTATGGAGCGCCTTTGGCAATCATCGTTTGCTCCGAACATACGAAAGCATGGACACGCCCGTTTGATAACAAAAAGACAGTTGATGTAGATGCGTCAATCCTTACAGACCACATGATGATGGAAGCGACTGAGTTGGGGTTAGGTTCTGTATGGATATGCTATTTTAAGCCCGATGTTATCAAACAGGAATTTAGGCTTCCAGACACCCTTGAGCCAATCAATATTTTAGCAATAGGATATGCAGGCGGAAGCCCTGCTGACCCAGAACGCCATGCTGCACAACGTATTCCGTTGGATGAATTAGTCCATTACGAAAAGTTATAAGTATTTGAAACAAATGGGTAAGCGTGGTAACGCCCCGAAAAGATGATGGATAGGAACAGAGCCGATAAACTTGTGGGATTGTTCCACATATTATCGGCTCATTTCATTTTATGTTTCCATGTAAGTATGGTATGTCTTTCCCCAATCACATAGCTGCGACAAGATAGGGTTAAGGGTTGTTCCTATTTCACTTAAAGAGTATTCAACTTTAGGAGGGACTTCTGGAAAAACTTTTCTTACGACGATTCCTTGTTCTTCCAGTTCCCGAAGCTGCCCCGTTAATGTTTTTGTCGTAATGCCGCCTAAAAGCCTTTGCAGCTCGTTAAAGCGGATTGTCCCTTTAGATAAATGCCATAATATTTTTAGTTTCCATTTTCCGCTCAATATATTCAGACCGACTTCAATAGGGCATTGGTCGTGAACTGCTTGTGTTTTTGCCATGAATATCTCCATCCTTTCATACCTTAACCGCCCGCCCCGCAGGAGCATATATTATGGATGCCCTTTGGGTACAGTATTAAAAAAGACACTTCATATCAAAAAAGTGCGTACTTGAATTTTACTCTCTTTCGGAGATACTTATATTATATCAAATTTGTCAAGGAGGCGTAAATATGGTTATTGACAGTCACGAACACATCCTGTTCCCGACAAAAACGCAGTTGGAAAAAATGGATGCTGCAGGCGTGGATAGGACAATCCTTTTTTGTTCCGCACCGCATCCAGAAAAAGCAGGTAATTTAAGTGAGCTTGAATCGGAGATGGACACATTATACAGAGTTCTTGCAGGAGCTAACAGTAAAAAAGATAACATCCGACGATTGGAAAAGAATATTTTAGAGGTTACTGAAGCTATAAAAAACAATCCAGACCGCTTTCTGGGTTTTGGCTCTGTACCGTTAGGGCTAAGTTTAGAGGAAACACAGGAATGGATAGAAACACATATCACAGCCAATTCTTTATGTGGCATAGGGGAATTTACCCCTGGCAATGAGCAGCAGATTATGGAATTAGACATGGTATTCCAATCAGTGCAGAATACAAGATTATATCCTGTCTGGGTACATACGTTTCATCCAGTTACACTAGACGGTATTAAGCGGCTAATGGCATTATGTGGGAAGTATTCAGAAATACCTGTTATCTTTGGGCATTTAGGCGGCTCAAATTGGATGGATGTGATTAAATTTGCAAAAGGACATGAGAATGTATATTTAGACCTTTCAGCCGCTTTTGCTTCTATTGCTACAAAAATGGCATTAGTTGAGCTGCCAGAAAGATGTCTGTATAGCTCGGACGCTCCTTATGGAGAACCATATCTGTATAGGCAGCTCATAGAATTTGTAAGCCCTGACAAGACAACCGCAAAAATGGCGTTAGGTGAGAATATAGAAAAATTGTTGGATAGTCTTGGACTGATTACATAGCTTTTATTCCGCAATTTTTTACAATTCAAATTTTGTGCTTATTATTATGATATAGGCAGGCAGGAACACTGCCAATAAAATTTGAAAGGAAGTGCTGAGAATGGATTATAAAAATCTGTTTGAAAAATTCAACAAGGGAGGAAAGTTACTTTTACCAGATGCTGCGGTAACCTTTGACGCTATTCCGTGGTCGAAACATCCTACTTATGATGGTGTGGAATTAAAACATATTGTCACATCCGAAAAGACAGATGGACAGTTCAGCTTCCATCTCGTGAGGATAGCCCCCAATAAGAAGATTGGCAATCATATCCACGAAAAGCAATTAGAAACACATGAGGTTATTTCTGGTGCAGGTATTTGTGTGAACAATGGAGCGGAGCTGCCCTATGAAGCAGGCGTGATTTCCATTTTCCCTATCGGAGTGCCGCACGAAGTCATTGCAGGAGAAAATGGTCTTTACCTGTTCGCAAAATTTATGCCTGCGTTGTGCTAATTCATCTCCCCAGTTTTAATTGTTTGGGAAGATAATTTGTAAGTCAGCGGAGGTAAGCCTACCTGCTTTTCAAATTGCTTTATGAAGTGGCTTTGGTCGCAAAAACCTGTGGACAAAGCCACTTCTGTTATTGTTTCGGCGTTGTGCATCAATCGTTGTGCCTTACGGATGCGGTTTTGAAGCTGAAACTGATGCGGTGTAAGCCCCACTTCTGCCTTAAAACTTCGGATAAAATGGTATTTACTGATAAATGCGTTTTGTGCCATTTCTTCAATACTAAATTTGGTTTCGGGATATAATTCCAACTGCCTTTTTAGGTTATTGATAAATGGATTTTGGCTTTCAGAGTGCCAATCTGTATAGACGGCAAACGAGTTTAAGCAGTCCAATAGTTGTAATATCTGGTACGGATTGATTCTTTCTGTATTGAAAGCATTCATTAACAGAGCCATTATGTTATGCCTTATTTTATCGGTGGAATAGTGTGCGGCAATATTTTTATCAATACATAAACTTAACAAAGTATAGCTGCTATGTGCTGAGATACTATGCGGCATATATGGGCAAATGATAAAGGTCTGATTTTTTTCATAAACCTTTTCATTATTATTCGCAACAAGCACAATAGAGCCATCTAACACAATGCCGATTGTGAGTACAGAAACATGGTTATGTGTGGGATAGGATATTGTTGAATTTTCGCAGAAAATCAATTCCATGCCCATATTTGAATTGTATATGTAGCGTATGCTGTTTGTTGCCATAAATATTACTTCCTAACTATTTATGTATTTGCCAGATATTGTGCATTATTTACTCGCTGAGATTTTCATCTCCCCATTGTTTCATATGCTCAAAAACGGGAATGAAACTTTTGCCTAAGTCAGTAAGGTTATACTCCACACGGGGAGGTACTTCTTTGTAGTCATAGCGGGTAAGGAAGCCATCGGCTTCCAGTTCCCGAAGCTGCTTTGTCAGGCTTGATTCCGTAATTTCGCCGATATGCCTGCGAAGCTCCCCGAAACGGTGTATATCCCGAAAGGCGATATAATAAATGATTTCGATTTTCCATTTACCGCCTAAAATTTTTTGTATGGTAGAAACTGTTTTGCAGCGTTCAACAGCCAATGTACTTTTTTTCATTCCTGCCACTCCTTTCTAAAATAGTATAACACGCCTTTTTTTAAAAATCAATGTACCGTTTTGATGTAGGTACTACAAAAAAGTACAGTACTTGTAAAATCATTGTACGAAA
>CAJTMC010000141.1 GCA_910577115.1 uncultured Lachnospiraceae bacterium
ATTTCAGGTGTTATTATTTGAACGAGTATATATTTCATGTAACTGACTAATTATTTTCATGTGAATGAACATTATTCATTGACATTTCAAAAAAGAGTGCTATACTAATTGATGGAAAGGAGGTCAAACCATGAACACCATAAAAGAAAACTCGAAAGTTGCATTTAATCAGCAGGCCGCTACTTATGATAAAGATATTAAGGGCCAGCACGCCCGCTCTCTTTATCCCGTCCTTCTGGAAAAGCTGTCGCACATTCCGTTTCAATCTGCCCTCGATTTGGGATGCGGGACTGGTGAAATGCTAAAGCTCATTTTGCAGAAAGATCCCCATAAAGAATTGTGCGGCATCGATCTATCAGAGGAAATGCTTGCTGTTGCGAAATCGAAACTCCCGGAACAAGTCAAGCTACTGTTGGGGGACAGCGAGGTACTCCCTTTCCCGGACAACGCCTTTGATGTTGTGTACTGCAACGACTCTTTTCATCATTATCCTGCACCGCAAAATGTATTAAGAGAAGTAAACCGAGTATTGAAGCCGGGCGGCACTTTCCTGATGGGAGATTGCTGGCAACCCTTTGTAGGTCGCGTGATAATGAATTTTTATATGCGTCATAGCAAAGAGGGGGATGTGAAGATTTACTCCGAAGCAGAACTCGTTTCCATGCTTTCAGCATATTTTCATAATGTATCATGGGAGCAGGTTGGTAACACGGCTTGTATTGCTATGTGCGAAAAATGATTGATATTCACTCATTGATTTTTTAGAGTGGGCGTGCTATTATAGAAAGAAAGGAGGCTCAGACTATGCGGGTTACAAAGGAGCCGGAAGTACGCAAGCAAGAAATTTTAGATACTGCACTCAAATTGTTCGGGGAAAATGGATATGAAAAGACCTCGATTACAGATATAGCAAAAGCAATCGGTGTGGCACAGGGTCTATGCTATCGCTATTTTCCGTCTAAAGAGGCGCTGTTTGACAGCGCGATTGAACAATATGCGGATGTCCTGGTGGAGCAGTTTGTCGGTGCTGAAAAGGACAATCACAAGACTTTGCGGCAGATCATTGAAGATATGCCTGCCACTATGGAAGAACGGGACACAAAATATTATTCAGTCTTTCACGGCGCAGAAAACAAGAAATTCCACGATCAGCTTTCTCTCAAAGTTTGCGAGAAGCTGGTTCCACTTGTAGAAAAATTATTGCTACGAGCTCGGCAAAAAGACGAAATCCAGTTTGACGATATTCAGGCCGCTGCGATGTTCTGCGTATATGGACAGCTTGGTATCCTGCTGGCAGACGATCTGACACAAGAAGATAAGTCGAAAAGGATTCGTGAATTTCTTATATTTGCACTTCATCTTTGAAACAGTCCCCCGCTTTGGGGCGGGGGATTTTCAAGAAGCAAACAATGAATAGTTTTCATTCAACAATGGAGGCGTACAATGGATGACCCATCACGCTTTACAAGCATAAATGAGTATTACACTTTCATTTATGCCATAAGCTACATGATGTTAGTAGAGCTTGGTATATGGATTTACAATTTCAAAGGTTGGCTGAAAAGGCCGGACAAGAAAAACAATGATTATGGAACAATTCTGATTGTAATGCTGGGGTGTTGGGGGAGTTTTTATTTCAGCACCTATTTCAGAAGCCAACAGTTTATACAGATAGCCGGAGAAATACTTTTACCCCATATTTTTTACTATGTGGGTATAGCTTTTATTCTTGTAGGTACAACTCTGCGCGCTGTTGCTGTCTGGAGCCTAAGATATTCTTTCACACTTTCCGTCAAAACGGGCGGCAATCAACGGTTAGTCACAACTGGCGTTTACCGATATATTAGAAATCCTGCTTATGCCGGAACAATGTTAAGTATGCTCGGAAATGCCTTTTGCTTTCGCTCTGTTTTTTCTCCGCTATTGGTCTTGCTCATTTTGGCGATCTGTTATGGAATAAGAATTAAGGTGGAAGAAAAAGCATTATATGAACGCTTTGGAGAAGAATTTAAGAATTATTGTTTCCGTTCGTGGAGATTGTTCCCACTAATATGGTAATTGGCTACCGCTCTGGTAGCCCTACATTATAGCTTATTTATGAATGTTATTCATTCAATAAAGAAAGGAAGTTTTTATCATGCCAACAAAAATTGATTTTATAGGCGGGAATACGAAGCGTTGCCTTATGGCGATGGCGCTTCCGATGATTGCCGCCATGTTCCTCAATATGATGTATAACCTTGTAGACAGCCTGTGGATCGGAAATTTGCTCGGAGAAACGGCTTATGCCGCCTTGACAAATTCCACTCCTATCATTCTGATCTTAACCTCTGTTGCGATGGGGGCAACTAATGGTGTATCAATTTTGATCTCTCAGGCGATTGGCGCAAAGAACAAGGAAAAAACAGAGAGTTTGATTTCCACATCGTTCTGCGTGGCAGTAGTTTTCTCCCTCCTTGTAACTATTCTGCTTGAGGCTTTTCTTCCGGGAGTTTTGAAAGCTCTGAACACCCCGGCTGAAACCTATGATATGGCATACAGCTACTTGGCGATCTATATCCTCGGATATTTGGCGGTCTACCTCTATCTTTATTTCACCGCTGTTTTGAGGAGCTTTGGCAATTCTATGTTTCAAGCCGTAGCCATGCTGGTGTCAACAATTTTGAACGCGATCCTCGATCCTATTTTTATCCACTTCATCGGATTTCACGGTGCGGCGATTGCTACCTTGCTTTCTCAAGTGATCTGTCTGGCGTTCATGTTGATTTATCTGAAAAAGAAGAAATTGTTTGCATTCAAAATCTCTGCGTTTGATAAAAATGATGTATTGCCACTCATTCAAAAAGCAATTCCCTCGGTTATTCAGCAGAGTATTCCGGCCATCAGCACGACTTTCCTTACTGCACTTGTTAGTACATATAGCGTCACTGCAATAGCGGCTTATGGGGTAACAGGAAAACTGGAAACCATCCTGTTTTATCCGGCGATGGCATTGAACATGGTCTTAACTACCATTATCGGACAATGTGTCGGCGGCGCACGTTATGACCGGGCCAAAGATTATTTGAAGTGTGCATTGGGGTACGGCTGTGGTCTGCTTGTAATTCTTTCTGTTTTGGTGGTCGGGTTTTCAAAACAGCTTTCCGGCCTATTCGTCAAGAGCGATGCTGTGGCGGCTATTGTCGGAACTTATTTTCTGATTGTCAGTGTCGGGTACATTCTGAATACGGTTACAAACTGCTATCTTGGTGCCCTTAACGGTATGGGAAAACCTTCAAAGAGTATGTTCCTGATGATTTTTTATTACATTGTGGTTCGGATGCCCCTGGCCTACTTACTTTCCTATCTTGGCTTTGGACTAAATGGAATTTGGGTTGCGGTTCTGGTCAGTCATGTGGTGGCCAGTGTTGCCGCTGGCATCTCTGGAACTATTGCTTTCAAAAAGCGGACAAGTACAACCTAAGTCAATTTTATTAGGCGAATGCAACTGTCCGGCGGCGGTAAATAAAAAAAACCGCCATTGAGACAGTTGGTTTTGTGCGCTCAAATTCATTTCAACGGCGGTTCATAACGAACCGCCGTTTCTTATCATAGCGACGGCGGTTACCAGGAGGTATCGCCGTGTCCTGTTCTCTTTTCCACCCTAACCTGTCAAAAAAAGCCCACCCGCCCAGCAGGATCAGTCCGGCGGTGGATGCGAAATTTGGCAGTACATAAATGAATTTGTCATTTCATGCGCTTGCGTGGCTTTGTGTCGCGCAGGCGCTTTTTGTTATCTGCACTTCGAGACAAAGTGTCCCGAGGTACGGAGCAGCTCCCCAGGGTGCCGCTCCCCGCCGCCCTCCATA
>CAJTMC010000142.1 GCA_910577115.1 uncultured Lachnospiraceae bacterium
AAAAACAAGTAAGAGTAAAACTACCGTTGATAACACGATAAGCTTTTTAAGAGAGCATGGTTTGATTGAGAGAATTGGATCAAATAAAACGGGTTATTGGAAGGTAAATGATTAAAAAAGAAATGAGTATCAGAGAGAGGAGAACATCTGTCAATAGCGGCAGGTGTTCTTTTTATGCAAGGAATTAGGGGGGGTTGCTTTTGTATCCTGTAAGTGAAGCATTCCTGTCAGCGGTGCAGGAGAACACAAGGAGATATTACTGGACTGGAAAGATTACCACAAAGGCAGGTGTGGTACACGAGTTTTCCGAGAAAGAGATTGTAAAAGGAAGCGGATATATTTCTGCCCAGTGCTGTGGCAGTACGGAAATAGAACTTGGTACGGTGTATACTGCAGAGATGGGGATTATATTGTTTTCAGAAATTGACAGATACACATTGGAAGAGGATGTGGATAATATTTATGTGCAGTCGGATAATCTGCCGGTTGCATATGCATCCAATAATGTCAATTCCACAGCCAATACAGCGAGGGGAAGCCTGAACCAGACGGAGAGCAAGGCTTTGGACAATGGATATAAGTTTGTATGGGAGTTTACACCGAGTCAGGGAAGCAGAAGTTATACAAAGTATGGAGAGTTCCTTGATGGGCAGGATGGATACTGGTATGGATTCTCCAATGAAGAAAACTCTTCCGGGGATGCAACCATGCTTTGGGTAAAGATTTCCAAAACGGATTATTCCATAGAGGAAGGTTCATGGACGCTATCCAATGCCTATTTGATGGAAGTTGGGGAACGTGCAACAGATTCCAGTTATCCGGAGAGAATATGCAGATGCTGTATGCGAAACAGTTATCTGTATGTACCTGCTTATAATAAAAAGGGAATTTATAAAATCAATGTCAGCAATCCTGCGGATGTAACACTTATCGAATTTGGTTTTACGTCCGGGGGAAAGCCGCTCTGTGAATCCGGTACATGTGAATTGTATCTGACATTGATTGGGGACCTTATTATTGGTGCAGATTTTCAAATTTTGGCGGATGATACGGTCATTAAAACAAAGGGAAGTCAGAGATTGAACCATGCTGCAACACCGCTGTTTCAGTATAAGCATTTTCTTTTGGGATGGGGGCAGTTACGGAAATGAGTTCAGGATCATGTATCTGCTCACACCGTATCTTGCGACGATTAACAATTTATCCGCAGCGGTGCTAAAGACCACGGATAAGACCATGAAGATTACCTATACGCTGACGGAAGAAACAGAATAACGATTGATGAAAGGCGATTGTCCATAGTGGCAGTCGCTTTTTCTATACAAAAATTTAAAGGAGGATGTTCATTATGAAAGAATTTTGGAATGTGATTCAGATGGTGTTCACTGCGGTGGGAGGATGGCCCGGATATTTTCTGGGTGGTTATGACGGTCTCCTGTATGCACTGGTGGTGTTTATGGTGGTGGTTCCTGTAACAATACTCATATCGGTGTGGAAATGTGCGAACCGGCTTGTATTAAATACACTGGTGGTTCTACATTTACCTGTTTCGATAAGGCGACTGCAAGGGCTGTGGCAAAAAGAACTCATGAATCCGCAGTTGAATTGTTTGCCATGCTCTGCAAAGAATATGATCTGAATCCGACAGCAGATGGTGTTATCATCAGTCATGCAGAAGGTCATAAGAGAGGGATTGCCAGCAATCATGGAGATCCAGAACACCTTTGGAGACAGCTTGATATGGGGTACACAATGGATGGGTTCCGTAAAGATGTAAAGGCTGCGATGAAAGAAAATGTGTCTGGTACACAGGCAACAGTATTTGCGAATCTTTCTGAAAAAGATGTGATTGCAAAAGTTGGAGCATTGTTTACTGCTGATCAGAAGAAAAGCGGCATCCTGGCATCTGTGTCTCTGGCACAATTTATTCTGGAGAGTGGATATGGTAAGAGTGAACTTGCCCAAAATGCCAATAACTGTTTTGGCATGAAGAAATCCTTATCCGGTAACACATGGAGTGGTCCTGTCTGGGATGGAAAGTCTGTGTACACAAAACAGAGGAAAGAGCAGAATCCGGATGGTTCCTATGAGACCATCACAGCAGATTTCCGTAAATATGCATGTGTGGAAGATTCCATTGCAGACCACAGTGCCTATCTGCTTGGTGCCATGAATGGTAGTAAGAAAAGATATGAGGGTATTGCCGGAATGACGGATTACAAGAAGGTGGTGCAGCTTATTAAGGATAGCGGATATGCCACATCCCTGACCTATGTGGAGAAGCTGTGTTCCATCATCGAAAAGTGGAATCTGACACAATATAATGTGAAAGAGACTGCTACAGAACCGGAAAAGTGGTATAGGGTTCGTAAGAGTTGGGCAGATGCAAAGAGTCAGAAGGGAGCCTATAAGGTGCTGAAAAATGCAAAGGCCTGTGCTGATAAGAATGAGGGCTATTCTGTTTATGACGGGAACGGGAATGTGGTGTACACACCATCAAAGACATCCGAGCCGGAACAGAAAAAGGTTTCTTACCGTGTGCGTGTCAGCATTAAGAACCTGAATATCCGAAAAGGACCGGGTACGAATTATGACAAGACTGGCAGATATACGGGTATCGGTGTATTTACCATTGTTGCAGTAGCGGATGGCGAGGGAGCAACGAAATGGGGAAAACTGAAAAGTGGTGCTGGATGGATTAGTCTGGATTATGGAAAGAAAATTTAAGATGTAGTGGATTGACCTGTGGGTGCTGTTGTGGTGTTCGCAGGTCTTTTTTTGTGCAATAATCAGTGATAATGTGCAAGTATTTTGTGCAAAGAAAGAAATAATGCGCAATGGAACGGTGTATAAATTGTACCCTTTGTCAAGGACATTTTGAATTTGTGTAGTGCCTGATTTTTGGACTGAACTGCTCCCTGTCAAGTAGACAGTGGAAAAAACAAAAATTTTAGCTGCCAATCACATTTTTGTGGTTGGCAGTATTCTTATGCTACACATGCTAAATGTTTTCTATATTCTATCGAGGTCATACAGTTTAGGCGTTTTTGATACCGGTGGTTATTGTAGTATTCTATGTAATCATATACTGCTTCTTTTAACTCATCATAGGTATGAAATTTTTTGAGATAATACATTTTGGCATATTACTTCATTTCTTGACTTATAATTTTATAAAAGTTCACTATCTAAAGCTCGTAAATTTATGACAGAGACTATTTCCTGTTGTATTCTTTCAACTTCATCAATTCTAACTCTGCCAATACGGTTTCTTTCCATTTTATAATCTACATCTGGAAATAATTTTTCCAGCAAATTATTTATTTCTGGAGATGCCCCCATTGAAGCTGTCACAAGTGATGTCATATCATATTGTTCCAGTATATCTCTTAATTCGTTTTCTGGAACTTTTGATAATTGTTCAAAATCAGTTATTTTTTTAGTCGGTATATTCGGCTCTAAAATATCATTTATTGTAATTCCGTAAAGCTTAGATATTTTTAACAGAACCTCTAAATCTGGAATAGCTGTTCCCGTTTCCCATTTTGAAACAGCTTGTCTGGATATATCCAACCTTTTTGCTAATTCGTCTTGTGTGTAGTTATGTTTTTTTCGCAGTAATTGCAAATATTTTGAAATGATGTTTGTATTCATAAAAATTCCCTCCTTTTTTCTATTATAACTTCTCGGAATCTTCAGCCTTGATTTTATAAGGCTTTCAGACCCCTATCTCAAAAAAATCACCCACTTTTTTTGTAAAAACACTTGACAAA
>CAJTMC010000143.1 GCA_910577115.1 uncultured Lachnospiraceae bacterium
CTGTTGTGTATAATCCCCGAAAAAGTAAAGGAAAATGATTTCCCGGTTCATCTCCGGCAAAGATAACAGGGCAGCGGCAAGCTCCCCATTGGTGAGGATAACTTTCTGACCGCATACTGTAACGGGGTATTCTTCATAGGGTGCTTCAAAATATTCGTCTGTTGTGCCTAAAGGGTAAAACTTTTCTTCTGTGAGGTATTCAAGGGATATTTCTTTTTGCCGCCATCTGCTCCTGTCACGCCATGCGTTGATAGCTGCAAAGCGTATGACAGTCTTGCAATAGCCATTGAACGAATACATGATGTGTTCTCTGTATGCTTCTGTGCAAGGCATAAATGATTCCCCCTTTCTCCCACATGGGGTGATGCATGGTTTATAGTTACATTAATTTTAATTTCAGAAACTAGCGGCATTATAAGCTACTGCTACATATCGGAACTGATTTCTCCAAATTTTTCAAAGCTGTTTCCATATGAATTGATTTCATCTTGATAGATTTGGTTTATTTGTTCCAATATGTCATTCCGTATTCTGATAAGATGCTGAATGTCTATTGTGACATATCTCCCTGTTGTGGATTGCTTTATGAGTACTTTTTCATCTTGCAATACCTGTAAAGCCCTTTGCATTGTATTAGGATTCACCCTGGCTTGCTTTGCCAATTCCCGCGTCGGCGGGAGCTTTGCACCCGGCTCATAATATCCATTAAATATTTTCTTTAACAGTTCAATCGCAAGCTGGTTGTACCTTTTTGTATTGATTGCTTTAAGCATGGCATTACCTCTTTTTTATATGCTTGTCTATGAAATAGGAAATGACATAAATGCCTATTCCGACAGCTATTGAGACAACCAAATTTTGAGTATAATGTTTCAAACCTATAATCAATAAAACAATGGGAATTGCCGCTGTCTTGAATATTTTGTGTTCGTCCATAGTCTCCCCTTACAATTCCTTTCCGTTAAATATTTTAATTGACGATATTACAGACAAAAGCAATACTGCAAATGTCAATATCAACATTATTGGAAAGGTTATCTTTGTTAGTATTTCCATAATCATTGCCGTATTTGCCTTGGCAATCAATAACGGAAAAGCAATCAACAAAAACATAAATATTAGTTTTGATTTATCATATCCAAACTGATACTGTACAGGCATATAGACACTATAAAGAATGGTAGCGACAAAAAAGACAGGTATGACCAACTCCGGGCTCAGCCTGATTAAATTCGGAACAAATAATGTATCAATCCAATATGCTGTACAGCAAAATACAAACACAATGAAATATGTCAAATATTTACTGGCAACCTGCATATTCCGTGTATAAGGAAGCGTACATAAAAAACTTGCAGTTTTTGGATACTGGTATTCTTTCATTGCCAGATAACGGCATATCAGAAATTCAGAATAAATAACCTCAAATGCAAAAGCCAATGTTGACTGAACCATATTTACTTCATTTGATTTTGATGCAAATGCAACAGGCAGAACAAACACGATTACAATTATGAACAGTATATATTTTCTTAACAGCATAAAGTCCTTTTTCATTAGAGTTGTCATGACGCATCTCCCCTTACTATCTTTCCAAGCATAATATTTTCAATTGTCGGGCGTTCCATTAAAGCGTCTGGCATGATTCTGGCAATCTCTTCCGGCTTATCGGTTAATCCTATAAAGCTGCAATCCATTGGATTCAGACTTAAAAACAGTTTCCTGCTCTCCGTATTCAGCAAACGGCTGTCACCTTTTACAATCCTGTACGCTTCAAGCAGAGTATCCTTTTTTTCTTGAAAAAGGATGCGCCCGTTATCAATGAGTATCAACCTGTCTGCAATTTGCTCCAAATCAGAAGTGATATGGGTTGAAAAGAAAACAGCCCTGCCGCTTTTTTTAATGTAATCTGCCAGTATTTTTAACATCTGGCTACGAATTAAAGGGTCTAATCCACTTGTCGGCTCGTCCATGATTAAAAGCTCTGATTTATGTGACAATGCCAATGCTAAAGAAAATTTCATCTTCATACCTTTTGACAAGGTGGAAATCTTTTGCTTGGGGTTTAATCCAAACTGCTCCATGTAATCTTTGTAATTCTGTTCCTGCCAGTTTTTATAAGCCGGAGCTACAATCCCTTTCATTTCAGACATACTAAATTCTTCATAGAAGCCGCCCTCATCTAATACAACGCCGACACGTTCCTTGAGCGTTTTTATATTTTTGTTTATATCCTGTCCAAATAACTTAATGATTCCAGAATTGAATTTCACAAGCCCTAAAATAGACCTGATTGTAGTTGTTTTTCCCGAACCATTGACACCTATAAATCCAGTGATGCTGTTGTCTGGCAGGGAAAATGAAACATCTGTCAATGAAAAATTTGTGTAAGACTTATTTAGTTTTGATATTTCTAAAATATTTTCCATATAGAACCTCCTCGTTTATACTTTCAAACCGTTTTATCCGCATATTATTTTAACCCCGGATATTTTTGTAAAAACACTTTATCTGCCGCCGATAATTCTTCATGGTATTTTTGATAGGATTCGCTTAACTGGCACATTGCCGGAATAAATATATCATCATATCCGCTTGCACTGTTGAACTGGCGCAATGCTTTTTCCAGACTGTATGCGGTAGATGCCTTATATTCCTCTGATTGCTTATAGGCAATGCGGCTTTCGATTATCTCCTTGTTATCAGCGATATATTTTTCTGTTTCATGGATAACTGCACTTACGCTGCGGGTTAGGCGTTCCATAAAACTTTCATCAAGAGTTATGGTTATCTCGTCAAGATATTCTCTCAAATCGGCGGGAATGTCAAAATCCACTTTATCCAAAAAAGAAACAATGGTATCATATGCTCCCTGTTGCCTGTCTGTGGAGACAGGCTCGTTAAGATACGGGGCAAAATGTAGACAGAGAAATTTCCCGTAATAACCCGGAAAAGCATTCATCAAGCGTTCCAATATGGTCTGCTCTTTTTGGAGCTGGCACAACCTGTTCTGTACCTGTTCCCAATCATGAGTTGATGCAAGTTCCTGAATCAATTTCTGTTTCTCTTGTAAAACGGTCATTTGTAAATTTCTCCTGTGGTAAATCTCATTCAGCACAGACACAGCGGTCTCGCCGAACAGAACATCTTGTATATCCGTAACTGATAACCCAAGATTTCTTAAAATGGAAATTTTTTTCAAACGGCGTATATCTTCCTCCGAAAAATCACGATACCCATTTTCCTGCACTGTTGGAGAAACAAGCCCTTGCTCGATATAGTATTCAACGGCTTTTTTCGTGACAGAGCATTCTTTGCATACAGCATTGATAAGCATAATTTTCACCTCCACAAATATGATAAACTAACCCCCAGGGGAATAGTCAATACATTTTGAGAAAAAAGACAAAGAATAGTTTTCTCCATTATGCCAGATATTAGAAAAATGCTATGAAAAGGTTATGTATGAGAGGAATTTCGTAGCAGTCGGCATTGTGGGAATGTGTATAACTGGCTATCTTATGGAATTGTGGGTAACTCTGTTTGCAGGACGTGGGAAAGCTGCACTTTAGCTTTTCCACGTCCTGTGAATAGAGTTATCCATGATTCCATAGCCTGTTATGCACATTTCCATAATGCTTGTCTTTTGGGTTTTGTTTCGGAATAGTGTGGTGCTGGCGGTCTATCTCTTGTTTTCGGTTGCTTGCTTCTTTACC
>CAJTMC010000144.1 GCA_910577115.1 uncultured Lachnospiraceae bacterium
AGAATCTCATCACACCTAATCCTCCATTATTTTATAACCAATTCCCCATAGTGTCTTTATATATTCATTATCTCCATTTTTAAGCTTATTTCTCAACCGGTTCATGTGAGTGTTTAATATATTTTCGTTTCCGTAATAGGGCTCTTTCCATATTTTTTGATATATGGATTCTTTTGATAATGCCCGATTCCTGTTTTTTGACAAATAAACAAGAATGTCAAATTCTGTCCGGGTTAAATCTATAAAGTCAGTTCCTCTTTTTACAATATGAGCAGACAAATCAATCTGTAAATCTTTTAAATGTATTACATTTTCTGTCGGCGTTTGCACATCGTATATAGCCACTCTTCGGATGTTTGCCTTAATCCTTGCCGATAATTCGACAATGGAAAACGGCTTTGTCACATAATCATCGGCTCCCATTGACAGCCCTCTTGCCTTATCGTGATCGTTGTTTTTTGCAGTAATGATAATGATTGGTAGTGTACTTATTTCCCGTATTTTCTTTATCAATTCAAATCCATTGCTTTGGGGGAGCATTAAATCAACTAATGCCAACGAGTAGTCTGTAATATCTGTAAATACCCCAACAGATACTCCGTCCGCATATGCCGTTATTTCGTATCCGTCTCCGCTTAGATAGTCAATCAGCATTTCACGAATATCTGCATCATCTTCTATTAACAAAATCTTCTCCATGTAGAATTTCCTCCATATCTGATACATTGTAGCATAATTCAATTATAATTTATTGCTTTGAGGGAAATATTAATTTATTTTCAATATGCCCTATTATACCGTCGAACCGGTTCTATGAGTTCCTTTATCAGTATAACATGAATACTTCGCCCTACCATAATATAATTTTGAATAATAGGAAGGAGCGATTATCTCGCTCCTCTGTCCCTGTTTTTTGAAGTCTGTCTCGCTTGTCTGTCTGTATTTTCTTTTTGATAATTCTGTAACCGTCTGTGTATGCTTTCTTCCCGCCTTTGCACTTTTTCGCCGTATCTTTCTTCCCATTTATCTGCTTTGACCTGATAATCGGCATTAGCTGTTTTAGAGACGGCAAAGACTTTGTAGAAATCATGCACCGTCTGAAATCCATACCGTTTTGCAATCCCCGACAGACCGACTTTCACAAGGTCTATTTCCTCGTTCTTGTGGTCAATCCTGCTTTGCAGATCCCCTTTCTTCGTCAGTTTTGCAAATCCTTTCAGGCTGTCACGCTCAAGTTCCAACTCATTGCGCTCCCTCTCTGCGTCAAGGATAATCTCGTTTTGGCGGTTCAGTTCCTTATAAATCTTCAGCAGTTTTGGATATGCGGCAGCTTCAGTGGACATAACTGGCTTGGGCGGTATCGGTGGTGTTTCCCGCTCTGTTGCCTGCACTTGGTTTTGGGGCTGTAGATCCCATTTCGGTGCTGACGGATTGGCAGTCGGTTCTTTATAAGTGATTTTTCCTGCATTTGTACTTTATCCGTCTGTGGTATTATTTCTGTTGTCCTCCTTTCGCTTGCTTCTGCAATCGGCTGTAACGATTCTTTCTCAAAAAACTTTGCTGACAATTCCCTTGTCTTATCCAATACTTTAGAAATCAGCAGCGCCAGCACCGTAACAGCAGTCATTATAATACTTCCCAGACGTTCCGGCTGGCTGCCAAATATATCAACCGATTCTCTGATGCGGTCTGTGATATAATTTTTCTTTATCTGTTGTATCTCTGTTTCAGAAACACCGCTGACAATCGCAAAGTCAAATTGCTGTAGCAATTTGACTTGTCTACTTCACAATTCCAACGCATACACATTTCGTTACTGGTCTGTATCTGTTCTGCTTTCGGGTTGTTTTTCCCAATCTTCTTGGTGGCAAGATATAATCCGCCGCTGTCGAACACTTGGAGTTTTTCTTTATCATTTTTTACAAGAAGATTGATAAGGTCAGTATAGAAATGTTTTACTTCATCAACAAAATTCTCCTGCTTGAACAGCTTGTTCTTGGTGGTAAAAAGACTGTGTTCATAGACTTCGCCTTTTTTCACGATTTTACAGCCTTTGCGGACATTCCCGTTTTCGTCGAGTACCTCTTTCTTGGTACGGACGTGTCTCCCGTTTTCATCGTAAAACATATTGCGTATGGCGGTTTTTTCTATGGGTTCAGGTAACAGTTCCCGTTCAGAAAAAATAAGGTGGATATGGTAATTTGTCTTTCGTTTGTTATGGTGCAATGCCGATACGCACTCCACACCATACTTTTCTTTAAAATGGTCTGTGAAAAGCTGCAACAGCTTGTTTGGCTCATAAAGGTTTGGGAATGATTCGGGTAGCGCAATAATAAATTCCCTCGCCTCAATGCACTTCCCCTCCGTACCGCTTTTTTGAAATTCCTGCTGATTGCATTCCGCAAGCCCCTTCCAATAGTGGCGGTCTGTCGTTTCACAGACCGCATACAGGTTTTCCTGCTTCGCATGACTGGATATATAAGTGATCCTGCCCCTGACATCATGCAGCTTGCTCATGCGGATAAATGAATGTCTCTGTATTGTGCTTTGTCCTCCTTCCTGCAAGTGGCAGTATCAGATTGGAGAAAGCGGAGGCATTGGCAGGACAGATTGTGGGTGGGCGGCATAAGCGGCACGTTTACGAACATGCTCGCCTATAGGCAGAACAAGTCACGCTGGCGTGACTTAGCTCCCCACAGGGGCGAAATCCCCATTACATAAACGAAGTTTGTGCAATGGGTGTATTTCGCTCTCAAACGCCGAGGGCTTTAAGAGAAAGGAATCTCCCCTATAGGCACTCGAATTATGCCTGTAAAAATTGCCGCCATGATAGCAAAAAATGATGGCACTTTGTCGTTTGTGATGGCAAAAACGCTATCACTTCGCCCAAAATGATGCCGTTATGATAGCAAAAAATGATGACACTTATGATAGTAAAAACTGCCATCACCCCATCAAAAAGTGCTGCCACACATGATAGTAAAAAGTACTATCTGAAATTTCTTTCAACTCTTTTATTCATCTTTTTCTTTCCCTGTTAATAGTCTTTGAACTGTTATATTATAAAAATCAGCTATTTGAGGAAACTGATAAATGCTTGGACGGGATATTCCTTGTTCCCATTTAGATACTGCTGACTTTGAGACACCACAATACTCTGCAAGCATCTCTTGTGAGTTTTAACACTTCCGAAATATGTAATTCAATGTCCTGTTCCATAGTAGCTCCTTTCTTCGGTACTATAAATTATTTTTAACTACATCAATTTCAAAAAATTGATGTAATAAAAAACGTAACTGTTCAATTAACAAGAGGAAACCAACCGACTTTTTCAAGGATTAAAAATGATACGATACAGAAGGAGCAGAAACGGGTAGTTACTTTGCAATCTCACCCGCAGGTCTGCTCCCATTTTTTAATAAAACTTTTCATCTGTTCTTATCTGCCAAAGCATTAATTTTCAAGTCCAAAAAGCTATGTTTTTCACAACTTTATACATATAATTGTGTTCGGCAAACCTTAAGATAGATTGCCAAAGTTGCCAGCAGTATTAGGCAAGTAATACCAAACATAATCATCATTTGGTAATGCGGAAAGATTATACAGAGATACAATGGCGTTAAGCTGCTTGCCATTCCACCTCCAACTGTAGCTAAAACTGAAATTGCCCCACC
>CAJTMC010000145.1 GCA_910577115.1 uncultured Lachnospiraceae bacterium
CCCCGTCCCCAGCAGTATGATAACCTCGTCACGGTATTTCTGATAGACGCTATCACTTTGCATAAAGGATAAAAGGCTTTCTTCCTGTTCCGCTGTGAGAGGTACTTTCGGCTCTGTGTCGTCCTCGATCACGGTGTTTAGCTGGAAGTCAAAGGGGTTCTTCCTTATACAGTCGTCCTGTATCGCTGTGTAAAAGGCAGCTTTCAGAGAACGCTTGTCATTGCTTATGGTCTTATAAGATATTCCCTTTTCTTTCATTCCTAATAAGAATTTCAAATCTATTACAGTAATAAGTTGATCCCCATAATTTGTCACACCTAAAACATAATTTGGAGTTTGCGGTATTCTAACTATGCTATGTAGTTGCGAAACTTTACGAACACTATCAACTAAAATCGCATAAGCCTGATCTTCTAATACAAACTCCAAAAATTTTGCCATATAATCACCTTTTTCTGTTCGGTTAAACATTTCTTGCTTTGTTCTCAATCCTTATTTCAAACCAAACCTTAATGTATTCAGCCAGCACGGGAACTATTTTTTTGATTTCTATGCTGGAAGTATTTATGCACAAGTGGTAATTTGAACGTGCATTTTCTTTTGCGCTTATATAAAACTCCCGGTGTTTTGCTCGTTCTTTATCCACTTCCCGTATCTTACGTTCAAGCTCTGTGGGGGTGAGGTTTTCACCTTTGGGCGCCCGTTCTATACACCGTTTTAGCTTTGTATCCATATCAGCATATACAAAAATATTAAACGGGTTATATTCTTTCAAAATCACATCGGCGCAGCGTCCAATCATAATACAATCCCCTTGCGCTGCAAAAGTTTTAATGATTTTTTGCTGCTCAACAGCAATCGTTACAGCCTGTTTTGTAACCGGGTGTGGGGTCATAGTGAAACGACAGCCTATTGTCCGGGGATATGCGGCTTGCAGATTTTTTTCTGATATATGGGAAACATATTGTTCATCAAATCCTTGTTTTTCAGCTATCATCTGAATGATTTCTTTGTCATAACAGGGAATTTCCAATACATTAGACAAACGCTTCCCCAGTTCACGTCCTCCGCTGCCAAACTCACGGCTAATTGTAATAATCATTTTGTTCCTCCTTTACTCTTTGAAATGAATACCATTTTTTTCAGAATGTTTTAATAGTGCTACTGCAATAATCAATACGATTACTTCATAAATCAACAGTGAAAACCATATTATGCTTTCACCAAATACATATGGCAAAATCAGAATGACTGCCGCATTTACAATAATGCTTCGTAAAACGCTGATATTCAGCGCAAGTAAAGAGCGTTCCGTAGAATACAAGTAAGAAGAAATCATAACATTGACTGCCGTTGCGATAAAGCCAACAGCAAATTGCGGCAAAACTTTGAGCATATATTCCCGTGTTACAGCATCAGTGCCAAATAGACTGCCAATATAGCCCCCAAAAAGAACCGCTAATATCGTAACAGCAGCACTGCCAAAAAAACTGATTTTCAACCCTGCCTTAAAATAGAATTTCAAATCCTCTTTTTTCTTTGCACCATAGCTCTGTCCAAATAAAGGCTGTAACCCCTCACTGGCTCCAAAAAAGACAGCCATAGAGAAAGATGCTATATAACTGATAGCTGAAAAAGCATTGACCCCAAGATCACCTACCATGTCAATGAGAACCATATTCATGCAAAATGTCATAACAGGAGTTGCCAACTGGCTGATTCCTTCGGGCAGACCATGTACAATGATTTCTTTGAACAGACTTTTTTCCAGTTTTATTTTTCCAAAGCGCAGATTTCCCTGTTTACGGATAAAATGGCTCAATATGACCAGTAATCCAAGTGTCTGTGATATGCCCGTAGCAATAGCAGCCCCCTTTGTTCCCCATGCCATAGGATAGATCAGCAGCCAGTCGCCAAAAATATTACATACTGTTGTAACAATCACAACAATACTTACCAATCCGGGCGCATTGTCATTACGGCAATAATTTTGCAGTCCCATAGATATAGCAGATGGAATAATAAAGATAGAATACCAAAACAGATATTCAACCGCTAAATGGTGGAATGTTTCATTTGCACCAAGCAAAGTACAAACCTTATCTGCAAAAAACACGCCAATAAAACTGAGAATTGCTGCGGCACATACCATAAACAGCATTCCATGACGGAATACTTTGTTTCCTCCTTCTATATCTCCTCGCCCAATACGAACAGCGTAAATAGCTACACCGCCAACACTGATAAGCATATTTATTGCTCCAACAACCATGATAAAGGGACTAACTAAATTGATTGCTCCGAGGGCGTTTGTTCCTACACCTCTCCCCACAAAAACTGCGTCAATAATGGTAAACATAAAGAAACAAACATTGCTTAAAATCATTGGTAAGACGTACTTTATAATATTTTTCATGCCTGAACTGGACATTTTAATTTCCTCCCATTCTAAAGCTGGATCGCATAAATAAAAAGAACCGATATTCCGTTTTTGTAACGAATTATCGGCTCTGCGTCTTTGCGTCCGGCTCTTTGATAATTGATATTTTCAGTTGTTCTGCATTGATTAAGGTTTCCTGCCTGCACTTAGGACAAAATAGTGGAAAATGGGAAAGTATTGTATCCTCCCGGATTTTTGTCCGTGTCTTACTTTGGCAGTTTGGACATAGTATCCATTCTTGATTTCCCATATGAAACACTTCCTTACTGTTTTAATATTTGCTCAAATGAAGATTCAAGATGTTTTACAAAATATCCCAAAACGTCAATAAAATCCGCAGGATATTTTTCAAGTGTTTTTTCCATCGCTTGATCTTCTGCCCGATATATAACATCTAATATTTGACTCGCATAAGTCTTTCCTTTTTCTGTAAGGCATATTTGCATTTCCCGCCGTTTTCCGGGAATAGCGGTCAACGTAAGATAACCAGCAGCTTCACACTTTTTAGTAACTGTGTTAAGCGTAGTGCGCGGAAATCCCCATTCCTCACAAATCTGTTTTTGGGAATGTGCTTCTCCGTCATTAAGGGCATAGATAAGCCATAATTCTGATGATTGTCTGCCAATCTTTGGAGTATTGGCAACATAGATTTTTTCAAAATTACTGATTGCTATTGCAAGCCGCCGAACAGCTTCTCGTGTTTCACTCATATTTTACCTCCATATATAATACGATTTCGGATTATATAATAGCACGAATTAGGATTTTTGTCAAGATGGCGTGAAAAATTTCCTCTGATTATATGATGTATTTAAGCTATTTAGTGGAACTGTGTAGACATATCCAAAAAGAAAGGTGAACAGTAAAATATAATAGGGTGAATGAATATGGCAAAAAGACCAGTACCACGATACGACTTTAAGGCTTTTGGGGAAGCAATTAAGACAGCCCGGAAAGGGCGCAAAGAGAGCCGGAAAAAGGTATGCGACGAAATGTATATATCCCCGCGCTACCTTGCGAATATTGAGAATAAAGGGCAGCACCCCAGCTTACAGATATTCTTTGAGCTTATGCTGCGTTACAATATCTCGGTAGACCAATTCCTTTTGGAGCAGCCCGCCGGGAAGAATACCCAGCGGCGACAGCTTGACGCTCTTCTGGACGATATGAGCGATAAAGGAATACGGATAGTCA
>CAJTMC010000146.1 GCA_910577115.1 uncultured Lachnospiraceae bacterium
GCTGCTCATTCGAGTAACTGCAGCCATTATCGACATAGAGCTTCGCCGGGATTCCATGGGCTGCCACAGCGTCCTTCAATACCTTCTGGAAGTTATAGGCATTATCGTTATAGAAGAGGCCGCCGCCCACCAGAAAACGGGAATGGTCATCAATAATCATGATGCAACATTTTCTTTTCAGAAGAAATGCCGGAGAAACGGAAAGTAATCAATCCGGCAGAAATGCCGCTGATGAATGAAACACCAGCAGGGGCATAGCAGGACAGGAAAGTAACAGGCAGTTGGAAAGCATCACGAAAGGTCAGGCTTTTGGTGATGCTTTTCCTTTGCAGAAAAAGAATATTTTTTTTAGTTTTTACTTGACAAAAGCAAAACTGCTTGCCCTTACAAAAAAGGATATTGACCTTGTCAATAACCAAATCCATATTACAAAAACCTATTTTCGTTCGGAAGGCAGGGACATCATCACAACACCCAAAACGGATTGTTCTGTCAGGGTGATTGACATTCCGGAATTTTTAAAGGAAGAAATAGAGAATTATATTGGGCGTCTGTATAAATATCCTGATGATGCGAGACTGTTTCCAATGGTTGCCGAAGCCCTGCAGCATAAGATAAAGCGGCATATTGCAAAGGCGGGCGTCAAGATGATAAGGGTTCATGACCTGCGCCATTCCCATGTTGCTTATCTGATCCATCAGGGAGTGCCGCCATTAGTTATTAAGGAACGCCTAGGGCATAAGGACATTGGCATAACGTTGAATACATATGGGCATCTGTATCCGAATGAGCAGAAAAAATTAGCTGAAATGCTGAATGGACAGAAAACGAAGAAAGACAAGGGTGATCAGGAATAATGATTAGATGGATGTGGTATTTGTTGAAAAGTATAGTAGTTTCCGGAGAATTGTGCTATACTATCTTCAACAGATATCCATTTTCTATTTTAGCCTGATGGACAGGCTTCGAGAGGAGAATACAATAATGGATACCCAAGATAACAAAGTCGTGGATGGGAAAACATCAGAAAATCTAAACGAGAATATGGCTGATATTTTTGACAGTGTATTCAAAACGCTTCTGCAGAGATTCCCAATGCTTGCAGTAGCGTTGATAAATGAAGTGTTCCATGCTGATTACGCAGAGGACGAAGTGATTATCCAGGGAAGGAATGAATATCATAGTTTAGATGGTAAGATAATCAATGACGCTATGCTCAGGATAAGGGATAAAATCTACCATATCGAATGCCAAAGCACAAGTGATGGGTTGATGGTCATACGTATGATAGAGTATGATTTTAGAATTGCGCTGGAAGAGACAAGAAACATTTTAATGAATGAACTGAAAAAGAAATCCAATGAAAGAAGCAAAGAACCTCTCAGCTTTCGGTTCCCTCAATCCTGTATGGTATGTGTAAGACCGGGAATAGAAAAAGAAGACTCCCTAAAACTGCAGATTGTTATGCCTAATGGAGAAAAGGTTCTGTATGAAGTACCGATAGTGCAGGCACAAAGCTTTTCCAAAGAAGATATGTTTAAGAAAAGGCTCCTGATACTCATACCGTTTTATGTACTGCGGTATGAGTATGAAATAAAAGATGGAAAGAATGAAATCTTAGGTAAATTGAAGAGTGAATATGAATATATTAAGGAGCAGCTTATTGCGGAAGGAAATTCCTTAAATGAGCCAAGACTGTATTATGACCTTGCTGTATTATCGCAGAAAATTTTGGATTATGTAGGAAAAGGCAATGCAGATTATAAGGAAAGGATGGGAAATATTATGGGCGGAGTAATATTAGAAATGGAATCAGATAAGATATGGGATAGGGCATGGAATAAATCCAGTCAGTACGCAGATTCGCGCCGGCAGATATTAAGCATTGATAATATGGTAAAAAAATTAAATATGCCATTGGAGGAGGCATGTGAAATTCAGGATATTACTGTAGATGATTATCAAAAAGCAATAAAGATTGTTAAGGAAGTGGAAGAAGAGAGGAATGTATATGGAAAGGACAGTAAATGAAGGATACGAAACTATCTGCGAAAAAGAGGGAAAAAAAGGTATTCATTACGGACATTGCTATTGAGAAAGTCCCTTTGATCCAATACAGGGGATTAAGCGATATGGAAAATCATGCATTATATCAGTTGGCAAAATTGGTTCTCCTAACATCGCAGACAGAGAATAATAGTAATGAGGTGGCAATAACTTGTACATTAGATGCAGATAATCCATTGGAAGGGATAGGCATATCCTTTGGAAATGAGCATGAGGTAGATATATGCGAGGACACTGCTTCAAATCATTTGATTTTATCGGCAAAAAGGTGTGCCGTAGTTGTCTTGCATAACCATCCATCTACACAGACTTTATCTTTAGAGGATATACGTTTCTTTCTTCATTTTGAATCTGTTAAGATTATGGTAGTAGTTACAAATCAGGGGACTGTCCATTATCTATGTAAAGATAAGGAATATGACTATTTTTCTTCCGTGGAATTGTATAAAGAGTGTATTGCCGGATTGACATCGAAATCCAAAGTACAAGAGTATTATATGGCAGGTTTGACATTTCTGACAAGGTGTAGTGAGGTTGGATTATTTTATCATTAGATCAGGAGGTGAAAAGATGAGTGAGTACACATTGAATGATGTTAAATTTAATCCCGCACCCCTTACTCTTTGCCCGGCAGGGCAGGGAGATAATGCAGATAAGGATGAATTGAAAAAGGTATTTCAGAAAAACAAGGAATTGATGGAACGCTTGGAACGCCAATTCAATGAAAGAAAAGTGTTGGGGCAGAGGATTCTCTAAGAAAGTGGTGTGACCTTATTTTGACCTTGAAAATTCTGAAACAGGCTGCTTTTAAAGAAAAAATAGAATAAATTCTGGAAAAAAAGCCCCAAAATAAAGGATTTTTAAAGATAAAAATAACTGCTTGCGTCCGTGAGGGTGGACGTACAGTAGGTTCTGGACGTGTGGCAATTATAATTTGTTCAGTAAAATCAAGGCTTTCGGGGATTTCTCCGAAAGCCTTATTTGTGTCTTTTAATAGTGTAACTGTTGTAAGTGGTGCCAAAACGGTGCCATAAATCGAGTATGTATAAAGTGTAAGAGTTTTATTCTGTCTCGTTATCATTACTATTTGAATTTCCATTGCTCTCTTTATCATCACTATTTGAATTTTCATTGCTCTCTTTGTCATCATTATTAGAATTGCCATCTTTTTGTTCATCATCTAAACTATCATCATATGAATCTAGTATAATTCAATTTTATTAAAATTATGTTTCATGCTTGCTGTGTGGCTGACTGCTCGCGTTTCTTTCGAGTGCGTGGCTTAGGTGCACGTTTATCCTTGTCAGTTGGTTTTGCTGCCTCGTGGTTTACAACTTCATAAATAATCTGGCGTAAGTCTTCCTTTTCTATATCAATATCGTCAAGCTTGTATGACCAGTGGTATGGAATAGGAACCTCATTAATCTCATCAAAGTACCTGTAGATTCTTTTTTCAAGTTCTTCTTTGCTTGAGACCCGGATCCCATTGAGCATCTGTTTTGTCATCTTACTGAAAAAACCTTCCACC
>CAJTMC010000147.1 GCA_910577115.1 uncultured Lachnospiraceae bacterium
AAGAATGGAGATACCTACATTCTTGAGCGCAGAACGATTTATGACCCTGAGAAAAAATACACAAAAGTGCTCAGCACCAAGCTGATCGCTAAAATTCCAAAAGGCTCTGAAATTCCAGTGCCTACCCGGCCAAAACGGGGCAAAAACTCTATTCCGGATACAAAAACGCAAATTGTATCGGCGAAAAGAGACCATATTGGAATGATGGACATCATCGGACATATAGGCTCCACATCGGGTATTGATAATGCGATATACTCTTCCACTGATCTGGCCACCGCACAGAAGGTTATATCCCTGGCCAGGTACCTCCTTGCCACTAACGGGCAGTCCTTCCCGGGCATCCTGACATGGCAGTATAACCATCCCCTTCCCTATGAAGATGGGATCACTGAGGATGTATACCATAACCTTTTTGTGCGGCTGGGGACCGATGAAAGCCTGCAGCAGAGTTTTTTCAAACACCGCTGCGCATCCCTTTCTGCCAGTGATGCGCTTGCTTATGATTCCTCTACCATATCTACTTATTCTGGGAACCAGAATGAAGCCAGATATGGATTTAACAAGGCGCATGACGGTCTGAAAACAATAAAACTGCTGACACTATATTCCATAGAGAGCAGACAGCCGGCTGCCTTTACAAAGCAGCCTGGAAACCTCCCGGATGTGACATCCATTACAAACGCAATAAACCAGCTTTCAGCACTGGGTGTGCACACAACGGAGATCATTACTGACAATGGTTATTATTCCGAGCAGAACTTCGCGGAACTGCTCCTTGCAGGGTTTGATTTCATCACGCTTGCAAAAGCCAGCGTCAAATGGATCAGGCCAGAAATAGATAAACAACGTGAAGCGCTTGACGGTTTCAAAAGCGTATGTCCGTTTGATCCGTCTACCCATGGTGTTTCCGTTCTCCTCATGCATGATTTTGAGAAGAAACGCAAATATGCCAGCCATAAAAGCGGTGCGCAAAAGGGGGATGCCGAAACCTTTACACGCAGGATTTATCTCAATATATATTTTAACCATTCCAGACAGTCAGCAGATAAAGCCGCATTTGAGGCTGACCTGTTTGAACTCAAGACCCTGCTTGAATCCGGCACTCCTGTTAATGAATTATCGGATTTATCGCAGGCAAAGGTAAAGAAATACTTTTCCATCAAAAAATGGGGCGGCAAAACCGCTGTGGTTCCCAATAACAAAGCCATCGCAGACGCGAACAAATACCACGGTTACTTTGTCCTTGTGTCCAATAAGGAAAAAGATCCTTTTGAATGTCTGCGCAAGTACCGTAAAAGGGAGACGATAGAATCCTTTTTTGAAGCCGGGAAACAGCATGCTGACGGCAACAGGGTGAGGGTATGGAATACCGACACCCTCCGCGGCCGTATGTTTGTCCAGTTTGTGGCCCTCTGCTATTATGAGTACCTGAATGAAGAGATCCGGAAACTCAAAAAAAGCCTGGGCAAGGAAAACGGCGATGCAGCACATGATACCAAAGCCGTGCTGAACAATGAATCCAGGTTGAAGTCATGGCTTTGCAATACCCCTCTGTATCTACAGCTGCAATGGTTTGATACAATGGAAAGCGTTGACATATCGGAAAAGCTCAAGAGCCGCAGATGGACTACGGAGATCACATCGCGCGATGAGCTTTATTTACAAAAACTTGGGGTGACTATCAGTTGATGTTTTGAGTATATATTTTACGATTTTTAGGTTTATAATCAAAGGCTGTACGCCTTGATTGATAAGATACGCTACATGGCTATGACGTAAATCATGTACCCTAATCGGCTTTACGCCCGATTTCACACACGCACGTTTCAGCTTATGCTGTACCGCTTCTGCTACAATCGGGAACAGTCTTTCATTATCCGGCAGACCATAACAACGGCTCACATACATTTCAATCTCTTTTGTTAAAAATTGAGGAATGTCAATCACCCTAACCGACTGTTCCGTTTTCGGCGTTGTAATAATATCCCTGCGCTCCGTTCTGTAATAAGTCTTAGTAATGCTAATTTGATTGTTTTGAAAATCAACATCTTCCTTTGTCAGTGCCAACATTTCTGCTTTTGTCAAGTAAAAACTAAAAAATATTTTCATGATCACTGAAAAAGACACCGTAAGCTTTGCTTCTATGGTGCCTTTCAATAATACTCTTTTTTCTATATCATCAACTTATTCTTTCTCACTCATCAACTGCCGCAGTTCTTCCTTGCTTGGAAGCACCGTTTGATATTTGCTCGCAAATATCTGATTATTGTCTTCCGGCAAAGTCATTTCTACCACCGCGTCTTTTTTATCCTTACAAATAATGATTCCTATTGTTGGGTTTTCATCCTCAAGTTTTACTTTTCTGTCGTAATAGTTGACATACATCTGCATTTGCCCAATATCCTGATGTTTTAACTGACCAACCTTTAAATCAAATAGAACAAAACATCTCAACAAACGATTAAAAAATACCAAATCCACCCTGTAATGCTCCTCTTCAAACGTAAACCGAACCTGACGTCCCACAAAGGTAAAACCTCTTCCTAATTCCAGTAAAAACATCTGTAGATTGTCTATCAGGCGCTTTTCCAGATCGGTTTCTGAATAAACAGATTCTTCTGGCAATCCGGTAAATTCCAGGACATAAGGATCTTTAAAAATATCATCTGGTTTCTCAATCTGCTGTCCCTCCAAGGCAAGACGCATTACCTTATCCTTCTCCCTGCTTAGTGCAAGCCTTTCATACAGAGAACTTCCGTATTGCCGGCCAAGCTCATCCTTGCTCCACCCGTTCCTATATGCTTCTATTTCATAAAAATGACGTTCTTCCACATTGCTTATCCGCATCAGGATAAGGTAATGCGACCAACTCAAATAAAACCGTCTGCCCTCAACAGTCATTGGAAGCTGCTCCGAATGCAAAAAAGCCGCATCCGAAATCGCATCCTTTGAATATATCATATAGAAGCGTCGCATAAGTTTTAAATTTTCATAGGAAAATCCCCTGCCAAACTCTTCAGTAAGTCGCCTGGATAATTCCTGAAGAATATACTTTCCATAAGCAGCACGCTCACTGCCATTTTGTTCTTCGTCTATAATCATCCGCCCGGCCTCATAATAGGAATAAACCATAGCCATGTTTACCGACAAGCTCATTTTACGTTTTGCATCCCGAAACAGCTGCACGACCTGACCATAAAATTTTTCACCGCTTTTCATATCCTGCATATCAGATATCTCCTTTCCCAATTCGGTAATTGATAATTACCGAATTGATAAAATTTTCTATACAGCCATTAAACCCCTATCGAAATAAACTTGTAATGCCTATTTAAAAATACAATCCAGTATGTCCATCTCCCCAATAATCCCATAATCATAATCCATTTCATGATGGTCATATTCAGGCACTGATGGCTCCAAATAACTTTCTATAACTATCGTCCAAACAATCATATGTATGATAAAATGTATCAAATTTATCCAAAAGCAATCTGATAAGTATCTCACACCTTCCCATCATTCCTTCGAAGAAACCATATGGTAATGTTTGG
>CAJTMC010000148.1 GCA_910577115.1 uncultured Lachnospiraceae bacterium
GTCAATTTTTAGTTCCTCAAGCTTGGTTTTGGCAAGGCGTTCGTATGCCTCCGCATTGAGCTGAAGCTGCCCGTTTTCGTCAAAGAGCATAGACATGTACTGTGGCTCTAAAGCGATGATCTTCTGCATGGTGTCGATGGAGAGGGAGCCGTTTTCGGAATATTCCTCTACAGCGTCCCTGACGGTTTCGCAAGCTGACTGTAAATTGTCAAGCTGTGAATTGACTTCGCTGAAAATGTCGCCCCAGAGCTTTTTCTGTCCCTCTTTAACTTCCTGTGTGATTTCTTCATACTCATCGCCAAATTTTCCGTAGGATGCGCCTTCGGTGTTGTAGTATTTTTCGGCAAGTTCTGAAAGCTGTTCGTAATACTGCCATTGGACAAGGGCGCTGTCGGAGAGGTCTTTTTCAAGCTGTGACTTTTCGTAGCCGAAAGAGCTGATCCAGCTTCCGCGCAGTGTTTTTTCCGCACTGGAGATTTCGTCCGCGTATTTCTGCATATGGGCGGGGGTATCCTTTAAGTAATCATTTAAGAGAGCGTCGGACCGGTCGTAGAAGTCCTTTTCGTTGATGAGTTCCCGGTCGAGCATGGCTTGGAGTTCTTCAAGTTTTTGTTTGTATTCCTCAAGGTAGGTGTCCCTGCCGGAGCCGGTTGTAGAAACATCATTTGTCTTATTGGAAGGAGTTGCTCCTGTATACTGTGAATAATTGGCAAGCTTCTGCTGTTCCAAAGCTACGATTCTGCGAATGCCTTCTTTGGCTTCATTTATCTGATCCGCGTCGCCACTTGCCTCTGCTTCCATGAGAAAATCCCTTGCTTCTGCAAGGTGATATAATGATTCCGCGCTAAATCCTGTCGCTTGCGCAAGTGAAAAGATTGCATCGACATCAGCGGAAGTATCCAATGCACTGGCATTTGCTATTTGTCTTTGAAGCGATATTTGATTGACTGTCTGTTCAAGTGCTTCGCCTGCGAAGCATTCGTCAAACATTGCCTGCTTTGTCTCTGCGGATGCTTCTATATATTCTTTGGAGGCAGTCAGCAGCTGGTATTTTTTCCGGATTAATGCACCATCAACAAGTTCCTGTGCATTGGCAACACCCATATTTTCTAGCATTGATGCAGTGACCTGTGCATTTTCTTCCGTCAGATTTTCCAGTACTCTTTTTGATGCAATCCATTTGCTGATAAGAAATTGCTTAATTTAGGAAACTGTTTCAGCATTTCCTCCGATGACAATTCGCCGGACTGATACATTGAGATGAGTTCTTCCCTGTTTTTTTCGATGCCGTCCGCGTTAAAGATTTCTGAAAATTCTATGCTGTTCCATTCGTTAGGATTGGTATATCCGTATATGATCTTAAGATCATCCGTTATGGCATCATAAGTGTCAATAATTTTGGTTTCGGAGGATGTCATTTCCCCGCCGTTCTGGTCTTTTTCAATGGCTTTCCGGTATTCATCTTCCAATGCAAGCCGTTTTTCCTGCAAATCGGAGATACTGCTGTCCAGCCGAGCCGAATACTCATCTGCTGCATCAATGTAATCCTGTATTTCCTCATCAATGGAGGTTACGTCCATACCGGATTCCAAAGCATCCCTGCGTCTGTTTTCAGAATCTTCTTTTGCTTTGTTTATGCTGATATAGGCGGCAATATTTCCGGTTATGTCATCTTCGCTTTGTGGTGTCGGAAAGTCGTTATATTCAAATCTTTTGTCCACGCCTTCTTTGGAGATATCGTATTTTCCATACTGTGTATCATAAGCATCTACAGTTTTGTCGGCAGCCTCCTTTGATGCTTTATCGGTGCGTTTTTCGTTAATGCTCTGCTGGAGCAGGAGTTCTTGGGTAATGGCTTTCAGTTCGTCAAGCTGCCCTTTTTCTGCATAGGTCAGTTTGTCTTTTGATTCAAGATCGCTTATTTTATGTATATGCTCGTCGAGCTCGGAATTGATGCTGTCAAGGCTTGACTTTGCAGAGCCGTATGCTGAAATGGCATTGTCCATTGCATCATTGGCTTTTTCCGCTTTGTGGACATAATTGTCTATATTAGTGATGACGGATTCAAATATTTTGGATATTACAAATCCTGCAAGCATGTTGCCTGCCGTTGCAAGAGCTTGGAGCGCAGCTTTTCCAGCTTTAGCTGAAAGGGTTTGGGCTTTAATTGCTTTATTATGATTCAGAATGGAAGCGCGAGCAGCTTCATTGGCTTTAATAAGATCTTTTGTGCTTGCTGTTTGAAGGTTGTTATTTTGAATAAAATCAATTTGCCATTTTTGATTTTCATCTAGGGCACTAAAGTAATCGTCCCAACAGAGAGTGCCTGCATCAACTTGTGCTTGCAGTGTTTGCATATTTCTCAATAAATTACTTGCAGGTACTTGATCTAACTTTGGTAAATATAAATCAATATTGTCGTTTGATATAATTTGCCCTGAAGAATTAGTAATCCATGTATTATTTTCTCCATTTTTATCAGCTATAAATGCGGCAGATAAAGTATTTTTGAATTTTTGTAATACATTTGTTCCTCCAATGAAAGAAGTTTTTACTTGTTTTATCCATTCAGAAAAACTCCTTTTACTAAATTCTAATTTATTACTAATACCATCTAAATCACTGTCAAATGTTTTAAAAATCATACTATTTTTCGCAGTAGATAGAAAGCTATGAAATTTTACAAATTGAGTAGTTATATCAAATATCTTATCTTTGCTTGATTTATTATTGATGTAATGGTATTATGTAACAAAAAGGAGATTCATATATGGCATTAGAATATTGCGATAAGTGTGGCAAATGTTGGCAAGGAGTTGAAGGACTAGAAGATAAATACAAAATATGTGGAATATGCAAAAATCATTTAAAAAAAGTTCCTGATGAATATTTTGAGGATCCTAATTTTAAAATTTTACTTAGTAAAGAAATGGAAAAGAAACTTATAAATGACCTTGTTTTAACTTCTCCCAATTTTGACCAATATTATTTTGACCACAAAGACGAAATAAAAGAGCAGAAGGACAGGGAGTATTCTTCTAAGATAGCTTATGGAAAAGCTATAATAGAAGGACGTGACAAAGGCAATAAATTTGGCATAGAATGCCCCTACTGTCATGCCACTAATATAAGGAAAATTACTGTTACATCAAAAGCTATGCATACTGCACTATTTGGGGTTTTCAGTATGGGCAGAAACAGCAAACAGTGGCATTGTGACCATTGTAACAGTGATTTTTAACCACATATCTTATTATATTTTTTCTTTCATATATTCCTGACACATATAAATTGTACTTAAAAACAGCCTTGAAATACAATAGGGCTGTTTTGCGTTTCTTCGTTTTTTTCACACTACGGCTAGGAGAAATCCTTGCATTGTCCCATTTCTTTCCGCATACGAAATGCGGCTGCTGTAAGGAACGGAAGAGCAGCATCACTCTTTTGGTTTATACCCTGTCACGGGCAGGTTTTCCTTCCTGGTTTGGAGTACCTCTTACAAGCCTTCCGGCTCAAAACCGTTTATACTCTCTGAACACTTCCGTATCTGAA
>CAJTMC010000149.1 GCA_910577115.1 uncultured Lachnospiraceae bacterium
GCCCGTGAATATGGTATCCCCGCTGTCATGGCAACACACACTGCTACGCGAACCATACAAAACGGACAAATGATAACAGTGGACGGCGCAACAGGGGAGGTGACACTCAATGAATAAAAACTCAATGAATAAAACGCCTATTTTTGCCTTGAAACTTGCAACTTTTGTAATTGCGTTAGGATATAGCCTTATTATTCCGGTTATGCCGTTTTACATGAAAAATCTCGGAGCGGGTGGCAAAGAACTTGGCTGGCTCACGGCCATATATGCGCTGACGCAAACATTGTGCGCCCCGTTTTGGGGAGTGCTGTCCGACCGAATCGGCAGAAAGCCGATTATCAGCATTGGCATGTTGGGCTATACAATCAGCTTATTGCTGTTTGGCTTGGCCTCCTCCTTTTGGACACTGTTTATCGCCCGTGCTTTATCCGGTATTTTGTCATCTGCTACGTCAGTTGCGTCCCTGGCCTATGTGGGTGATTCCAGCACAGAGGACGAAAGAAGCAAGAATATGGGCCAGCTTGGAGCTGCAATGAGTGTAGGTGTTACGTTAGGGCCATTGTTTGGCGGTATTCTGGCTGGCTATTCACTTGCACTGCCATTCTTTACAGGAGCCGGAATTTCATTTATTGCATTTTTACTCATTGCAACAGTTCTGCCAGAGTCCATAGAGAGGTCAGGTTATCCGCACAAAAAAGATTCTTTTGATTTTTTAGCCCTGAAAAGCATGCTGTTTGGCTCCGCAGGAATTATTCTGATCCTTATTTTTATCGTAAACTTCTGTCAAACCGGTTTGCAGGGTATTACGGGGCTATATGTCGTTGACAAGTTTGGATTTACCACCGGGCAAGTTGGTGTTGTTTGGATGGTGGTAGCAGGTGTTTTAATTGTAGTACAGGGTTTTTTTACCGGTCCTTTGGAAAATAAGATGGGCGATAAGCTACTAATACTGACAGGCATATTTTGTAAAGCACTGGTTGCCTTTGCTATGGTATTAACATCTGGCTTTATCAGTGTACTTGTTGTTTTCGGTCTATTTGCAGTATCTTCCGCTTTAACAGTACCCACACTAAACGCAAGCCTATCCAAGGCGGCCAATCAGCGCAAAGGAATACTCATGGGCTTTGCCAGCACCGCCGGAAATCTTAGCAAAGTCATTGCCCCTCTGCTGGCTGGGTATCTGTATGAGCGTAGTATTGAATTGCCTTATATCACCATGGGAGCGATCGCACTAATTGGAACAATTATATGTTTTATCTGGAAAAAGACTGTGCGGTGAACTGATATTTTAATGAAAGAGGGACTTGAAGATGAAAAAGATTATAGATTTTATCGAAGAAAATGTAAATGGAAGAACACTGTTTACAAAGGAATTGGTTTACAAACTAGAGGATGGTGCGTTAGAGGGTGTATACTCTGATCAGATTTCTTTTTCAAATCTAAAATACTCACAAAGCGGATTTCAATTAGATATGTTTATAGTTGCAAATAAATAGATATGGCTTATGGGAGCTGATGGACAACGAGAAGAACTGCGAAAAGATTTTAGTGCTGTATCATTATTTCGTTTTGAATTAGCTAAGCGTAAAAGTACAGATACAATGACCGGTTGTTTTAGAATGATTTCAGCTACTGGAAGAAATGTAGCAGCAGAGGCAGTGGTTAGTGGCATATATGACATATGTCTCGAAAACAATGTTTTAAAATTTTCAGAAGATCAGGTTTTGTATCGTGATCAGCCAATACAAGACGGACAATCTAAGCCTGTGGCATTTCAATCAGAACATCGTTTTTATTGTGAAGATGGAAAATTACATTATGAATATAATGGAAAATGCTTTGACTATGACATAAATACAATGCAACGTGTGAATAGTTCTGATAGTTTTCCACCATTTGTTTCAATAGAGAAATAATCAATATATAGCACTATTATGAATTATTACGAAGAGATAAAATCCAGTTTGTCAGACTGGAAAACTGGAAGTTGCAACAAAGATTATATAACGAATAGGGTATACCTTTGGAAACAGTAAAATTAAGATTTCAATATATTCAAAGTGAATATATAAAAGCAGAAAGACAATATTTAATTTCCAGTAAAACTATACATAAATATGAGATTGCTTTAGCCACTTTATTTTTGTTGCTGCCAGTAGTTTATATGCTGTTCTCCTCTTTTAGCATATTTAGTATTTTAATATTTGGATTGATAATTGTTGTAACTGCATTGGGAAGCTATTTATATATTCTAATGCTTATACTGAAATTCAAACAAATTGCAAAATATCATGAGGAATATACGCTGGTATTTTCTAAGGAAACCATTAAATTTAAAACGCAAAGCATGGAATCAGAAATAAAGTGGAACATTTACTCTGCACTATGGGAGAGCCGTGGTTTTTACTACTTAATTCAAGCACTGCGAGTATATACGTTAATTCCCAAAAGAGTTTTTAAAGACCTAAACGAAAAACAGCTATTTGAAGAAATTACACAATCAAGAGTAAAAACAACAAAGCATGTATAATGAACATACCCTACAATGTAACAATTTCAGCTTATCGAGACTTTGAACAGATTCGGAAAATGTAATCTGAAGGGAGAAAGATTTAATGAAAGAATTTAGCCAAGAAGCAGAACAGGTCATGATTGAGCGTTTCGGGAAAGATACAATTATATCATTAGCAACAACGGAAAATACAACGCCTTATGTGCGATACGTCAATGCCTATTACGAAAATGGAGCATTTTATGTTATTACCCATGCACTCTCAAATAAAATGAAACATATGAAAGATAACCCTGTTGTTGCAATCGCCGGCGAGTGGTTTACAGCACACGGGAATGGCGTCAGTCTGGGTTATTTTGGAAAAAAAGAAAACTGTGTGATTGCTGAAAAGCTGAAAAAAGTCTTTGCTGAATGGATTGATAACGGTCATACTGATTTTAACGATGAAAACACCATCATTCTGCGTGTGGAATTAACAGATGGCCTGTTGCTCTCGCATGGTACAAGATATGAGTTTTAAATTTTCAAATTTCCTACTGTGTTAGGTCAAGTATTATTATAGCTTATCCTAACCGTTTGCAGGTAGGCTGTTTAAGGAGGTTCCATGAAAGGATTTAACCGGAAAAATCAGTTCTTGTCCCTTTGTGGTCTGAATTGTGGACTTTGCCCCATGTTTTTGAACAAAAACTGCCCCGGCTGCGGTGGAGGGGAAGGAAATCAGTCGTGCAGAATCGCAAGGTGCAGCATGGAACATGGAGGAGTAGAATATTGCTGTCAATGCAGGGAGTACCCATGTGAAAAATATGAACATATTGACGATTTCGATTCCTTTATTACACATCGCAATCGAAGGGCTGATCTGGAAAAGGTCCGGCAGTTTGGGGCCGAAGCCTACAATACAGAGCAGATGGAAAAGATGAAAATACTGGATATCTTATTGTCCGGCTATAATGACGGCCGTAAAAAGACC
>CAJTMC010000150.1 GCA_910577115.1 uncultured Lachnospiraceae bacterium
GGCCGTTTTCCGGGAGTGTGGCTACACTCCCTATGCTTGCTACGTTACCCCTCCCCCTGTTCCGTTTCCCCCGTCCCTCCTACTAATAGAGCGAATTAGAACCACAAAACTGCTCAATGAAAACAGACAATTTCCTGAAAAATACAAAAAATAGAACCGCTCTGCATCACTGCAAAGCGGCTCTATTCGTTCCCGATAGCTCCATCCAACGCGCCTTCGATAATTGGCAAATATTTTTCTGGACACAACTGCACCTTACGGCTGACCCGCTGGCGTTGTTCGCTTTCGTCAGCGGAAATGGGCCGATTAAAATATTTCTCGGCAGACAAGCTAAAAATTTGAATGAGCTGTATGATAATGGGCAGGCTTGGTATCTTGTGGTTGTTCTCGATATTGACAAGGTAGAATTGTGAAATGTTGAGCAATTCCGCAACCTTTTGTCGGGATAAACGCATCTGCTTCCTTGCTGCCTTAACATCGGCCCCGAAAGGTTCAAAACCGGGACAATCTTGAATTTTAGCCATTTTGTATCACCCGCCTATATTCTATACTTTACATTCCCAAAGTGAAATAAAGTATAAGGAACAGGTTCTACATTTTATTGTTTACATTATTGGCTTGCTTTTATTCGCTTATCCGTATATAATCAAAGAAAAGTCGCATGGAGGGATGCAAGATGCTTGAATTTATTTCTGCCACGGAAGCGGCAAAGAAGTGGGGCATTTCAGAGAGACGGGTGCAAAAGCTATGTGAGGAAAACCGCATCCCTGGCGTTGCGAGGTTTAGCCGACTATGGCTGATACCACAGGATGCGGAAAAGCCCGTAGATAAGAGAAGAAAGGATAAGGTCTAATCCTATGTTTAATCTTCTGGTAGTTGAAGATGATGTGCTTCTTAGTGATATGATTAAGAAGCTGTTATCTCAAAATAATTATGAAGTAGTTTCCGCATATTCTGGAAGTGAAGCGCTTTTGATTATAGAAAAGAAACATTTTGATTTAATTCTTCTTGACTTGATGCTGCCCGGCCTTCCTGGGGAAACGGTGCTGGGGGAAATTAGAAAAAAAGCAGATACTCCTGTCATTGGCATATCCGCAAAAACGGATATTGACAGCCGGATAAATTTAATAAAAAATGGTGCGGACGATTACCTTGTGAAACCATTTGATAATGCAGAACTTCTTGTCCGTATAGAAGCGGTATTACGACGTTATCAAAAAAGCAAAATGTGCGATACTGTCCTGCGTTTCAAAGATTTGACTTTGAATACTGACACTTTGGAGGTGAAAATCAAGGATGTTCCAATTAGTCTGACTAAATATGAATATCTGATACTTCAATTACTCATGTCCGCCCCGCACAAAGTGTTCACTAAAAACAACATATTTGAAAGTGTTTGGAATGAAGAATTTTTAGGGGATGATAATGCAATCAATGTCCATATCAGTAATTTGCGCAAGAAGTTTATAAAGGCAAACCCGCAGGGACAGTATATACAAACGGTCTGGGGCCTGGGCTTCAAAATGCAGGAATAGCGAGGCAAGGCATGATACGAACAAACACAGTTTTAGAATTGAAAAACCTTTCTTATATTTTCCCAGACCATAAGGGCATAACGGATGTTTCTCTGAAAATAAAGCAGGGGGAGATTTATATGCTCTATGGGGGGCATGATGCGGGAAAAACTCTATTATTACAAATGTTGATAGGTACACTCATACCACAGATGGGAACAATCAAGCTGTTTGGAAATTCTAACTACTTGCAAGAAAAGCGCAGGATTGGGTATGTACCACAAGAACCGTATTGTTTGGGAAAAATGTCAGCCTTGGATATGCTACGCTATTTTGCGTTGTCGTATGGGGTGCTGGAAAAGGATTTTGACAAAGTGCTTGATTTGAGCCATGTTGAAAAAAAGCCAGCCTGCCATTTGCCTCTGTATATTCAGAAAAAGATAAATTTGGGGATAGCCTTATTAGGAAAACCCGATCTGATTTTATTGGATAATCCATTCAATGGACTTGATGCCCAGGAATGCGAACACCTTCTTTCCATTATTTCGGCGTTAAAGGAAGAACGGAATATGACCGTTTTGCTGACTGGGCAAGACTATGAGATAGCCTCTCGGGTTGTAGAAAAATATGGTATTCTTGCCGGTGGAAAACTAAAAGCTGAATTAACCCCTGATAAAATAAATGAAGAATGTAAGCGGTGCATCAAAATTAGAACACCACAAGTAGCGAGAGCAATTACAGTCATCCAAAAAGATTTTCCACAATATGAGGTCCTGGGGGATGACCTGATCAGAATATTTTGTTCCTCGTCCTATTCATCTAAAATAAACAGCAAATTAGTATCTTCTGGTATTGAGGTATGCGAAATTGGAATTACCGGAATGACCCCCAAAACATTTTTATCATCCTTAGCAGGAGGTGAGCCTTTAGGTGCTTCGGATTATTCAAGGTGAGTTATACCGCATTCGCAAAAATCGTTTATTTTTTATCTGCCTGTTGTTATCTACATTCTTCATGTTTGCATATGCTTTGACGTTCCATTATGACACAGTTAAAGCTGCTGGCCCGCAGGGAAATATACCTTCGCTGAACGGCTTTAGTGAGTTTCTGTTTTCAGATTATAGCTTACTAATACCAATAACCATCTTTCAACTGGTCTATTCAACAGAGGACTATCAAAAAGGAGTTCATGAAGTTCTATTTGCAAAAGGAATATCTCGAATTGATTTTTTCTTCGGAAAATTGTTTGCCTTATGGACAGCACTAATTTTTTACCTCATTTTTAGCTTTTTTATGGCGTATATCTTTATTTTTTTGATATGGATAAAACAGCCATACATTGAGGTTTCCTTTATTAAAATCATCGGTTATCTCGTGCTACAAATTTTGTGTTTTGTTGGCTATTCCTCGTTTTTGTGGTTATTGAGCTGTCTAATACCTTATCGCAATATCGTTTTAGTTGTAGTGTTTTTTCTCCTGGGGACATTGTACCTATATTTAACGAGAATAAGCGGAGCTTTAGATTTAGAGTATTCATTTTATAAGTATTGGATTGTAGGGTTATCCGATGAAATGGGAATTGACGTATATATGAACCAATTACCGACTATTTTGATTACTGACGCAGTATATATATTTTTCCCGGTAGGGGCGGCATATTGGATTTTTCAGAAAGCAAATTTACGGAAACACGAAAGCAGGTGATCCTATGGGGCCGCTTTGTATAGTCCTATTTATATGCTGTTTGGGATTTCTTATAAAAATAGGTATTCTAAAAAGGCAAATCAATCATATTAAAGTTCAGATTGACTTCCTTTTCAGCCGGGATACACAGTCAGAAATTGGATTAGAACGGATTGACAAAAGCACAGAGCATTTAGCTGAAAGCATCAATCGTCTTTTGGAAAAATATCGCGAAACAGGCCAACAAATCAAGAAGAATAACGATGTATTTA
>CAJTMC010000151.1 GCA_910577115.1 uncultured Lachnospiraceae bacterium
AACCGGCGCACACCGTTCCAGTATGCGGTCATAAATCCTTGCATGGGCAAGGTCAGGCGGGTTCTTGGCAGCCCGGTTATCCGCAATAAACTGGCTGCACTCCGGCTCTGCCAGTTTTTCCAGTTTCCGTATGGTATTCTCGACAATCACTTTTGAGAGTAAATCGTCCTTCCTTTCCAGAACCGGTACAATCTCTTTCAGCCGGCAAGGGTTTCTTCCTTTGTTGGTGCGGCATACTGGTAGAGCATTTCCAGTTCGCTTTTGGTAAAATTCATTTGCCTCATTCCCTCCATTTCTTTTTCTCAAAATAGTTCCGCATTCGCTTTAATCCCTGCATGGGAGTGATAACGGAAAACGCCTCGTCCAGCATGGCAATCAGCTTTTCATAGGCGGCCTGTTCCTCTTTCATCAAGATAATTTCTTCCGCTGACGGGCTGTGTTCCAGTGCGTACTTCTCCGTCCAGTCAAAAACGTCCAGGGAGTAAAATGCTTTGTGGTAGCGTGGCCGGCTCTGTCCAGGTACTCGTATACTTCGACTGTGACCTCCACGGACAGAGCTTGTCCGTCTATGTTGATGGTGACTTCCATCTTCCTTTCCTCCGTTCAGACTTTTTTGCAAAGATTCCTGAACGGAGTGGGGCGGAGAGCGGCAGTGGGGAGCGTGTGCGCCTCCTATTAAATTCCATTCGGACGCATAAGATACGGTATTCAGTTAGAATATGTCAAATTTCGCATTTGCTGTCAGGGTGTTCCTGTTCCGTATTCAGAATTTTTTTAACAGTAAACTTCCCGGCAGCTTGTGCCAAAACAAATGACTTTTCAAAAAGGCTCCTCCTTACAGCCGCTTTATATGAACAACACGATATGCAAAAAGGCGGCTTTGCTTTTGACAAAACCGCCAGAAAATATTCATGTAAAATGAGCACACAAAAGGCTCTGCCAAGCGGCGGTTTTTTTTCTGCCGCCAGGCAGACTATCTTGTTTTATGAAATCACTTACCGTTTTTCTATGTTAATTACTTTTTGTGTCCACTCCCGGTAAAAATTTTCTTCATGCGAAACAAGTAACACTGTACCGGGAAATTCTTCCAGTGCTGCTTTTAAAGAGTCTTTCGCCTGCACATCTAAATGGTTTGTTGGCTCGTCCAGTATTAGAAAATTACATGGCTTTAGCGTCAGCAAACACATTTTCACTTTTGCCTGTTCGCCGCCGCTTAATGTTCCAATCGGCTGCATGGCATGTTTGCTGGAAATGCCACATCTGGCAAGTGATTTTCGCACCTCTTTCATCACCATTTCCGGGTAACTGTCTGAAATAATTTGTATGGGAGTTCTTGTTGTATCGTCCCATAATAAATCCTGTTCAAAATATCCGATAGTAACCTGATCGGAAAATTTATAATGACCGTTCATTGACGGGATCTCTCCAATCAGTGTTTTCAGCAACGTTGACTTACCAATCCCATTGAAACCCGTAATCACTACTTTTTGCCCGCCCTTTATTGTAAAACCAATATCAGACAAAACCGGATAATGATAGCCTACGGACAAATGCTTTACGAAAAGGTGTTCTGTATTCGTAAATGGCGTTGATGGAAAATGGAAATATGGCGTTATCTCTTTCTGGTCTAATGCTTCCATTTTTTCCATTCGTTCAAGCTGTTTCCTTCGTCCTCTCGCCATTTTTGACTTTCTTCCGGCAATATTTTTACGGATAAATTCTTCCGTCTTTTTAATCTCCTTTTGTTGGGCGGAATACTGGCGCACATAATCTTCCCGCAACAGAGTTTTCTTTCTCAAAAATTCAGAATAAGTGCCGTAATACTTTGTTATCGTATCGTTGTCAATATCACAAATCCGATTAGCGATTTTTTCTAAAAACGCATAGTCGTGAGATACTACCATAAAAGCATTTTCAAGATTCGATAAGTAATCAGAAAGCCATAAAATATGCTCTTTGTCCAAAAAATTTGTTGGCTCATCAAGCAATAGTACGTCTGGCTTTTCAAGAAGTAATTTTGCCAATATTACCTTTGCCCTTTGGCCGCCGCTCATCTGTTCAATCGGCCTTTCCAATCCTATCGCCAACAGCCCTAAACCATTCGCCACTTGCTCAATTTGAGTTTCGATGGAATAAAAGTCGTGGATTTCAAGCTGTTCCTGATATTTCGCCGCAAGGTCAAGACATTCTGTATGTCCTCTGGCTGCTTTCTCATAAAGCTGCGTCATTTCTTTTTCAATCTGGTACAATCTCGAAAAAGCTGACTTCAAAAAAGAACGCATGGTAAGACTTTTCTCTATCTCCGCATACTGATCCAGATAACCAATCGATACTTGGGACTGCCAGATAATGCGTCCATTATCTGGAATTATCTGCTCTGTGCAAATCTTAATCAATGTGCTTTTACCTGTTCCGTTTTGTCCAACAATCCCGATATGCTCGCCTTTATTCAGAGAGAACGATGCATTTTTGTAAAGCAGGTTATCCCCAAAAGAGTGTGTCAGTCCTTCGATTTCTAATAAACTCATGTTAATCACAATCCTTTCATTTGTTTTTGCCCAACAGCAATACTGGTATCTTTGAATATTCCATTTTGTATACCCATAGGGAACACGTGTCCATTCAGCCATTTCACAAGGTATAAAATTACTGCCATAAACACAAAAAGGCAGAAAGCACCTGCACACATCTGTGTACTGCCTTCTGCCTATATGGATTCCTGTTCCTATATGACAAAAGGCTACAGACAAAACATTGTCCATAGCCTTTCATACGCGTAATCCGCATACGGAAAACAAGCAATAAATATACTGATAGTCAGAATAGCTATTGCCTTGTTTTCCGATGAAATCTTAATGCGTTATTTATACGCCATACTCTGTACAATGTTTCATCGGAATGGATTGTACAGAGTTCAGTTTCTTTTTGGGTTGATTGGTCAAATAAAAATTCATTTTGGTTCTCCTTTGAGGGAATTTCCCACGCCAACAATCATACTACACTCATACCCGTCTGTCAATGCCCTTCCGAACGCTTTTCAAATTCCATCGTAAATCAGTTCATGCAGAATGATTTCTTCTGCCTGCGCCTTACAGTTATTAGCCAGCCCTGCCCATTTCATCTGGTCGGCCGCTTTCAGTTCCTCGGTCACACCGGCAGCCTTCATCAGCTGCGGCATAAGAACATCCATTCGCCCATTGGCGGCCTTGTCAATCTCCAACAAATGGGGATAGAGTTTTTCCGTCAGGAGCAGGCTGGTATACAGCCCTTTCCGGTGTTCTTTCAGATAGCGGAGCCTCATGCGCCCATACCTGCCGATTGGCGTGTCCGGCTGCTCTTTTAATACCAGATTCGGGAGATAGTAATCTCCAACTTTTGTATAAGTCAGTCCATTCATGTGTATGCCTCCTTGCCTTTTCTGTGGTATGCCAGCCGCCTACATAGCGGCTCTGGCTGGCATTGGTGCTT
>CAJTMC010000152.1 GCA_910577115.1 uncultured Lachnospiraceae bacterium
ATAGATGTAATTATCAATTACGCCGCGCAATATATGGGAATAGGATTTAAAATTCCTTTTATCGTAGCAACATTCGTTGCAGTCTGGATCGTGGCAAACGAAATAATAAGCATTTTGGAAAACATAATTGATATTGATGAAAAAATAATACCGCCGTTCCTGATGCCGATTGTCAGAAGGATAAAAAAAGAAATAGAGACGATTGCTGATGAGAATAATGTTGCAGAAAAAGATACGCAGGACAATGTATAAATGTTTTCTAAAAAGCAAAGAGCGGCAGGGTTTATCCTGCCGCCTGTTACTTTTTTGCTATATTATTATATTTGTGCTTGTTGTCATATCATCGAATCATCTTTCATGAGTTATTCTACTATAACTTCTCGCTTTTAAACGATAGGATATAACACAATACGCTATAAAATAACAAAAGGCACACGAATGTGTCAAAAAATGATATTTTATAGTGGAAGGAGCGATGACGTATGATAAGAATTTTACTATCTACTAAGCTCGGTGAACGCAGATGGACGCAGGCAGAATTAGCAAGGGTTACAGGAATCCGGCCAAACACAATCAGTGAATTGTACCATGAGTTAGTTGACAGAGTGAGTCTAGAACAGCTAGACCTTATCTGTGAAGCTTTGGATTGCAAACTCGATGAACTGATTGTGAGAGTGCCGGATAAAAACCCTAAAATTCTATATACCAAGAACGGCTCCCTGATTTCACCTGACAGATAGTGCTGCAACACGACTGTCATAGGAAAAGACGTTCAAGGATCGAACGTCTTTTTTATACTACAAATCTTATGCACATTCAATGGAATTTACTTCCAAAGATTTCTCCAAAATTGATATATCCATATCATTATCAGTATATCCTTGGCGGATGGTTTCCACATAACTGGCAGATGGTCTTCCGGGAAGTTGCTGCTCATCCATGATATAAACCATTGCTTTCTTTTTTCGTCCCTCGATATCTACCATGATATTTTTCTTGAAATAGTAGCATGGATATCCCTCGTATATGTCGAGTCGATATTCGTCTATTGGCTGTATCTCCCATACGAGAACAGGAACAGTTGAGCCTGATTTTCTTTCGATTGTTGCATGTGAGTTCCTTTTTGCGCCTCTAAAAACCAGCTCCCAGTTATTTAATACTCCTTTTGCATAAACTCTGGCAGAGGGACATCTAGCGGACATCTGTGCCAAATTAAGGTTGCTACCATAAGCGATATAAAACTTTCCCATAATATTTTCCTCCATTTCTCCCCGTTATGCCGATAGGTCAGCGAGTGATTTATTAAGCAGCTCTGCATGTCATTCCTGCAGCTTTCTTTAATGGTGTCATAAGATGCAGGCGGCAAGTTTTGAATTCATCTCCATAAAGTCCCAGTCGGTTGGTGAGGATGTTTCTCATAATCGTAACTTTTTGCTCTGCGGAGTATCCGTTCATTGAACGGAATACGATTTTATCCTGTGAAGTGATGGCCCATGCAGATATTGCCAAGCAAAACTGAATGTATGCTTTGATTTTGCCAGCGTGTAAAGTGCTGTTGAAAAGTCTGAATTCTACAGTACCTTTGGAGAAATAGCTGTGAAGATTTACCCCATGATAGCGAGTAGGATTATAATGATCGTAATTGATACCGCCTATGTATCCGTCATTTGCGCTGCTGTACCATATCTGCTCGGCTCTTTCCTTTGTGAGCTCCTTGACTTTCTTCATTTCACCCAAGAGCGCTGTGTTTAATTTGTGGCACCAGCTGTCTTCCCTCTGTCTTATTTCGAGTGCCTCATATATCAAATTCTGTCTAGAGATCATGAAGTTTACCAGTCTTCTAAGGGATTTCGGATTGTGATTTGCCCCGTCTACATGAATGTGGATACCGCAGCTGCTATGTGGCTTTGCTCCACTCTCTTTCAGCTTTCTTATGATTCTTTGCAACAAGTCAATGTCTTCGTAGTTAAGAGGCGGTGTAACCAACTCTACTTTGTATTCATCTATTGGAGCATTGCTTCCATCATTCCGAATAGGGTCGATGGAACCATCTCTCATTACCTTCCATTTACGGGATGCTTGGTCTGCAATAATGCGAGTTTCGTAGCAAGTGCTATTTGGTCTAGATGGTGTAGTTCCAAGAACCTCTGCAACAATGGCAGCTGCCTTTTCTCTTGTGATACCTGTCATTTCTACTTCTACTCCGAATAACTGATTTTTTAACATATGTTTGTCCTCCTTGTGTTTTGAGTTCTTAGAATTTTATTCTATATTCTTGTTGTAAATATATTACCATATGCACACGACATGTCAATACTTTTTAGAAATAAATTCTAAGAATTTAGAATTTATTGTTGACTTATAAGCCTGATTTTGATAAGATAAAAAAGAGGTGATTAACTATGATTACATACAAACCATTATGGAAAACACTGATAGATAAGGATATGAAGAAAATGGATTTAGTTACCGATGGTACGTTAAGCAGAGGCACATTGGCGAAAATGGGGAAAAACGAAAAAGTGAGCCTTGATATAATCGAACGTATATGTGGTAAATTGCATTGTAAAATTGAAGAGGTAATAGTGTATGATGAAAATATCGAATAATGTAAACGAGATCGGAATATATAATCCGCTGTCTGAAAAATTATGGAATAAGATTTAGACTGGAGATACGGTTGTGAGATTGTCGTGAGATTTATAACTATGTGGAATGTATGGAATGTGCGGACACATTCAAAAAAGATACGATTTTCAAAGATTTTTTGGTATTGAACGTACATGAAAATGCTAATAGGAAATTGAGTTCGAGTGATGAAATGAGCTTTAAGAAGCTAGTGTTTATAAGGATTGCAAGCAAATTTGTTTAGGCATTGGCAACGATTTGGCAACATTTTTAACATCACGCACTAAATAATTACATCATTGGCATAAAGAAAACCTTGCTGATTTTCAGATATGTAACTGAATATCGGCAAGGTCTTTTTATGCTTATTTCTGCTTTTTCTTTTTGGTTGTTTTCTTTTCTTCTTTCTCGATTTTCTGAAATTCCTCCATAAGCATATCACTGACCTCCTGTGAGGGGACTTTTGCCCAATGCTTTGAGGTGTCCAGTTCCGGGTACTTGTACCGCCACTGGTCGTATTCCTCTCTGCTTATCTCGCCCTGTTCCAGTTTGGCGGCTTGCTCCTGCCATGCGTGGAACATATCGAACATGGACGTATAAGTGGAATAGTCGGACTTATCAAGGCGCAGGCAGATTTCCCCGTCAATCTCCCCGATTTTCAGCCCGTACATATCTTCCAACGCAAAGAGCGTGTGCATAAGCCCGGTATAGGTATCAATATCCGGCACGGTGAGGGC
>CAJTMC010000153.1 GCA_910577115.1 uncultured Lachnospiraceae bacterium
CATCATAAGCAACCGCTTTCGGGATAGCGGTCTAATGCTGCATAAATTAAAGCAAAAAGGCTTTAGCACAAAAATCGGGCATCAAGGAATCGGGCTTGGAAATGCCCAGAAAATCATCAGTTCTTATGACAACGTGCTATTAGAAACAACAATGAAATGCGACTATTTTACACAACATATAGAACTTACTGACAGAAAGGAATGATATCATATGTTAGATATCTTTGTATGCGAAGACAATGCCGCACAGCGGCGGACTGTTGTAAATATCATTCAAAATACGGTTCTGATAGAAGAATTAGATATGCAGCTTACTTTAGATACAGGAGACCCTTATATGTTGTTGGAAAAAGTCAAGACCAGCCAGAACACAGGCATTTATTTCCTTGACATTGACTTGAACAGCAGCATGAATGGAATGAAGCTGGCACAGCAAATCAGATTGTATGACCCCCGTGGTTTCATCATATTCATAACAGCACATTCAGAACTGAGCTATATGACTTTTCAGTATCGGGTAGAGGCGATGGACTTTATATTAAAAGACAACCCTGCCGAAGCGAAAGTGAAACTCAGAGAATGTCTATTAAATGCTATGGAACGACATACGCTCCAAACCAACAAGACACATAAGGTCTATACTCTTGAAGTTGGAGGACGAAAAATCAGCGTGGATTATGAGGATATTTTATTTTTTGAAACTTCCAGCAATATCCATAAAGTCATTCTCCATGCAAAAGACCGCCAGATTGAATTTCCCAGCACCTTAAAAGAACTAACAGGCGTATTGGACAGCAATTTTGTGCGTTGCCATCGGGCATTTTTGGTAAACAAAAATAATATACAAGAAGTTGACACTAAAAATCGAATCATCCATTTTGCCAACGGAGAAACTTGCCTGATGTCCACACGCATGATGAAAGGGCTTTAAAGCAATTTTCAATACTGTCGTCTTCACATTGAGCTTCCGCAGATTTTTCTTTTTCCTGCGGGCGTACATTTTGAGCGCCCCTTGAAATGTCTGCATCTCGATACTGCTCCGGCAGCGAAGCAGGTCGCAGATGGTCCGCTCCATATGCTCCGGCTACGAAGTGGAACGTACTTCAACTGATTGACTGTTCAGCCCTTCGCTCCATTCCCATTACAGAAACTTCCCCGCTACTATGGCTTCTGCTGACTTCTCACAGTTCGTTGTTGCTACGGCTAATGAGACCGTCTGTGAGACCTCCCCAGTTAAGGTGCGTTCTCTTTTCCTCCATATACCTGCCGCATTTACCCGTACTTCCAGCAGCTTTTGGACTTCAGTGCCTTTTGCCACCTTATCTGTATTTCCGAGCCTTATATGCGGTTCCTGTCCGTCAGGCCAGAGGTTTGCTTATAGCTTCTTTCAGATTCCGTCTCACGGCGGACACCCTTGCTGTTCAGCTATGTGCTTCATTGTTGCCTACGTACACTCGGGACTTGCACCCGTTAGAGAACTCCCATGCTGGGCAAACAAAATCCCTCCAAACTTAAAAATAGGTTTGGAGGGTAAAGCTATTTTCATACGGGTGTGAAGATACAGCCCACCAAAATACCATTTTTTTAATTTGGTGGACGAAAGATGAAACCGAACCTCTATCCTAAAGATTTTAAATTGTTTCTATACTTCCTCATCTCCATTTCATCCGTATTATCTAATACATATTGCAATTCACTTGTAACCTTTTCACGGTCATATGGAAGATACGCCGTTACGGGCGTGAAATTTGAAACCGTGTTTGCAAATAAATGTGTGCGTATATTTAAGTTGTTGATTAGCATTTGTAATTCACGGATACGCTCTTTTTCTTCAGCAGGGACAAACAAACCTTGCTGTGCCATCTGGTACAGCTCCGTGTCTGGGAAAAGCGTAAGAGAGTCCACGGAAACAAAATATGGATTGAGCTGACTGAACAGTTCCGCACTATTCCTTGCATTACGGTATCCGCCGTTTTTTCCCGCAAGACCTGTCATATAAACAAAGTAATATTCAATACCCGCTTCATCTAATTTTCTGCATTGTTCCAGAATATCAGCAGCCGTATATCCTTTATTTGCAAGGGAAAGCGTTTCGTCATCACCACTTTCCACGCCGATACTCAGTCCATTAATGCCCATTGCCCTTAATTTCCTTAGATGCCACACCTCTTTATTTTTAATATCACGGATGCTGGCAAACATAGCCATTGTCTGGCATTTAATCAGATAATCCCTTACGGTCAAAGCCCTAAGTTTCAGATTCTCGTAACTCATGGCAAAAGGATTTGCCCCTGTCCAGAATATTCTCCTTGCATATGGCTGATAGCCTTTTATCTCTGCTAAATCTTCCTCAAATTCTTCCATAGGCGACATTCGGAAGCACTCGTTTATATACAGACTACAAAACTTGCATTTATTATAGGTGCAGCCAGAGGTAGCCTGTATGATAACCGAGTGAGCTTCATACGGTGGTCGCCAAGTTCTGCCTGTAAAGTGCATGAAAATCAACTCCTTTTATTTCATATTGCGTATTAAGCCTTTGAGTTCATCCATGTCGATTTCATATATTCCTTGATATGTTTTTTCAATATAAGTTCCACTATCTTTTATATAATAGTAAATACATTCAATGACTTCTTCGCCATTCAAAATGATAAATTCCCCATAGTAATTTGAAGCAGGATAATCTTGTATAGCAGGCTTATCTGTTGCCTGTGCTGATGAAATAACAGACACGAATTGCCCAATCCATTCTCTATCAGAACATGAGCATGAAAAGCCGTCTATGGTTATGACTTCAACAGCAGTTATTTCTTCGGTATCTGGCAGTCCAAGAGGGGGAACCGTTGTTTTGCTCCCACACCCTGTAACAAGCATAACAATAATAACAAAACAAATCAGCAATCCCTTTTTTCTCATGATGTTCCTCTTTCCTTACAAATGATAGACACTTTTTCTATACCGCTGTAATTCTTCTTCGCTGACGTTTGCAATGATTTCATCGAGAAATACCAACAGCTTTTTCTTGTCTTTCGGCAGTTGCCCGTGAAACTGGAACGCATTGGAAGCCCCCATTGCCGCAAAAATGGTAGGTATCTGCAGATTTTCAATGAGTGTCCGTACCTCTTTGTATTTTTCAACTTCTCCTTCTTCCTGCCAATTCCCACACTGTATTTCTGCAAAAAGTTCAGAATCGGGATAAACCGTAAGCATATTTGCCCCTATGAGCGTAGGGTGTATCTGATTGCATATATCAGCCGTCAATTTTGCTCCAATCTCTCCACGACCTGCCCCAGAAATGCTCACCAAGTAAAAGAAACTGTAATGAATGCCTGCTGCATCTAA
>CAJTMC010000154.1 GCA_910577115.1 uncultured Lachnospiraceae bacterium
AAATTGCTTATATGGAAACCTGCAGCAAGTATTCCATGCTATGATAAACTGATTTCCTGTGCAGAAAATGGCATGAATCTATGACAATGCGCCAAAGTAACCAATCCTCCTTTAGAATTGATACTCTGAAAACAGACCGCAGCCGAATTACTATGAACACATTTTATCAGAAATTTTTATTCCTGCCAGTCCTATAGTTATAAGGCACGGTCAGTCAATAGCCACTTTTTTATCAGAAATCTATTGCGGCAATTCCCTTGTATTTCAACGGTTTCACTCTGCATTTCTGATAAAACGGGATTTCTGATTACCGCTACTTGCTACCACTATGTTTACGTGCCTCAAACATCAAACGGTTTGTATATCTTGAATCTGCTGCGGTCTGCTTCAATGACCCCTTGCCGACGCAGTTTTCCGATTTCCGCCGACAAACCACTGCGCTCTACTTCCAGATAATCCGCCAACTCCTGGCGATCATATGGTATTTCAAATTCCAGACTGCCAAATTGTTTAGCTTGAAGCATCAGATACGCCATCAGCTTTTCATGTGTCGTGCGCTTGGATGTGACCTCGATTTTTTGGTGAAACATCAAATTCTTTGCCGCAACAATTTGAAGAAGATTATAAATCATCTGTTGATGGAATTGACAAGCATTACTGCATGAATGACAAATTTTCAAACAGTCAATCAGCATAACCTCCGCAGCCTCCGATGCCAGCACAGAAACCGGGACTGCCTCCACTCCTGCACAAGCAAAGGATTCCCCAAATAATTCACCAGGAACAAGGTTGGCAATCATGCTTCGATTACCAAAGAAATCCGTCCGTACAATTTGAAAACTGCCCGTTAGGACAATTCCCACATATTTTGCTGGTTCACCCTCGTTCATCACGGCTTCTCCTTTTTCAAAGGAAGATACCCTGGCGTTGAGGCAACGTAGAGCCTTAGTCAGTTCCCAATGCGCCATATCCCGAAACAGCGGACACATGCACAATACTTCAAAATATTTTTCCATAGATTTGTTCCCTTTGTTGAAATTTCAACATACAAAACACGTAAATCATACTATACTGATTCCAAGATGTCAACAGGGATTCAAAGAATACAGTTGACCGGAAAGGAAAATTTTATGGTTCGCAAAATAATTCATATCGATGAAGAAAAGTGTAACGGATGCGGAGCCTGTGCCGCCGCCTGTCATGAGGGCGCTATTGAGATGGTAGACGGTAAGGCGAGGCTCACTCGTGAGGACTACTGCGATGGTCTGGGTGACTGCCTGCCCGCCTGCCCCACGGAGGCAATCAGCTTTGAGACGCGGGAAGCGCCCGCCTATGACCATGCGGCTGTGACGGCCGCTAAACAGAAGAGTGCGCCTCTGCCCTGCGGCTGTCCCGGAACAAATGCAAAGACGATTCACCGGGATCCTTGCGTTGCCCCTGCCGCACAGACGCCTGCCGCCAGCCAGCTGACCCAATGGCCAGTACAGATTAAGCTGGTGCCGGTGAACGCCCCATACCTTAACGGTGCCAAGCTACTCATCGCTGCAGATTGTACCGCCTATGCCTATGGCAATTTCCACGATGCGTTTATCCGTAGCCATGTGACGCTCATCGGCTGCCCCAAGCTGGACGAGGGGGACTATGCTGAAAAGCTGACGCAAATCATTTCTGGAAATGACATCAAGAGCGTAACCATAGTACGAATGGAAGTTCCCTGTTGCGGCGGAATCGAAAACGCGGTCAAACAGGCCTTGCAGGAGAGCGGGAAGTTTATTCCGTGGAATGTGGTGACTATTTCTACGGACGGAAAAATTTTAGAATAATTACAAGGTGGAAACTGTGATGGAACAGAAAATGTTTTGCTTCCAGTGTGAACAGACAGCGGGATGCAAAGGCTGTACTGGAAATTCTGGCGTATGTGGTAAGCAGGCCGGTATTGCTGAAATGCAGGATCAGCTTACCGGGAAATTGATTGGCCTTGCAAGGACCATAGACGGAAATGGGCATCTGATTAGCCATGCCGCCAATCAGGTTGTGCGGGAAGGGTTGTTTGCGACAATTACGAATGTGAATTTTGACAAGGAGGCCCTTTCTGCTCTGCTCCGGCGTGTGGATGAGGTAAAGCGGCAGATTGTTCCTCTCTGCTATAAGTGTACCTCAGCCTGCGGGAAAAACGATGATTATACCATGGAGCATCTGTGGACTGCCGAGGAGGATATTCGCTCTCTGAAGTCGCTGATTCTGTTTGGCATCCGGGGTATGGCCGCCTATGCGTATCACGCCGCTGTCCTGGGCTATACGGACCCGGAAATAGACCACTTCTTTTATAAGGCCCTCTTTGCTGTCGGTATGGAGGACTGGGGGATGGATGAACTTCTCCCTATCGTCCTGGAAGTCGGAGCGGTTAATCTGAAATGCATGGAGCTGCTGGATAAGGCTAATACGGAAACCTATGGTAATCCCGTTCCAACAGAAGTGAGTTTGACTGTGGAGAAAGGGCCGTTTATTGTCATTTCCGGACATGATCTCTTTGATTTGAAACAACTCTTGGAGCAGACCAAGGACAAGGGCATCAATATTTATACCCACGGTGAAATGCTCCCGGCTCACGGTTATCCCGAGCTGAAAAAGCACCCCCATCTCAAAGGAAATTTCGGCACTGCTTGGCAGAATCAGCAAAAGGAATTTGCTTCTATCCCCGCTCCGGTCCTTTTTACAACAAACTGTCTCATGCCGCCGAAAACAAGCTACGCGGACCGGGTGTTTACGACGGAAGCCGTCTCATATCCGGGGCTGGTTCACATTGGGCCGGAAAAGGACTTCTCGCCGGTAATCCAAAAAGCCTTGGAACTGGGCGGCTACCCCACAGCCATGCAGTTTACTGGTATCAATGGCGGAAGAACCGTCACAACCGGCTTTGGACGCCACGCGGTCTTGTCCAATGCGGACAAAGTGGTCGAAGCAGTCAAGCGCGGAGCGGTCAGACATTTCTTCCTGGTTGGCGGCTGCGATGGAGCAAAGCCAGGGCGCAGCTACTATACTGAGTTTGTAAAGCAGACACCTCCTGACAGTATCGTACTTACTCTTGCCTGTGGCAAGTACCGGTTCAATGACCTGGATCTTGGCACCGTTGCCGGACTTCCCCGCCTGATGGATATGGGACAATGCAATGACGCATACAGTGCCATCCAGGTGGCTGTAGCCCTGGCAGAGGCTTTTGCATGTGGTGTAAACGATCTGCCGCTGTCAATGGTTCTCTCCTGGTATGAGCAGAAGGCTGTGTG
>CAJTMC010000155.1 GCA_910577115.1 uncultured Lachnospiraceae bacterium
GTGCTGTGAGAGGCGACGTAGGAGCCGCTCACAGTGCTTGAGTGCTTGCACCGGGGTAGTTGATTTGATAAATTTAACCTGACAAAAACAGAAAATCCATTGCTTTTATCTCCATACTATTTTATAATCTAAAAATGAGCAAATTTGAATTTTTACCAAAACTGCGTTAAATGCTTTAAAACTAAAGACACCATGTCTTTTTAGGTGTATACTGTTTTTGTCTAGAAAACAATAACCTGCAAAGGATGATGTTTTCTAGAAAACAGTATATATCATTCAACGCTACTTTACAACTGCCTTAAGAACTTAAAATTGTGCCGTGTCTTTCCCCAGACCGTCATGAAGCATATCATGGAGATATTGATACCCGTCTTTTCCCTTGAATACCATGGGAAGATTGTCGATTTTGAAAAATACAGTCCCTGCCACCGTACTATGGTTGCATATTTCCTTAATAAAGGAAAATGGGATGACACCAAACCGAAAGACATACTGAAAAGCACCATCATCCAGTTCATTTATAGAGAAGCTCGACAGCCTGGAAAGCCTGTATTCTGCATCGTGGACGCTATCATCTCATCCAAGACAAAGCCTTCACCACGGGCTCTGCCCCCGATTGAAAATGTGTATTTCCATCACTCCCATCTCAAGGGGCATCAGGATTATGGGCATCAGGCTGTGGTTGTCATATTCTCCTGTAACGGCATTGAGAATGCTGTAGTCCTGATCGCTATCCGAAGAACACGTCCCATGTCCCCAAAGCCCCGCGGGCCTTTATCAGCACGGATGTCTCCTTAAGCCTCCAGGAGATCTTGGACATATATGTGGAACGGTGGCCGCGGGGGGGCTTCCATCAGGCAAAGGACAGGCTGATGTTTAACAAGTACTAGGTTCGTTCATCACAGGGAATCAAGAGGTATTGGGGGCTGATGTCGCTGGCTCATCTGATTGCGTGTACCGGTTGCGGTGAAACCATGTCTTTCAAAGACGGCTAGACTTATATTTATAGTCATATCCAGAAAGAACGGATTCATTACGTCTACCAGTGTGGGGCAAGGCACATTGGCTTTGAGCAGGTGATGGCTTTAGTGGCATAGGCTTATTGTGTAATTTTTCAAATTTCATTTATAGCAAAATATAAAAATGTCAAACCGGAAGGATCACTATGTTTAGCAAAATAATCATTTTAAAAGAAATTCTTCGTGAAATCAGTATTATATTAACAAAAGAACAGAAACAGAAATCTATCAATGCTTTTATTGCTATTACTATATCGTCTGCACTTGAATTATTAGGTGTAACCATTATTGTCCCATTCATTACAACCGTTATGAATCCAGAATCAGTAATGCAAAGCAAATATTTTATATTTATAGTGGATATATTCCATATTAAGGAACCCTCTCCAACAGTCACCCTGCTTATCCTTGGTATTCTTTTAATGGGTGTCTACATTGCCAAAAATGTTGGATTACTATGTTCTCGCTACATACAGAATTCATATCAATATAACATCCAAAAAGATATTTCAATTACGATGATGAGGTCATATTTAAATCACCCATACGAATATTTTGTAAACACAAATATTGCAGAAATATCACGCGGTCTTAGTGGTGATGTTCCCGGATTTATTAATATTATCAGTGTTTTATTGAGCTGTCTTTCTGAACTTATAACAGCAATATTTATCTTGTCTTTTATTTTAACTATGGATTTTCTCACATCCATCGGACTAATTATAATCGCGTTCTTCTGTGTAGTATTTATTGTGTTCGGCTGTAAAAACATAACTGCAAAAATCGGCGCACGACAGCGTGAAGCCTCGCTGGAGCAAGGCAAAAGCATGTATCAGACATTCAGCGGCATCAAAGAAATTTTTGTAATGCAAAGAAAAGACTTCTTCTTGAACGCTTATAAGTCGGCATCTGAAAAACAGACATGGACCCAAAAAATATATATGCTCATTCAGTCTATTCCTGAAAGAATCATTGAAACTCTTGTTGTCTGTGGCATTGTCATCATCGTATGTATTCGTATTTTACAGGGATATGAGGCGGAAGCATATATTTCACAGTTGGCGGCTGTTGCCATTGCCTGTTTCAGATTATTGCCTACTTTAAACAAATTAACAAGCGGTGCATCCCAACTAATCTACAACATGCCGTGTCTCGATTCTGTATACAATAATATCTTAGAGGCCAGAAAATATGACAATAAGGACAGTATAGCGCCGATCGCTGCATTCGATCAACAATTGAAATTGACTTTTAATAAGGATATCGAAATACGCGATGTTACATGGCAGTACGCTAACACCGACAGAAATGTCTTAGAGCACCTTTCACTAAAAATTTGCAAAGGAGAATCTATCGCTTTGATTGGAGAATCAGGTGCTGGAAAATCGACCCTTGCCGATGTCATTATGGGATTATTAGATCCGCAGCAAGGTGATATTCTAGTTGACAGGCAGCCGGTTAAGTCAAATCTATTACAATGGTCAAAACTGATAGGATATGTCCCGCAAAGTGTATATTTGCTTGATGACACTATCCGAAATAATGTGGCATTTGGTATCCCGACAGATGAGATACAAGATGAAAAAATTTGGGATGCCCTGAAACAGGCCCGGCTAGATGAATATATTCACGGACTTCCCTACGGATTAGATACCATTGTGGGCGAACGTGGCATAAAATTTTCCGGTGGTCAGCGCCAGAGGATTGCTATAGCCCGAACCATGTATTATGACCCAGAGATACTTGTGTTAGATGAGGCGACCTCCGCATTAGACGATGAAACCGAAAAAGCCGTTATGGAATCCATTGACTCCTTGCAAGGAAAAAAGACCCTCATTATCATTGCTCACAGACTTTCTACCATACAAAAATGTGATAAAATCTATGAGGTTGTTGACAAAAAAATTATAGAAAGAGTTAAATTCGACATTTTTTCTTGAATCCACTGTACCATGGATACTACAGTTAAAAGCACTGGGCTGGGAGACACCTGTAGTTGCCGCATAAGGCTGTCAGTTAAATTGAAAACCAACCTTTTTAAGTTTGAGAGGTTCTTTCTGAACTTTGGGTATAATCAATAAATAAGACAGGTTTTAATCCTGTCTTATTTATTGATTTATTACTTCTCATATTTGAGTATTTGTGTTATAATAGAGACATCAAACCTGTCTTTGGTATCAGACTTTAAAAAATGGCGTTAATTTTTAGGATGCCTGTCCTCAAATTATGAACAGGCATCTTTTTAGTGTATTA
>CAJTMC010000156.1 GCA_910577115.1 uncultured Lachnospiraceae bacterium
CGATTTATATTTCTGCCAAGAACAACGGCTTGTATGCATTAGCGAGCAGGTAATTGAATTAACCGCTAAAGAATTTGACATTCTTGCTTTGTTAATTACTCACCCGAAACGGGTATTTACTTATGAGCTGATTATGGAATTGGTCTGGAATGAGGATTATTCCTACTACTCCCGGAAGGCAGTCAATAATCATGTAAGCAATTTGCGGAAGAAGCTGAAAGTTACGCAGGATTCCCCGGACTACATCAAAAGCGTTGTTGGCATTGGTTATAAATTTGATGTGCCATAGCAAAGGTCATAGGGTAAGATTCTACTTTCCTTGTGGCCTTTATTAGATACGGTAAGTGATGAAGAAACATTAAGGCGGCTTTACAGTTTGTGATGCAAGAGAAAATTATCCCGAATTATTTTTCCTTAATCAGAAGTTCTAGGAAACTGACAGTGTAAATGACTAAAAAGTTATCCCGAATATTTCTCTAAGAAATGCCGCTGTTGCTGGCTTTCTTTGAAGTATTCGGGATAATCTGACTTTCGGTATAACCGTTTAGCGTCATGGCCTAAACATCTCTTTTCTATTGGGCAGTATATGCAGGAAAAAAGTTAATCTTGACAAGCGACTACCGGTCGCTATATAATGAAAACGAAATAAGAAACGACCGGTGGTCGCTATAAGGAGGTATCATAAATATGCCAAAAGGAATTATGCTTACACCAGAACAACAAGAAGAACGCCGAGAAGAAATAATCAGTGTTGCTTTGCAGCTCATAGAGAAAAATGGATTCCAAAAAACATCAATGAGGGAAATTGCGATTTTAGCAAACATGGGAAAGTCCAGTCTGTATGATTTTTTCAAAACGAAAGACGAGATTGTTGTATATGCAGTTGAGAAAGAAATGGAAGAAACAATTAAAAAGGTTCATAAGATCATTGCCGATGAATCCTCGCCGGAACAGTGTCTTAGAAAAATCATGTTGAATCATCTTAGAGTACCAAAGCAGTATCGAACGGTGCAGATGTGGTTAAATACAGAATCTGACTATTTAGAAGAAGATTATCGAAAGCGGCTGAAAACTGCGCGTTACGCATATCAGGATATTATCAAATCTGTAATTGAAAATGGAGTGAAATCAGGCGTCTTCCGTAAGACGAATGCCGATCTTATGTCGCGTTTGTTAATTAACTCCATTATATCAATCATTTACACATCCCGACCATCAGCCAGTCCGGAGAAAATGCTTGATGAAACAATGGATATATTTCTACATGGAATTATGAATGATGGAGGTGAATTATTATGATTTATTATACTCTGCCCTTGTTGCATAAACAGGCAACCCTTGAAATGGTCGGCGGAAAAGGTATGTCTTTATCAAAACTTTTGACAGCGGGCATCCCTGTGCCGGAGGGCTTTCATGTTACGACTACTTCATACAAGATTTTTGTTGAAAAGAACCATATTCAGCCTCACATTAATAAGTTGCTGGACGGTATTGACTCTAATAATACTAGCCAGCTTGAAAATGTATCTGCGCAGATAGGGATGCTTTTCCATAATGGAGAAATGCCGCAGGAAGTATCAGATGCAATTAAAACCGCATATGCCGGTTTGGGAAATATAGCGGTGGCTGTCCGTTCCTCCGCAACCGCCGAGGATTTGCCCGACGCTTCTTTTGCAGGCCAGCAGGAAACCTATCTTAACATACAAGGTGAGAATGAAGTTCTTGACGCTGTAAAGCGGTGCTGGGCTTCCCTATGGACAGCTCGTGCTATTGCTTACCGCGTGAAGAATGATATAAAGCAGGAAATCGTCGCACTTGCTGTTGTAGTACAAAAGCTTGCGTTTTCCGATGCGTCCGGCGTTATGTTTACGCTAAACCCTATCAATGGCAGACGTAGCGAAATGATTGTTAACGCCGCGTGGGGACTTGGCGAATCGGTGGTTTCTAGCTTAGTCACCCCTGATACAATTGTTGTAGATAAAAATGCTGAACGAATTGTATCGTATGAAGTAGCAAACAAAGAGATTATGACAGTCCGCAACTCAGATGGAACAGAAGAAATCCCAACTCCTGAACAGTTGAGGAAAAAACATGCTCTTACTCGCAATCAAGTTATGCGATTGGCACAGCTTGGGAAAAAAATTGAGAAGTATTATGAAATGCCTATGGATGTAGAGTGGGCGCTGGAAAAAGATAAGTTGTATATTGTTCAGGCGCGCCCCATTACTGTCCTACCGCCGGAATGGACGTTGCCGGAAAAGGATGTTGTATATACAAAAGGCAGTCTAGCGGAGCACTTGCCGAATCCTGTTACACCCTTATTCGCCACACTTGGACTTGAAATAGTCAACCGTGCGTCGGCGCTTTTATGGATAGATATGTTTGGTAAAAGTGCGAAAAAGCTACTGCCAGAAAACGGAGCATATACGATTATTAACGGATATGTTTATCTTTCCGCTAATTCAAAGCCTCTTTTGATTGCAGTCAAATCCCTTTCACCCCGCGCTTTGCGCCGGACGCTTACGAACAGCATTATGCGCTTTGAAGCGGCAAGAAAAGAATTTGAAGATGTGGTGAAGCAGTGGGATGAAACGTCCCTGCATACGTTAAGCGCACAGCAAATTATGAAGGGCATTCAAGCCGTATTTTACGCCGCATGTATTTATTTCACAAGGATTCAGCTTACATTGCCCGCCGCATCTATCAGCGAAACGTTATTCACAAAATTCTTTCAGGGTACGGTCCGCCGTGCTGGTATAACAGACACTTCCGCTCTCTTGCTTGGGTTTGATACGATTGCGCTACAATCGGAAAAGAACTTGTGGGACCTTTCGGAATGGGCAAAGCAAAATAACACTTTAAGCTTCTATCTGAAAAGCAATCCTGCAACAAAGATAGCAGAAGATTTCAAGTCCTCCATTTTGCCTGCGGAAGTTTCGCAGGAGGTGTGGATAGAGTGGAAAAGCCGAATTAACGCCTATTTCAAAGAATTTGGCTGTACTGCGTATGAATTTGATTTTGCATATGCCACACCACAGGAGATGCTTACGCCAACTTTTGAATCCATAAAAGCATTTTTGGAGGAAAAAGGGGAAAATCCGTATTCGCGCCAAATCACATTTGAAAGGCGCAGGAAACAAGCCGAAAAAGAAATTTTGCAACAGATAGGCGGCCACCGAAAAAAACTGTTTTTGAAGCTGCTCCATTGGGCACAAAATACTGCCCCCATGCGTGAAAACGCTATTTA
>CAJTMC010000157.1 GCA_910577115.1 uncultured Lachnospiraceae bacterium
CCTTTTATGGAAAAGCTGATGTCCGACAAAACAGGATAGTGGTAGCCAACATCCAGATGTTTTACTTTTAGATGCTCTGTCGTAGTCAGCGGGAGAGCTTCAAACCGAAAATGTGGCTTGATTTCTTTCTGTTCCAGAGCTTCCATCTTATCCATTCGGTCAAGCTGTTTCTGCCTGCCACGAGCCATTTTTGACTTTCTCCCTGCAATATTCCTGCGGATAAATTCTTCCGTCTTTTTGATTGTTTTCTGCTGTGCGGCATACTGTCTGATATAATCCTCACGGAGCAGTGCCTTTTTTCTCGTGAACTCTGAATAAGTGCCAAAATATTTTGTAATCTTCCCGTTGTCAATGTCGCATATCCTTGTGGATATTCTCTCTAAAAAGTCATAGTCATGCGATACTACCAGAAAAGCGTTTGGCAGACGGGAAAGATACCCGGCAAGCCATGTAACGTGTTCCTTGTCCAAGAAGTTTGTCGGCTCGTCCAAAAGCAAAATATCCGGCTTTTCAAGCAGTAATTTCGCCAGTATGACCTTTGCCCTCTGCCCGCCGCTCATCTGCTCAATCGGTCTGTCTAGCCCGATTGCCGTTAAGCCCAGACCTGTTGCCACCTGTTCTATCTTTGTGTCAATCAAATAAAACTCCTTGCGCTCTAATTCTTCCTGATACCCTGCCGCCGTGCCTAGCTTCGCCATATCCCCATCCGCAGACTGGCAGTACAGCTCATTCATCCTGTTTTCTATCTCATACAGCCCAGAAAATGCGGATTGCAGGAACTCCCTCATCGTCACGCTTTTTTCAATTTGGGCGTACTGGTCGAGATACCCTATTTTTGTGTCCGGCTGCCATACTATCCTGCCAGAGTCCGGGATAAGCTGCTCCGTGCAAATCTTTATGAACGTGCTTTTTCCCGCCCCGTTCTGACCGACAATCCCGATATGTTCCCCTTTGTTCAATGTAAAATCTGCGTTTTTAAACAGATAATTTTCTCCAAAAGAATGTGTTAATCCTGTAACTTCTAATAAACTCATAATCATTTTCCTCTCTTTTTCCTGTCTGATTTTTCCAAATGGGCAACCCTGAGAAACATGCTTATGCAAGTTACCCACGGTTCGCGGGCAGCGCCAAATTGGAATGCAAGCATTCCAGCCTGGCTTATGCCTTACACGTAAAAAAACAGCAGAAGTCAGATACTCTTAGTATCATGCCTTCTGCTGTATCTGTTCCATTGCAAATTGCTTGCAGGAAACAGCCTATATACAACAAAAGGCTACGGACAAAACACTGTCCATAGCCTGCTGCACACAAATTTGTACGGGAAAAGAAACAATATATGAAAAAGTCATAAAATCCCTCTCATATGTTGCCGTATTTCCCGATGAAATCCTAACGTGTTATATTACGCTATACTCTGTACAATGTTTCATCGGATTTGATTGTACAGAGCTGATTTTCTTTTTAGGCGGAAGTTCGTTTGTGATGTAAAAGCTCATGAAACTGTTCTCCTTAAAAATTAATGCAGATAATTCTAGCATGAATGCCAGCAGTTTGTCAAATCCTATTTTTTTGCCCGGCAAAATCACAGAATAGTATCCTCCCTAATTCTGCTGCGGGTTTTGCTCCCGCAGACAGGGCATAATATCCATTCTCTCTGTTTCGATTTCCTGCCTGCCTTTCTTTCAAAAATAATTGTACTGTTTTCGATGCCTGCATAGCAGATATATCGTCAGCATAAGCGTGAACAGTTCCGCAAGCGGGACTGCAAGCCATACGCCTGCCACCTCTAAAAATCTCGGCAATACCAAAAGGAACACCGTAATAAATCCAAACGTCCGCAGGAAAGATATGGCTGCAGACGCTTTCCCATTGGATAATGCCGTAAATAATGCGGATGAAAAAATATTGCATCCGGAGAATAAAAAACTGAATGAAAAAATGATAAATCCATTCTTTGTAATCTCAAAAACATTCCTGTTGTTCTCCGCAAATACCTTTGCAATGCCTTCTCCGCCAAGCATGGAAAATAAAAATACAAATATGGAAATCCCCGCTATAAAGCAGAAACAAATACGGACTGTCTTTTTTAGCTGTTTTACATTCCCGCTCCCATAATTGTAGCTTACGACGGGGGCTGTTCCCATAGAAAAGCCAATATAAAGCGTTGTTAAAAGGAACTGCGAATAAATGAGTACCGTAATCGCAGCTACGCCGTCCTCACCTAATAGCTTCATCATTGTTACATTAAACAGAAATGTAGTTATGGCAGTCGAACACTGGCTTACCAGTTCCGACACACCGTTGGAACAGCTTTTCAGCAGAACAGATGCGTTCATGTCAGGTTTGCAAAAGTGCAGATCACTTTTTTTCATCATAAAAAATATTGTACCGATAATTGTCGGTATCATATATCCGATGCCTGTCCCAATGGCAGCTCCCTTGATTCCCGTTTGCAGTAAAACGATAAAAACATAATCAAAAACAATATTGGCAATCCCCGCCAGAACAGCAAGTGCTAAACCTAATGTCGGCTTCCCCGCCGTCACAAACAGATTCTGATATAGCACCTGCATCATGTTAAAAGCAGCGAAAATGAGCTGTATCGTCAGATAATCCCTGCAATATGGGAACAATACTTTACTTGCCCCCAATCCCCAGATAATTTCATCCAAAAAGAAAAGCCCTGCCGCTGTAATCAGCAGACCGATAACCGCACCGGTCACGACGATCAACGTGAAATTGCTTCGGGCTTCCCTTATGTTTCCATTCCCCATTTTCTTCGCAACAACCGCACTGCCGCCTGTCGCAAGCATCGTCCCCAGACCGACAATCAGATTGATGACGGGGCAGACGATATTGACGGACGACAAAGCGTTCGTGTCTACAAACCGTGCGACGAAAATCGTGTCCACAATGGTGTATAATCCCATAAACAGCATCATCACTATGCTTGGGAAAGCAAATCGGATAAGGGATAGGGCGTTAAAGCTCTCTGCCAACGGGTTTTTCTGTGTTTCGGTCATTCCTTGTTTCCCCTTTCCTGCCCGTGTTTTCGGGCATAGAGGTATACCCTTGCGGTATTTCCTCCTTGTTTTTCGGTGGAAGCACGAAACGCTGCGTCGGGTAGCCATATTCCACAAGCAGTTCCCGTTCTGCAAATCCAAGACGGCGGTATTCTTC
>CAJTMC010000158.1 GCA_910577115.1 uncultured Lachnospiraceae bacterium
CATATCGTAATGGGGTATTCTTCATAGGGTGCTTCAAAATATTCGTCTATCGTGCCTAAAGGGTAAAACTTTTCTTCTGTGAGGTATTCAAGGGATATTTCTTTTTGCCGCCGTCTGCTCCTGTCACGCCATGCGTTGATAGCTGCAAAGCGTATGACAGTCTTGCAATAGCCATTGAAAGTATACATGATATGTTCCTTGTATGCTTCTGTGCAAGGCATAAATGATTCCCCCTTTCTCCCACATAGGGCTTTGCATGGTTTATAGTTGCATTTTCTTTCTAAGCTTCATCATACGCATTTAATGCAGCTTCCAAAGCGTCAACTAAGGTTATTCCGGCAACGGGTAATCCAACTAATACGGCACTTTTTACTTCATCTCTTGAAGCTCCTAATTCCTTTACCATTTTTACATGAAAATCTAATCCGCTTGTCATCCTGACCGCAGCAAGCACGGAAATATAAGCAAGCTCATGTGTCTTTCTATCTAATGCACTTGCTTTTGACTGCTTCATAACCATATCCATGTATGCTTTTCCTGTTTCCGGGGTTTCTGTCATAAATAAATTAAAACTGTTTGTGACATTTTTCATATTGCATTTTCTCCTTACTTGGTTATTGTTTTGGGTAGTGCTAATCCTATTTGCGAAAAATTTTTATAACCGGCTTCTGTAACCACATATGTTGCTGTAGTTCCTTCTTTTAGCTCAATCCATTTCTGTAAAACCAGAAAATCAAATAGCTCCGCACCTAATTTGCCGCCCAAATGGTCATAGCACCTCTTTCCAGTTAATTCATAACTGCGCATAATTCACCTCCTCATAGATTAAGATGACTATACGTTATCCAAAGTCCCGGAAAAAAGAAAAAAATTTCAAATATTTTTAAATTGTGAGATAACTCTTTGATACCATTCCTTTCTCGGCATTTGATCGGGTATCTGCTGATAATACAAAGATAATTTTTTTCGTACTTCTAAATCAAACTCATATCCCTTTTCTGTATAATCAAGTATCTTATCTTGCATAAACGATTGCAATTCACTTCGGTTTTGGAAAAATTCAGCCCATGCTTTACAACGGCACGGATTTTCTGTATTCAAAAAATAACAATGACTTTGAAAAAAAGAATCTATATTCATTCTTGCTCGATATAGTAATCCTTTGACAGCTTTAGGGGTAATTTCTAAAATGTCAGCCACTTCTTGAATTGATAAACCGAACATATCTATAAGGGAAAACACAATCCTTTGATTCACTGAAAGTTTTCTTGACATAGCCAAAAAACAGCCATTTCGCATACTTATGACATCTTCACTTGCCTGTACTTCTTCAATAACATCTTCTGTGGGATTCACAAGAAATTCTCCGTCTTTTTCCAGTTCTTCTATGTTATCAACATATGTTATTTTTTGTCGAATATCTTTTCTCAATGACATTCTAAATTCGTTGACACATATAGTGCGCAACCATTGTTTTAATGCTGTTTGGTCTTTTAGTTCATCAAGATGTTTCCATGCTTTTATAAATGTTTCCTGCGCTATATCCTCTGCCTGTTCCATTTTCCCCGTAAGTTTATAAGCAATAGTGTAAATATATGTGCTGTAGGTTTCTACAATCTCATTCATAGACACTTTTGCTGTAGGTTTATATCGTTTGTCTGTAGGCTTCTCTGCGTTTCTTGGAATTAACCATATGCGGCTGATTCGCTCAACTCCCAATATTCTATTTTCTTCGCAAAGTTTCTGTACTCGTCTTTCTGAAATTCCCCACTTTTTAGCAGCTTCGGAAACTGATATATATTCCATATCGTGACCGCCCTTTCGTATTTTCTTATATTTTATATTATATACGTTTGAACGAATAACACAATAATATATTTTGCGGATATGCCTTTTTTAAAAAAATATAAAGAATGAGAGGGATTCCGTAGCAGTCGGCACTGTGCGTAATGTGCATAACTTGCTATCTTATGGAGTTGTGGGAAAGTCTGTTTGCAGAATGTTGGAAAGCTGCACTTTAGCTTTTCCATGTTCTGTGAACGGACTTTTCCATGACGGAATAGCAAGTTATACACATTTCCACGGTGCTTGTCTTTTGGTCTTTGGTTCGGAATAGTGTGGTGCTGGCGGTCTATCTCTTATTTTCGGTCGCTTGCTTCTTTACCGTACATGAGCATTCGCGCCGGGGTTGTCGTTGCCGTAGCCCTCCAGCAGATTGATAAGGCCCCACACGCCCAGGCCAGCGCCCAGCGCAATCACCAGGGTCTGCAAAATGTCAATAGCAGAGTTGAAAAAATCCATAAGTACCTCCAAAAAATTTCAAAAATTTTGAAGGCGCATTTTCCACTTTGTTTATTCCGCCGTGCCGGTTACTCCGGGTCGGCGGGGTCTGCGTCCTCCGATACGTCTACCTCGTACACGTCATAGACCTCGGTGGACTTGGGTTTGAGCTTCGTGGATAGAAAACGCTCTAAGTCGAAAGCGTTTTTCTTATCGCAGTCGGCCAGGAACTTGTAATTGGGATGGCGCGTTATATCGAATTTATCCGAAAGGAACGGCCTGACGCCCCGCAGTTGCAGGATGCACTTTCCGCCGTCCAATACGGCCAATTCGTCCACATCCATGAGGGCTTTGCCCAATTTCTGATAATTCAGCGAATGGGAAACCTCACGGCCCCGGCTCTCGCCGGTGTTGAAGGTGTCTATCGTTTCTTTCCCCAGGCTGGCGGACAGCTCCTTCAGCGTGGTCGGCTCCTTGCCGCCCAGGAAGATGGAGCAATCGCAGTTGCCAATGATGGTGTCGGCGTTGTCCTTGTAAATGGCCTTGAGCTGGCTCTGCGCTTGCAGCACCAAACAGGCGGAGATCTCCCGGCTTCGGATGGTAGCCATGAGTTTTTCCAGCTTGGGTATCTGCCCGATGTTGGCGCACTCGTCTATAAGACACCGCACATGGACCGGCAATCGCCCGCCGTACACATCGTCCGCCTTTTCGCACAGGAGATTGAATAGCTGGGTATAACACATGGAAATCAGGAAATTAAAGGAATCATCCGTGTCGCTCATAATGAGGAACAGCGCCGTTTTTTGATCTCCCAGGGTGTCCAGCGCCAACTCGTCATAGG
>CAJTMC010000159.1 GCA_910577115.1 uncultured Lachnospiraceae bacterium
GGAAGCCCCTGTAGTTGCCGCATAAGTTTTTCAGTCGAGCTTAAAAACGTACGAAAAAGCTTGATAGGGGTAGTCTGCGCTTTTTTGGCTACCCGGAAGGTATTGTTTCAAAGTAAAGGTTGCTATGATATATTGAAACATAATGGTGTGCGTTTAGAGGATGTTTTGAAATGGTTTTTTGAGGAGTATCTTCCGCAGGAATTTGGTGTAAATGGTTTTCGGTTTAATTCCCCATCTGATGGAACAACACTGGTAGAAAAGTGCCGAACCATTGCTTCAGAGATGGATGGAGTGCTCAAACAATTTCGTAGGTATGTGCAAGACGGACAAATTGATCGAGAGTTATTTGAAATGTCTTCGGAGCATATAGTATTTTCTAATCTATCTGGGTTTGCTGAGGATAAATATGCTTATGCTAACAGCGATGACATTCAAAATGAACAGTTTTTGCTGTTTTCTGATCAGAGCCATTTGTATTACATAGAAAAATACAAAAACAAGTATAACCGTTTTTGTGATTTGGTAATTCAAGAGGACGTATCAATTTCGGATTTTTGGGAATATCAACAAGAAAAAATTCAATGGCTTATTGGAAAAGATATAGTTATAAAAACCCCGGAGGGCTATTTGAAATTAAATGTTCCTAAAGTATATATTCTGAAGGACTTGTATGATCACGATGTTATTTGTCCTCAGTATTATGATAGTGAGCTAAGAAGTGTGGTTGATGAATGGTGTAAGAGTGGTGATTTAAGACTGGAGAACAGTCTTTTTTCAAAGCCAGAGCAGGATTATCTTAATTATGAATTGAATAAATCCTCTTTTAGCAATGGGCTTGATTTGCGCAATAAATATGCACATAGCACTTATCCTGAGGATGAAAAGATACAGTTTGTCGATTATATAAGGCTGCTAAAGATTATGATTCTTGTCATTACAAAGATAAATGAAGAATTCTGTTTGAGAGGAGAATAGAAAAATATGTGAAAAATGAGAGATATCTAATACGAATAATCACATATTAGTATACATAGGGACGGCAGGTTGAAAGCTGCCGGCTCTACGCAGTTGTAACCTTTTCGTTCATACTAAAAAACTTTTTGTGACTTTCGTTTTTGTGGAAGTTCTTGTACGATTAGAAAACAAAGAGGAATGACGGTTTATATGCTTTGCGAGCATTGAGAATCATGCAGTTCAGGTATTGGAAAAGGAGTATGGAGAATAGTAGAATGGAATCGTCTGGAAATGGGCAGCAACGCTATTGGAACACATTTTTGTATAGCGTTAAAGCCAGTATTTTCAAAGGGTTCCAGAGGGAGGCTGCATTTTATTACCCGAACTGGTGGGCGTCCATACCCATGCCGATAGCATCTTTCCTGGAGGAGTATGATTTTTCAGGGAAAACCATCATTCCTTTCTGCAGCCATGGCGGAGGCCGCTTCGGGCAGAGTCTGACGGCGATTGCAAAGCTGGCTCCGGACGCTGCCATGGGAGAGGCGTTGTCTGTCCATTATTCAGGAGGAACGACACTCAAGGAAGATATCAGCCAATGTCTTGAGACAAACAGTATCAAATAAAGGAGGTAAATGATGCAGTACACAAAATTAGGGAATTCGGATCTAAACGTATCCCGTATCTGTATGGGATGCATGGGTTTTGGCGATGCGGCAAACGGGCAGCATTCGTGGACACTTGACGAGAAACATTCCCGTGAGATCATAAAGCGGGGACTGGAGCTTGGAGTCAATTTCTTTGATACTGCGATTGGGTATCAGAGTGGTACCAGTGAGCAGTATGTAGGCAGGGCGTTATGGGACTTTGCAAAACGGGACGAGGTGGTTGTGGCAACAAAATTTCTGCCACGCACACAGGAGGATATTGCGGCAGGGATCACAGGACAGCAGCATATCGAGCGTATGGTAAACAAAAGCCTTGCCAATCTTGGAATGGATCATGTAGATTTATATATTTACCATATGTGGGATTATCAGACGCCGCTTTATGACATCATGGAGGGGCTGAACAATATCGTGAAAGCAGGGAAAGTGAGGTATATCGGCATTTCCAACTGTTTTGCATGGCAGCTTGCAAAGGCAAATGCACTGGCGGAGAAAGAAGGCTTTGCAAAGTTTGTTTCCATTCAGGGACATTACAATTTGATCTTCCGTGAGGAGGAAAGGGAGATGGCAAAGCTCTGTGCGGAAGACAACATTGCTATGACTCCTTACAGTGCGCTGGCAGGTGGGCGGTTGTCAAAGGCTCCAGGCGAGACTTCAAAGCGCCTGGAAGAAGACAGTTATGCAAAGTTCAAGTATGACGCGACTGCGAAGCAGGATGGCGTTGTGATCGGACGTGTGCAGGAGCTTGCCGAAAAACATGGAGTGTCCATGACGGAGGTTTCCCTGGCGTGGCTTCTGACAAAAGTAACAGCTCCCGTTGTAGGTGCGACAAAGCTGCATCATATTGAGGGTGCGGCAAAGGCCGTAGAGCTGGTTCTTTCGGAAGAAGAAAGGCTGTATCTGGAGGAGCCGTATATTCCTCATGCGCTTGTTGGCGTTATGGCACAGAATACCGTATCGGCAGCAAAAGAGAAGCACGTCTGGTCAACGGGAAATCAGAAAATATAGAATGATCCGTCTTCCCGCCCGGCACTGGCAGATCATCTGGCAGATATAGCAGGGTATGATGGGATTTTTGTGGGCTTTCCGGTATGGCTTGCGTACCACAATTTGATACAATGCACCCAAGCATGAGTTTGGGTGCATTTTTTAACGATAGGAATTTTCTTGATAAACGCTTTACATTATTTGAAATATGGATAAAATAGTATTTGTCTGCCACGGCAGGAGTAAGGTAAAAACCGCATAATTCGGCACTTTGGGGCAAATTTGGGCATACCGTGGCAGACAAATAATACTTGGACTACGGTAAGACTACGAATGAGGGAATGAAAAACAGGAAATGTGTATAATCGTTAAAAGGTATTAGGCAATCGTTAAATCGTGGTCATAACGTTATAAGGTAAAAAATAGAAATAGCGGATATTATAAATGGGAAATTTAAAACTGAAAATGTAAAAGTTAAGGCTCGGAAATTAGTTACTGCATTTTCGGGTTTTTA
>CAJTMC010000160.1 GCA_910577115.1 uncultured Lachnospiraceae bacterium
ATGCGAAGTGATCTCGCTGGAGATGCTCAGAGCGGCAGTGAGGGCGTATTACAGCAATGGGCACTATGAGTCTTTTCTGAAACAGATACCGCATATGGATACGACAGAGCAGACAAAAAAGTACATGGGACTGATAAAATGAGGGCGTTTGCGTTGACACGGGGAAATTTATGTTTTAACAATAAATTTATGCGGATTTAGGCGTTTTGCAAACGCCTAAAATTCAGAACAATAGGAAGGTGAGTTTACATAATGAATTATGAAAAAGAAAAGAGTAAATATGAAAAGCGCTACGAGGAGCAGATGCGGGAGTTGCTTGTTCTGACCGGGGAATATGTTGGGGGTGCGGGCAGAGTCGCAGAGGGGCTCTGGTCTCCAAGTGCAGATATTTTGGGTTATGTGGATCTGGAGACTGGAGAAACGGTGGAAAGCGAGGGCTGCTTAAGCTGGCTTGCGCGTGAGGAGGACAAGGATGGATGGATTTATCATCTCAAAGACCTGACCATTTATCATATCAAATGCCGCAAAATTAAGCCGGAAAAGGTGATGAAGAATGCGCAGCCCCGCTTCTTCAATCATTTTATGCTGACGGAAGTCGTGGAACGAGAGGTAGAGAATCCGGCGCTGTCAAAGCTATTGGAAAAATATAAAGAGGTTGTTGTTATTGAGGACGGAGACTGCGGAACCTTTACGCTGGAGCGGCATTTTAACTGGTTTGCGGGCACCGTCGACTGGCTGGGAGAGGACTGTCATGTGACCCTTGAGTGCGACGAGGAAAATGGAACGACAGCAGACCAGGCACTGGCGCAGTTTAGGAAAATTTATGCCAATTTTAAGGAATGGGATCAAAAATTCCGTGCATTTGCTGCCGAAAAGCTGACAGAACTTGCCAACGACTGGCAGGACGAAGGATATGATGACGAGGACGGCGAAGACTTAGCCGCAATTACGGAAGAGTCCTTCGCCGGGCGGATCGTAATCAGTGAATTCAGCATAGACGCAGAAGGCGATTATGAAGCTTACTATGATGATGACAATATGTTCTGGGGCCATGTGATTATTGTAAGCGGCAGCGTGGACGGCGGTATGGAGGACGCCTATATCGCCGGGTAGATTCTGTTTGAAAGTATGTATCAGAGAGGATTTACATATGGTGAATGGCTTTTATCAATCAGATGGCAGAACCTCATGACATGAAAAAAGCAAATTGATTTTTCTTATAATGACGATAAATTGCGGGAACAGGTAAAGTATTTCCTGAGTTTATTCCCTGCGTTTTTTGCGTGCCTAAGTTCATTTGGATATTGAAGGAGGAAAGGACAGCTGGACAGACCAAGAGATAAAGTTTACAGAGATATTTCCAATAAGTACTTGCCGGAGATAAGAAGAATTTTGGGAACTGTTAAGAAATAAAATGAACAGTGTGATTTGGAGACTGCAAAGATGGTAAACGAACAAGGTAATATGACGGACATACTTGCGAGAGAAATCAAAATTATAAATCAAGAATTGCGGAGGAAAAGGCATGGATTTTCATTATGAATTGTTGGAAGAAACAAGAAAAGAAATTAAGAACATACGGTTTTTCAGAGAAGATGTTGAGATAAATGCAGAGGAATATGAAGTCATACATGATTATGACGAAGCATACGAAAACGCATTTGACAGAGAGTATGAAGAACTTGAAGGACAAACGTGGGTCGATATTTTGGAAGATAATATGGCAGAAGTGTGCGGGATAATTTATGAGCATGACAACTATGCGGAATTAAATAAAATTGTACGTGGCATAGAAATTCCCGAGTTAGATGATATTGAGTTTCCAATCGATGACATCAGCGTAGAGCAAGAGATGTACAGCGAGATAGAATTGTGTGCAAAAAGCAGATTTATCTGCGGAAAGGGAAACGCATTTTTCGAGAGTCTGTTCAAGGCATACATACTTGGAGGATGGCCATGCGGGTGGAAGAATGGCAAAATAATTGTATACGTTCCTGCGAATAATGCTCATGTACGGTAAAGAAGCAAGCAACCGGGAACAAGAGATAGACCGCCAGCACCACACTATTTTGAACCAAAGACCAAAAGACAAGCATTGTGGAAATGTGTATAACAGGCTATGGAATCCCTCTCTTCAATATTTATTTATAACGGTTATAAATCTACTGCAACTAAAAATATTTTATCAAATGAAATCCATGACTTTACGGTTTATTATTTAGAGGGTATCTGGAAACAGAAAAAGGTAAATTAGGAGAATATAAAGATGTGGAAAGAACGTTTAGAGGAAATCACACAAGAAGAAAAAAAATATGGTCAGGATATAAATTACGGCATTTCAGAGGAGGAAGCGGGAATCTTTATAAAAGCTGTAAAGGAGGAATTGGGTATCGCCTTGCCGGAGGAGTATCTCAAAATTTTGAGAACCATAAATGGCATTGAATATAACGGCTTCATTCTTTATGGGGTTGATGAACCGCTGCTGAAAGAAACGCCCAATCAACATGTAAACGGACTGATTGACTGTAACAAAGTCTGGTATGAAAACGAATGGCAAAAACAATATCTTTTTTAGGCGAAGGCAGTATAAGCTGGTATGTTTATGATTTGAAAACAAAGAAGTATTATGAGTTAGATAATCCGTCAGGAGAAATTAGTAAAGAATTTAATGATTTTGAGAAGCTGCTTGATAAAATATTTGAGGACTCGTTACAGTAAGTTGCTGTAAATAATTGAAAGCAGCAGATGCCCATTCGCCGTTTGGGGTGGCATTGGGGAGTAAAATAGTTTGTATCTTTGGAAAAAATACAAGTCAGAATGGTCCGTACACTAGTATAATCCGATTTAATTAGACTTATGTTTCGTATTGTGGTACAATATAAGTGCATGAAAAACAGTGTTTTCTTTCAAAAACCCTGCACTTTGGAGATGGCAAATGTATAAATTCGACAGAAATCATCAGTTTAAACTTTCAGATTTTAACCAGCCCATCGGATTGAAGATGAACCCTGAAAACCGATGGGTGAAAAAAGCTGCTACAATTCCGTGGAATGAGATTGAGGAAAAGTATGCTGCTCTGTTCCC
>CAJTMC010000161.1 GCA_910577115.1 uncultured Lachnospiraceae bacterium
CATCACAATTCCAATCTCATAGAAATGACTTCCTGAAATCCGGCTATGCGGGAGCGAAATCCTTTGGGATTTCTTCCACACTCGACAAATCCAGCCCGTTCGTACATAGAAACTGCTCTTTCATTTTCAGCAACTACTTTAAGTTCAAGCTGGTTATATCCCGCTGTTTTAGCACATTCGATACACGAAGTCAGCAAAGCCTTACCAATTCCAAGTCCCCAATACTTTCTCACAACACTGATGCCAAATTCTGCTCGATGCCGTACCTTATATTTTGTACCGATTGCCTCAATTCCTGCTGTTCCCGCAATTACACTGTCAACTATGGCAAGCAATTCAATCTCTCTTTCACTCTCAGCTTTTTCTTTCAGAAACTGGCTCTCCTGTGCGGCATTAAAACTGTTTTCATCTGGATATGTAAGCAAATAATCTGTTTCACTATGTGTCAGATTGAAATTATCCACTACAAGCTGACCATCACTCTCTGTTCCATTCCTCAAACAACATTCCATGCCATTACTTAATATTATTGTTTTGTTATATCTCATAACTGCTCCTTTACTGACAACTGTCCTCAAAGTCAGCTTCTTCATCTATACAATATCCTAAGCAGAAAAATGTTTTCTCATTTCATATTGTTTAACAAATACACTAAATTTCAATTTCTTCAAAAAAGCGTTCAATGCCTGATCCCGTTCATCCACATTTATTACTCTCATCTCTAAACTCTTTGTTTGTTTAAGTAAATCTAACAAAATCTCTGTGGCAACTCCCATTCTGCGATATTTGGGATGTACCGCTAACTGCGCAATATCTCCTTTTATTTTGTCCACAATACCATATCCAATCAAGTTTCCATCAAATTTAACAATCGTATAAGAAAAGGATTTAGCGATTGCACAAACAGCATCTTTTGCGTTTTGCCATGAAGGTAGATAAGTCCAAAAATCTTTGACTGCTGTCCATTGATCATCTTGTAATTTTTCCGGATGTTCCAGTTTCCACACTTTATGTACGCCCGGTTCTTTTATCTTGCCCGTCAGTTGGTAACAATTCAATATTCTGTTAATTCGAAATCCCTGTTTTTTATATAAAGTGAGCGCCTTCTCATTATCCTGAATCACTTCCAGTTGATACACGCTGATTTTATTTTTTATACATATAGTGCTAACCAGATTTAATAATTCCCCCATAATTCCTGTTCTCCGAAAATCGGGGATAACTCCTGTTCCGAGGTCATAGACTGTCTTTTCGTTATCCCAATCTCTCACTCCATTCAAGATAAAACCGACAAGCGTTCTATCTGCAAAGGCTCCAACTGAAACCGCAGGCATAAATCCATTTCTTTTCAGCATTGTTTCAAAAGATTTAAAAGGCATATCAACTGAAACCTGATAATCAGAAAATGCCTGTGTAAACGCTTCGTATATACAAATGGAATCTGTATTTTCCAATGTCCGGTATTCCATATTTTCTCCTAAAATGTCATATTTACTCTATTGGAAGATTGTGCTGTTTCAAAAATGAGAGCTTATCCCAATAGCCTCGCTGGAATAAAATTTTCCCATTCACTACCTGAAAAAAACCACACCCCCGTAACCCCAATGGATCTCGCCATTCAAGGATTGCCCATTGCCCATCCTCAAAAATATTTTCTACGATAGCTGTCATATCCGATGTTGAAAATTCGGCTGTGAACATGGTACGGATTGCTTCAATGCCTACTACTGGCTCATTCGCTACTTGGTGATTCGTCGCATTTTCATGATAAAGGGCTGTAATTGCTTCCACATCATGTTTATTGAATGCATCTACCCATAACTGAACAACTTCTTTCGGTCTTAACATTTCTGTTTTTCCTCCTATGCCTTGTGTGTTTTTATTATATCAAAAAGCAAGTTAAAAGTCGAGAATCATGATAAAGGCACAAAAACTCCACAAACCAACACACCCTCCGGGAGTGTCGAGGGTAGAGTAGCAAGCACTGCCCATGTCCGGACACATGGGCGAAATTCCCCATGCCTGCCTACCGTCCGCATGATGAAATTTCCATAGGGAAGTATCCCTAACCCTCTTTGATTTTCTTTCCGTTTTTCTCTAGCAGTCCTTGACCTTTACCCGCAGATTTGCTACAATAACACATGGATAATTCTATCCAAAAACAACTGAACAGACACGAAACCAGACTGTTGTAAATCGAACATTTTACAGCAGTTTTTTTATGCCCAAATGAAGGAAGGAGTATCAGAAATGGCAAACAGGACACGCACTAACCGCAATGAAATCTGTCTGAATGACAGGGATCAGTATATTCTTGATGAAAAGTTCAGACTGTCCGGCATGAAAAGCAAATCTGCTTTTCTACGGAAACTCATCCTCTACGGATATGTATATGATGTAGATTACAGTTTCCTCCGGGAGTACAACACAGAGCTTGGACGGATCAGTTCCAGCCTGAACCAGATTGCAAAAAGGATTAACAGCACAAACCATGTCTATCAGGAAGATATGGACGAGGTAAAGGAGTTGATGAAACAGGTATGGCATACACAAAAATCCATGCTATCACAGCAACCGTTGATAAAGCGGTAGCCTACATCTGTAACCCGGATAAGACTGATGAAAGCATCTATATTTCCTCTTATGCCTGTGCGCCGGAAACCGCAGCGATTGACTTCAAATATACCTTAGACCACTGCCGGGAAAACAGCCCGAATAAAGCCTATCATCTGATACAGGCTTTTGCCCCCGGAGAGGTCAGTTTTGAGGAAGCGCACCGGATAGGGAAAGAGCTTGCCGACAAAGTTTTGGAAGGGAAATATTCTTACGTTGTCACCACACATATTGATAAAGGTCACGTCCATAACCATATCATTTTTTGTGCCGCAGACAACCTTGAACATAACAAATATCATGACTGCAAGCAGACCTATTACCGCATCCGGAAATTGAGTGATGAGTTGTGCAACGAGCATAACCTTTCCGTCATCATCCCCGGCGGGGAGCGTGGTAAAAAATATAACGAATGGCAGTC
>CAJTMC010000162.1 GCA_910577115.1 uncultured Lachnospiraceae bacterium
TAAAAAACGACAAAAGAAAAACCGCAAAGGCTCTGTGACCTCTACGGTTATAGGAGATACATATTCTGTTAAGTGGAGATTCTACTTCTGGTTTCATGGTGAGAAGTAGCGTTGCATAGGCAGGGATTTTTTTAACTGGCTTCCTGCCAATCCCCGATATGCTATGTATAAGTCAAATCTGCGTTGTATGAGCAGATAGATTACCTCCCGAAAAAAGAACATAAAAAAACCCTCCAACCTTAAAAACAGGTCTGGAGAGTGTCTGTTAAGTCTTTTCGGGCATAGCAATACCGCCCACCATAACGCCGTTTTTTTATATGGTGGACGCTTGCCTTAAAACCTTATGAAATAAAGTAGAGCCAATGAACTGTGACTACTCACTTGTTCATCGGCTCTGCGTCTTTGCGTCTGGCTCTTTTATCAACGTATTCCATGCTTATTTATTCAAAATACCCATAAATTCTTCCTTTCTGAATAATATGGCGATTAGCCTTACTCAAAACTTTTCGTTTGAAAGAAAAGGGGGACAAATCAAGTTTACAATCTAATACATAAACAGTAAAGCAATACTTGTGAGATTTTCCTTTAGGCGGTTTCGGTCCTGCATAACAATGAAAGCCATACCCAATTCCTTGTATCGCACCTTGTAATGAAGATATTGATTTCCCTGACGGAATTGCTTTTATAATTTTATCTGTTGCAGGAATATTCCAAATAATCCAATGCGTAAATCCTTTTATCGGATGGCTCAAGTCCTCAAGCGTAATCATCAAAGTAACTGCATTTGTATTTAGATTCCGAATGATAAATTCTGGTGAAATATCTTGCCCTCTGCCTGTATTCTCAATAGGGAATTTTCCACCATCATTTAACCCTACACATTCAAATTCAAGAATATTACTTTCCATATCATTTTCTAACCTTTCTGTTTTTGATTTCATTCTTCAGCTTCACTTAGTATCCAATTACTTGATAACGGTTATTTGCAAATCCTTTACTTCTATCAAACTTTCATGTTTACATTTCGGGCAGTAAAGGGGGAAATTCTTCAGTTCTGTATCTTCTTTTATCCTGTTTCGAGTTTTATTTCCACATACGGGACAACGTATCCATTCAAATTTTTCCATTTTCATCCTCCAATGTATCCTATAAAATATCTTGTATAATCCTACTGAAAAAAGCAAACTTGAACTTACCAACAAAACAACACATACGTCTTTTACAAAATACCATATCACCCATATTGGAACACCAATCATTTCGGGCAAGCAAAGTAAAAGTAGCGGTAATATACCATGTCTTATAATATCAAAAGCGGTCAACGGTTTTGTCCGTTTCTTTTTCTTCCATTTTTTTATTGTTGCTATTGGATATACTGCTGTTGTTAATAACGCAAAATATGCCACATTCAGCAACAAATGCCTTACAATATATGGGTTGCCAGATATTTTATATTGCTCTTTACCCAAAATAGCAAATGTCACATTTTTGCTTATAATATCTGCTAACTGATTGGTAACCAGATAGTCATTCATATTAATAAGAATGACGATTCCTAATCCGCTTTCTGGTAGCAACAACATATTTGAAATATAATTCTCAACCAATCCAGAATGCCCCAATACAGGCTCTGTATATTCTTCTGTCAAAGTCCATCCCATTCCGTAATAATAGGGCGTATTATCATCTACATATACATTCTCATAAAACATAGTGTTTAAGCTGTCTTGACTGATAATCCCCATTCCCCCGTTTAGATACATCTGCAAATACTTTGCCATATCTGATACGCTGGAACTCAAATAACCTGCTGGAACGGTAGACCACGAATGTTCATCGGGATAGTCTGGCTCCCCTGCAATCGGAAACCCAAAATAATTTCGATACCCTCTGATTAATCCATTTTCTTTACTTTGTTCAAATGTCGCCGCCGTGTGTTCCATATGTAGCGGCAGAAAAATTTTTTTATTCATATACTCAGAATAACTAACTCCACTGACTGCTTCTATAATCTCGCCCAACAAGCTATAATTAACATTTGCATATTGATGCTGACCGTAACTCTCTGTTATTTTTGCATTGCCAAAACGCTGATATGTGCCTAAGCCGCCTGTCTGGTTCAAAAGCTGTCTTACCGTGATTTTATTTCCATCTGATTCATTTATAAAATAAGCTGAGGGGGCAATATAAGCCGAAATTTTTTCGTCTAAATCAATTTTATCTTCTTCCACAAGCCGCATAATGGCTAACGCAGTAAATGATTTGCTTACAGACCCTATAATAAAAGGTGTATCTATGCTTTTACAATTTCCATAAGTTTCAGCAAGCAGAACTTCTTTTGAATCTACAATGGCAACTGCCATTCCCGGGATATGTAATTCATCCAGTTCCCTCTTTAATTGGTTGTCAATATTATCATATTTTACATTTGTGTTTGCCAAAGCTGTATTATTTCCAAATGTGATGGCATAAGCCAATAATATCATTACGCAAATAGCTTTTTTAATTTTTCTTTTCATATTTTTTGCTGATATGCCATTATGCTACCATTTCTCCTCTATTTTTTTCATCCCTTCAATCAAAATATCTATTGACAAATTAAAACTATCTTCTATTGACTGTACATTTCCAAAGGCACGATGATTTTCAAGTAATGCAAATCCCTCTAAAAACCCTCTAAACATTCTAACTAAGTGAGAGCAATTATCTTGCGAAATATTCAGTGATTTAGTTATTTTGAAGAATACCGAAAACATCTTTGAAGTTACTTCTCTGGTCTGTTCATTTTCAAATTGGTTGTACCAAAGCATAGCACTGAAAACTCCTTGGTTTTCTGTTGCATACTTATGAAAAGCATGGCACATAGCTCTAATTGCATCATATCCAGTAAGTCCTATTACAGCTTGGATAATTCTATCTTCCATTTCCTTCCACCCATAAAGCATAATCTGCTGTTTTAGGTCATCAAGTCCATCAACATGATTATAAAGTGATGGTGACTTAACACCTAATTGTGCTGCGAGTGTTTTCA
>CAJTMC010000163.1 GCA_910577115.1 uncultured Lachnospiraceae bacterium
TAATTGTTCCGGCTTCAGATTGGAAAGAAATGACATTATTAACTGCAAAGACAGCGATTGTGCGTGGGGTTGAAAATGGAAGTAATATAATCAGACATACAAATAACGGAATGTCGATTGTTTCAAATGTTAAGGGTTGTGTGTTGGCACAGACCGATTACTTTCAGTCTGATACAAAGACATTATCAGCACAGGTTGCTATGAAAGGACGCTTTACTCTTTATTCGTATATTGGAAATCTGTTTGTATATCTGTGTAATTTATATTTGTTAGGGAGTTTCATACTTCCCCAAATTAAACGATTAATTAAGAGGTAGTTAAATTCCCATTTATCTACTAACTGTCTTAACTTTCCTTTATTTTCAAGGCTTTGCGGAATCCCGCTTCGCCTCCCTTGTGGTGTGTGCATAGACATTCATGGTTGTGCTTACGTCCGAATGCCCTAAAAGCTCCTGCACATCTTTTGGCTGTGCCCCGTTTGATAACAGGTTTGTTGTGCAGGTGTGCCGTTACGGTATAATAACGACAAACGGAAGAAGCCTGCAAACCATTTTGATATTTTGAAAAAGCTGGGAATTATTTCATTTCCTATTGTATTTTTAATTCATTCTGCTCATTCTAACCAAGAAATTGACGAGAATGAGTAGAATATGGGTAGAATAAAATTAGGAGGCAGTCGGATGATTTTTCAGGAAAGAGAAACGGTTGAACTAAAAGCAATCGTAGTGGAGGATATAATAAAAGAAATCATTGCTTTTGCAAACTGTGAGGGAGGAAAACTGTATATCAGAGTTCAGGATGACGGAATAGTGTCAGGACTAGATAACCCAGACGAAACTTCTTTGCAGATCAGCAATATGGTTCGAGATGCAATTAAACCAGATCTGACGATGTTTCTTCATTATGAAACAGTAACGGTAGATGGAAAGAAAATCGTTGCGGTTGATATTCAGCAGGGAACAGAACGACCATATTATATAGCCAAAAAGGGCTTGCGCCCTGAAGACGTTTATGTCCGTCAGGGTTATTCCTCTGTTCCGGCTACAAATACGGCAATCCGTCGCATGATTAAGGAAACAGATGGTGACCGTTTTGAAGAAATGCGGTATTTAGAACAAAATTTAACCTTTGAAAGTGCAAAAAATATTTGCTGAACGAAATGTAAAGTTTGGTCTCATACAAATGAAAACATTAGGAATGGTAACACAGGATGGTGTCTATACAAACTTAGGGTTGCTGCTTTCGGATCAGTGTGTGCATACAATAAAAGCAGCTGTTTTTCAAGGTACAACGCAGAGTGAATTTAAGGATCGGAAAGAGTTCTCCGGTTCCCTGTTTCGGCAAATGGATGAAGCGTATGACTTTATTGATTTCCGTAATCAGACACACTCAACTTTTGATAAGTTATATCGTATTGACAGACGGGATTATCCGGAAACAGCAGTCAGGGAGGCGCTTTTGAATCTTCTTGTGCACCGTGAATATTCATTCCGTGCCAGCACCTTCGTTAGCCTTTACGCAGACAGACTTGAATTTACCTCTATCGGCGGTCTGGTAAGCGGCATGTCCTTAAAAGATGTAACAATGGGTATTTCCGTCTGTCGGAACGCTAAACTGGCAAATGCAGGTAAATCCAGAGAAAGGCACACCAGAAGAAAAAGTGATTGCTATGACAAAGCAACGGGGATTTATTACAAGAAAAGAAGTAGAAATACTGTGCTTGGTATAGGCCAGTCATCATGCGGACGGCTGCTAAAAAAATGATTGAAAACGGTCTGCTTATCCAAGAAGGGAAGGGTAAGAACACCTATTATTGTCTTCCTGAATAAAGTAAATAATAAGAGTACATGATTTTAGCAAAAATCTACCCGCATATGTGAAACCGATGACAAAACCACATTTAATAGCTATTTGAGTATAATTTGAACCACAGACACAGCAAAATAGCCCTCTAACTCCGGCACTTTCCTTGCCGCTGTCCGGCAGGCTGTTTCTACGGTGGCGGGAAGTTCCAGACAGCCATCTTCCCTCAGACACACAAAGGAGATTTCCACATAATCCTCCGGCGCATCTTCTGTCATTGGCAGGTTGTAATATTCATAATGCACCCTGTTCTTCTCTGCGACTTCTCTGTAGAAATTCCTGTGGTAGAGCCCGTCATACTGCATACGGTTTTTAAGCTGCTGTTTCCTTGCTTTCTTCAAGATGTCAGCGAGGGCGTTGCCAAAATCAACGATCCGCACTTTCTTCCTTTTTGTCGAGCCGATATGACCACATACTGCATGGGATTGAATGTAATGTACTGTTTCGGGAACACCGCAAAGCGGAATGACTGCTGTAATACTGCGGAATAAGACCGTATATAGTCAATAGCATAAATCTCATAGTGCTTATACAAAATACAGAGAACAAATAGCAGAATGGGAGAAAATTTGTGGAGCGGATAATCGAAAGCAGAATAAACGAAGTATTCTTGAAAAATTAAAGAATCCACCCAATAAATCGGCAGATTACCAGCAACAAAATGTGGTTAAAAGCAAAGACCAAGGGGCAAGGTAATGCTCTTCGGTAGGATGGGAAAGATTTTTATTCGCAACTGTAGGTTGCCAAAAAGAACTTTAATGTTGGTGGTAAACAGTGTTGTTATTTTGTATAATACAATCAGTAAAAGGAGGCATAACAGTGAAATTATCAGAAAAGATTATAGAATTAAGAAAAGTAAATGGAATGACGCAAGAAGAACTTGCAGCAATATGTAACGTCAGCAGACAATCTATATCGAAATGGGAAGCTGACATTGCATTACCAGAAACAGAAAAACTATTGATACTGGGGGATACTTTTCGGGTATCTATGGATATTTTATTAAAAGATGAATTGACGTTAAATGAGGCAAAAGATGTTCATAGTTGTGGCAGCAATGCAATCCATAAAAAGAAACAGGAATTATATGA
>CAJTMC010000164.1 GCA_910577115.1 uncultured Lachnospiraceae bacterium
GCAAAACATTTATCTGAAACATTTTCGGATATTCCATCTGCAACGCTTTACCGCTATTTGAAAAGAATGACAAATGACAAAGTATTAAAGATAGTGAATCAAACACAAGTCAGAGGTGCATTAGAAAAAACTTATGCGGTAGATATTGATATGACAAAGGATTTTAAAGAAATCTTAGACAGTAACTCTGGCGAAGCCTATTTGCAGTCGTTTATGCAATATATCATTGGCTTTGCGGAACTATTCCAAGATTATTGCAAACGGGATGATATAGACATTGTAAAGGATAAATCTGGTTTTTCCTTATCCCCTCTTTATCTAACGGATGAGGAGCTTGAAATGTTAATTGGAAATATTCGGGATGTAATAAAACCTTATGGGAACAACACATCAGCAGCGGGGCGAAAGCTGCATTCTATTGGCGTTATAATCTCTCCACCTAAAATGGAATAAAAATTTCCCATCTGTCCTCTGTGATGGATGGGATTTTTCTTGACTTTTTATTATCATTATGATAGTATTATCAAAATGATAATAAAAGGAGGTAATACACATGAAGAAAAAATGTATCATCATTACAGTCGTAACTTTTGTTGTATTAGTGGCAATGACTTTTATATTGCCGCAGGAAATCCCATTACACTTTGGGGTATCCGGTTCTGGTTCAGTCGTAAATAAATATTGTATTCTATTATTTGCTCCTGTACCAGCAATCCTTTACTGGGCAATTGCGAAAAAATACAAAAACTAAAATTCAAAGGAGGCTAATAAAATGGACGCCGTATTAGAAATTAGGAATTATTCTAAAGTTTATTCTGGAAATAAAAAGGCTGTTGACAGTCTAAATTTGAGTGTGAAAGCAGGAGAAATCCATGCTTTTATTGGTCACAATGGTGCAGGGAAAACAACAACAATCCGTGCAGTTGTCGGGATAATGGACTTTGACGAGGGGGAAATCCTTATAAACGGTCATTCTGTAAAGGACGATCCTGTGAAATGCAAATCTATGACAGCTTATATTCCAGACAATCCCGACTTATATGACTATATAACAGGCATCCAGTATTTAAACTATATGTGTGATATGTTTTCTGTCCCTGCAAAGGAAAGAGTTTCAAGAATACAAAAATATGCAGATGTTCTCAAATTAACGAACAGTCTGGGGGATTTAATCAGCTCCTATTCGCATGGTATGAAACAAAAGCTTGCGTTGATAGGTGCATTTATACATTCCCCACATCTTTTCGTGTTGGACGAGCCATTTGTAGGTCTTGACCCTGAAGCATCTTTTCATCTAAAGAAGATGATGCGTGAACTATGTGATGCAGGGGCAGCAATTTTTTTCTCCACGCATGTGCTTGAAGTTGCCGAAAAATTGTGCGACAAGGTTACTATCATCAATAACGGTAAATTGATAGAAAGTGGAACAATGGAAGAAATCAAAGGAAGCCATAGTCTTGAAGATGTATTCATGGAGGTAGTTGAAAATGAAAGGCAAGTATAAGTATCTCTTGAGAATGCAGTTATACAATCTTTTCGGAATTAACCGATTGATTCATTCTCGCGATAAACAGGAAAAACAACGTTCTGCGATTGTTGGCGCTTTCGGACTTACTGCCATTGCCATTCTTGTAGTCTATACGACAAAATTAAGCAATAGTATGGCATTAGCGGGACTCAGCGAAGCATTACCAACGCTCATGGTAGTAGTCTGCTCTTTAGCAACCTTGACCCTTACATTTGTTAAAAGTACAGGAGTGCTTATCGGATTAAAAGATTATGATATGGTTATGTCCTTGCCTGTAAGTACGGTTTCTATTGTGACAAGCCGTATAACGATGCTGTATCTCATCAATCTGATAATTGGCTTTGTAGCCATGCTGCCGTCAAGCATTATCTATGTTGTATACGAACATCCGCCGATTTTTAGTTACCTGTTTTTAGTGGGTTCGTTATTTTTGACACCGATTATTCCCATGATTATTTCACTATCATTAGGTGTTCTAATTGTTGCCGTTTCATCACATTCAAGACACAAAAATGTTTTTTCATTGGTTTTGAGTACGGCTGCTGTACTGATGATTGTATTTGCTTCCGCAAAAACACAATCAATGGATGAGGCGCAGATAACTAATTTAGGTGTTGCAATGGCAGAAGCAGTAAACAAATTTTATCCGCCTGCTATTCTTTTTACAAATGCCTTATTACATAATGATTGGGCAGGCTTTGTTATCTTTGCCACTGTTTCCCTGTTGCTGGGCATTGCTTTCATAACGATTGTTTCTCATTACTATAAAAGACTGAATACAGCGGTATTCTCACATTATGCAAAAAAAGAGTATAAAATGGGAACATTAAAATCTTCATCTCCGTTTATGGCATTATATAAAAAGGAGCTTCGCCGATTAAGTTCATGTACGATTTATGCCTTGAATTCATGTATTGGAATTGTCCTGCTTTTCGTTGTGGCACTTGGGGCAGCATTTTTTATGCCGCCTGATTTACGACAGCAAATAGAAACGATGGGAATCATGAGCATCATTCAAAATATTATGCCGATTGCGCTTGCTGTTTTTGTGACTATGACTTCTACCACAGCAGCATCCTTGTCTTTAGAGGGAAAAAACCGATGGATTATGTGTTCCGTTCCAACGCAGGCAAGGACAGTTTACAATTCTAAAATTGCGGTAAATTTAACAGTAATACTTCCTGTTTTATATGTTAGTGCAATTTTTATCAGAATTGCGATCCCATGTTCCCTGATGCAGACTATACTGTTATTTACTATTCCTACGGTATATGCTTTTTTCATTTCAGTTCTTGGTATTTATCTGAATATCAAGTTTCCTAAGTATGATTGGACAAGTGAGTATTATGCGGTAAAAGGTGGGGCAATTTCAGTTTTAGCTACAGTTGGAGGTGGAATGGCAAGCAGCTTAACGCCA
>CAJTMC010000165.1 GCA_910577115.1 uncultured Lachnospiraceae bacterium
GGGTATGGTGGAGAAATGGATCAGGCTGTGGGGATACTTGTTAATTTCAAGATATGGAGTTAAAAGTTTGTTTATGGGATTGAGAAAAGGGAAGTTTGTATGATATACTTCCTATTATAATAGTGCCAGATAATAGGGGGGTATTATGGATAAGAAAGAGATTTCAGACCAAGTGCGTTTTAACAGGCAGGTCAATTACACAATCATAAAAAGTTTATGGAAGTATATGCACCCTAAAAGTATGATAGAGGAATTTTATAAAGAATTGAACATCACAAGGAACTATGTTTCCAGGATTGTGACAGGTAATCGGTACAATACCCCTGACCTCACCAGGAAATGGCAAAGTAAGACGAAAGACGGGACAGGGCTTTATGTGCTGGGGCTGGACAAGTCTTACATGGTTGGGGAAGAAATGATACTCCTTGATAGGGTGAAGGTGTCAGAATGGAAAGATTATATCAAATATAAATATGAAGAGCCAAAGGGAGCAAAGAGTAAATATGCAAGGCAGGATTTTCACGAAAGGCTGTGGGAATCCTTTAGATTCTTAAAGGCTGGAGGGGTGCGTGAAACAAGTGACAGGGCTATCGACATATTGTATTATTACATGGTAAATGGACATGCCAGGTTAGAGCAGGATACAAAGGATATAGAGATCAAGGAATTGATACAAGCTATGGAGCATGTAAAGGCAAGTGATTGGAAATCCTGTGAGGACAGTTTATTGCGAAAGAGCATAAAAGAACTTGAACACCAGCTTAAAATGGCAAGAGCAGTATTAAACTATAAAGAGATGTAATAATGGAGAACAGGCCAAAAGGGGCCTGTTTTTTTATGGAAAAAAATTTTATCGAAATTAAAGAGGATAGGCATGAAATAGAACAATCCAGGCATTCATAAAGTATGCAAAATATTTTATAAATGCACTTAACATACAGTAAATCATGCAAATAGGCATATAAAATGCACCTAAAATGCAGTTTATTTACTCATATATTCAAATAATTGCACCTCTGCTATTATGATGGTGTGCTTAAGTTGTGAGGCCGAAGCGCTTAGGTGCCCCGGAACAGAATATTTGTTCTGGTGTGTTGGAACGAGGCGAGCCCGGAAAGAACGTTCAAAATATTCAGATAATTCAAATAGTATTAGGAAATAGACAGTATATTATTTAAACTGTTGAAATAATACCAGAGCACCTTGAAATCAAGCTAGACTTTACTGGCAGAGTTTGGCTACATATTGAGAAAATTCAGAAAAATCAGACAATTAGGAGGATGGATATAATGTCTAAAAATTGGATTGATATTAACAAAAATATCAGAATATTCTGTAAAAAAGTCAATGATACAGACAATAAATGCACTGTGCTTGTGGAAATACGGGATAAAAATAATACGGTATACAGTTTAAAGGTTCCAAGAAGTAAAATCAAGAGCAAAAAATTTCATACATATTTGAACAGCAAGCTTCTTGATTTTGATATTGAACTCACGGAGGAGGATATTGAAAAAATTAAGGAAATCGTAAGCAATACATTAAATGAGCCAGCAGTCAATTTCAATGGCAAACTCCCCCTTGAAATACTTCTTGCGAAAATGTATCAGGTAGCATGTGGTTTCAAAGTATGGTTTGATAGTTCTATGTTTGTTGACAAAGGTTGCTTCTATATAAATGCAAAAACAAAGGCACAGCTTCAAAAGATTATCAATGATTATGATAGTGAATGGAGCCAGCTGGAATTTAAGCAGCAGTTAAAACTGCATGACCTGTTAATAACAGACAAGCACCAGCCATATGTGAAGTCAGTATATAGCCTTGGTGGGGCTACGTTAACTAAGGGAGCCGCTTATAAATATCTATTGATCCCAGTAAACAAACTGAAAGAATTTTGTAAATCCATGGGAGCAGAGATTTCAGACAATGCAAAGGATACGAAAAAGGAGGATATCGCATGAGTACATGTACAATTATGAAATACTATGGGTCTAAAAGGCGAATGATTTCGGTCATTCGCTCTTGCCTCCCTCATGACTATAAGGTTTGGGTCGAAGGGTGCATGGGGTCTGGGGCTGTTTCCCTCAACAGGGACTGCCCCTCTACATGCAAAGTCAATATCATTAATGAGAAAGGAAGGGGGATGTACCGATTTTGGAAAACCCTTGCAGATAAAGAAAAGGGGGTGGAACTTATGGAATTGCTGAAAAGCTGTGAAGATAATCGTCACACCTTTTACGAGGCATGTTGGAATATACGCTATACGCCAAAGACTATGAGTGAGGCAGAATACGCCATGTACGTTTATCTTTCCGTGGCATTGAGTTTTAATGGTGACAGGAAGAATTATTCAAATGAGAAAAGGAAAAAGGACTTTGGACGTATGGTGGAGAATCATATGCGCCCTGCATATGAGCGGTTTCAGAATGAGCAGACTAAGGTACTAAACTGGGATGTTGTGGACTTAATGGAAAAGATTGTGGGACTTTCTGAAAAGGTTCAAAAAGACATCATGGTTTATTTAGACCCTCCATATATGCCAAATGTGCGGTCTGAAAATGCGTTAAAGATTTATGAAAATGAAATGAGCGTTGACGACCATCTCAAACTTTTAGAACTGTTGCAAAGAGCCAAGTGCAAGGTACTTCTTTCTGGATACCTGCATGAAGGGATGGATACCTATTGCGAATGGCTGATTCCACACGGCTACCAATGTTATTTTGCAGGGGAGTATGAAAGGTCATGCAGTGTAGTGAAGATTGATAAAGGGATTGAATACCTGTGGTGCAATTATGAATTGCCAAAGGGTGCGCAGGTAGAGTTATATCCATATCAGAGTAAAGTTATATGGACACCCTGATACCGGCATAATGTACATAGGGGGAAGTGATTTTCCGTCACTTCCTCCACTGACACAGGGGGCTGTTTCTGTCATTAA
>CAJTMC010000166.1 GCA_910577115.1 uncultured Lachnospiraceae bacterium
ATTTGTGAAATGGTTGATAATTATTTAGTTAGTGAGGATTTTAGGGTAAACGTTTTTCATAGCGGTTCTGAAGCAATAAGAGCGTTCCGGTTAAATACGGATTATGCACTTGCTCTGATTGATTTAATGTTGCCAGATACAAGTGGCATGGAAGTAATCAAAGCCATTCGTCAAATCAGCAAAATCCCTATTATTATTATTACAGCGAAAGACAATGATACGGACAAATCAATGGGTTTGAATCTGGGAGCGGACGATTATGTGGTAAAGCCATTTTCCTTAATTGAGCTTACTGCAAGAATCAAAGCTAATATCAGGCGTGCTACAAGGTATGACAGCCAACAGGAAGAAAACGTCACCAGAATTAAGGATTTAGAAATTAACCAGATAACACATAGCGTAAAGGTTGCAGGAATCGTTTTGGAATTAACCCGCACAGAATTTGAAATTTTAAATCTAATGGCTTCTCATCCGGGACAGGCTTTTTCTAAAGAAAGACTTTATGATTTGATTTGGAAAGAACCGTATTTTGGAAATGAAAACGTGTTGAACACGCACATCAACAGGCTGAGGGCAAAATTAAAAATGGCCTCAGACAGTGATACCACATATATTAAAACTTTATGGGGGATCGGATATAAAATGGAGGAATAACTGGTGTACATACTACTTATCGTTCTTACATTAACAATATTCGCAATGTTTTTATATGAATGGTCAAAAAACAGAAGAACGGACAAAGAAATCAAATATATCAGGGAATGGTTTACAATGGCTCCTTGTTTAAAAGAAAACCGACAGATTTTAATCCCGTCTGAAAATGCAGAAATTAAAGGGCTTTCAGTAGAATTAAATAAATTACTGGATGAATTTTATGCACAGAGAGTCAGTTATGAACATTCCAGACAAGCTATGATGCAGGTGCTTACCAATATTTCGCATGATTTACGGACACCTCTCACTGTTCTGAAGGGGTATAGCGAATTATTAAACAGAGAATTATCAGATATGCCGGTGAAAGAGAAAATTATGGAAATGGCAATTAGAATTGATAGTAAAGCAAATGAATTAGTTGCAACTATAAATGAATATTTTACCCTGTCAAAAATAACGTCCGGGGATATGAACATGGAACCTGGCATGGTAAATGTTACACAAATATGCCATGAAATAATATTGGATTATTATGATGTTTTGGATGAAAGAAAATACAAGGTTGAAATAGAAATCAGCCCTTTGCCGGAGTATGCATGTGCAGATACCCCGGCACTGAACAGAATACTGAAAAATCTAATTGATAATGCGATAAAGCATGGCGATGAGGGAAAATATCTTGCGTTCCGTTTAAAAAGAATATCGGATAAGGTCATGATAGAGGTGGAAGATCATGGAAAGGGCATAGCAGAAAAAGAGCGGGAACACATTTTTTACAGGAACTACACGACAGCGCATAAAAACTATGGAAGCGGGCTGGGGCTTACGATTGCTAAAAATCTTGCGCTGCAAATGGGGGCTGATATACAAGTTGACAGTGAGCCAGGCCAGAAAACAGTTTTTACCTTGATTTTAAAAAGTTAGAAAAAAGTTAGATTTCAGACAGATAAAAGAGAATTCTGTTTTGTATACTGTGGAACAGCAAAGGAGGCGTACAAAATGGATTATATTATCGCAACATCAAATTTGACAAAATCCTATAAGGGAAAAGTTGTAGTTGACAAGGTAAATCTTCATGTTAAAAAGGGAGAAATCTATGGCTTTGTTGGGCCAAACGGCGCAGGAAAAAGCACTATCATGAAAATGCTTTTGAATTTAGTGCGCCCGGATTCCGGAGAAATATATATTTTCGGCGAAAAAATGGACGATAAGAATTATGAATGTCTGAAACGGATTGGCTGTATCATAGAAAACCCTTATTTCTATGAAAAAATGACAGGACTACAAAATTTGGAATTGCATTGTGATTATATGGGTTATCATAACCGCAGACGTATAAAAGATGTTTTGGAATTGGTCAATCTTCAAAACATTGAGGGAAAAGCAGTTTCGCAATATTCTTTAGGGATGAAACAGCGTCTTGCCATTGCAAGGGCAATTTTAGCAAAACCAGAATTGTTGATACTGGACGAACCTATCAATGCGCTTGACCCAGAGGGAATAAAAGAAATGCGTCTTTTATTTGGGCGGCTACATCAGGATTACGGGGCAACTATTTTTATTTCCAGCCATATTCTTTCCGAAGTTGAACAGATTGCGGACAGAATCGGCGTTATCGCAGGCGGAAAGCTCTTGAAAGAAATATCTATCCATGAAGTTCATGAATATCAGACAGAATACATTGAAATAGATACGGATAATGTGAAACAAGCCGCCTGCCTTTTTGAACAAGACGAGAGGCTGTCACATTTTGATGTAGTGGACGATACGATTATCAGGATTTATAACACCGTTGTTTCCGGAAAAGAAATCTCAGCGTTGCTTGTAAAAAATGGAGTTGGTTTGGAAAGCATAGGACGAAAGGAAAACAGTTTGGAGGATTATTTCTTCCAGCTTACAGAGGAGGGAAAATAGAATGGTTCATTTACTGAAACTTGAAATAAGAAAATTCAGACTGCCCCGCAAAATAATGACTGCTATTTTTGCAGTTGCTTTTTGTATATTGTTTATTACGGTGTCTTTGGTTGACAGCATGACCGACCCAGAACAGACAAAAGACACATTTGAAAGCACATTTCTTGTAATAGGGCTTTTGGTATCATTTATTTTTCTGATATATTCATCAATACTTACGTCTACATTGGTGATTAGTGAGTACAGCCAGCGAACCATTACAATCCTGTTTTCTTATCCTTTAAACAAGAAATTGCTTATCGTAATAAAAATGATGCTTATTATGGCTTTTACTGCTGTTTCATTGCTGTTCGGATATGTTTGCTG
>CAJTMC010000167.1 GCA_910577115.1 uncultured Lachnospiraceae bacterium
CATATCATGGCTTGCTAATATGATTGTCTTTCCGATTGCTTTTAACTGACGGATTTGTACATGTAAAGATATTTGTCCCTCAACGTCAAGTCCTGCTGTTGGCTCATCAAGAAACAAAATATCGGGATTCCGTGTTAAAGCAAGCGCCAGATGGAGCCGCCGCTTTTGCCCGGTTGATAATTGGTAATATGGCTTTTTTGCAAGTTCATAAATACCGAGAGCGTCAAGCATCGCCCTGTCAAGAGATGTCTTATTCCATTTAGCAAACAGCTTTACAGCTTCCAGTGCTTTAATGTATTTCGGCAAAGAAGCCGACTGTAATTGAATGCCCATGATTCCATTTATGGTAATGTTTCCGCTGTCATATTTTCTTAAACCCTCGATACATTCAAGGGATGTAGTCTTGCCTGCACCATTTATGCCGAGCAGGGCAAAGATTTCTCCTTGCTGTACGCAAAAATTTAAGCCTTTCAGTACGGCGTGAGTTCCATAACTTTTTGTTAAGTTACTGATTTTTATAGCCTCATTCATTCTGTTTCCTCCTTGTTTTCCCCCTGAAATGGGTTAACGCCTAAACGGGAAAAATAAACGCCTAATGCCTGTTCAACATATCCATTAGCATTATCTTGAACCTCTTTCCATTTGTGATCTGTATTTTGAAACTGCCCTAATTCAATAAGTCTGGGAAGCATACTCATATCTCCGCCAGTGAAATCCGTTATCATATTCCAATAGGCTTTTGCAAAGTTCTGTCCCTTATCACTATCCACAGGAACACCTGCATTTTGAAGTCTTATTGCTTCGTTTTGAAGCTGCATAAAAGTGTTCATAAATGCCATTCCGCTATCTTTATTAAAACGGCTGCGGATATGGTCAAGAGTCTGGTCATCAAAATGTTTAATCAGCCAATAGAAATCATTTTTCATCTGCAAATTTACAATAATATCAGCATATTTTTTGAAATCAACTGACTGCATTTGAATGACTTCCTCCCGCAACATTTCCAATTCCCTCAACGATTCGGACATGCTTTCTATTTTTTGTTTGACAGTGGCTGCCTGCTCCATAAGGACATCAGCAATTTCAGCCGGTGTATCAAGCGTAATAAGACGATTCTTTATATCGTCCAAAGAGAAGCCTAAATGTTTGAAAGACAAAATCTGATGTAGCTTTACTATGTCTTTATCTGTATATAACCTACGCCCTCCTTCACTCATGGCAGATGGGGAAAGCAAGCCCTCTCTGTCGTAATGTTGCAATGCCCGTACAGTAACGTCCATTTTCCTTGCAATTTCACCAACGGTCATATAACCTGGTGGTATCGCTTTATGTTTATCCATGTCATACCTCCTCGTATAGTATATCTCATTACGTTGCGTCACAAGCAAGCGCTTTTGCGAAGATTTAAGAAAAAATTTGGAAAGGTTGCTGTTTCGACAGATTCTGACGAAGTGAATATAAGCAACATAAATAGCTATGATTCCCTGTCTGTAGAAACGGATTCGGGAGATATATCATTGACCCATGAAGCGATGCCAGATAATTTATCCTGCCATATATCCAGTGGCTCGGACGATGTAACCGTACAGCTTAAAAATGCGGAATTCAGTACCGATACGGACGGATGCAAGGATGGGAGCATCGAAAAAGGAGAAAACAGTTTATCTATCATGAGCAACAGTGGAACAGTAATTGTAAAATAGTTTTGGAGCGTAGAAAGATATAGAACGATATCATTGGATATTTTGCCCTATATGTGAAAATAAGACACGCATGAAAATAAAGGAAGATACAGAAATAAGGAACTTCCCTCTGTATTGCCCGAAATGCAGGCAAGAAAGTTTAATCAATGTAAAAATCTTAATACGGGAGGGGTTGTTTAATTTTTCTATCGAAGGTGCCTGCACTAAATGCGGATTTATTATCATTCATAGGCTGTCACCTTTCACATGGATTGAAACATGGATTATGAATGTTCTTTCATATATTGCAGGAACTCAGGGGTTTTTGACCAGTATTTAATGCCCCAATTCTCAAAGTTCCATTCATCCATGTAATCATTGCACTCAAAATCAATATAGTATATTTCCTCATCCTGTACCACAAAGTTTGTCGGGAAATAATCTATATTTGTATGGGCAGCATATAGCAAAACGCACATGCTCCGCAACTGATCAATATAGACCGATTTCATCTTATCCTGCAAAACCAGCTCGTAAATAGTATCACCGTCAATAAACTCTTTCAAAATACGTTCATTTTTAATGTCAACATCAATCATGGCAGGAATTTTTATCCCGATTTCCTGTAGTCGATTATAGTCGTTTAATTCTGCCTCAATCTTATTCCCGAACTGGTAATAGCCACAGGGTTCATGGTGAATCTGCTTGAGAACGTACCTCTGCGTTCCGTCACTTGCCAGATATGAATACCCGCCTTTTCCCTTTCCTAATAACTTAAATATTTCATACTCTTTTTCATTTACAGCCATTTTCTTGTCCATAATTGTCACCCTTAATTAGCAAATTATTAGCAGCAGCTCTGAAAGCGCAGTTAAAAAGAAAAGCATTGAATATCCAGTGTTTTCAATGCTTTTCAACGTCCCCGAGACGACTTGAACGTCCGACCTATCGCTTAGGAGTTAAAAGGGCTGTTTCCACGCAGGTTCAGCCTAATCCTTGTGGTATCTCCAAGTCCAATAAAATCAACACTTTTGAACCTTTCATTTCCACCTAAGAGCACCTACGTCCACCTCATAGCGGTATGATTCCCATAGTCGTATTAGCAAAATATTAGCAGTTTTTCAATGAAGGTGCAAGTGAAACTTCTACGTTCACTTTGCATTTTCGAACCTACCTGCTTATTTTGCCCTTTTAAGGAGAAAAAATTATGCAATCATACCAATTAGAAATCAAACAGATAGTGGA
>CAJTMC010000168.1 GCA_910577115.1 uncultured Lachnospiraceae bacterium
ACCCCAAATATATAGCAGCGAATGCCTATAGTGCGGCGGCGCATCCGCTTCAGACATTGGACAGGATCAATATAAACGGGCAGGATGCACTAAACGGCGTAATGGGCATCGCTGATAAGATCAGGAATAAAGAATATGGTGCCCTTGCAAGGGGAGCAGGCTATGCGGCTGGAAATTTAGCACAGGTAGCATTGGCAAGGGCGGCAGTTAAAAAGTGTGGGGATTTGTTGGATAAAAAAAGGGGAGAAACTTTGTTGCCACCTCCACCGGTAGATAAAGGTGGTAGTGGTACTGGAAAAATTAGAACCCAAGCTGAATTAGATGCTTTAGCTACCGTTCCGGCACATGGCGGTAAGATAGGTGCTAAGTCAATAGCAGAACGAGATGTCGGGCTTGGACTTGAATCTCAAGGCAAGGTTAATTCACTAGTCAGGGATCCAAGTGGCAGTGCTGAATTTATCGATACCATTACAGGCCAAAAATGGGATGTTAAAGCCTTTAATTCTCAATATGCACCTAAAGGATACAATCTAACTGATGCCATGGCTAACATAAAGAAAAGTTTGGCGGCCAATGAAAATGTTATGCTAGATACAAGAAACTTAACGGCAACTGATCTACAAGAACTTACAAGTGAGATTGCAAAGCAAGGATTAAGTGATAAAGTATTAACATGGCCGTAGAGGAGAGAATGATAATGAGTGATTTTAAGATGCCAATAGAGCATGAGTTGTGGCTTAAAACTGATGGAAAGGAAGGACAGCAGTTTAATCTGGCGGGTAAGGATTTTTCAAATAAAGATTTGACAAATTCAATAATAATTGATGTGATCTTTGATGGTGTGAATATGGATTATGCTGATTTATCTTATTCCAATTTAGGTTATTGTAGCTTCAAATATGCAAGTTTAATAAATTCGATTATAGTAAAAGCAGAGGCTAACGATACAGTTTTCGAGAGAGCCAAATTAAATAATTGCAATTTTTTTCGTACTACATTTATTAGAACCAATTTTAGTCAAGCGGATTTGAGAAACACTAACTTCTCAGGAACGTTATTAAAAGAAGCGGATTTTTCAAATGCTATCCTTGATAAATGTTTATTTGCTGAAGCCAGTTTGTCTGGAGCACGAGGTTTAGAAACTGTAAAATTGAAATGGATTGATATAGGACAAAATGGGTGCATCAAAAAGTTATATGGTATAGAAGCCATAAGGTGGTTGCAAAGAGAAGCAGAAAAACCGCTTTAAGTTCTTACGTCCAGCCTTTAACCTGCACTATTTTCGGTGCATGACACTTAGGATCGAAGGGCAATAGAGGCGGAGATATTTATTAATGGCTATAAGTAAACCAGTAAAGAAAAATGTAAGGAGGGTATTTATATTTACAGCGGTATTGGTATGCCTGTTTGGTATAATAAACTATAAAAGAAAAGAGGATGCAGAAAAGGAGCTATTTTATGGAATATGGTATATTGAGAAAGTAGCGATGATTTCGAAGATGTATACAGGAACCACTTTGGATGGTAGTGATGAAAAGGACCTGTTTGATGCAGAAGATTTTATCGGGTATGAACTAGAATATACCGACAAATATTTTTGGATTGGAGATAAAAAATATAAAAATGCGGAATATGAAATAAAATATGATACTGTAGAGGGGTTCAAAGTGGCGCTAATTTCAGACCTGGAATTAGTACGCTTATCGCCGAAGAAGGAATAAAGATTAATAATGAGGAAGAATATAATTCAGAAACGTTACTTTTATGGTTTAATGTAGACTTTCCGTATGAAGTAAGCTATGGAAGGTATGATTTTATGCCGGTGGGAACCCAGTGTATACTTTTAAATGAAGATACAATGATTGTCGATATATGGGGAAAAGTTCTTTTGGCACGAAAGATACAACAGATGAATGGTATTTGAGTGTGATATAGTGTTTTAATTTAATTTGCGGCGGCGTAGTCGCCGCAAATTAAAGTCTCTTATTATGTACTCAAACTTCGCACTTGAATAAGTGCCTATGTACCTTGCTGCGAAAATAAAACTCGTAGCCAGAAACTGATCCTTGACAACAAATGTTTTCAGCAATCATGAAAGCATAGCTATAAAGCAGTCAGATAAGATAGGCTGCTTATGGCGACATATTGCAAATGCAAATAGATCAGCCCTGAGTTTCTACGTGATAGCCATGCTTCTCTAATTCACGTATGTAGTGGGAAAGCTGTTTTTGTTCACAGTTTTTACGTCTAGCTTCAAAACAGGATTCATCGAAAAGAGCACCCTATTTTAACATTGTATAAATAATAACAAGAAGTTTACTGGCAAGGGCAACGATAGCTTTTTTAGCGCCTTTTTTCTGCTTGATCCTCCAATACCATGCAGAGAGGTAGGTATTCCGTTTTCCTGCGATCACCCAGGCAATTTCGCAAAGCATGCCCCACGGCACGAAACACAGCGGGAAGCATGACAAGGACAGCGAGTACCGCTTCCAGCTCGTGGAGACGGACCGGGAGTTTACTTACGATGAGAACGGCAGGCTCTTATCGTCAAAGGAGCAGGAGGAGAACAGACAGCCTTCACGGACCGGATGAACCTGACGGAGCATTATACCTGGGGGAAACACAACAACCTGACCAGCGTGACCGATGCGATGGGCAGGAAGACGGTATATACCTATGATCTGGAGCAGAATTTAACCAGCGTCACAGACGCTTCCGGCAGGACGGAGCAGTTCACCTACGATGCGGGGAGCAGGCGCACATCCTATACGATGAACGGCGGGAATTCTATCCGCTATGATTATGATGCACTGAATGACCTGGTGGAGAAGACCTATCTGGATGAAAACGGGGAGACAGAGGAAACCATCGGCAGCAC
>CAJTMC010000169.1 GCA_910577115.1 uncultured Lachnospiraceae bacterium
AAACTGGTATCGTATGACGGAAAGAGCATCTCATACGATAAAATGGGCAATCCCACAAACTACATGGGAGCCGGTATGACATGGGATGTAAAAGGAAACCTGACATCCGTGTCAGGAAGGAACGGAAAGAGTGCATCATACACCTACCTGTCAGACGGACAGCGCTACACCAAGACAACAGAAGGGAAAACAACAATCTACCTTTACAACAGCGGGCTGCTGTTATCCGAGACAACCGGAAACGAAGTCATAAACTACTATTACGACAGCGACGGTACAATCCTCGGGATCGGTTATAAGAAAGGCTCAAACGCAGAGAAACACTATTTCTTTGAGAAGAACGCCTTCGGCGATGTCATAGCAGTCTACAGGAACAGCGACTCCGTATTAATCGGAACCTACGAATACGACCTCTGGGGAAATCCAATCAGCATAAAAGAGGCTGTAGCGGGCAGGGACACCGACGGCATCTTAGGGAAGAACCCGTTCCGCTACAGATGCTATTACTATGACACGGAAACAGGCTTCTACTACCTGAACTCGAGATACTACGACCCGCAGACAAGACGTTTTATCAGTGCAGACAGCATAACAACAAATACGGGAACTGATGTTCTTGGATACAACCTGTACTCGTACTGTAAAAACTCACCTGTAGGGAAGGCTGATTATGACGGGCATGACCCACAGACAATGATTCTGGAACTGTCATTGTTATCAGAACTGGGCGCAGCATGGGCAACATTTCAGGCCGCGGCAGCAGGGCTATCTGTGGGAGCCGCGGCAGCAACAGGTGCGGCATTCGTAGTGTGTACGGCAGCTACTATACATAATATATATGTAGGCGTAAAGATAGTTAATGCGGTTGTTGATGCGGTGGAACAAAATAAAAGCGAAAAATCAAGCGAAAATGAAAAGGGTCTTAATGATGCTAAAGATGGTGATGATTATCTTGATGATGAAAGTCCAACAAAAACTAGAATCGGAAAACAAAGAGGTAAAACGCCAAGAAGCAATAAAAATCAAAATAAGCAGACTGATGATATAGCCAGCAAACTTAAATTATCACCTAAACAGAGTGAGCAATTACATCATTGGATAAGTAAATATGGATTAGATTATAAGGAAGCATTAGAGGAAGCCAAAGAACTATTTAAGAAAAAGTGAAGAAGGGTAATATTAATGAGAACAGAAAAATTACATATTTTTTTAGATCAGCTACAGGGAGAAAAAATAACGTGTATTAGGAGAGAAGCAATTCGATTATGGATTGGAATAGGTGATACAATTGAAAACCTAAACAATAATGATCTGCCGATAAGAAAGGCTAAAATGGTCATATGTATACAATGTGCGTGGAAAATTGTAGATAATGAACAGAAGAAAATAATAGTTGCGTCATCAGATGCGTTTTCTCCAAAAAGTGTGATAGTTCAAGAAAAATTTAACCATGATGATTTTGACTGGAATGCTGAAGGGAATAATTTGTGTGATGAAAAATTGCAGAACTGGTTAGAAACAAGAAGTCCAATATATATAAAAGAATATAACATAAATAGATTTGGTGATTTACAAATTATTTTTTCCAATGATGAACAATTAAAGATCTTTATAAATGCATCTGATTATACAGAAGCTTGGCGGATTTTTAGTTTTCATGGTGGAAAGCAATTAGTATTTTCAGGCTTAGGTTATGAGTTTTTGTAAGTTTTATATCCCCATATACCAAAATGTATTTTGGTATATGGGGAACTCTTTAAAAGTTTGAATTATCCAAAAAAGTATAGAGTTAAGGAGTTGTAAAGCGTTTATGAACAGAAAAATACTTGATTTTTTAGATCAGATATGTGGAGAAAAAATAGCTTATATTGGAAGAACATCAGATATGATGTGGATAGGAATTGGCGATATCGTTGAAATTATGGATCAAAAAGGAAAGTTAATAGAAAGAAGCAGATTTGCACTCCATGTGCAATGCTCTTGGAAAATTGTAAACAGCCAAAAGAAAGAGATAATAGTTGCTTCATCAGATTTTTATTTTCCCCAAAGTACAATTGATGATGAAGATTTTTATGTTGAAAATTTTGAATGGGATATTCAGGGAAAAAATTTATTTGATAAAAAGGCAAAGGAATGGTTTGATACAAGAAGTTCAATAAATATTAACAGCTATAACATAAACGAATATGGTGATTTGCAGATTATTTTTTCCAATAATGAACGATTGAGAATATTTGTAGATTCATCTGATAATACAGAGGCTTGGCGTCTCTTTAACGTACTTAGTGGAAAACATTTGGTATTTACAGGACAAGGATATCAGTTTTAGAAGTACTTATATATTCAATTAATCCCGATTCCGTAAAGTACGAACTTTACGTCCAGAAGAGTGTGTTCCCCGACGGATGCTTACAGACGTTAAGCTATGACTCCTTGCGCAGGAAGGATAAAAGGATCTATTATTACGTAAAAAACGCGGCAGTCAAAGCGCATGTACACGGAGGCAGAGTTTGCGGCAGGCTTAAGCTCTGCATCTTCACGCAAAGGCTCGACAGCGCTGATTGGGAAGTACACGAACAAGTTTGGTTCAGACAAAAAGGACATAAAGTCAGAGTTTACCTATACCTATGACGAGTGGGGGAACATCACCGGCATCCGGGAAAGCGTAAAGGGAAATACGGGGGCCTATACCTACAATAACTACGGCGAACTGACAAAAGCCGTTGAAAAGTATCAGGCGGGCACGTATACTTATGAATATATCTACGACAGCGGAGAGAACATCAGGACCGAAAAAGTGGCAGGACCGTCAGGGACAACAACCCACACATACACATATGACAGCATATGGAAAGACCAGCT
>CAJTMC010000170.1 GCA_910577115.1 uncultured Lachnospiraceae bacterium
AAACCTAAGATCTTTGGATATTCCGGAAACTGTGACGACCGTGTCCATGTCTGCTTTTTCTGGGACAAAACTGAAAAAGATCACGTTGCCCAAGAATGTAACGACGATAAAAAAAGGGATGCCTTATCGTGGAAAAGATAAAGTTTTTGCCGTAAATAATGATTTCGATCTGCCAACCAGAGACCTCCGCCTGATCGAAATAAAATCAAAAAAGGTAAGAAGCATTGCCAAAGGTTCCTTTTCTGGTCTGTCCTCCAAGGTGGTGATCAAGGTGCCAAAGAGCAGGAAGAAAAAGTACACGAAGATGCTGAGAAAAAGCGGACTGGAAAAAAAGGTAAAGATCCGAACACTGTGATGCAAGAAGGTGGTGGAAGGATGGAAGTAAAAAAATGGACAGCAATCCTGCTCTGTATTATTTTATGTGCAGGCAGTATCCCTATCCCCTGTAATGCTGCAGCCAAAAAGACCAGTGGAGCAGATGGGAACGGAAACACCTGGGTGTATAACGTTAATACGAAAACCCTCACTTTTTCAGGAAATAAAGGCATAGAAAATTACATTTTTGATGGGCATAGTCCGGAGCCAGGCTGGTATGTTTGGCATGACAAGGCAGAACATATTATAGTAAACGATGGTGTTACAGGAATTGGACAATGGGCATTCTATTTATTTGTAGAATTGAAGACCGTTGTCATGGCTGATTCAGTAACACGGATCGGTTATGGAGCTTTTTCAGCTTGCAGAAATCTAAAATCTATCAGATTATCTGCGAATGTTACAACTATAGAACGGGAAGCATTCTATCGTTGTGCCAAATTGGAACACCTCACACTGCCACATACTCTAAAAACCCTGGGAACATTTGGGTCATGTTCTAAACTGAAAGAAGTTATCATACCAGACAGTGTATCCAGGACATATAAGGCGCTATTTGTTGACTGTACATCCCTTTCAAAGATCAAGCTGCCAAAAGGTATGAAGGAAATTAAACAGCATGATTTCGCCAATTGTAAGAACCTGAGAACTTTAGAAATCCCTGAAGCTGTGACAACTGTTTCCATGTCCGCGTTTTCCGGTACAAAACTAAAAAAGATCAAGTTGCCGAAAAATGTAACAACGATAAAAAAAGGACTGTCTTATAGAGGAAAAGTTTTTGCCGTAAATTATGATTTCGAGCTGCCAACCAAAAACCTCCGCCTGATCGAAATAAAATCAAAAAAGGTAAAAAGCATTGCCAAAGGCTCCTTTTCCGGTCTGTCTTCCAAAGTAGTGGTCAAGGTGCCAAAGAGCAGGAAGAAAAAGTACACGAAGATACTGCGGGAAAGCGGATTGGAAAAAAAGGTAAAGATCCGGACACTGTGATGAAAAGAAGTCCAGCTAATAAATGTCAATAGTAAAATAAAAATTTTTTATATTTATTTTTCTTTACAAAAGGGCGCACTACTCCCTTGGTGAAAATATCGTTTTTTAAGATATTGATTCGTTGGAAGTGCAGTATTTTATGCAGCTGTGTCGCATTTGGCAGCATTGTATTGTTTAACATGCTCCTGCGGAGTAATGATTTCAAACGGCTTGTTATCTCTTAGTATTGCAAATATTATGTTGCATACCTTGTGTGAAACAGCGCCCATTGCCACAAGTTTTGGTTTGGATTTACATTTCTCCAGATAGTAATCACGAAGCACTGGATTTTTGGCTTCTCCCGTACGGGATGTACTGATGCTTTGTAAAGCCAGTGTGTGGATTACCCGTCTGGCAATAGCAGAGCCTCTTTTGGACATTTTGATTTTTGTGCCTTCAAATTTGCCGGATTGTTTTACAGCCGGATCAAGACCAAAGTAAGCAAAAAGCTGTTTTGGTTTTGAAAATGCAGAAAAATCACCAATCTCTCCCATGAGGGATACGGCAGATAAGAAACCGGCACCTTTGAATGTTTCTATTAAGTGGATCTGCTTCACGAACTCAGTATCTTCATTAGCATTTACGAGCTCGTGCATTGATTCCAGAATGCCGTTGATTTCTTCATCGTATTTACGGATGAAACTGATATAGAGCCGGATCCGCTTGATGTTGCTGTCAATGATGTAACCGAACTCATTTGCTTCATTAGCCGCCTGGATAATGGCATGATACTTGTTCTGGGCATATGTTAGCCCAAAACGGGCAGTTGACCTGATGATATCAATAACCTCTTGCTTATCTGCTTCGATAAAGGCAGATGGAGATGTATAAGTTTCCAATAAGGTAAGGGATGTATTAATTGTAACCTTGGAGAAAATGCCAAGATACTGTGGAAACGCCATCCGTAGTTCCCCTTGGAGCTTGTTCACATAAGCACTGCGGTTATCCATTAAATCATAGTATTCACGACAGAGGTTGCGGCAGTTCAAAGCAAGGTCAGATGGCATAAGGGAAACCTTTAAATCAGGCTTCAAGCCAACTAAAGCAGCTTTTTTTGAATCAAAACGGTCATTATGTACTTTTCGTATGTTGATATTTGTGCTATTCTTAGTGATGATAGGATTAATAACGGAGCAGTTAAAACCCTTATCACGAAGATAGCAGAAGAGTGGGTAATGATAAATTCCCGTGGATTCAAGGAAAATGCGGCTTTCCAAAGAATACAGCTCTTCTGCTTCTTTTATTTTAGAAACAGCGGCTGTAAGAGAATCCATACTAATATGTAGGATTTTATAAGGCTTTCCTACGAATTGTTGGTTAGGAAGTGCAATAGACATCCAGGAGAAGTCAGCACCGACATCAATACCAACGGAGATGAATAATTCATCAAGATTAAAAATAACTTTGTTTGACATGAGCAAAAGCTCCTTTCTGATAGGAATCCATTTCC
>CAJTMC010000171.1 GCA_910577115.1 uncultured Lachnospiraceae bacterium
TTGAATGCCCCGTCAACTGCCGCGCGTACGGGCGCTATGCGTGCCCCGCTGATCTTCTGCTCCGCAAGGCTTCCTGCCATTCCTGCCGCAAAGTCCACGCCGAACGCCAGCGGGATTCCCGATTATTTTTAACCCAATACTTTTCACCAAGAATAAATATTATAAACTAATTTTTGTTTTCATTTATTTACAGAATCATAAGCCTGCTCCAAAGTATCAAAAATCATACTCTCTTCCTCAATCATTTTCGCAATCACTCTATCAGATATATCATCATCTTCAATCAATAATACTGTTTGACGAACCCTATTAATTATCATATAGTCATCTTCCACCCTTAGCAATACATAATCCCCTTTGTCTTCATTCCACAAATTTTCGTAATCTGATATATCCATTATATCCTTGTCTCCTCTTTACATTTGCTCAAATTGATGTTAAGTACCTAACCCGTAAATTTATTCATACTTTACTTATCCTTATTTTGATATTCCTTCCTTTTTTCATGCGTCATAATATCCGCAAGTCTGGTCGGCAACGGTATATGCCCTTCTTTCGTGGTCAGATAGTTCGCGAGCTCCGTTGCCGTATCCAAGTCAACCGCATTCCCGATTGACACAAAAATAGGCTTTACATTCACATGTGTCCGCAGCGCCCGCCCGTAAATTTCACCATTGATTTCAATATCCGTAAACGCGCCCTTTTTATTTTCAGGCATGTCAAAATCCACGTCCGCTATTTTATAGTAACTCTTTGCAACGCCAACAGTTGGTTTCCCAAGCAGAATCCCCGCGTGCGTTGCCAGTCCCATATGCCTTGGGTGCAGATACCCGTTCCCGTCAAAAAAAACAACGTCAGGCGTTGTCTTTACCTGCCCGTACGTGTCCATAAACAGCGGAATCTCCCGAAATGCCAAACAGCCGGGGATATATGGCACACTGATAAAATCCCTGCGGGAAACCTTCTCAAGAATCTCAAAGGTATCATAATCCACCACTACAATACAGCAGACCGCACACTCCCTTCCATTATCTTTCCAGTATGCCAAATCCACCCCCGCAACCGTCTTAACCTGACGCAAGTCAACCGTATTTTCCCGTACAATCCCTTTTCCCAATTCTATTTGCTCTTTGATATACTCCTGCTCTGTCATGGCATCACACACCTTTTTCATCATCCAAACACTGTATCGGATATATCGGCATTCCATATTCCATCGGTTTACCATATTTTAATATTTCTTCATTTAATTTTTTTAGATTATATTTCTCTCTCATTGCTGGAATCTTTTCTTTTATTCTTGAAGTATCAATCCCCAAAATATAAAACGGCTCTGACAGATAAAATTCCTCTGTTAATTTGCCTGTTTCATCATAAGAGCAATAATCTATAGGTAAATTATCAATATTGATTGAAATTGACGCAATCCTTCCATTTCTATGATATTCAAATCCTAATCCGTTAATTTTATTATGCCTCATTTCCTTAACAGATTCCAGCATACCATATATATCATCATATTCTTTTCTAAGTCCTTCTCCAAAACCATTAACAACATCCTCCTCCCAACTTAATCTGCCATTCCAATATTCTTCTACATGTCCTGTATAAGGTTGTGTACATTCTTTATCTGTATAATAAATTGAGTAAATATCATAATCATCTTTTTCGTATAGATTCTTTGTATTCATTCTTTTCACCTCGTTTTAAATTTCATGCAATTTGAGACTGTAGCTGTCATTTCCTATAAATCACAATCATTATAGGCTTTCAACTACAGTCTCTCTTACTCATTGATACACTCTTGAATCCAGCTAATCTATTTATGTCTTATGACATGAATACCATCTGTAATTACTTTGCAATTTTCACATCTATCCTTGGGAATTAAACCCTCTCCTTTAAAGAATTTTATCATGTCTATATTATACAAAAACAGATCAGATATGGTCATTTCATCAACTGTCATTCCTGCTTCTTCTCTTGCCTTTAAAGCTAAATCCAATGCCCTAACTTCAGAATGAGCAGCTAATCTTATGTCATGATTAGGTGGCAAATTATTCACTAATCCATTATCAATAGCCTCTTTATATAGATTTGTTCTAAACTGGATTATATTATGTGCTTCTTCTTCCAGCCATTTCTTATAAGCCCTTAGCGCCTTATCATTTCCACTTTTATAATTCATTCCATAATAAAACTGTTTTAATTTAGGATCATATATTGTTGAAAAACATGGGCCTATTTCTTTTTTAGAATTAGTTTTTACTATATATGGTACTCTTCTATTTGCAGCATGAATAACATAATTCTCAATTTTCTGTATACTTCTTCGCTCTACGCCCCGCTTCAACGCCTCAACAGCCTTGCCAGCCCCATAGAAAGAAGCACTCGCCAGTCCGCCCATCACTGCGCCAGCAACAACATCCCTGACAAAGCTCTTGACCCTGAACCTGTCATCTGGAAGTATATGACGTGTGCGGTATATGCGGTTTCTGCTGCTTCTCCGCTTTGGATTACGCATCCCCTTGAGCGGTTTCGGTTTTCCGCAGTGCGACTGCGGGCTCCTGCTTCCTGTCGGTCTCGGGTTTCTGCTGGTCCACGGGTTCTTGTTCTTCTTGTTCCATGTATTCCGTCTTCTTGTGGTTCTCAGCTTCTGCCGTTTTCTTGCGTTATAAGCATTGCGCAGCCTGTTGTCGAGCGCGTCGGCGATATTGTAGGCTCCGCCCTTGACCGCGCCTTCAAGCGCGCCCCTTATAAAGGCGTTCTTTACATTTTTCAAAGGACTTGTGCCGTACAGTCTTCCGCCTGCCGCATTGAATGCCCCGTCAA
>CAJTMC010000172.1 GCA_910577115.1 uncultured Lachnospiraceae bacterium
ATTCCGGTAATCTTGATAATGCCGTTGCTAACCGTTCATTATCAACGATAACTTCCTTTCCCAACACAAGAAATACAGTCGGCTTGTCCTGTTTCTCAAAATAGCTGTCCATAGCAGACGGTTCAAAATATCGTTCTGACATCAGATAATCAAGGGATATTTCCCGTTCTTCTTTCCGCTTCAAATCCCGCCATGCGTTCATGGCTTCATGGCGCAGGACAATCTTACAGAACGCATGAAACGCATATTCGATATGTTCCATGAACTGTTCAGAATATCTCATTTTCTCTCACCCCCTTTCTTCCCAGTAGGGGGCTATTACAGCAAACGCCCATACAGCATAAAGCGGCATAAGCGTTTGGGTAATATGAATTATTTAAACAATCAGTATGATTTGTATGTTCATCTTCATAGCCGCAAAATCCCATTGCAGGAAACAGACTTTTTTTGATGATTGACAATGATAAAAGGTGTAGAAAAAGGACATAACGATACCCTCCAATGCTTTTAAACATTTGATACCGCCACATCCTTAAAAATGAGTAACTTTAAATACACCCCCATAGTTTTATTTTTCAAAAAAGAAAACGGCGGCTTTGATTGTTATTTCAAAACCGCCGTTTGGTTGCTTATATTCTCTTTTGTGCATGAAAATTTTGCCGCAAAACAACGGTTTTTTTATTTACCGTTGTTGCGGATATTTCGTTAGTACATGGAAAGTATTTTCTGCGCCTTTTCCCTCAAAATATTTCTTGCTTCTACAGGCTCAATAATTTCAACATATTCACCAAAGGAAAGCAGATAAAGAAAAGTCCAATCGCTAAACTGGTATCTGAAAGTCACTTCCAACGTACCGTCGTCCAATTTTTTAATATACTTCTCCTGAAATTCATCATAAACTTTATACGCTATCTTTTCTGAAAAATGCAATATGAATATTGGCGTATTATATTCTTCCTTATAGGTAGGAGTAATGGAAAAATCCTTTGGAAGTTCACGTTCAAATAATTCATTCGTTATTTGGAGTTCCCTAATGCGGGACATTTTATAAGTACGAATATCATTTTTGCGCTTTGAATAAGCCACAAGATACCATGCGTGGGATTTGAACACTAATTTTAGCGGCTCGACAATCTGATTGGTTATCGTCAATTCCGCATTAAAATATGTGAATGTAATCACATATTTATTGATTATCGCACGTTCTAAAGCTGTAATATTATTCCGTTCCTTTTCGGGGCTTCCCCAATAGGAAAAATCAATTTCCAGCCATTCAGACTGCAATGTATGACTGAACAGCCCGGCAACTTTGTTTAATGATTTGTCTGCGTCTGGATAATTTGACGACTTTAAAATCTGCAACGCCTGTATAATATTGCTTTGTTCCTCCTGCGTAAAATAAGACTTGTCCAGTGAAAAGCCTTGCAATAAGGACAGCCCTCCGCCATACCCCTTTTGTGACGTAATCGGTATGCCGGCAACCGAAAGTATATTGATATCCCTATATATTGTCCGCGTGGAAACGCAAAGTTCTTCTGCCAGTTGTTTTGCTGTTATATTCTCATGCCTTAACAAGAGAAACACGATTTGAATAAGTCTGTCTATCTGCATATCATCACTCTGCCTTTTTGTATTTTATGGCAAGCTGTTTTAGATTGTTCATATTATCTGAATTATCGTCCACATTTTCTCTCAATGTGGAACAGGGAAATTCGTCACACTCGGCGCAGCTTCCATAAGATTTTTTCATACCGCATATCCTTATTTGACAATCCCCGCACATTTTGGGGGATACCGTATCAGAATGACATCCCAAACAATACATATCTTCTTTTGAAAATTTGCAGGTATCAGTTGAATACTCCCTTGCCAACTGTATCTGAGCGGCTACATTGTTTACGATAGAAGCCAGATAGACAGGGCACTCATTACAATTTAAACCACAATATGCCAGAACCATTAAAACATACCCTCCCCTAAATATTTGTCATGAGGAACGATTAAACACTTTTCGATAGACTTCCAATAACTGTCATAAAGATTTTTTTGTGCTGCCCCGTAGCTTTCTTTTGTGTCAAATTCCCAATAAAGCATATATTTAACACTTTTTACAATACGGGTAATTTTTAGTGGCGGAAGCCCCTCTTTGATTTGCTCCATATCTATGTGATACCCTCTTTTAGCAAAACGAAGCAGAAGCAATCCCTCCTGTTTTTCCAAGAAACTTTTAGCTTCAAGCATTAGTGCTTCAAATTCCTCTACTTTTTGCGGCTTAACTTGATAAATACATATTTCGGTAAACGGCATATTTAAACCCTCCTTTACTTTATTTTAGCATTAGGAATATGACATTAAGCGTGTCGCATTCCTTTATTTTTTCATGGGAACAGCAATATGATAGGACTGCTCATATTTTTATGATTTTGAATCCTTTTCCTTTTGGTACGCCCTTTCAGAAAAATCACACGCCATAATTATATACGGACTTTTAAATTATTACAACGATGGCAAAATATTTGAAATTGCATAATTCGTTATTTGGCATTTCCCAAACTTCCCCGTATTAAGAAACAAGGAAAACTTTTTGAAGAATTTCTCTCAAATCTTCGTCAAAACCGCCCTGTGCGGTGTTGTAGGTAGTGAGAGGGTTTTTAAGAGGGTTTGGGATTCTTCCCAACAAGCAAAATCTGTCCGGCAAGCCATAGCGCGGACGGGCAGATTTACGGAAAAGGGTACCCTTTTCCTATGCTTGCTAAGAAACTTTCTCCCTTTATCCCTACTACATGGAAAATCTGATTTTGCCAAAGCAAGACAAAAGA
>CAJTMC010000173.1 GCA_910577115.1 uncultured Lachnospiraceae bacterium
ATGGATAACTCTATTCACAGCACATGGAAAAGCTAAAGTGCAGCTTTCCCACGTCCTGCAAACAGAGTTACCCACAATTCCATAAGACAGCCAGTTATACACATTCCCACAATGCCGACTACTACGGAACTCCCCTCATTCTTTCTTTGATATTTCCCTATCAACAAATTTATAGAAAACCTGTTTTAGTCGTAATGTTCTTTGAAATATGCAAAACTCTATAAAAGTTATTTTTATCCTATTGACATGACTGATATTTCTGGATATACTGTATATGTTTTTTAATATACAGTTGAAGAGAGGTGATTGCTTGCATATTGTAATATCAAATAGTTCTGATTTGCCGATTTATGCGCAGATAAAGGAACAGGTAAAAGAACAAATCTTAACAGGGGAACTTGCAGAAAATGAAACGCTTCCTTCGCTTCGGCAACTGGCAAGAGATTTAAAAATAAGTGTGCTAACCACTACACGAGCCTACAACGAATTGGAACAGGAGGGTTTTATTACAAGCCGTCAAGGTAAAGGCTTCTTTGTGATGTCAAGCGGCTCAAACTTAATTAGAGAGCAGCTAATCAAAGAAGTAGAAAAAAACCTTAACAACGCAATACTGGCAGCCGGGCGCATCCCTATGTCTGATGATGAAATTGTCAGTTTGTTAAAACTTTTATTGGAGGTAGACCATGACTGAAAAATGTTTGGAATTAAAAGGTGTAAGCAAGAACTTTCAAGGGTTTAGACTCAATCATATCAGTTTTACTTTGCCGCAAGGTTACATTATGGGACTGGTTGGTTCAAATGGCGCTGGAAAAACAACAACGATACGGCTTATTCTTAATATGCTTGAAAAGAATGAGGGAGAAATCCTGGTTTTTGGCAAAGATAATGTACTTCACGAAAAGGCGGTAAAACAGGAAATCGGTGTTGTATTTGACCATATGTTTTATGTTGACAGTTGGACAGTAAGGGATACAGAAAAGGCGATTTCTATTTTCTATGACGATTGGCGGCACAATACGTTTGACGATATGATAAGACGTTTTTGTCTGCCACAAAATAAAAAAGTTGGCGACTTATCACGTGGTATGCAGATGAAACTAATGCTTGCCTGTGCCTTTTCACATAATGCAAAGCTGCTTATATTGGACGAACCAACAAGCGGGCTTGACCCTGTTACCCGTGACGAGTTTTTAGAAATTCTGCAAGACTATATAAAAGATGGGGAACGGAGTGTTTTATTCTCAACGCATATTACTTCTGATTTGGAGCAGGTTGCCGATTACATTACGTTTATCAATCAGGGCAATATGATTTTTACGGGCAGTATGGAGGATTTGATAAACAGTTATCGGCTTGTCAAAGGCAGACCGCAAGACCTCACGCCGGAGCTTGAAAAAAATATTGCCGGATTGCGTAAAACAAATATGGGATTTGAGGGGCTTATTACCGCAAATGAAGCAGCTCAATACGGGCATTGTATTCTTGATACTGCCACGATTGATGATATTATAATTTGTATGAGCAAAGGAGGTATAAAGAAATGAGAGCTTCTATGAAAGTCGCAAAACTGGATTTTTTCACGATGAAATCACAGCTATTTTCATATTTGTCGTTGGCAGCAGCCGTTTTGATGTTTGGATTTATGGGTTCCTCTGTTACTGTGTTATGTATTACGGGCGCATGGTTCGTAGCATTGCAGGCTTCCAGCATTTTTGCCATACAGGAAAAAAACAACCTTGACCACCTATATGGTTCTGTCTCCGTTGGTTTAAATGATATTGTTCTTGGACGATATATTTTTATGTATGTAAACTATCTTATCACTTTTTTGGCGGTTATTGCCCTATATTTTGGCTTTGCGTTTTATCGAAACGCAGCGATTAGTATACAAGATATCATGTTTGGATTCAGTTTATCTTTTTTGGTTTTTTCTGCAATAACGGGAATACAAATGCCCTTATATTTCAAAATGGGCTACACCAAAGCCAAAATGTGGTCTTTGATTTCTTTTGTAGCAGTAATGGCATTCGTGTTAATTCCTTCTTTTGTATCCGCATTGTCTGGAATTGTAAAAAGTTTGCAGTCGCACACAATCATTTTAACGCTTGGAGGTATAGCGGCAGGCAGTATGATTCAATTCATTTCGTATCGAATTGCTGTTGTTCTTTATCTTAAACGAAAATAAGAAACAATAATTCAATGTGAGGAGGCAAAATATGTTTTTCAGTAAGTGCAAAAAGTGTGGCGGCAAAAAAGTTTCCATCATCACTAATATCGACATTGAAATACACGGAACCATGCGGAAAGCAACAAATGTTCCGGCAAAACAATGTGAAAAATGCGGGGATATTGTTGTGAATGATATTATATTAGAACGCCTGAAAAAATATGCCCATGATTATCCATCAAGGAATCTTGATTATGCAAAATATGAAGAGGAAGAAAGCGCAGCGTCACAAATCCTTTTTTAGCTGAATGATAAATATGCAACCGTAAACCATGCACCGCCCCATGTGGGAGAAAGGGGGAATCATTTATGCCTTGCACAGAAGCATACAAGGAACATATCATATATACTTTCAATGGCTATTGCAAGACCGTCATACGCTTTGCGGCTATCAACGCATGGCGTGACAGGAGCAGACGGCGGCAAAAAGAAATATCCCTTGAATACCTCACAGAAGAAAAATTTTACCCTTTAGGCACAACAGACGAATATTTTGAAGCACCCTATGAAGAATACCCTGTTACGATATGCGGTCAGACAGTTATCCTCACCAATGGGGAGCTTGCCGCCGCACTGTTATCTC
>CAJTMC010000174.1 GCA_910577115.1 uncultured Lachnospiraceae bacterium
TCTTCATAAGCGGAAACTCTATTTTCGAAGTTGCAAAAGGCCACTTTAAGATTACCGCCTTGGAAAAATTTTTCACCAAGTGTTTCATTAAAAATTTGCTTGCAAATTTCAATGATGGATTCGATATTGTCTCTTTTTGTACGTTTTGAGTCGTACAGTCTCAATCGTATCATTAGTCCAAACCTCACTATTTGCTCTGAATTTTCTTTTTTATTTAGACTGAAAATCGTTAAACATGCCTTGCTATTAGAAGCTGTACCAATAGGCTAAAACCGCTTGAGTAAAGTGCTGAAGGCAGCAATGGTGCAAACAGCTTGTGCAGAACGGACAGACACTTCATAGTCTTTGGAAAGACGGCGGGAATTGTTGATCCAGGCCAAAGAACGCTACACGATCCACCGCTTAGGTAAAACCTGCCATCCAGCTTCCGTACGTGCAACAATATCAACACCAAGGCCGAGTTCTTGGGAAACATCTTGTTCAAAAGTTTTTCGATATCCTGCATCGGCGCAAAACCGTTGAATGGTTGGATATTTCTCAAAGGCTTTCCTCGCAGCCAGAATACCTGACTTTGTATCATGAATATTGGCAGCATGAACTACCACCGCCAGCAGATTCCCCATGGTGTCTACTACGATGTGCCGTTTACGTCCTTTTGTTTTTTTCCACCATCTATTCCGCGTTCTTCTGCGGCTGAGGTTGTTTTTACGCTTTGCGAGTCGATGATTGCATAACTGGGGCCGGGCTTCCGCTCTGCGTCTGTCCGCACTCGTTCCACCAACGCTGCGCGGATTTTTTCCCATAGTCCGCTTCGGATTGCAGCATAATAAAAATTTGCTACTGTTGTATACGGCGGAAAATCGTGGGGCAGATTTCGCCATTTGCAGCCGTTATCTACTAAGTATAACACTGCATCCACCAGTTCCCGCTTTTCCCATTTGCTTCTGTTCCCGGCTGGTGGAAATAATGGCTCTATCATCGCCCATTGGCTGTCGCTTAAATCGCTCGCATAGCTGCGTCGCTCGTTTTTCTGTATCATTCCCTCATTATACTACTTTTCCCTCTATTGGTACAGCTTCTTAATGTTACACATACGGATCAGGATATCTACCCTTCTGAGGCCAGGTCAAGCACCGTCCCTCCAGATATGATAACAGGGGAACGCAAAAATTTTGAACGGCTTTTGGAAGTAGGGCTTAAAGACGTGTTCCGCACGTTTTATCCAGAAAAGCGGGACGCTTCTACCTGGTGGGCCCCTAAAAATCAAACTTGAAATGGTGAAATATCATCATTAAGGTCCGGTTCTATCTGGATAGTAATATTTTCATCCTGTTGCTGAAGTTCATTAAAAAGTGCAAGCATTGTTTCAACCGCTTCACTCATCTCAGCTGGGATTTTTCTTATATTTTTCAGAACAATTGTTGTTGGCGTTTCAAAATAATATAAGAGACAATCCCAAAGAGCATCCATATTATGCCCATAGTACTCGGGCAATTGAAATATTTCTTTGAAGTATTCATGTAAGGTCCAAAGCGATTTAATTCCACTAAAGTCCAATGTAACATAATTCACAGTAACCCCTCCCAACCAACTTCATAAAAACTTAAATAGTGATTATAAGTCACAAATAAAAGGCCATCATTGGAATAGAGTAATCTGCGGCCATTTCTGAAACCACTTACATAATCGAAATCTGCTTCACGCCAAATTCTTCCCGGACGCTCTGGCAATCTGTGATCCCAATTAAGATATATTTTACCTCCGATCACTCTTCCTGGCAACACCTCGGCTAAATTTCCGAGTATTTTCCGCCACCCCAACTTTCTGGCTTCAGATTCTGAAATGTAGTAATCGGGAAGTATCCCATACCTCCACATATACATATCTACACCATCGATTCCTGCCGATGTTGCAGTACCAACCAAAATGGCTTTCAAACTTTCTATAAAGCATCTACAATTGGGATGGACTGGAATCCGAAAAATTAGTGGATCAGTAGCTGATAAAATTCTGCCGCTCATATGTCTGTCGAGGAACCGCCGTATGCGGCGCTGACGGAGTTTTTTCAATTCTGTGAGCGGAGGTCATTTACTATGAGTTTCAGCGAAATTGAAACTATACTGGGCGCTAAATTACCTTGGGAAGCCAGTAAATATCAGATTTTCTGGCGCGAGACATCGGTTGACATGGGGAAACGCTCAGCTTTATGGGAGCTGGAGGGCTATCCGACCCATGCGGTAGAATTGTCCCTGCCTGACTGCTGCATCGCGGATTCCTGGCTCAAATATGGGTACAAAATCAACAGCCTGGATTTAGAAAAGAAAAAGATTTCTTTTCGCAAAGGCGTTGTGCTTCGGGGGACCGCCGGCCGGACGCTCCGAAAAGTCCAGCAAATCGAAAGAGCGCTTATGGGTCAAAAGCTATCCCACAGAGCAGTGAAGGAGATCGAGTTTTCCCTGGACAGTATGATCGAACAATATCGGCTTGGTTGAGAAAACCTCAACTATACAGCTCCCTTCCCCAATGATAAAATGGGAGTGTATTTCAGGGCGGAGTAAGTTTAGGGCGGAGTAAGTGAGGGAGGAATGGAACGCGGCCAGGGGCGTAGTGCGCCCCGACGTACCAGACTGCATCGACCTTGGAATCAACAAACGAACAAGAACGACCGTGTATTTGCCTTTTCAGAGGCGGACACGGTCTTTTTTTGTTCAAAAAGAAGGGAGTTTTTGAA
>CAJTMC010000175.1 GCA_910577115.1 uncultured Lachnospiraceae bacterium
AATCTACATCTGAATATTTTACGCCATTGATCTCGGATCTGCGGAGCCCCATAAGCACATTGAACATCACCTGCATATGAATCGGTGTATCTTTGCTTTTTTCCAGCAGAATCTGGATCTGCTCCATAGTCAGTGTTTTCTGTGTATCGATATTCCTGGTCCTGAAGCCTGATTTCTGTTGTGTCCTTTCTGCTTTGGGAAGTCCTATTCCATCCACCGGATTTGCCAGGATCACTTTGTTCGTTATCGCATAACGAAAAGAGACATTCATGATTGTTTTTACCTGCTCTGCCACCGACCTTGAGTAGTCTGCCTTGGTATTAAACAATTTCTGAACGTCTCCGCGGTTAACATCCATCATTTTTTTCTTACCCAAGATAGGAATGATGTGATTCTTTACTATCCCACAATAATTATAGTAAGTTTCGTAACTGTCAGTACGCTTTTTAATGTCTGTTTCCAGCCAGAATGTCATAAATTCAGCCACATCAACCTTTGCAAACACAACAAATGTTCCACTATATAATTCTGCGATAGTCTTCTCCCTTGCCTTATTTGCTTCTTTCTCTGTTTTAAATCCCGACTTCTGCTGTGGCTTTTCACTTCCGTCCGGATATTTCAAAAATACCCTGTAGCCGAAACCGGAGCGCACAGGTATTACCTGTGCCACTCTCCAATCAACATAATTTTTTAAGCTCAAATCTAACATATTGCAGCACTCCCTTCTGGAACAAACATATTGTTCATAAACGTGATGATCTGCTCATTCTCATCCATGACCTCACAATAATATTCAAAGGTTGTATTGACACTTGCATGGCCCAGCAGGGCAGATATCTTAATCAAAGGAACTTTCTGCTCTACCAATATGGTGGCATACATATGTCTCAATCCATGAACAGTTATGTGGGGCAGGCCATTTCTGGAACATAACTTTGACAAAGCGCTGTTCATTGCTGCAGTTGAGTGGGGCAGGCCGTTTTCCTGGCACGAAATATAATCACGGTCAAAATATTGTTCACCGTACTGCAGCTTATTTGCATCAACCAAGGTCCTCCTTTTTTCGATTTCCTTCGCAACCACCTCCGGTATCCGCAACCGCCTGTAACTGTTATCCGTCTTTGGTGGTTTCTCTATGACTTCATACGTTTCAATTTTGCTTTCACCCTTTGGAATAACAGGATTGGACGTGATCTGCCTCTGAATGTAGATTGTCCTGTTTCCAGCATCAAAATCTCCAAACTTCAAGCCTGATATCTCACCCTTTCTAAGTCCGCAGAACAGTCCGAGAAGAATCTCCAGATACCATCCACTATTGTAAGCAGCTTTCAAAAGTCTTTTCACATTTGCTTTGTTTAAAATAATGATTGTTGGCTTTTTTCTCGGATACGGCTTTGTCGCAGGTATCGGGTTCCTTTTGATATATTCCTGTATGACGGCCTCTTTCATCGCCATATTCAAGAACTCTCTGGACTTATTGCCGGCGGACTCGCATGCCTTTGATACAACAGACAGCAGGGAATCAAAATACTCCTCATTGGCATATCGCAATTTTATATCCTGCTGCATATTCGGAAGGATCAGGTCATACAGCACATAGGCACATACCATGCGGGTTGTGTTCTCAATCCTCTGTGAAAATACATCCTCAAACCAATAAAGCAAATAATCTTTCAAATCAACATCTGCATTAGGTTTCGCCGACATCTGATAAACTCTGGATGCCTTCTTGAATTCTTCTTCATGTTTATAATAGCTTGCTTCCGCTTCTGACTTGCTCTGAAAGCCGCCACGCTTGCTGTACTTTACAGAACCATCCGGCTGCAGTAGTTTAACTCTGTGAACCCATGCATTCCCTTCATAAAAAGCAACCTCTTTTTTCGTTGCTGGTTGTTTCACTAAATCACCTCGCTCATAAACCACCATTCAGCCATTCATCGAATCCTCGTTTTGGCACTCTGAAAAGCTTACCGATTTTAAGAACTTTGAATGGCGGGTTCTTCTGCTTATACACGTCTTCAAGGAAGGTATAGGACTTACTCTTACCTATTCCAAGCATGCGCTGAATATCGCCTGCCAAATACACCTGCTGATCAACTGCCACTTCATTATCTACATCTGCTGCCATTGTCTATCCTCTCTTTCTCTTTTCTTTGCATCTTTCCTTATCATAAAACGTTTTCTGCAGTTGAAGCGGTATCTGAATGGTATTTGATATAAAGCCTCTATATAAATCTTATACGCATTGAACATTCCGTTTTTCAACTGTAATTAACATATTTTTTCTACTTGAATTAAGGAAGCATAATTTGTACGCACCCAATCAGGTCACTTCCTGCGCCAATATCTTTGCCGCGTATTTCAGGTATTGCTATGCAATTTTTAAACAGAGGGCGGGCTCACGTATGGTCATCGCACACTATCCGTCTGTGCCTGTATAACTCCTGAACGGTGCTGTAAAATTGTCAAGGTGCAAAGGGATTTCCGTGTTTCGGATGCAACCCATATGCTATATAAATAAAGGAGGCTCTCTCCTTTTTCTGCAAATTATCAACATAATTTTTCATTTTTACTATTTAGAAGTCTTGGCACGAAATTGGCACAATTCCGCACAAAATTGGCACGGTTCTGCTCTTTCCCCGTAAAAAGGGATATGTTACACTAAATATGCTTAAAACTGCACCCAAAAGCAATCCGGGCTGGCATGGCAC
>CAJTMC010000176.1 GCA_910577115.1 uncultured Lachnospiraceae bacterium
TCAGATGGAAGTGCGGGTAAGGTTTCGATATCGTCATAGGGGTTATCCTTGCAGATAGAACTGATGGGGATATCCAATATATTAGAAATTCTAAGTGCAGTGTCAAAACGGATAGCGGTGTCCCGCTGGATAATCGAATAAAGCGTTGTGGGAGCGATTTTCGCTTTTAGTGCAAGTTCCTTTACTGTCATGCCTTTGTTGTCTAAAATATCTTTTAGATTTTGACCGTAACCCATAAATTTACGTTCCTTTCTATTAAATGGTATTTTTTGCAAATATGTTTTCATGAAGACCAGAAGTAGTAAGTTGCCTATACTACCTGTACATTAAGTTCTTTGCATATTTCATATAACAAAATTGCATCATTTAATGCATTGTGGTGTTTACCTTTTATTTTAACGCTCAATATCTCAGCAATTTTGGATAAGCTTGGACTTCTTCTATAATTTTTGCAGTTTATCCCTTTTAGAATTGCAGGTCTCACATCAATGATTTTCTCTGAGATAAAATACAAATTATTTACTTTTTCCTTCTTTTTTTTAATCCACTTGGCAGATACTATAATTCCGTCTTTATCCGCGTTACCAAATGTAAAGATATAATCTATGGAATATTTTTCGCACATTTCTCTAATATCGCGAAAAGCATTATTACACTTTTTTCCGTGGTTGACATCATTTTGTGTAATCCCTGTTAAATTCTCGCAATAATCTGTAATAGAGGTGGTACTAACAGGCTTTACAAATGAGGAATATCTGTTTTTTATATTATACTTGTCATCGCACACAACAAATCCCACCGATATAATTTCCCTCTGTGAGCGCTTCATTCTTCCGTCATCAATAAATTTTCCGTTTTCTTGCTTGCCATCGCACGTCATTTCAATATCTAATATACCGTAAATCAATCGTATCACCTACTTAAATATAGCTATCATTTGTTGAAAAAATATTGTTAACCTAATCGGTTTCACAAACTTTCAATTGATCTTATCTGTAACGTAAATATGAAAGTTATTTTATATATTATAACATCGCACACCGTATTATGCAATTCGTAAATATCGAAAAATAATTTTAAATTAGTATTGACAAAATACGCAATGAGTAATAATATTAAATCAATCTAAATACGAAATGCGTAATTAGAGAAATGTAATGCGAAAGGAGAACCGACATGGAAAAGACAAACTATATGATGACTGTTGATGATGTCGCGCAGGAATTGGGCGTGTCAAAACAGAAGGGATATCGCATTATCCGCCAGCTTAATGAAGAATTGACGGCTGCCGGATATATGACGGTACAGGCAAAAGTACCACGTACATATTGGAGTGAAAGATTTTACTTCGGAAAAAGGAATATCGTATAAAGAAGGGAGTGATTGAAGAATGGCAGTATCTAAAGATACAGAAAAAGGCACATGGACTTCACAAATATGGGTGGAGGATTGGCAGGGTAAGAAAAAGCATAAAAAGAAGCGTGGGTTTGTGAGTAAAAAAGAAGCTTTGGAATGGGAGCGTAATATGCTGTTGGCGTCAAAAACAGATATGAACATGAAGCTGGCAGATTTTGTAGAGGTATATTTCAGGGATAAAGATGGTGAGTTGAAACAGCGCACGATTCGGAATAAGCGTTACATGATTGAGCATCACATTATTCCGCTGTTGGGCAATAAGGCTATGGATAATATAACTCCGGCGGATATTATCCAGTGGCAGAACGAAATCCGCTCCAAAGGATTTAAGGAAACCTATCAGCGTATGCTTCAAAATCAGATGACGGCGTTATTTACCCACGCAGCAAAGATTTACAATTTAAAAGATAATCCGTGTACAAAGGTAAAGCGCATGGGCAGAGCAGATGCAGATAAAAAGCAGTTACAATTTTGGACATTAGATGAATTTAATTGTTTTATCGAGACTTTTGATTGGGGGAATAAATATCACGTTTTGTTTGATCTGTTGTTTTACAGTGGCTGTAGGATTGGTGAAGCCCTAGCACTCACTGCATCGGACATTGACACTGCAAACAGGAGGATATCTATTACTAAGACATATTTCCGGCACAAGGGAAAAGACGAGATTACGGAACCTAAAACAAGGGAATCTGTGCGGACGGTAATCATTCCTGAATTTTTGGCGGAAGAACTGAAAGCATATATGGCATCTATGTATAAGCTGCCCGCAGATGAAAGGATTTTTGCAGTCGTGCCGGAGGCAGTACAGCATGTGATGAAACGCCATACAGATAAAGCGGGAGTCAAATATATCCGTGTCCACGATCTCAGACATTCAAGCTGCGCCTACCTCATACATCTTGGGGTTCAGCCTATGATTATTAAAGAACGTCTTGGACATAAAGATATTCGGATTACATTGAATACCTACGGACATTTATATCCGTCAGAGCAGGAAAAGGTGGCGGATATGCTGGACAAGATGGCAGGAATAAAAGAAAATGCCCCTGCTGGTAACAAGGGCATTTCGGAGTAAGCAAAGCAGAGCCTTACTATACTCAGATTGCAAATTCAGTATAACAAAGGCTCTCTTTGAAGTAAATATCAAATTGCGAAAAGAGGGAAAGGATGGGATATAAAAAGACATTTCGGTATTCAACGGGAAATCCCATTGTGGATGAAGTTGGAACCATGAATTTTACAGGAAATGTAATTCCTATGGTGTGGTTTAAGA
>CAJTMC010000177.1 GCA_910577115.1 uncultured Lachnospiraceae bacterium
AAACGCCGATTGCTATTTTGATAGGGCATTTAAATGGGATTCTGGATGGCGTTGGAGATTATAAGAACGCAAAACCATATATAGAGCGTTCGATTGCAATAGCGGAACAGATGAATCAATTGGTACAGTCCCTACTGTTTATCGCTTATGTAGAAAATGGAACAGTTACGCCAATGTTTGAAAAGTCAGATTTAGCAGAGCTGGTTCGGCGCAGTGTTGGGGAAATGTCCTGTTTGATTGAGGATAAAGGACAGCAGTTATCTGTTGATATTCCAGATAGGGCTATCTGTTGGTTTGACAGTGGCATGATGGAGCGTGTAATTAAAAACCTTATAGAAAATGCCGTTAAATATTCACCTGTTAAGGAGAGTATAGCCATATCTATGTCACAAGACCGAAATGCAGACATAAAATTTGAAATAGAAAATACAGGCGTTACCATTCCAAATGATTCACTGCCCAATCTATTTGAGCCATTTTACCGTGTTGATGCTTCACGAAGCAAAGAGAATGGGGGAAACGGATTGGGTATGTATATTATAAAGACATTATTAGAAAACCATGAGGCTTCCTATGGAATCTGTAATACGGATAATGGCGTAAAATTCCAGTTTTGCCTTACAGCGTCGAAAATCCACAAAAAATCCATATAAATTCCAACAAGAATCCAAATAGCCTTAGTAAAATGTAGTCGTTCCAATGGAGCGACTATTTTTAATGAAAGCGAGGTAGAAAAATGTTTAAAGCAAAATGGATGGGAGCGCTTGCTGTAACAGCCCTTGTAGGGGGCAGTGTGGTAAGCGTGGCTGCGGCAAATGCCAAAAGTGTAGAAACTATCGTTGATGCTGAATCAGATGGCGTAATGTCATACACAGATGACAACGGCAACATCTGGTGCAGTGAAAACAATGGGGAAACATGGGTTTCTAAATCTGATTATGAGAAAGAAAACCCTGTTTCAGCTATTGAATGGTGGACTTACGATGAGTACAAGGCATGGGCAGAGCAGGAGAAAGCTGAAATGCAGAAGATGGCTGATGAAAAGGCTGTTGTGGAAACCAGCGAAGGCACTGTTGTGTGGACACAGGAAATGACGGATGAAATTGTTGCAGAGAACGAGCAGACCCTTGAAGATATTAAAAATGGTGTGCTTGTTTCTAAATCTGTAGACGGCGACAGTGAAGGGCTGGCATCTTACAATCCTAACGATATTGCAACAATCGGCGACTAAAGAAGCATAACAAAGCTATTGATTTAATGTAAAGTGATTGTGCAGAAAATAGGCGCTATTTTCTTATAAGTTAAATAGATTTATTATTCGGTGTTCCGTAAAAAGATAGTATATTATTTTGCTGCATACCTGCCCGCTGAAGCATTATTGAGTGGGCAGGTAAATTTTATTTTGCTGTTAGCGAATTAAAAAAATTTATATTAGATTAAAAGGGTTCTTTTCATCCCGCCAAATAAAAAAAACGGTGTATTGGTGGGCGGTTATGCTATGCCCGAAAAGACTTAACAGACACCCTCCAGACCTGTTTTAGAGTTTGGAGGGATTTTTTATGTCCTTTTTTCGGGCAGTAACCTATCTGCTCAAGCAACGCAGATTTGACTTATACATAACATATCGGGGAATGGCAGGAAGCCAGTTAAAAAAATCCCTGCTTATGCAACGCTACTTCTCACCATGAAACCAGAAGTAGAATCTCCACTAAACAGAATTAGTATCACTCATAACCGTAAGGGTCACAGAGCCTTTGCGGTTTTTCTTTTGTCGTTTTTTATCGGAATGTGCCGCAGGGCTGTTTCTGGTGTTCATTGCCGCTCCCCGCCTTTCCAATCTGGATTTTTACATCTTCAAAAATTCGGATTGGAGGAAAATACGGTGAAATACGCACCAAGAAAAGTATATATCAAAGAAAGTAGCGGCTATGTGGAACTGTCTTATAAGGATTTCTGCCGCCGTAGGAAAACCGACCAAAGCTATATGGACAAGCTGTTTATCCCCGTGCAGGGCTGCCTGCTTGAAGTCATGCGGGAACAGTACACAGAGTTTTACAAGGATAAAGAACGGTGGCGTTATCTGAAAAAGCTGGACACAAATCACAGCCTGCTGTCACTGGAGGGTTTTACAGACAGCGAGGGGAATGTGCTTGATTTCATTATTGATGAAACGGTGGACGTTGCGGAAACTGTTGTCTGTGCGGTGATGGTGGACAGGCTGAAAGTCGCCTTGCCCTTATTGTCGGATGGTGAGCAGGCATTGGTAAAGGCAATCTTCTTTGAGGAACTTTCCGAGAGGGAAGTCGGATTGCGGTTAGGCATAACGCAGAGTGTTGTAAACAAACGCAAAGCCAAAATCCTTGCGAAGCTGAGAACGATAATCGAGAACTAAATTTTATGGCGTTCAGCCCCCTTGTTTTTTCCTTTGGGAAAATGAGGGGGCTTTTCTTGCCCTCTCAATCAATTTCGATTGGAGGAAAAGAAACATGGCATATAACCACGGACGGGAGGACAGGAAATGGCGCATCTGGAAAGAAGCTGAGGAAAAGGTTTTGCGAGAGTGCGGCGTTAATGAAACGGTCATTGAACAAATCCGCACAGACGATAGGGCAGATTTTAATTCCAACAGGCG
>CAJTMC010000178.1 GCA_910577115.1 uncultured Lachnospiraceae bacterium
AAAAGTTGGTTTAATATTGCACATTGGAAAAAGATAACTGGGTATGGTAAGATAACCCTGCCTTTGCTATGCCCGGTTGTCGGAAAGGAGATTATTTTTATGGCAACAGCAAAATTAAATGGGCAGACAGAAGAAAAAGTCACAGCTTTGTATTGTAGGCTGTCAGTTGACGACGATAATAAAGACGAGGAATCCAACAGTATTATCAATCAAAAACAGATACTTTCTGATTATGCAAAGAAAAACGGTTATACAAATACTATGTTTTTTGTGGATGATGGAATCAGCGGCACGACCTTCCAAAGGCCGAATTTTATGCGTATGGAGCGTATGGCGGAAAACGGTGAAATCGGCACGATTATCGTCAAAGACCTTTCCCGTTTCGGGCGTGAGCAGGTGGAAATGGGCAGGCTTACGCAGGTGGTGTACCCGTCCCTCGGTATCCGTTTTATCGCCATACAAGAGCGTGTGGACACTTTGACCGGCGACGGCGTGGAGATGATGCCCTTCCACAATATTTTCAACGAATGGTATGCGGCGCAGACCTCTAAGAAAATCCGTGCGGTATGGCAGTCCAAAGCGGAACACGGCGAGCGTATCGCTTCCATCGTACCCTATGGGTACAGGAAATCGGAAGATAACCCGAAACAATGGGTAATCGACGAACCGGCGGCGCAGACCATAAGGAAGATTTTTGCCCTATGCCTTGCAGGGAAAGGCCCGATGCAGATTGCAAGACAGCTTGAGGAGGAAAAGATACTCTCCCCCGCCGCCTATTTTGAATCCATCGGCAGGAAACACGCACAGAAAGTCCCCAAAAACCCTTATGGTTGGGAACAGGCGACCGTCGGCTATATCCTTGAAAACAGGCAGTACACCGGCTGCGCCGTCAATTTCAAAAGCACTACCGTCAGTTACAAAGTCCATAAGAGAATCCAGCACAGCGAGGAGGATTACCAAATCATACCCGATATGCAGGAAGCCATCATCTCTGAGGAACAATGGCTGAGGGTGCAGGAGCTTCGCAAACACAAGCGCAGACCGACGAAAACCGGCAGGACAAGCCTTTTTTCGGGACTGCTCTACTGCTACGACTGCAAATCGAAAATGCACTTTGTAGCCGCCAAGAGCATGAAACGGAAACAGGAGCATTTCCGCTGTTCCCAATATAAATCCGGCAGAGGGGAATGCGCCATGCATTATATCCGTGATATTGTCCTTGAAAGGCTTGTGCTGGAAGCGGTCAGCGGCTTATCCGATTTTGTCCGCTGCTATGAGCCGGTATTCCTGTATCTGCTGGCAAAGAAAAACAACGCCATGCGGCGGAAAGAATACCAACAGCTTCAGCAGGCGGTTGAGGACGGCACAAAGCGGATAGCGGAAATTGACAGGCTGATTGAAAAGGTATTTGAGCAGAACGCAGGCGGTATACTCTCTGATGAACGGTTTGCTAAAATGCTTCAAAGCTATGAAAAGGAGCAGAAATCACTGACGCAGGAAGTGGAAGAAAACCGCCAGACCTTGCAGAACGCCGAACAGCGGGTAGTGGATTTGAGACTTGTCTTACGCACACTTCGGGAAATGACCGACATTAAAGAGCTTACCCCTACACTTGTCAATTCGCTGATTGAGCGTATCGAAGTCCACAACAGCGACAAATCCAGCGGTCAAAGCCATGTGAAGGTAGATATTTATTTTACGGCAGTGGGCATGATAGATATTCCCACGGAAAAAGAAATTCTTGCCACAATGGAAGAAATACAGAACAATCCGCAGGACTTCAAATTTGTGGCGTGACAAACGGATACGGCGCAGCCCTTCAAAGGAAACTGCACCGCATCCTACATAAAAGTATCCTTATCTGGCGACAGCTAAGGCTGTCAGACCTTTACGGTTTAGGGAGATTTTAGTTCCAATATGTAGAAATATGACTTCTACTTGCAGGGTACAAAGCCCCCATGTACTGACGAGGATTTTTTTAACAGGCTATCCACCCATCCTCGATATGATATATGTAAATACAACACACTTCCCATATGCAAAAAATCCCTCCAAACTGAAAACAGTTTTGGAAGGACTTTTATTTTTGGCATGGCAAAGCAGCCCACCAAACACTGTTTTTTTTATTTGGTGGGCTTCCCCTTACCTCTGGCACTATTTAAAGATGTGCCTTTCACCTATATTTTCTTTTCTATGTTTATCACTTTCTGCGTCCATTCTCGATAAAACGCTTCCTCATGCGATACTAATAGCACTGTCCCCTCAAATTCTTCCAGTGCGGTTTTCAATGATTCTTTTGCCAGTGCATCAAGGTGGTTTGTCGGCTCGTCCATGATAAGGAAATTGCACGGCTTCATCATAAGCAGGCACATTTTAACCTTTGCCTGTTCCCCTCCGCTCAAAGTACCGATTTCCTGCATGGC
>CAJTMC010000179.1 GCA_910577115.1 uncultured Lachnospiraceae bacterium
ATCGGTGTGTATGGCTCGGTCATTACCGGAGATGAGTACGAAAAATCCGATCTTGATTTGATGATCCTGATAAATGACGAAAATGGACAGGTTCTGGCTGACGGCTTTATTATAGATGATGTCGGTATAGGATATGACCTTTATTGTACCAACTGGGATATGCTTGAAAATGATGCGCAGTGCGAACATGCACATTTATCCAAACTATTCGACTCGGTGATTGTCTATTGTAAAGATAAAAGCGCATTGAAAAGGCTGGATGGGATTAGAAGAAAGGCGGCAAAGCTTCTTGCATCGAACCGGCGATATGAGAAGGCAGACCAGGCATATGGCGATGCAAAAAAGATGCTTGCGGAGGTCTGCCTCGCACAATCATTGTCAAAAGCCAGAAGCTGTGCGGGAGCGGCTATTGAATTTATAGAAAATGCGATTATGCTGTATAATGGCCAGTATTTCAGGAAAGGAACGAAAAGGGCGCTGGCGGAACTGCGGCAACTCGGACTTCCTTTTGATCTGGAAGCCAGGATTTTGTCCGTCATTCAGGCGGAAACAGTGGAACAAATCCGGGAAAGGCTGACGGAAGTTTTCCTTTTGACAGACGGGTATCTGCAGGTTCCGAAGAAAAAGGAACTCCCTTCTGCCGAAAATCTGCGTGGAACATAGGAAGAAATGTATTCTAACTGGAAAAACAAAATGACCGAGGCGGCAGGCAGAGACGATGTGTATTCTTCCTTTATGAATTTATTGTCTTTACAGTGGATGTTTTATGAGATCACAGAAAGTATAGCAGTGGATGGCTTTGAAATTATGGACAAATTTAGCTCCAAAAACATGGAAGAGAATGCGGATGTCTTCAATCAGGCTCTGAATAAGTATCTTGCAGAGTATGGAAAAGTGGGAATTTGTCCAAGGCATTTTGAGAGCATGACAGAATTTATTGAGAGTTGCAGCAAAGAAATTTCTGAAGAAATATAAAGAAAAATCGAGGAGAAACAACAATGGTCATTGAAACGGAAAATCTACTGTTAAGAGAATTTACTCATGAGGATTTTCCAGCATTATTTGAAATCTTTTCAGACCCAGAAACCATGCGACACTATCCCAAATCTTTTGATGAGAACCGTACAAAGGATTGGATTGAATGGAATCTCCAAAACTACAAGGTATATGGATTTGGCCTGTGGGCTGTTGTTTTAAGAGAAACGGATGAATTTATCGGCGACTGCGGGCTGACAATACAGGATATTGATGGGGAATCCCTGCCTGAAATAGGGTATCACATTCATAAAAATCATTGGAGGAAAGGTTTTGGAAGTGAGGCCGCAAGCGCGGTTAGAGATTGGGGATTTATGAATACAGAATACGATTGCCTATATTCTTACATGAAATATACAAATATTGGTTCATGTTCTACTGCCATTGCAATCGGTATGAGGAAAGTGAAAGAATATCCTGATGAAAAGAATGGGATATCATATGCATATGCCATAAAGCGTGAAGAATGGGAAAAATTAAAATGGTAAAATTCCAGTTTGTGGGGAATTTGCCGAGAACGAGAAACTGGAATTTCTGCAAGATTTTCGCACTGCAAGGAGAAATTGTGATGGCGGGATACACAAATAAGTTGAAACTCACGTTATGGGTTTCTGTGGTATATGTTTTATCGTTTATATGCTATGTACCTACATTGTTAGAACAGAACGGAATGATCATTCCCAATGGATTATTGTACTTAAAATACTTATATGTGTGTATTCCCGCTATGGCTGCTATTTTTCTGCTGATTTGCGAGCAGAATATCAAGGTGTACTTTACGCAAATGTTTTCAGGGAAAATAACAATCAAATATATTTTAACAGGGGTTATATGTATGGCTGCAGGTATATTTGCTTCTTATTGCTATTCGTTCATAGTGAAAACCGACGTATTTAAAAATACATATTCGACAGTAATATCCCTGTTAACAAGCTTTATATACCTGCTGATAACAGCGTTTGCTGAAGAAATAGCATGGAGAGGATTTCTGCTGGAACGACTTCCTTTTAAGAAAATCAAAAGTGTTCTTTTTGTTGGTGCCGTTTGGGCAGTGTGGCATATGCCAATGTGGATCATCAGAAATTCATTGGGCATGGAACAAATTGTTTATCTTTGTATATGGACATTACTTGTTTCCATTGTTTTGGGAATCACCTATGATCAATGCAGAAATATACTGCTGATTGCCATTATGCACGCAATTTTTAATATATGTTATTTAGCGCCGATACAATATAACATTGTTGTATTAGCGACCATAATTTTTGTTGGTACGCTATTGTATAAAAAATCAGGCAAAAAATTATTCACTTGGTAACTTCCTGCTTGTCAGGGAGCTGCATATGAAAAAGAAAATGGTGCTGATTGGAGGGCTGTATAAGG
>CAJTMC010000180.1 GCA_910577115.1 uncultured Lachnospiraceae bacterium
ACGGAAACAGGCTTCTACTACCTGAACGCAAGATACTATGACCCACAGACAAAGAGATTTATCAGTGCGGACAGTATAACGACAAACACGGGAACGGATGTCCTTGGATACAACCTGTATTCGTACTGCAAAAACTCGCCTGTAGGATCTGCTGATTATGACGGGCATGATCCACAGACACTGATGCTTGAACTGTCACTGCTGTCAGAACTGGGCGCAGCATGGGCAACATTTCAGGCAGCGGTAGCAGGATTATCTGCGGGAGCCGCTGCGGCAGCAGGTGTGGGAATCGTGGTGTGTGGAGCAGTTACCTTACATAATATATATAGGTGCAAAGATAGTTGGTGCAGTTGTTGATGCGGCAAAAGATAAGAATAAAAAAGAGATTGCGGAAGAAGGTACAGGTGAAGCTGAAAAGAAAACAGGGGATTCAAATACGCAGGAACGACCGACTAAAAAAGCAAAATCAGGGACAGGAAAAGAAAAGGCAACAGATGTCCCTTCATGGGCTGATGGAAATAAACCATATATAGATGAAAATGGTAAAGATTTTGCAAAACGTTTATGCGATGAATTTTATGGTGAAGGTAATTATGAACCAAGAAAAAACAAGGATTTTAGTAAAATAAAAAAATGGGGGGACAGAGGTTTTGAATAAGCATTTAGATATCAAAATGTATCAGTTGTATCATGAGTATGAGTATGGTGAGAAGAACGAATATAAAGAGATTAAACATTTGGGTATCTATAGTTCTGAGCAGGAAGCTTCGAAAGCAATAGATCGGTATTATAAACTTGCAGGTTTTAAAAAACATCCTAAAGACTGCTTCAAAGTTGGCGAATATATTGTGGATGTAGATACCAATTGGAAGGAGGGATTTGTAAATTCTATTGGTTTAGATAGAAATTTTGAAATATTGACTATCTGTTTTAATGAGTGGTCGGCTAATAATAAAAGTCTTTACGAATCTTGGAATAACAAAGAATACTATAATGCCCTTTGTAATGTTTATAAAGTGGTATATAAAATTAAAGATGTAAAGGAACTTGCAGAATATATTCAAAAGGTTTGGGTTAGTCAGTTTAATTATAAGAATAGAAATTTTAATGATTATATTGAAATAGCAAATAATATAATAGTAAAAGAATTTTATGACTTTTAAGTTTAATTTTCGTTATGTTTTGCAAAATCATGTTCTTAGGTTAGGTGGCTTTAAGCCACCTTAGCCTTTAAGTTTAACTATGATAGGAATACGGTTTTAACTGTTTGGACTTGAGATACTCTAGCCCACAAGTGGGCAGTTTATTAGTGAAATGATATTGACATGACGGAAAATATATAGATGTATAATCCATATTATCTGGAAAAACAATAAGGTAGAATAATATGTAAAAAGATATAAATTTAAAAGTAAATATCGTAAATTCCATAAAAGAGCGTTGGAAGAATATATGGAAGAAGAACAATGTGAATAAGATAAATTTGAGAAGGTGGTGGAACAAAGGCTATGGATAACAATTTAGACAACAAAATGTATTTGTTGTATCATATGTATGAATATGGCGAGGACGAGTATGAAGAGATTAAGTTCTTGGGTATCTACAGTTCTGAACAGGAAGCATCCAATGCAATGGAACGATATTATAAGTTACCGGGATTCAAAGAATATCCTAAAGAGTTTTTTATAATTGATGATCATGTTGTGAATGAGGATACCTATTGGAAAGAAGGATTTGTTAATACTGCTGATCTGGATGAAGATTTTGAAATATTAACGGAATGCTTTAATAAATGGTTGGGAATTAACAAAAACCCCCGTGAATCATGGGATAATAACAGATACTATAATTTATTATGTAAGGTTAACGAGGTGATGTATAAAATCAAAGACATAAGAGAACTTGCAGAACATATTCAAAAAGCTTGGAGTATATGGATTGATGATAATACCAAAAGTTTTGATGATTATATAGAAATAGCAAGCACGATAATATCAAAAAAATTTTATAATAAATATACTTGATTTATATTTTGTTTTTGTAAGGCAATCTTCACAATATAGAATGTCTTTACACTTCTTCTATACCTATAATAACTACGGCGAACTGACATAAGCCGTTGAAAAGCATTCGACGGGCACGTATACTTATGACTATACCTACGACAGTGGAGAAAACATCAAAACCGAAAAAGTGACAGGACCGTCAGGGACAAAGACGCACACCTACACGTATGACAGCATATGGAAAGACCAGCTGGTCAGATATGACGGAAAGAGCATCTCATACGATAAAACGGGCAATCCCACAAACTACATGGGAGCCGGTATGACATGGGATGTCAAGGGAAACCTGACATCCGTAAAAAACAGGAACGGAAAGAGTGCAGAGTACACTTACCTTTCAGACGGACAGC
>CAJTMC010000181.1 GCA_910577115.1 uncultured Lachnospiraceae bacterium
GATCGAGGGCTACATGAAGGCGGACATCGTTCATTTCTTCACTGGGCAGACTGTCCTGGCCATCCCCGGTGTCACATCTCTCCATTATCTGGAGAAGGCGCTGAAAGAACTGACACAACAGGGAGTGCGCCATGTGATGACTTGTTTCGATATGGATTATCTGAAAAACTGGCATGTGGAGGCAGCCTATGGAAATCTGATACAGCTCTTAGGCGGATTGCCGCTGACCTTTGGCACCTACCTGTGGTCGCCAGACTATAATGGCCTGGACGACTATATCTGGGAGTTTTTTATGAGAAAGTATCCTCTGGACTGATAGTATCCGATAGTTAAGGAGCGGGACAAGCGTCCCGCTCCTTTTTATCCAGTTTGTGATTACATGTTTACTTTAGATTTCGATGCGTTTCAATCCTATGCCTCGCTACTGTCAATATCATTCCAGCACAAACGATCCAAGTTACCGCATAATTTTTCGTAACCTGCAACCAATGCCATTTGCTTATCGCTTAATTCTAAGGCAGATAGGGACTTATAGACAGAATCATATCGATCCATCCAGTTATCCCAAGCTGTAGTTTTTTCTTCATGTGTTGCTTTAGTAGTAACATCAGCAAGTGAAAGATAAGAAAACAACATCATAATTGCGATGACAATATAAAAATTAAGTTTCTGATTTCCAAATGTATAATCATATACGGCTTGAATGCCATCAGAATCTGATAAAATTTCACCATGTAACCCAGTAATATCGGGATGCAGTAAATGCCCAAGTTCATGGGAGAGTATAAATACGGTTTGAATCTGTTGCAACATCATTAGTAATTGGTATTGTTCCTTTTTGAACGCAGAAAGCGGGTAAAGTGAAGAGAAAAGATTTACACTCTGATTATATCGGAACTTGTTCAAATAGGCTGCCAAAACAGCACTCGAATCATTAAAATGTTCATCATAGCTGCTGGAACACAGAGCATTTGTGTTAAGTAAGTCAATGAACTTTATTAAAGGCCACCCTAAGACAATAAATACTTCATCATTTACTGTATCATTTTTAAGGGAAAGTTCGCCGGTAACAATGACGTGATAATTTTTCCCTTTGATGGTCTCAAATCTGTTTGCCCTTGACATGATAGTTTTAACAATAAAGGTATAGCAAGATTCAATTTCGGAATACGGTGTACGCTGTTGAAGTTCACGAATAAATTCCTCATTAAAAATTTTGCGTTCCATCAATGAATTTATCCGAGCAGCCCGTTCTACAGAAAATGTTACATCTTGCTCAGTCCTTTTTCCATCCAAAATTACTTTTTCGGAATAAAGAATTTCAATGAGATCCGTTTTCATCCGGCAAATCCCTTCCACTTGTAGAAAACAGTTCTTCAATTTCTTTGATTTCGTTCATAGAATAGCCTTTATAGGTATGCTCTTCACTACCAATTTTAATTGTAAGTGATTTGTTGCTATTCCGTTCAAGGTAATTCTTAATTACACTAGCTATGGTTGTTATAATGCCTGGAGCAGCGGCAACGATTGCGACAATTATCTCCGTAGAACCTAACAGACCAACAGATTTGACAATATTGATGTCACAATCGTTTGATAACTGCTTTTTTAACTCTACAGCCAGATCTTCATTCGTATCTGTCAAAGCAAATTTCAAAACATACATTTTCTCGTCCTCCAGTTTTGGGCGCATTAATGCTGCGTTAAATTTATGAAGAAAAGAAACGGGAGAGTGGACAAGCAAAAAAACTTTGGCTTATTATACCAGAATCCATTACTTTCTGCAACGGGAAAATGTCAATTCTCTTTACAAGTAACATAGATCACTCAGCAATTAAACTTTTCTACAAATGCTCATTTTTGTTGCAAATGCGTATAAGTCGCCGTGTAATAAGACATCTGAATGAATAGGAGTGACCATTATGCTATTTGCAATCGACCATGGCAATTCCGCCATCAAGACCCCGAGCTTTGTCTTTACCTCTGGGCTGACGGATTATCCGGTGAAGCCCCCGGTGGAGACAGATGTGCTGGAGTTCGGCGGCACATTCTGGACGCTGTCCGGTGAGCGAATCCCCTATATGCGGGACAAGACTAAGGACGAGCGTTTCTTTATCCTCAGCCTGTTTGCCATCGCCAAGGAGCTGCGGCAGCGCGAGGCCCTGCAGCCTATGGTGGAAGCGGAATTGGCCATCGGACTGCCCCCAGAACACTATGAGCTGAGGAATCGTTTTGCGGAGTATTTTAAGCGGGGGACAGTACAATTTAAGTTTAACGATACTGCCATTAGCCTGATGATCCGTCAGGTGCTGGTCTACCCGCAGGCTTATGCCGCTGTGGTACCCCAGGCTCAGATCATCCAGCAGAACCCCCGTACCTTTGTGGTGGATATCGGCGGCTTCACCACTGA
>CAJTMC010000182.1 GCA_910577115.1 uncultured Lachnospiraceae bacterium
CTTACATCAAAAGAATTTGAAATTTTAAAGCTGTTATTGCAGAATCCAAAGAAAGTATATACGAAAGAACAGATTTACTCCCTTGTCTGGAATGATACCTATTATGGTGATGAAAATGCTGTCAATGTCCATATCAGCAGATTGAGGAATAAAATAGAGGATAATCCCCGTGAACCGCAGTATGTGATTACGGTATGGGGAATTGGATACAAATTGGGGGAGTGAAAAGATGAGCGATAAAACAATCATATTCTTTTTGGCAGTCGTTGTCTGCATATTATTCCTTGTGGTTTTATACCAGCGTTTTATTTTTGGCAGGGGAATACAGGCAAAGATAAGACGGATAAACAAAAAATTGGAGGAAATTTTAGAAACTGGAAGCGACGAGAAAGTAATGATATTTACGGACAACCCTGTTTTGATGGAATTAGGGGGACAAATCAATCGCCTGCTGATAGACCGCCAAAAAATAAGGGCAGATTTTAAAAGGGAAGAAATTTCATCTAAAAAGATGTTGGCGAATATCTCCCATGACATAAAAACACCTCTAACGGTCATATTGGGTTATCTGGAAATTATGCGTTTGAACCATGCAGATAATGAGATGTTGAAAAAAGTAGAAACAAAAGCGAATCAGGTTATGAATCTTATCAATCAGTTTTTTACATTAGCAAAACTGGAATCTGGCGATACAAATATAAATCTTGGCAAAGTCAATATCAACGAGATATGCAGGGAGAATGTTTTGGAGTTTTATGATATTTTATTGCAGAAAGATTTTGATGTTGATTTGTTTATTCCAGAAACAGCTATTTTTGTGCAGGGGGAGAAAGAAGCCCTGCAAAGGATTTTATACAATTTATTGTCAAATGTAATACGCTACGGCTCCGACGGAAAATATTTAGGAGTTTTTTTGCGTCAGGACAAAGGCAATGTATATATTGATGTGGTTGATAAAGGGAAAGGGATTGAACAGGAATTTGCATCGAATGTGTTTGACAGGCTCTATACAATGGAAGATTCCAGAAACAGGGAAATACAAGGGAACGGATTAGGCTTAACGATTGCTAAGAACCTTGCAAAGCAGTTAGAGGGCGATATATTTTTAAACAGCATACCGAATGTCAAAACAACTTTTACAGTAAGCCTCAAAAAAATAACTTATTAAATTCCCTGCGAAATACCCTGCGGGTATCCCTTTATGCCCAAAAAACATGGGCAAAAATAATGAAAGAAATTCGTAAGAATTAGTCAAGAGTTTTGAAAATCTATATCGCTATAATGATATTCATAAAACACCTTTGGGCGTATTGCTATGTCCGAAAAAGGCGTTACTAAGGAAACACCCTACGGGTATCCCTCTATGCCAAAAAGCTGGCAACATTAAGGAAAGGAGGCAAAAAATGTCTTATATTTTGCAAACAAGCCATCTAAGCAAAACGATAGATGGGAAACAGTTAGTCACAGATGTGAATATCCATGTAAAGAAAGGTGAGGTATATGGATTTTTAGGACCGAACGGGGCAGGAAAAACCACGGTGATGAAGATGCTTACCAACCTTTGGAAACCGACAAGCGGCACGGTTGCGCTGTTTGGGAAAGCATTGGAAAAAACTTCTTACGAGGTGCTGAAGCGTATGGGAAGTATCATTGAATTTCCTACATTTTATGACCATATGAGCGGAAAGGACAACTTACAGCTTCATTGTGAGTATATGGGGTATTACAACAAGGGCAGCGTGGAGGAAGCTCTTCAGATGCTTGGGCTTTCTGATGCGGCGGATAAGCCTGCGGGCAGTTATTCTTTAGGAATGAAGCAGCGTCTGGGGATTGCCCGTGCCATATTGTGCAAGCCAGAGTTAGTTATCCTTGATGAGCCGACAAACGGTTTAGACCCCGCAGGAATGAAGCAAATCAGAGATTTGTTTCGGATGCTATGTACCGAGTATGGCATGACGCTTATGATATCCAGTCATCTTCTCCCAGAGATAGAAAGTATTGCCGATACAGTTGGCGTTATCCATCATGGAAAGATGATGAAAGAAATATCCATGAAAGAAATTGCAGAAACAAATACGGCGTATATTGAACTTGCCGTAGAGGATACAAAAAAAGCGGCATATGTTTTAGCTGAAAAAATGCAGTTAAGTAATTTTAAAATCGTAAACGATTCGGGGATTCGTATTTATGAGCAGGGTGTCACCACACAAAAGATTTCAAGGGAATTGATGGCAAATGATGTAGAGATTGCTTCCATCAGCCAACATACAGAAAACTTGGAGGACTATTTCTTAAAAGTCACATCGGAGGTGGGAAAATCATGTTAAAGCTTGTCAGACTTGAATGGAAAAAGAATAATATCGGGAAATATATCAAAGGCGTAATCATTATGGCGGC
>CAJTMC010000183.1 GCA_910577115.1 uncultured Lachnospiraceae bacterium
AGAGGAAATCATTCAAGACAGTAAATTTATTGTCCCGATCAATTTTTTCTATTGTGAATTTTTCTTGAGCCATGTTGCATTTTGAAAAGCGATATGTTATACTGTTATACACAACAGCATAACAGCTAAAACACATGGAGGATGCAGGAATGAAACTGATTATTTCAAATGTATCTGGCATTCCCATATACGAACAGATTAAACAGCAGATCAAATCAGCTATTTTATCTGGCGAACTTCGAGCCGAAGAAACTTTGCCCTCTCTTAGAACACTTGCCAAAGACTTAAAAATCAGTGTCTTAACTGTGACAAAGGCATACACAGAATTAGAACAAGAGGGCTTTGTTAAAAATGTGCAGGGACGCGGATGTTTCGTAATGGGGTCTGGTTCAGAACTGATTAAGGAGCAGCTTATTTGCAAAGTAGAAAACAATCTTACCGAAGCAATAAAAGCAGCAAAAATGGCAAATCTATCCACAGAGGAATTACATCGCCTTTTGGACATTTTAACGGAGGTAAAAACAGATGACTAATTATTTAGAGGTAACGAACCTTTCAAAATCTTTTGATTCTTTTCAGCTTCACAATATCAGCTTTACTTTGCCAAAGGGCTATATTATGGGCTTGATCGGTCCGAATGGTTCTGGCAAAACGACGACAATCAAACTGATTTTGAACATGCTGGGGCGCACCGGCGGCACAGTCAAAGTGATGGGGCTGGATAATATCACAGAAGAACAAAAAGTAAAATCAGAGCTGGGTGTTGTTTTCGATACAAATTATTTGAGTGATGATTGGAAAGTGTCGCAGGTTGAAAAATCCATTTCGGTATTTTATCCAAATTGGAACAGGCAGAAATTTGCGGATATGTTGCGGAAATTTCACATTGCACCTACCAAAAAGGTAAAAGAACTTTCCAAAGGTATGCAGATGAAGTTAATGCTTGCCTGTGCGTTTTCATACGACGCTAAACTGCTGATTCTCGACGAGCCGACCAGTGGGCTTGATCCGGTTTCCAGAGATGAACTTTTGAAAATTCTTTCAGAGTATATTGAAGATGGCGAGCATAGTGTTTTGTTCTCCACCCATATCACAGGTGATTTGGAGCGTGCAGCCGATTATATTACCTACATCAGTTATGGCGAGCTGTTCTTTACTGGCAGCAAAGATGATTTTGTAGATATATTCCGCATTGTAAAAGGTGGAATTGAAGAATTGTCCGATGATCTGAAAAATAAGGCGGCTGGTATTCGTACATTCCCTACGGGATTTGAAGCTCTGATGAAAACTGAAGATATCAGCGGTTTTTCAAACCTGACCGTTGAGCCTGCCACTATTGATGAAATTGTAGTATTTACAAGCAAGAAAGGTGACGATTATGAGTAATATTTTGAAATCCACAAAATTTGATATTGCATTGGTAAAACCATATTTTAAGACAATTTGCTTTACCCTGCTCCTGCCGATTGTGTTTGCTGCAATCAACCGTTCTTTGCTGACGGGGGTATCATTCGCTATGTGCTTTATTGCCATGACAACGGGATATACCTTTTCCATCACAGAAAAAAACAGCATGGATCGTCTGTTTGGTATTTTACCTGTTCGTAAAAGCGAGCTTGTAATCGGACGATATGTTTTCGTCCTTGCAATGGGGCTTCTTTCCCTGATTATTTCTTTGATTGTACAGCCGCTTGTCTTGAAAGTGCTGGGGGAAACAGTTGGTGTATTTGACATTGTGACTGCCGCTATTGCAGGAATATTCTTATTTGCACTCTATACGGTGTTCCAGATTCCGGGATATTACAAGTACGGTTCAATCAAAGGACGGGTATTTATGTATATCCCAGTGGCCGGTTTTTTGGTGACTTTACTTCTTCTCTCTAAAATTCCAGCTATTGGAAACTCAATTATTTCAGTCGTTGAATCTTTCCCGATACTTCTCGTTTTTCTTGCAGTTTTTGCTATTGTCGTAATGTATGCGGTTTCCATCATCTTGTCCATTCGGATTATGAAGAAGAAAGAAATGTGAGGTGATTGTATGGATTTCACAATTTTAGCAGTTGTGCTTTTGATCGGTGTTGGTGTTCCTATCCGTAATAAACTCATACGGAAATATCGGGATAAAAAGAAACAAGAAGATAATAAGGATAAACTGAAATAATTTATAAACAGCGCCGAGAAGAATATGAAAATATCTTCTTCGGTGCTGCTTTTTAATAGAGTCATATTTTGCTGATAGATTTTCAAAAATCCGTCCGCTGTAACATTTCGCGGACATTTGCCTGTTATACTATCTGCAAAAAGCAAAGGAAGTGAGGATATGAAGCAGATTTTAATTGTCGAGGACGACAGTTTTTTGAATAAGATGTTG
>CAJTMC010000184.1 GCA_910577115.1 uncultured Lachnospiraceae bacterium
CCTTTGCCGATAAGTCCAGTATACACCAGAACTTATGGCTTGTAACTACCAATAGTCTATCACTCACGATGTTTCATTTATGGTGGTGCCAAGCATCGCGGGCATGAGGGTTTACTTTCCAATTCTTTATATTAATCAACATTTCCTGTCTGCACTTTGGGCAGTATAAAGGGTAGTTTATTAAAACACTATCTTCTCTAATTCTATTTCGGGTTTTATTGCCACAAACAGGGCAACGTATCCATTTCACTTCTTTCATTTTGCCACCTCAATTATTTTTTACATGTATACACCGTCTATCCTGCATTAAATCTGTCGCTTGTATAAATGGATTGTGATAACGCTTGCGCTTTTCTGGCAAGCAAAGTCTTTTAGAGATAATTGTTCCCAACTCTTCATATGCTTGCGGTGTTTTAAATTGAATGGCTTTTGTTGGACAATATGCCACACATGCCATACAGCCGTGACAGCGATGATGCCAAACAGGGCGATTCCCCTGCATGGTAATATTCTGTGTCGGACACACTTTAGAGCAAACTGCACATCCCAAACATTTTTCATTTGTATAAAAGCCCTTGTCATATTCATGTTCCACTTTCATGTAGGGTATCATAAGTTTAGGATACAGCTTCCTTGTAATCGGCGACATGTGTGGGTACGACCTGTTTTTCCTTACGGAAATTTCTCTGCTAATTTTTTGAATTCTCTTTTCCATATGGGGAATCATGATTTTTTCTGGCGGAAAAGGAGTATATGCCGTACATTGACTTGCAACGCAACGCAGGGCATAAGCATAATGTAGATGTGTACCTTTTTGGGACAATAGGCTTTCCATTGTTTCAAAACATTTCCCATGTATTGCAACGTAAGTTGCTACCATAAAAATATAAGCATTAGGATTGATTTTAATCCTTTTCACAAAATCTTTCATAGCACCTGGCATATCCCATTCATAAACAGGACATACAAAACCAATTACAGTGGCATTTTCGGCAGATATATTTTCTGAAACACACCGAACAGATATAATCTCTGCGCCGCCTATTCTCTCCGCAATCTTCACAGCGGCTCTCAAACTATTACCTGTTCCACTAAAGTAGTAAATGATATTTTTCATTGTAAAACCTCCATCTGATAACAACAGAAATTCTAATATGTCACACTTGCAACCTCTTATATATTATTATATAATGGCAACAGGGGATGTCAACTGAAAGGAATAATGTGTTACACATTGCTCTCCTATGTTACCCCAACACAAAAATGAAAAGTCAATCCAAAAGAAAGACATATCAACAATCCTCTAAGCAAAACGGAAGGACTACAAACTGCCATGAATAGAACAAATGGAAAAATTGCAGAACAATCAAAAGAAAAAATATCGAAAGCCTTGCTTTCCATCATGGAACAATATGATTTTCAAGAAATCACCATCACGCAGATTTCACAAGAAGCCAGACTTTCTCGAAAAACTTTTTATCGGTTGTTTTCAACTAAAACGGATGTGTTGAATTATTATTTTGAAAGCTTATATAGAGAGTGCTTAATACTGATAAAGTCAAGGCAGGTGCAGCATTATTGGGATGTTGTACAATGTTATTTCGATTTTTGTGAAGAACACAAATCCCTGTTGCTACTCTTAAAACAACATAATTTATTGACACTCCTCTTTGAAGGCTCTTACAAATATTCATTTCATATTTTTGAATATGTCCGTTCTAAAGAAGTAATGGATGCCTTTGCCCTACCACTTCCATATTTGCTGGCATATAGTGTTGGCGGCATGTACAGTATGCTTTTAAAATGGGTGGAAAGTGGTATGGACATTCCATCTTCTATGTTGATTACAGAATTAAAAAAAGGATTTATGTCTCCTAACATTTAAAACTCTTCATAGAAAAACGGCAGGGATTTTACACTCTGCCGTCTTATCGTTTATATATAAATAAATTCTTCGTTCACAATCTCCCTCGCACAAGCCCTTATGTTATTGAGCCGTCCTGTCCATTCTAAGGCGTTTTCTGCCTTTAACTGTTCCGTTATGCCCTGCGTCTGTTTCATGCCCTCTATGAGCCTTTCAAAGAGTTCCTGCGCCTGCTTGTCAATGTCGGCAAGGTATGTATTCAGCCTGCCGCTTGTGAGAAGATTGATGTAACCTTGCGGCACTGCTTCAGATAGTCCAGATGCCGCTGTCCCCATGTGCCTATCGGCTGTTCTTCTTCAGTGGGTACAGTTAAGCACGGTATTAAATAATCTCTTTGCCGCTCATATTTGCCGCCCAGTTCCTCAAAAATCGTCTTTGCCATTGTCTGTTACCTCCACATTCTTTTTATTTTGAATGTCCGCAAAATCC
>CAJTMC010000185.1 GCA_910577115.1 uncultured Lachnospiraceae bacterium
CGGACGGGAGGCAGGGAAAAGCCGGTTCTGCGGTCAGAGGCGCAAAAAAAGCACCTCTTTGGAAAGGTGCCATGCCAGCCCGGATTGCTTTTGGGTGCAGTTTTAAGCATATTTAGTGTAGCATATCCCTATTTACGGGGAAAGAGCAGAACCGTGCCAATTTTGTGCGGAATTGTGCCAATTTCGTGCCAGGATTTTATGGTGTAAAAATGAAAAAATTATTTTTGAATATTTGCAGAAAAACGGGATAGTGTCCTTTATTTATATAGCATATGGGTTACATCTAAAATGTGGAAGACCCTTTGCACCTTGACAATCTTACAGCACCATTCAGGAGTTATACAGGTATAGACGGATAGTGTGCGATGACCATGCGTGAGCACGCCCTCTGATTAAAGATTGCATAGCAATACCTGAAATACGCGGCAAAAGAATTGGCGCAGGAAATGACCTGATTGAGTGTGCATAAATTACACCTCTTAAATTATAAGTAGAAAAAGATATGCTAATTGCAGTTGAAAAACAGGATGTTCAATTCGTATAAGATATATGAAGATACTTTATATCAAATGCCAGACTGATGCCACTTCGGCTGCAAAAATCGTTTTATGATAGCGAAAGATACTAAAAACAGGGAAAGAGAGGATATAGAGAATGGCAGCAGATATAGATAATGAGGCGGCAGTTGATCAGCAGGTATACCTGGCAGGCGATATTCAGCGCATGCTTGGAATAGGAAAGAGTAAAGCCTATACCTTCCTTGAAGATGTGTATAAGCAGAAAAACCCGCCGTTCAGAGTTCTTAAAATTGGTAAGCTTTTTAGAGTGCCAAAGAAAGGATTTGATGAATGGCTGAATGGTGATTTATAAGAGAGGTGATTTAATGAAACAGCCAGCAAAGAAAAAGGGAGTTGTCTTTTATGAAGAAACATCCTGGTTTCATAGAGTTAAGCTGCTGCAGCCAGATGGTTCTGTAAAGTACAGCAAACGCGGAGGCTTTCAGAGTGAGGCAGAAGCGGAAGCAAGCTATTACAAATATGAAGAAGAGTTTAAGAAAGCTTCCAGAACTTATCAGATGTCGGCAAAACCCAATGCAGATGTTGATTTGAAAGATTATTTGCTTTATTGGTTTGAGGATATATTTTCACAGAGGATTGAGAATACAACCCGCATGGTATGTGCTTATGTACTGTACGACCTGATCCTTCCGAATATGCAGCAGGATATAAAATTGCGATATGCAAATGAGGAATATTTTGATTCCCTGCTGGCTGTTGTATCAAAGGCATGCGATTCCGCTGGCAACAAATCCAGAGAGTTCTTGAACATGGCAATGAAAGAGGCCGTAATACAGGAATATATCAAAAGGAATCCGATCTCTGCAACGAAATTATATCCGAGAAAAAAGCCAACAATTATTATTTTAAACAAAGCAAATGTGAAAAAACTTCTGAAAGCTGCTTACAATAGCGGATGGTATCTGGAGATTCTGCTTGGGTTGTTCTGCGGACTCAGAAAAGGTGAAATTTCAGGTTTGAAATTCGGAGATTTTGATGCTGAAAACAGGACAATCTATATTCAGCGGCAAATCACATCCAATCCTGTTATTCCAAAGGGTGAAAGAAAAATTAAAACGTATGAAGTCATAGAGAAACCGCCAAAGACTGACAATAGTTACAGGCTATTGAGGATACCAGAGGCTGTGGCTGCGGAAATTGAAAGAAGAAGGATTCTGGCAGAATCCAATAAGCAGCAGTATGGCGAACAATATTTTGACCACGATTATATTTCGTGTCAGGAAAACGGTCTGCCGCATTCAACTGCCGCTATGAACAGCGCTTTGTCAAAACTGTGTTCCAGAAATGGCCTGCCCCACATTACGGTTCATGGTCTGAGACATATGTATGCCACTATATTGGTAGAGCAGAAAGTTCCTTTGATTAAAATATCTGCCCTGTTGGGACATGCAAGTGTCAATACAACCTTTGAATATTATTGTGAGGTCATGGACGAGAATGAGCAGATTATTACGTTTATGAACAATATGTTTGTTCCAAAAGGGAGTGCTGCAATATGTTAGATTTGAGCTTAAAAAATTATGTCGATTGGAGAGTGTCACAGGTAATACCTGTGCGCTCCGGCTTCGGCTACAGAGTATTCCTGAAATATCCGGATGGGAGCGAAAAACCACAGCAGAAGTCCGGATTCAAAACAGAGAAAGAAGCAAGTAAGGCAAGAGAGAAGACCATCGCAGAATTATATAATGGTACGTTTGTTGTATACGCAAAGGTGAATGTTGCCGATTTTATGTTTTTCTGGCTTGAAGAGGAGC
>CAJTMC010000186.1 GCA_910577115.1 uncultured Lachnospiraceae bacterium
TGCTGACACCATTATCAGCAAATGCCTCTATGGACACCATAAAATTATCCCGAATTTTTCGGCTTTTCATATATGGATTCTATTTGACAGCTTAGACAGACACAAAAAGTTATCCCGAAAATTTCTCTAAGAAATGCCGCTATTACTGGCTTTCTTTGATGTATTCGGGATAATCTGACTTTCGGTATAACCGTTTCGTGCGCTCCCCTATACATGGCGCGAAAAACGGAGGCCGCGCTTTTCCTTACGCTCCCTTCGTCTCTCTGGCTTTTCTGATACCCTCTGCGGCTCCCTCTATGATGATAAGCTCCTTTTCGTCCATTCCGTTCAGCATCCGGTCAATATGTTTCCGGCGCTCACTCTCGCCGCCCAGCTTGTCCGGGTAGAAAAATTCATCCACGGAAATATCAAAAAGGGTAACGAGCTTGTAAAAGGCGTTGAGACTGGTGTGCTGGCCCCAGTTCTCAATATACATGATGGAGCGAGGGGTGAGATCTACAAGCTGGGTCAGGTGCTCCTGCGTCCAGCCTTTGGCTTTTCGTCTGCGCTTGATTTCTTGGCCCAGGGCATGACAGTCCAGGCGTTTTTCATATTGGTACATTCTCACATCACCCCTATATTATTTTACATTTCGGGGTGGAATATGAGAACGAAATATAATTTTATTTTTAAGTAGTTTTTTATTTCATGTTTCTTTCTTGCTCTCCCTTTTACCTTTCATGTTGCTGAGAGCTGTTCTTTGAAATAATTCGTCAACATAGACAAGCGGCAGCTACCCAATATGGGTAACTGCCCGATAAACTGAATTTATGAATGCTTTTTCATGTATTCTTCTTTAACTTTATCAATCGTTTTCCCACCGATACCAAAATTCTTGTCTGAAACTTCCTTAATGGTAGTAACAAAAAACGCTTGCGGCACTCTCATGATTTCAGAGGATACTTCCGTTAGCCGTCTTATCAGTTCCTCTTTTTGCTCATCTGATAATGTACCGCTTTCAACTGTAATATACGGCATTTTTATTCTCCTTTCAAATTTGTCCAATTCTAAAAATTCTGATTGATTATATCATAGACAGTTTTATGCTTCAATCTTAAATTAGCAAAATCGACAGTGCCTAAATTCAACAACACCAAAGGTAAAAGGGACTTCTTGCTTGCGGGCTTGACAAAAGTACAACGCTATGTTATATTTTTAATGTCAACATCGCGTCATACATTAAGGAGGAAAGAAACATGGTACAACAACTATCAGATGCTGAACTTGAAATTATGAAAATCGTGTGGGGGAACCCAGAGGCGGTGACATTGTTCCCCTATATCATGGATGGACTGGCGGCCAAAGGAAAGCCGTGTCAAAAGAATACACTGATTGTCCTTTTGTCACGGCTGATTAACAAGGGTTTTCTAAGTGCTAAAAAAATTGGACGGCGCAACGAATATACAACACTGGTTTCAGAAACGGAATATCAGACGGCACAAACAAAAAATTTCTTGGATAAAATCTATGAGGGAAACGCAAGTGGACTGGTTTCTAATTTGATTTTAGGTGATTTGCTGGCAGACGAGGAATATGAAGAGCTGAAAAAGCTGCTGGAGAAAGGGCGAGAAAAATGAACATGGTTTTGAAAGTCTTTTTGTCTATGTCTTTTTCCGGAGCCCTGCTCATTCTGGCTTTGGTTTGTGGTGAACGATTTTTGAAACATAAAATCAGCCGACAGTGGCAGTATTATATTTGGCTCATTGTTATCCTGCGGTTGTTGCTTCCCTTTGGGCCAGAAACAAATTTGATGGGGAAAACCTATCAAGCCGTCGATGAAGCAATAACACAGAACACTTCTTTATCGGAAGCACAAGAGCCAGTTAATGCTCCGGGAAATGTTCTCCCCCCTGCTGTTGGTTCGGAGCCGGATAACGAAAACACAAATAGCCCGGTAGAAGAATTGGTAACTGCACATCCACTTAAAGACATCACATCACTGTTGATAAATCATATCTGGCTAATTTGGCTAATGGTTGCGCTGGGTATGCTGATACGGAAAGTAACAATCTATCAAGGCTTTATACGGTATATCAATGCTGGATTATCCCCCGTTTCTGACATGGGAATTTTAGACCGTCTTTCCGTTGTTGCAGAGCGGGTGGGTATAAAAAAACCGATTGAATTATGTGTCAATCCGTTGATTTCTTCTCCGCTGTTAATTGGATTTTTCCACCCATGTATCGTATTGCCGAGCGTGGATATTTCCGAAAAGGATTTTCAGTATATCGTCCTGCACGAACTGACACATTATAAGCGGCGGGATATGTTTTATAA
>CAJTMC010000187.1 GCA_910577115.1 uncultured Lachnospiraceae bacterium
CCCAATTTCCTGTTGTGTGTAACGCCCGAAAAAGTAAAGGTAAATGATTTCCCTCTTTTTCTCCGGCAGAGAGGACAGGGCTTCAGCAAGCTCCCCGTTTGTGAGGATAACCCTCTGACCGCATATCATAACCGGATATTGCTTGTAGGGGTCTATGAAATATGTGTCTGACGTACAGAATGGATAAAACTTTTCTTCTGTGAGGTATTCAAAAGATATTTCCCTTTGCCGCCGCTTATCCCTGTTACGCCATGCGTTGATAGCGGCATAGCGTATGACTACTCTGCAAAAGGCATTAAATGTGTATTCGATATGCTCCTTGTATGCTTCTGTGCAAGGCATAGAAATTCCCCCTTTCTCCCACATAATACATTTAGTTAGTATTCTTTTTTGTGATAAATACCCACGGTCAACGGATAGGATAAAGCGAACATTAACAAAGAACTTAAAAGCAAAATAGCCGCACTTAATAGAATTGTAGTTACGCCAGGGGCTAAATAAAGATTAAGCACACTAATAATTCCTAACACAACGCCAATTCCACAAAGCAAGCTGATTACTAAAAATACATCACTTCTTTCTTCGCCGCCCAGATAAAGCAATGGAAAGAAAAATGCACCTGTAAAAATACTTACACTGATTCCCAATGCAAATATTGAAACTACGTCAATGCTATTATCATAAGGGCAACCATGCAATGCCCATGATAAACTTATAACGATTCCTGCATATAGTATTCCAACAAGCAGCCATATTAGTTGACTGATAAAATAGCTTTTAACAATAGCAGCTCTCTTTACAGGCAAAGTTAATTTGTATTTTCCCCATTTTGAAATAAACTCTTTTTTTATGCTTGTAATTGCATTTACGGAAAAGCCAACCATGCTTAACAGAACGTAACCAATAAGAAGCGGCTGGCTGATAACTGCAACAACAAAAAGCCCCAATATAAGCATAAAAATCGAAAAAACTTTCGCATTAGAATAAACGGTTAAAAAATTATTTTTAAGCAATCCTTTCATACTCGTTCCCCCTTTACCAATAACAACATGATTTCATCAACTGAAACATGGTCTACAACAGAACCTTTATATTTTCGTTGTGCTTCTTTTCCGTTATTAACTAATACATCAATCTGAAAATCCCGTTTTCGGTAAGCGATAATATCACCAGGGTCTAATGCAAGGAACTGACTTTCCTTGCAACGCATAACGGCGTAATTATATACCAAATCATTTTTTGATGCGGTCATAATCAATTTCCCATTATGAATAAATGTAATATAATCTGCAACTTTTTCTAAATCGCTTGTAATATGAGAAGATAAAAGAATAGAATGGCTTTCCTCCTGCACAAATTCAAGAAAAACGTCCAGCATTTCATCACGCATAATGGGGTCTAAACCACTGGTTGCTTCGTCCAAAATCAATAATTGCGGGTGATGCGACAAGGCAACTGCAATAGCCAGCTTCATTGTCATTCCTCTGGAATAATTTTTGATTTTCTGTTTAACAGGTAAATGAAAATCCTCTAAATATTTTTGAAATAAGGCATTATCCCATTGTGTATAAATTCCCTCCATGACTTGAGATAATTGTTTCGCCGTCCAAAAACCCGGAAAATTATCTCCGTCATAAACCACACCAATTTTTTCCCGAATGTCTGTGTCAATATCCCGCATTTCTTTTCCAAATAGTTTTACCATACCGCTGTCTTTTCTGACAGTGTTTAAAATACAGCCAATCGTGGTAGTTTTACCTGCGCCGTTTTCACCAACAAAGCCCAGAATAGCCCCATACGGTAATGAAAAAGAGAGTTTATCCAATATAAAGTTTGACTTTGAAAAAGACTTACATATTTGTTGCAATTCTAAAATGTTTTCCATGTTATTCGTCCTCCTGATAAAATAAAGTTAATAATTCCGTCAATTTTTCAAGAGAAATATTACTCATTCTCCCTATTTCGGCGGCTGCTTGTAAATGTTCTTCGGCTATACGCTGTTGTTCCTCTTGATAAAATTCTTTGTTCTGCGCCGACACAAAACTTCCTCTGCCAACTGTAGTTTCGATAAATCCGTCCCTTTGTAAATCCTCATAGGCTTTTTGGACTGTAATGACGCTTACATGGATTGATTTTGCCAAAGCTCGCATGGAAGGGATTGCGTCACCTGCCTGTAATTCTCCGCTCATTATCATTGCCTTGATTTGTGATGTGATTTGTTCATAAATCGGTTTATTGGCATTGTTGCTGATAATAATTTCCACTATTCACCACCTCTACTTTCTGAATGTACTTAATGTA
>CAJTMC010000188.1 GCA_910577115.1 uncultured Lachnospiraceae bacterium
TCTTTCCCCTTGAGCCTTGAAGTAGAGCAAACAAAATGGTCTTGTCTTGCTTCAAAGTTCTTGCTTGTGCAGTAATACAGCTTTTCGCCGCAATCGGCACAGCGCACAATGCCGGAAAAGCGCACAGTAAAATGCGGTATCGGCAGAAGTGGGCAGAGGAACAGGAAGCAGAAATCGTATAAACACGATGATGGGGCGGGTCAGATATTTTTGGCCCGCCCTGTCCTATGGAAGAAAGGGATAATTCCATGTGGAACTGCGATTGGGAATACGAAAATCAGGAAACGCTGAAACAGTGGTATGAAGAAAAAAATCGCTGGTATAAGACCAAATTCCATTGTACGGAAAATCATCTGTAAGGGCTGTGGACGGGATTTCTACACATTGATTGAAACCAAGAAATACTGCTATTACCACCTGTGCGGAAATCGCGGCTATCAGAAGGACTTGAAGCAGCGGCGGCTGGAAAGACGGCAAAACCGGGTATGCAAGGGCTGCGGAAAGACCTTCACGCCCAAGCGGTCGGATGCGGTCTACTGCTCCAATGCCTGCCGCCAGCGGGCTTACCGCCAGAGCGTTACGGGTAAGGTATGTGGTCAAAAAGGCCACTTACCTCAATCGTAACGGAATAGAGAACAACCGTTACAGATAATCAAGTGTAAAGAAGTATCATTCGATTATCCGTAACGAAAAAGGCTTAGAATGTTACGGCTGTTGGTGGTGTTCAAATTGAACACCACCACTAACCGTAACGAAAACCACGGGATTAGTGGTGCGGACAGAATATGATACCACCACTATCTGTAACGGAAACACGGAATATGTGCCGGACATGGGATTTTGCCTCCTGTGTCCGGCCATTTTTTTGAAAATCTGACTTGCGGCATGATGCCAAAAATCAAAAACGGCTGATTGTATTTGCGATGGGAGGAAGCAAAAAATTATGAGCAGGTTGAACGAAGAATTGAAAATCCGTATTTCGCCGGAGGACAAGGAGCGGATAAAACTCAAGATGGAGGATGCCGGTATTCTGACCATGAGCGCCTATGTCCGCAAGATGGCGCTGGACGGAATTTGTATCCGGCTGGATTTGCAGGATGTGCGCCAGCTTGTTTCCATTCTCCAACGATGCACGAATAATCTGAACCAGTACGCAAAGCGGGCGAACGAAACCGGGAGCATCTATGCTGTGGACATTGAGGATTTGCAGAAACGCCTGGACGAGATATGGGAATTGTCCAGACAGACCCTTGCCAGTCTTGCCGCTATTCGATGATGGCGGCGAAGTGCGGGACTGCTATCTTCCGCTTTGTAGGAGGGTGCAAGCCCCACCTGTTCCTGCGGAGCAGGAGCAACAGCGTTCGTGAAACGAACGCGCAGCCAGCCCCGGCAACGGGGCTGTTCACAGGGTTTGGGGTACGGCCCCAACAAGCAGAAACTGCGGTTTCCGGCAACGCCGGGAACCGCAGTTTCGAGCCTTTGTGGGAACAAAGGCACTGCTTGCCACTACTATCAGCACCTATAAATGAGGGTTGAATGTCATTCCTATTGGTGGTATACTTGGCTCGTAACAAATCGACAAACGGGAATTTGAATGGAGGGTGCAAGATGATCAGATTAAAGCAACTTGATTCTGAGTACTTGGAAACAGTTATGGCTTTTGATAAGCTTAATTTTCCGACGGATTTCTGGAAAGCAGCGGACTGGAAAGACTTGATGGAGGATGAAAGAGCTTTATATTATGCATTTTTGGATGAGGAAAACTTAGTAGCTAATGCCTTTATCTATAATTGGAAGGGCGAAAAAGACTATATTAAGATCATGAATATCTCCGTCCATCCGAAATATAGAGGACATGGCCTGGCCTGTAAATTGATGAAGCATGTTCGAGATGAGATGTCAGTGATAGGAATGAAGCGTTTTTGCGGAGAGACAAGAAGCTCCAATAAAGCAATGCAAACAGTCTTTGAAAAATGTGGCTATCACCTGGATCGGATCGAAGAGAAATATTTTCAAAACCCCGATGAAAGTGCATACAAATATGTATTGGAATTAAAATGAAAAGAAAACGTTTTGAAGTGCAACCATAAATGACATAAATTATGTCTTATCAGAATTCCAGTTTATTGGGGGATTTCATCTTTTAGGTAAAATCCCCCTTGACAAATGTTCTCCTGATTAACAATGCTGTTGCTGTCGCCCTGTAATTCGTCGTCGCGTGATAAGCGGCAATAGAGGGCGGTAATTTTGTCAGACTGCCTTAACATAGTTTCTGCTCCTTTCATCGGCGGGCA
>CAJTMC010000189.1 GCA_910577115.1 uncultured Lachnospiraceae bacterium
ACATTTTGAAGTATTGAAAAAAGCGGAAAAAGCCCATGTCTGCTGGATTTTCCGCTTTTATGCTGTCAAAGATGGGATTATATACCAGTGAATTATAAAATGCAAGCACATTTTTTTGATTTCTTAATCATGAATGAAACCAGATAAGGAGAAAACTCAAAATTTTGTTTAAGACAGCAGACATAACAACGTGGAGTGAATATCTTATTTGGAGGAATTACAAAATGGCAAAATCATTATTCGAACAGTTAGGCGGTACATATCGGAAAGAAGGTGATTACTTAATACCATGCTTGACTGTACCCACCGAAGAAGAACAGCCGATAGGCACATGGGGACAGCGGCATCTGGACTATCTGAAGCAGTACCGCAAAGTTACATACACCAATCTTCTTACAAGCGGCAGACTGAATACTTACCTTGCCGATATTGACAGGCAGGCGCAGGAACGCTTTGAACGGCTCATAGAGGGAATGAAACAGGCACAGGGCATAACGGAACGCCTAAAAGAAGAAAACGCCTTAGAATGGACAGGGCGGCTGGGTAACATAAGGGCTTGTGCAAGGGAGATTGTGGAGGAAGAAATCTTATACACATAACGGAGTAGCGACAGGGTGTAAAGCTCTGTCGTTTTTCTTTTTTGGGGGATAAAAATTTGCGTTTTATGAATTGATATGTTTGTTCAAACGGCTATGGTAGATACCGTGCAATTTGAGGAGAACAGAAATGTTTGAGTATATGACGGCACAGGACGCAGCGGAGCTTTGGGGAATATCGGTAAGGCGGGCACAAAGGCTCTGTAAGGAAAATCGGATTGAGGGCATATTGAATATCAATCGGGCATGGCTCATACCAAAAGGAGCTGTTAAACTTGCCGATGCCCGAAAAAGATAACCCGATAAAGCAAAATTAGCTTCTCCCATTTACCTTATACTGATATGGCAGACGTTAATCAGGATTTTAAAAAGATTCCTTATCTTTATGAAATCTTCAAAAACATCAGCTATTCTTTTTCCATAATCAAAAGAAAGGACAGTACAGACTATGGAAATGATTTTGAAAACAACAAACCTCTGCAAATCTTTCAACGGACAGACGGCGGTAAACAACATATCGCTGAACATTGAAAGAAACTCCGTCTATGGATTATTGGGACCGAACGGTGCCGGGAAATCTACGACGCTCAAAATGATTACGGGCATTTTGAAACCGACCTCTGGGAATATCGAATTTGACGGTCACGCATGGAAACGCAGCGACTTAAACCATATCGGAGCGTTGATTGAAATGCCGCCGCTTTATGAAAATTTAACCGCCTATGAAAATCTAAAAGTAAGGACTACTATTTTAGGACTGACAGATAAGCGGATTGACGAAGCGCTGCAAATCGTCCGGCTGACGGAAACAGGCAGGAAACGAGCCGGACAGTTTTCTCTTGGTATGAAACAGCGTCTTGGAATTGCGGTTGCATTACTAAACAACCCGAAACTGCTCATACTTGATGAACCAACCAACGGGCTTGACCCGATTGGGATTGAAGAACTTAGAGAGCTTATCCGTTCTTTTCCGGCGAAAGGTATTACGGTTATCCTGTCCAGCCACATTCTTTCAGAAGTGCAGCAGATAGCCGACCATATCGGCATTATCGCGGGTGGCGTTCTTGGATATGAGGGAAAATTGAACGCAAGCGAAAATTTGGAACAGCTTTTTATGGACGTTGCAAAAAGCAATCACAGGGAGGGTTAAGGCATGAACTATCTGAAATCAGAACATTTGAAATTCAAGAGGACAATATCGAACAAACTGATTTTCATTGTTCCACTAATCACAGCTATTTTTGCGTGGCTTATGGGTGGATTTATGGGGTATCAATACATGACACTGTACTGGTGGTATGCGTTCCTGCTTCCGGGAGCAATCGCAATTTTGTGTTCTTTGTCACACAGAAAAGAAGAAAGCGCCGGGAAATACTATTCGGTATTTTCTATGCCTGTGAACCTTTCAAGATTTGAATTTGCCAAGGGCATTATCTTAGTCGAAAAACTGCTTGTTTCAGCGATATTTTTAGCATTGCTTATTTCTATCAGTAATATCATTGCTCCGGCAACGGCAGTATATTCTCTTTTACACAGCGTTGTAGGAAGTATCGGGATTATCCTTGCGTCTGTCTGGCAAATCCCCTTGTGCCTGTACTTAGCACGCAAAACGGGAATGTTTGTGCCGATTGTGTTAAATACAATACTTGGAATTGTTCTATCTACTGCTACTGCATTAGGAAATACAATAGTAT
>CAJTMC010000190.1 GCA_910577115.1 uncultured Lachnospiraceae bacterium
CCATGTTGGCAATCATGTTTGTAGTCAGACCGGCGGCAAGCCTTAAATCCTCTTTCCTCATGTCACGCTCCACCAGTGTATGCCAGAGCGGTTTGTAGCTGATGTGCATATTTGTTTCCTGCCTTTCTCCACTGTTGGGAATTTTTTTATAAGCCTTAAAGCTTGGCTTTTATTGTAACATTATTCTTGTTATTTCACAAATATTTCTTGACTTTGCCTTTTCCGTCTGGACTGTGCTTTTCCTTTCCGCTTTTTTACATTTAATTCGCCATTACATGCTTCATGGCGCAGGACAATCGAACGCATTGAACCCATACTCGATATGTTCCATGAACCCTTCAGAATATCTCATTTTCTCTCACCCCCTTTCTTCCCAGTAGGGGGCTATTACAGCAAACGCCCATACAACAAAAAGCTGCATAGCAATTTGGGCAATATGAGTTATTAAGACATACTAAATGATATGATAGTTCATACTCATAGGCAAAAAATACCGTTTCATAAGACAAAATTTTACTAACAAATCAATGACCGATGAATTCTGTTGATACAGTTTGCATTTCATGGCGGCTAACTCCTTTAGCCGCCATATCTTTAGGCAAAGATTCCCGCTTCTTTAGTATAATCAGTACCACCGGCTTAGCCGGTGGTTTGAGTTTCGCCCTATAAGGGCTCGTTCCCGGCGTTGGAGTCTAAAGACTCGCCGAAAGGTTCGCCAGCCGCAACTTCAATTACCTGCTTAGCCCCTTGGGCTTATTTTTTCTTGCTTTTGTTTACCACCTCACCCGTAAACGGGTCTATATACTCTTTCAATGACATTTGGTCATATTCCAAATCTTCTTTTAATTGATTCCGAATATACTCTTCTATCTTTTTTGCATTTTTTCCTACCGTATCCACATAGTACCCTCTGCACCAGAAGTGTCTATTGCCATATTTGTATTTGAGATTTGCATGTCTCTCAAATATCATCAGGATACTTTTTCCCTTTAAGTATCCCACAAAATCTGACACACTCATTTTGGGTGGTATTTCCACCAACATATGGACATGATCTGGACAAATTTCTGCCTCGACAATGTTTACTTCTTTGCGCTTGCACAACATACTCAATATATTTGCTATGTCCTGTTTCAGCTCGCTATATATAATCTTTCTTCTATATTTTGGTGCAAAAACTATATGGTACTTACAATTCCACGTTGTATGTGATAAACTATTATTGTCCATTTGGACTACCTCCTTTGATTAACAAAACGGTTGGCGAACCTGTTTTTATTATATCAAGGGAGGTTTTTTACACAACGCTAAAGCTATTCCAACCACCCGCAGAGCAGGTGGTTTATTTGTTCTCCAAAGTTCCGTTTTTCGGATCAGCGAAAAACGGAACTTTGGAGAACAGGGCCATGCCCTAACAAAGAAACGGCGGCTTTGATTTCTCAAAAGCCACCGTGTAAGAATAGGCGCGTGAAAAGACCTCTGCTTGACGACGGCTTTTTTTCTTTTGCCGTCGTGCGGCAGATTATTATTCTATATTCATTTCTAAATGCCCTGTAAAATTGTTTCCAATAACGCCAATATAGTTCCCGCCTTCTGGCAGTGTTATTGTTTCGGAATAGCTGCCAGTTGCTTCAAGCAGGATCATCGGGTCATCACTGCCAGAAACCCAAAACACTTGCGCTGTTCCCTCGGTAATTTCCAAGTCGCAGGAAACAGAAATATCTTTGCCGTTTTCACGCTCGATAGAAGTTCCACCAAAAAGATATTCTGTTTTAGAAAAGTCCTTATAATCTGCCGTATAAGTCCCTGTATAACAATCATCCCCATATGCCCGATCCCCCTTCAGTGAAAAATCGCTTGTGAGTGCCGTATTTCCGGCTGATTGGACAACATTATTATACTGATCCAAAATTTCATCTTTTGAACATCCCACAAGCGTCAAGCTAAACACCAGGGCACTTACCGAAAGAAAACGGAAACATTTTTTTCTATAACACATATCATCAACCTTTCTGTTATTTTTAGCTCCAAATCCATAACCGCCCTTACTCATTCGCTGGTGCTGTATAATTGCTTTGCACAGCGGCAGGAAGTTCATCATATTGCACCTCTTTCCATTCAAGAACACCTCGGATCGGCATTACCGTTAAACGAATAAAAGCTCCCTCTTTCAATTCCTTTGATGTTCCAAATGTAATGTCTTTTCCTTTTCCATTCTCATCGTAAGAAAATAAAGTGTATGAGTAATCCATACTTCCACTAAAGTTAATTACGCCGCTTTTTGATTCG
>CAJTMC010000191.1 GCA_910577115.1 uncultured Lachnospiraceae bacterium
AGTATGATATATAGCACAGACTTGATTAAATAATAATCTTTAAGTAATAAGCCTTTCATTTTATTTCCCCCTTTCTCCTTTTACATAGAGAAGCATAATTTCGTCAATCGAAACAGAATCAATCAGTGTTTTTGGATATTTTTTCTTCATGGCAGCCCGATCAGCAACCAACACCTGCCATTCATAATCCATCTTGCGGTATACGATGATGTCCGATTTATCCAATGCCTCGAACTGTGCGGCTCCACACTTAATGATACCATACTGCTCTATCAGCTCATCCTTCAGCTTTGAGAATACTACTTGCCCCTCGTGAATAAAAACAATGTAGTCAGCAATTTTTTCAAGGTCAGTAGTGATGTGCGAAGAAATCAAAATAGAATGAGTTTCGTCCTGTGCAAAGTCCAATAAGATGTCTAATATATCATCTCGTATGATGGGATCAAGTCCACTGGTGGCTTCATCCAAAATCAGTAGTTTAGAATTATGGGACAAGGCAACTGCGATTGCCAATTTCATTTTCATTCCTTTTGAAAATTGCTTAATCGGTTTATCAGCAGGTAAAGAAAATTTTTTCAAAAGGTTCAGGAATGTGTGTTCTTCCCATGAATGATAAATGTCTTTCATAACCCGGTTCAGTTTTCGGGTAGAAAAGATTTCAGGATAGTTGTTGCCGTCAAATACGACACCAATCTGTTCCTTGATTTCGTTATCTGGTTGCTCTTTACCTAAAACACAAATGCTACCAGCCTCTTTCTGAATAAGTCCCAACACTGCATTGATAGTTGTACTTTTTCCGGCTCCATTTTCACCAATCAGTCCTACAATAGAACCACATGGAACAGAAAATGAAACTCCATTCAACATAAAATCTTTATATGTCTTGGTTAGACCTGAAATAATTAAAGCATCATTCATTCTCCATCATCCTCCTGATACATAAGGGTTAGTAAATCGGTCAACTTATTGAGAGATATTCCGCTTGTGCGTGCGATTTCGATTGCCTCTGCAAATTTTTCCTCTATCTTCTTTTGTTGTTCTTCAAGATAGAAGTCCTGGTTTTGTGCCGACACATAGCAGCCTTTTCCAGCAGTTGTTTCAATAAAACCATCTTCCTGCAAAGTTGCATAAGCCTTTTGTACTGTAAGAATACTGATGTGCAACGATTTTGCCAATGAACGCACAGATGGAATTGCTTCACCAGCTTTCAGTTCTCCACTCATAATAGCCGCTTTGATCTGTGAAGAAATTTGCTCATACAGTGGTCGGCTTGCTTTATTGCTTACAACTATTTCCAAATTCTCACCGCCATTTCTGTGTTATACTGTATTGCTATAACAAATACAGTATAACACACGCGAAAACAGTTGTCAATATGGTAGACAGCCATATCACATAAATAATTTGTATCCGTCTACGCATTTAGGGTGGTAAAAGTCCACGGAAATCAAGGGTTTTTCCGCATGGTCGGCAGGCGGTGGATAAAGTTATCCTGTTCCCCTCAAAACGGGGTTCTAAATTCAAAAGGCCGTTGATCCCGTTCCACGCCTGCGGCTGGGAAATGGCATTGGCCTGTTCGGTTGCTTCCAGAAAATCATCCAGCCTGTCGCCGGCCAGGGGTTCCATTTTCCCAGCCGACAGTTCATAGGCGGCAAGGATTTCTTTTCCGGCTTCCGCAAGGGACAGGTCGGGATTGTCAAGCTGGCCTCCGTCCAGTTCCTTGTAGTCGGGGTCGTACAGCGTGTAATCATAGCTGGTTTCCGATGTCTGGATATACAGGTAATCGCCGTTTTCCAAAAGATATTGTCACCCAGCCAAACAGCCACTTTACCGAGAGGTTCTTAAACTTCATTTTGACTCGCCTCCTATCCATTGATAGTCCATGCCGTAAATGGTCTTGATGTAGGGTGCGCCATTGCTTTTTGCGGATAGTATAACAGGCAAATGTCCGCAAAATGTTACAGCGGACAGATTTTTTCAAAAAAATATCCACCTCTATTATAATTTGATTTGGTTAGTGATACAAGGATAGCGTTTATGTCTCACTAAAAAAACAGTATAATCATATCTGTTAGTCGGTATAATAAGGTTATTCCTTTGCGTAAATCGGCACGATAGAATATACTTGAGGTGAATGATTATGCCGATTGATGATTTAACCCCTTTAGGGCAAAAAATGCGGGAAGCCCGAAAGAAAAAAGACCTGACACAGCAGGAACTTTCTGATCTGAGCCATGTATCTGTAAAACAAATTGCCAACATCGAAAAAGGAAAGATGAAT
>CAJTMC010000192.1 GCA_910577115.1 uncultured Lachnospiraceae bacterium
AGTGTCTTTTTTCTCGTGAACTCTGAATAAGTGCCAAAATATTTCGTGATTTTCTCGTTGTCAATATCGCATATCCTTGTGGATATTTTATCTAAAAAGTCATAGTCATGCGATACTACCAGAAAAGCGTTTGGCAGGCTGGAAAGATATTCGGCAAGCCATGTAACATGTTCCTTGTCCAAGAAGTTTGTCGGCTCGTCCAAAAGCAAAATATCTGGCTTCTCAAGCAGTAATTTTGCCAGTATGACCTTTGCCCTCTGCCCGCCGCTCATCTGCTCAATCGGTCTATCTAACCCGACTGCCGTCAAGCCCAGACCTGTTGCCACCTGTTCTATCTTTGTGTCAATCAAATAAAACTCCTTACGCTCCAATTCTTCCTGATACCTTGCCGCCATGCCTAGCCTTGCCATATCCCCGTCCGCAGACTGGCAGTACAGATCATTCATCCTGTTTTCTATCTCATACAGCCCAGAAAATGCGGATTGCAGGAACTCCCTCATTGCCACGCTTTTTTCAATTTGGGCGTATTGGTCGAGATACCCTATTTTTGTGTTCGGCTGCCATACTATCCTGCCAGAGTCGGGGATAAGCTGCTCTGTGCAAATCTTTATGAATGTGCTTTTTCCCGCCCCGTTCTGACCGACAATTCCGATATGCTCCCCTTTGTTCAATGTAAAATCTGCGTTTTTAAACAGATAATTTTCTCCAAAAGAATGTGTTAATCCCGTAACTTCTAATAAACTCATAATCATTGTCCTCTCTTTTTCCTGTCTGATTTTCCAAAATGGGCAAAAAAATAGCAGAAGTCAGATACTCTTGGTATCATGCCTTCTGCTATATCCGTTCCATCACAAACCGCTTTTAGGAAACAGCCCATATACAACAAAAGGCTACGGACAAAACACTGTCCATAGCCTGCTGCACACAAATTTGTACGGGAAAAGAAACAATATATGAAAAAGATATAAAATCCCTCTCATGTACTGCTGTATTTCCCGATGAAATCCTAACGTGTTATATTACGCTATACTCTGTACAATGTTTCATCGGATTTGATTGTACAGAGCTGATTTTCTTTTTAGGTGGAAGTTCGTTTGTGATGTAAAAGCTCATGAAACTGTTCTCCTTTAAATTAGTGCAAGTTATTTTAGCATGAAAACCAGCAGTTTGTCAAACCCTATTTTTATGAAATTTTCTGTTGAAATTTTCTGTTTTTATTTCTCCATAATATTGAAGATTTTAATAGTTTAATTAGAAGTCAATTAGTAACAAAATCCTATTTAGCAATAAATATTATGAACAAGCATTAAGATAGCATCATGGCTTATCCTAAAGATTTTAGATTATTTCTATACTTCCTCATCTCCATTTCATCCGTATTATCTAATACATATTGCAATTCATTTGTGACCTTTTCACGGTCATACGGAAGATATGCTGTTACGGGAATGAAATTTGAAACCGTGTTTGCAAATAAATGTGTGCGTATATTTAAGTTGTTGATTAGCATTTGCAGTTCACGGATACGCTCTTTTTCTTCCGCAGGGACAAACAAACCTTGCTGTGCCATCTGGTACAGTTCTGTGTCTGGGAAAAGTGTAAGAGAGTCCACGGAAACAAAATACGGATTGAGCTGGCTGAACAGTTCAGCACTATTCCTTGCATTACGGTATCCGCCATCTTTTCCCGCAAGACCTGTCATGTAAACAAAGTAATATTCAATACCCGATTCATCTAATTTTCTGCATTGTTCCAGAATTTCAGCAGCCGTATATCCTTTATTTGCAAGGGCAAGCGTTTTGTCATCGCCACTTTCCACGCCGATGCTCAGTCCGTTAATACCCATCGCTCTTAATTTCCTAAGCTGCCACACCTCTTTATTTTTAATATCACGGATGCTCGTAAACATAGCCATTGTCTGGCATTTAATCAGATAATCCCTTACGGTCAAAGCCCTAAGTTTCAGATTCTCGTAACTCATGGCAAAAGGATTTGCCCCCGTCCAGAATATTCTCCTTGCATATGGCTGGTAGCTCTTTATCTCTGCCAAATCTTCCTCAAATTCTTCCATAGGCGACATTCGGAAACACTCATTTTTATACAGACTACAAAACTTGCATTTATTATAGGAGCAACCAGAGGTAGCCTGTATGATGACCGAGTGAGCTTCATACGGCGGCCGCCAAGTTCTGCCTGTAAAGTGCATGATTATCGCTCCTTTCGTCCTTTTTGCGCTGCTTTTTATGAAGATATACCCGCAGGGTGCTTTCTTATTTTTG
>CAJTMC010000193.1 GCA_910577115.1 uncultured Lachnospiraceae bacterium
GGCTGTATGGCTTCCAGCGGTATCATATCGGCAAGGGCGGCTATGGCTTTCTCAACTGCTTTTTCCTCTGTATCGTCAAATGTAAGTATAAGTATTTTTCCTAAAATCTCACCTCCCGTTATGCAGTCTGCCCGTCTAGCCGGAGTTGGAATAGGGCGGCGACAAGTTACCCATTGGTGAAGATAACCGTCTGACCGCATATCGTTATAGGGTATTCTTCATAGGGTGCTTCAAAATATTCGTCTGTTATGCCTAAATGGAAAATTTTTCTTCTGTGAGGTATTCAATGGATATTTTTTTGCCGCCGTCTGCTCCTGTCACGCCATGCGTTGATAACTGCAACGCATATGACGGTCTTACAAAAGAAGTTAAACATATATATGATGTGTTCCCTATATGCTTCTGTCCAAGGCATAAATGATTCACCCTTTCTCCCACAAGTGAAACGGCATAGTTAATAGTTACTTTTAGTAATTAAGAGAGATGACAACATTTTAGACTGTCATCTCTTAACAATAAATTCTCTACTAAAATTTAGAATTTTCATAATTGTACGGAATACTTGTTCCCACAACAACATCTTCAATTTTTTCGATTATCAGCCAATCGTCCATATTCCCTTGATGTTCAAATGCAAGTGGTGTTATTTCCTCGACATTTTCAAACTCCACTAAGCATAAACATTTCTTATGCCACCGTACTTTTTGCTTATCAGATAAGTTTAACTTACTCTGATTGTTTGCAAGAGTATTTGTAATTTCTTCATCAGACAATTTCACATAATTTTGAACTGCTTTTACAATGGCAGTCGCCGTTATTAAACCACTTCCTTTTTCCATAAAGTAAAGTTTTTCTCCCTCGAAAACCCTACTGTGAGGAATTTTTCTTCCTGCTGCTCCACGCACAACCATTGTCTTTGTTCCTGCTAAAATCTTATCTAATACTTTTTCACCCTTTTTACCTGCGTTATCACAGTAAACCAAATGTACCATTTTATTCCTCCTCTATAATTGGTATCCATATTTGACTTAAATAGTTGCTGTCATATACATTCCCATTGCTATACCATTCTACTTCCGGGCATTGTGCGTGTTGAAATGGATATTTGACGAGCCATTCTTCATTAAGATATTGCCAACCTTTCTGTATTGCCTGCGGAACTGAACCTCTACAATCAAAAATTGCCCATGTAGCATTTGGAATATTGATTTCAGTAAAACCTTGTGGCGGTTTTTGATCGGATACAGCCATTATAGAATATTCAATCTCATTTAATTGTTCATCATAAGCACCAAATAGACCAAATATTCCTTTTGGGGTAGCAGTATCTATTGAAATTAGTTTTGCGAAAATCCCATTGCGTTGACATTCATTCCAAAATTCCGGTATTTTCTTGAAATGAAGATTATTTTCACAAGACACAGTGACACTCTTTCCTACTAATCGAAAACCGTCTTTTTGTTCAAGTTTCCACGAATATTCATGGCGTTCTAATATCTGCATTTTCGGTACAACTTTTAATGTGACATTCCGATTTCTTGCTTCTCTTGGTGATACTCCATGAAAAAGTTGAAACGCTTTTGTAAATGATGTAGGAGAATCATAACCATACTTGTAACTTATATCAATCACTTTTGAATCAGTGCTTTTCAAATCATATCCGGCTAAAGTTAATTTTCGCAAACGAATATATTCAGCAAAGCTCATACCATTCATGTATGAAAATACTTTTTGGAAAAATCCAAAAGAACATTCTGCAATTTTCGAAATTTCTTCACTGTCAATCAATTCTTCTTTGCGTTGTAAATGATTTTCAACATAATCAATAATTATTTGCAGTTTTTCATTCCATTCCATATTTATTTCCTTTCGTTTTGACTTATATTATTTTAGCAAATGTTTTTTGGGACTTCCTCTTATTTTTGGTTCTGTATGGATAGTATACACTCATTCGCTATTTGTAACAAATAAGTGGCTGAAAAATGTATAAATGAGGGGATTCCGTAGTAGTCGGCATTGTGGAAATGTGTATAACTGGCTGTCTTATGGAATTGTGGGTAACTCTGTTTGCAGGACGTGGGAAAGCTGCACTTTAGCTTTTCCATGTGCTGTGAATAGAGTTATCCATGATTCCATAGCCAGTTATGCACATTTCCACAAATCCAAACTTATATAAAATCCAAACTTTTCTGAAAACAGCTTGATAATTGGGGATTCTTGCCGGAAAAAGTTTGGATTTCGTTTCACAAAGTACAATACTCCAATTATGACA
>CAJTMC010000194.1 GCA_910577115.1 uncultured Lachnospiraceae bacterium
GCCCTTTACTCCCGCCTTTCCGTGGGCGACGAGGACAGGGACGGCGGCGAGAGCAACAGCATACAGAACCAAAAAATATTTTTGGAGAACTATGCCAGAGGGCAGCACCTAACCAATATCCGGCACTACATCGACGATGACGAAAGCGGCAGATTTTTTGACCGTTCCGCCTACTCCCGCATGATGGACGATGTGGAAAACGGGAAAATCGGTGTCTGCATTATGAAAGACCTTACCCGCTGGGGGCGCGACTATCTCCAAGTCGGCAACGCGATGGAGATAGTCAGACGGAACAATGTGCGTTTTATCGCGGTCAACAACGGCATTGACAGCGAGAAGCCCGACACATTGGAGTTTGCGCCCTTTATCAACATCATGTCGGAGTGGTACGCAAAGGACATCAGCAAGAAAGTGAAAACGGGCATTAAGACCAAAGGCATGAGCGGAAAGCCGATTGTCACCGAAGCCCCTTACGGTTATGTCAAAGACCCGGACAACAAGGATTTTTGGATAATCGACGAGGAAGCCGCCGAGGTTGTCCGCTTGATTTTCCGTCTGTTTATCGGTGGGAAGAACCGCAATCAAATCGCCGTATATCTGACACAGGAGCAAATCCCAACCCCCACTTTCTACATGAAAGACCGAGGGCTGGGAACCTGTAAAAATAAGACGCTCAACGAGGATAACCGCTGCAAGTGGAACAAAGTCACCTTGACCCATATCCTCACACGGCAGGAGTATTGCGGAGATGTAGTCAACTTCAAGACTACAAAGCATTTCCGGGATAAACATAACCACTATGTAGACCGGAGCCAGTGGCACATCACAGAAAATGTGCATGAGCCGATTATCAGCCGCAGCGATTTTGAAACCGTACAGCGGATTTTGAAAAACGCGCCCGTCAGACGCCCCAACGGGGACGGGGAAATCCACCATATGCACTAACTTTAATGCAAATCCATAAAATTTCTGTTATAATCAAACAGAGGTGAATTCTATGGATACAAATGATTTAATAAAATTACTGCCGTCAGGCTATGAACAGGCTTGTTTTGATAAGAAAGCGATTACAAGAAAACGAACGATAAAAAATCCGCTGGATTTACTGCGGCTGATCTTATTTTATCTTTCCGGCAATAAATCTCTGGTTGATGTCAGCCAGTTTGCTTTGTTAAGTGGTATTGGAAAGATCAGTGATGTTGCTTTTATGAAAAAATTTGTCCAGTGCAGGGACTGGATAAAATGGCTGGCGGAAAACATTCTCCCAAATCCAATTATGCATTATAAAAAGCCTGACTGGCTTAAAGCTTATCAGGTGCTTGCAGTGGACGCATCTGATATTGTGGAAAAAGGGGCTGTAAAAAGGCTGTGGCATCTGCACTATGCTGTAGATTTGTTTTCTCTGACCTGCAGCCAGTTTAGAATAACAGAACAGTCCACAGGGGAAAGCCTGAAAAATTTTTCATTTAACAAAGGCTGCCTGGTCATAGCGGACCGCGCATATGGCACAATAAAAAGCATAGAGCATTGTCTGAACGCAGAGGCTGATTTTATTATACGACTCAAAAATAAGGCATTTAACCTGTATGATGACAGCGGGCAGAAGATAACACTCTCCAACTGGCTTGAGAGCGTTGGTGAAAGAGCTGCTGAATGCGTGGTATATATAAATGGGAGCGGTAAAAAGCGGATTCCATTGAGGATCTGCGCAATAAAGAAAACACAGGAAGAAATTGAGGAAGAAGCAAAGCGGTTAGAGCGTCTGGAAAGTAAAAAGCAGAAAAAATATAGTGAAGACACAAAATTTACTCACAGGTATATGTTTGTAATTACTTCTCTGCCGGCAGAGATTTCTGCGGAGAAGATTCTTGCCTGTTACCGTCTGCGCTGGCAGATTGAGCTTGTGTTTAAAAGAATGAAATCGTTGCTTCAATTAGGCAATATCCCAACGAAGACAGAAGAAGCTGGGGAGGTCTGGATTAATGGAAAAATCCTGCTGTCGCTTCTCACTGAAAAATATCTTGGGGATATTGATTTTTCCCCCTCTTGGAACATCCGAAGGGAACCGGAGTATATGGAGAGAGACCAAGCTGGTGTCATTTATAATTTTCATGATGATACTTCCAGATAAGGTGTCAATGTCTATTGACATTCTGGAACTTATAAAGATGTCATTTATTGAAAAACGAAGAAAAATCCGACAGCAGCTTATTCAAATATTGTTAAGTTAGTGCCTATGGGGAAA
>CAJTMC010000195.1 GCA_910577115.1 uncultured Lachnospiraceae bacterium
AGGCAGTAATGAAATGTCCGTCTTTTTGCAGCCCATTTTTCACAAGCTCTAAAATAGGTCGTTCATCATCAACCATAAGGATTGCTGCCATAGTGTCGCCTCCTTTCGTTGCTCTTTTCGTATTATAGCATAATCCGCGAGGGCAGAAAAGCAGTCATTTCTGCTCTGCAATATAGTAGCGGTTATTTATTTTTACCGCAACCGCTTCTGTCTTATCCGTACCGTAAATCTCGTAAACATCTGCGTAAAACCATTGTTCCCGCCCCTGTCCGGCGTTTTTTCCGTTCCAGTCAATCTTGTTCAAATCCTCTTTGGACAAAGGGCGTTTCGTTTCTGTATCGAATGTAACGCTTTCCGCAAGAATATCAATCCAGTTTCCTAATTCATCATTTGATACGGTATCAGAGGTTACTTGATAAATAATCCCGTCACAAAGAAGCTGCGTTGCATTTTCAGGATTGATTTCAAACTTTCCACTCATAGACTGCTCTGTGTCCTTGAAGTCAAAGACCGTATCTGTGTCTTTGATATTTTCTTTTCTAACAGCTTTGTGATACCCTCCGTTTACATCTACAATCAGATAATCGTCAGCGTTAGGGGCTGCGTACACATTCAAGAATGGGATAATATAAGCAGCTTCCGGGGCTTTATCCGCTAAATCTGCCAACGTCCGAAAGGTAGCGGCTTCTATGTTTTCCTGAAGCAATACTTTTCCTGTTTCGTCTACCGCTGCAAGCTGCCGGATATATCCAGTCCATTCCCCAAGCCCGCCATTAGAAACGGTGTCCTCCAAAATCGTATAGTCGTTTCCCTTAAAGGAGAATTGCGTCACATTCTCTGCGTCCAGATAGCATTGCTCTTTATCACTGGAATATTCCTTGATTTTTTCCTGTAAAGAGCAGCCCGCAAGAGAAAAGCATACAACAAAAACAAACAGCACGACGATAAACATTTTTTCGTTTTTATTCATAATTTTTCCGTCCTTCCCAATGAGAAAACCATAATAAGGTCAGCAACAAGCCGCCTGTTGTTAATGCTGCAATCCATATTTTTTCCGTTCCATAGTTGAAAATTTGTCGGCTCAAAATATCTTTTACCCAATTCATAGACCATGAAAAGGGAATATACCTTGCTATGCCTTTCAGTTCGATATTGCTATACAAGATACATTGCAGACTTTCAAATACGCCCCAAAACAGGGATAACCCTAATCCAAATTTGAAGCTAAGGAACAGGTGCAAGATGTATATTATCAAGTTACAAAAGACCATCCCAGTGGCGGCTCCAATCAGCATTCCGAGCTGTACTGTATCAGCCATTCCTAAAAGATGTATGCCTACCACAAATAGCAGGCACAGAAAGAACAATGCAAATACCCCAGAACCATAAAGATAAGTTAATTTTGCAAGCATATTTTTGTGTCGGTTCGGTACAGCAAGCAGCGTTTGGAAGTGTGAAGCCTTTTCTTCCAGTGCAACATTAAGGCCGACAATAACGCTTATCAACAATGGGAAAAACGTTGTCGTAATTTCCAATATCATTTTGAGCTTTTTGCTATCTGCTGTGCTGCCATAATGGAAATAGTAAGCAAGAAATAACAATGCCCCAATAGCAGGTATACAAAAATGGATGGCCCAAAACGGTGTATGCTTCGTTTTTTCCTGTTCAGAACGAACCGCATGAATAAAACCCATTTCCACCTACCTCCCTTTGGAAAAATCCCTTGCGTCGACATAGGACAAAATAAGGAACAAGAGTATTGACAACGAAATGGAAATCATAATGGCTATAGAAAATCCACAATTTCCCGCATAAGTTCCGTTTATTTCAATTCCCATAAGTGGCTTTGCCAGTTTTGCCGCCCAACAATACGGTACAAACCACCATACTATTGTATTTCCTAATGCAGTAGCAGTAGATAGAACAATTCCAAGTATTGTATTTAACACAATCGGCACAAACATTCCCATTTTGCGCGCTAAGTACAGACACAAAGGGATTTGCCAGACAGACGCAAGGATAATCCCGATACTTCCTACAATGCTGTGTAAAAGGGAATATACTGCCGTGGCCGGAGCAATGATATTACTGATAGAAATAAGCAATGCTAAAAATATCGCTGAAACAAGCAGTTTTCCGACTAAGATAATGCCCTTGGCAAATTCAAACCTTGAAAGGTTCACAGGCATAGAAAATACCGAATAGTATTTCCCGGCGCTTTCTTCTTTTCTGTGTGAC
>CAJTMC010000196.1 GCA_910577115.1 uncultured Lachnospiraceae bacterium
AAATGACATATGTATTTACCACCTTCACTTGATAGATACAGTATATCACAGCGGGAGGAAAATAGTGTGTTTGTGTAAAATTTTCAAGGTACTATAGGGACTTTTGACCCCAACATCATGACCATAGCAATACAGTTATACAGAAAATTTAAACAAAATTTTGAAAGAAAGAGGTGACGAAAATGAATAAAATGAATCAGAAATTTTGTCAATGCTGCGGTATGCCTATGGGGCGATTAGTTTCGTTTTGATGAACAGGAAGTATAAGAGATTGCTTTCATTATAACAAACTGTCTGATGCGGAGTTCCGCCAGCTTGTACATATCCTTGAAAAATCGAAATTCTTCAAAAGCTATGCGGCCGGAGAAAGAAGCCGAAATAAGAAAACCGCTTCTGATAGTATTTAGTCGGGAGCGCGGCTCGATAAACCGGAATCTATGCTTATATTTTTTTTCTTTTGCATAAATATAAAAAATGCAATCAAAATCACATTGACAATTAAAACAATAATGCTTCCTTCAATTTTGCAAATACCGCCGGACAAAATATCGCTTCCGGTAAAAGTCGTAACAAACAGATTTGGATAGTCATCAGCAAGTGACACACCCCCTAAAACCAATGCACCAATTCCATTCCATAAAAAGTGCATAATAATTGGCGCTATAATAGAGCCACTATATTCAAGGACTACTATCATAAGCAAACTCATAGTAAATATATTTAAAACGGGAATAATACCCGCTTCAAATGCCCCTCCATGCAATGCTGTAAAAAGTATTGTTGTCACAATCGCAGCAACAATTATATTGTGCTTTTGCTTAAGCATTTGATACAAATAACCACGAACAAGAAGTTCCTGCATAATGGTATTTAGAAATACTGCCAGCACCCAAACAGGGAATAGGTTAATTAAGTTAGCTCCGTCAACATGGATAATTTTTGCTGCATACATTACCAAAACAGGAATAGCTAACCATACAATCCCTGCGATCACTCCCAATACCATTCCCTTTACCGGATTATCGAATAAATGTAACTTTACATTTTTCTTTTCAACAAGCCAAAAGATGAGAGTAAAAGCTGCCACTGCCAATAGAGGTGTAATTTCTGCCCATAATCTCCATATAGCTTGTTCCTTTGAAGATGATAACGGCAATATAGAAACCAGTATTGCCCATCCCAGAAAAAAGCCTATGGATTTTAAAATTGTAATACCGATTTTTTTCAAAATGAATACCTCCCAAACTCCAATTTATCAATAGCTCCATTATACCGCAATAACTTTCCTGATGGAATAGACATTACAAAAATTCATTTAGTTGCAATAAGACGTTACTCCTCTGAATCTGCCCTTGTTCTGTCCTTTGTAATAACAAGCTGCCCCTGCCGGCACTTTACGGTAATTTTATCCCCGGCTAACAGCTTATGAAATGGATGGGCATAATGGAAGAAAAAGGATTCGGTAGACATATCAACATGATGAGAAAAGACCGGGGATTCCCGGCAGACAGGCTTTTTCAATCACCATCTCTGCATGCCCGTCCGCTAAAGCGTAAAATATCATTTTTCCATCCCTGCGCCGTTTAATCAGTTTATTTGATTTCAGCAGATTTAACTGGTGCGACAGCGCAGACCGGATCATTCCAAGCTGCTCTGCCGGAACGCTGACATTCGTATCCTGCTCCATTAAAAGAAGCAGGATACGGACATAAATTTGGCTGACCTGATATTCCGCCAAAGGAACCCCTCCTTCCTTACAGCTTTTTCACAAACAGGCAGCGGATCGCATTCAGCACTGCAAGAATCATAACGCCTACGTCTGCAAAGATCGCCAGATACATATTCGCAATGCCCACAGCACCTAACGCAAGGCAGGCAAACTTTACAACAAGCGCCATCACAATATTCTGATAAACGATCCGCAGACACTTTCTTGAAATCTTGATCGCTTTTGCAATCTTGATCGGGTCATCATCCATCAGCACAATATCCGCCGCTTCGATTGCCGCATCGGAACCCATTGCTCCCATAGCGATACCGATATCCGCTCTGGAAAGCACCGGTGCGTCATTGATACCGTCACCGACAAATGCCAGCTTTGCCTTGCCCGGCTTCACCCGCAGAAGTTCCTCCACCTTATCCACCTTATCTGCCGGCAGAAGTTCACTGTAAACCTCGTCAATCCCAAGAGAGGAAGCGACCTGATTTGCCACTTTCTTTGCATCGCCC
>CAJTMC010000197.1 GCA_910577115.1 uncultured Lachnospiraceae bacterium
CCTCCTGCGATTGCAGGAGGAAATTCTGTTATCTATTGAAATTCTCATCTTAATCTGTTATAATAAATCAGAAAGTCAGTATGGCTTTTTGCAAAGGAGAGATAGAAATATGATTTTTGTGAGCGGCGTTCATGGTGTAGGGAAATCTTATTTTTGCAATCTTGTTAAGGACTCTGTGGGAATCGAGACCTACTCGGCCAGCGCCTTGATTTCAACAAAAAAGCGTTCGGGATTTGCAAAGAATAAGCTCATTCCTGACATAGATGAAAATCAGCAGTTCCTTCTTTGGGCCGTGGACGAGCTCAGAACTTTGTGCCAGAATTTTATTTTGGACGGACACTTCTGCCTGTTGAATGCATCGGGCAAAGTGCAACGTATTCCTTATGGCACTTTTGCTATGCTCAAACCGGATGCTATTGTGCTGCTAACCGAAAATCCAGAAATCATAGCGTCCCGGCGAAGAAAGCGCGATGGAATTGAGGTTGCTGTAAAGAGCATTGAATACTTTCAGCGGGAAGAACGGCTATACGCAGATGAAGTTGCCAGAGACATTAATGCGAAGCTTTTTGTTTCTGAGAGCGCTAAAGACCTTATGCGGGCAATTGAATTCATAAAATCACTTTGAGGAGGGGCCGATTATGGCGGGTAAATTTGAACGCAAGCAATTTTCCGAGATCAATCTCAATGATCCCTTTTTCGATTCCTTGAAAGCCGATTACCCTGGCACTTCATCAAGCACTGGTTTTGTGCAATGGTTCGCAGCAAAAGCCGCCGATGGGAAACGGGCGCTGATATTTGAAGATGACCAGGGTGTAGGAGCTTTTGTAAACCTAAAGCCGAATGAAGCTGAGGAGATCAATTTGGCAAACGGTATCGTTTTGCCGAAGACTGCTCGTCTTAAAATCACAACAATCAAAATTGATAAGCGTTATCGGAATCAAAGGATTGGTGAGGGAGCTCTTGGTCTAACTTTGTGGCAATGGAGAGATTTGGGCATCAATGAAATTTATGTGACTGTTTTTGATAAACACATCAGTTTGATACTTCTTCTGGAGAAGTACGGCTTTATCCATGTCGGAAACAACCTGAATGGTGAGCGGGTATATATCAAAGATCGAAGGAATCTTGATTTCAGTGATCCCTGTAAATCATTCCCTTTTCTTAGCGATCAGGTCCAACACGCTGGATGCCTTGCCATTGATATGGAGTATCACGACACCATGTTCGCTTCTTCTGACCTCGCTAATACCTTGCAGGAGCGGGTTGATATTAGCGTGGCAAATGGGCTGAAAAAAGTATACATAGGCAAGCCTTACAGCCTGGCTTTCAAAGTTGGAGAGCCTGTTTTGGTATACAGAAAATACACCGGAACCGGTGGCCGTCCGGGGTATAAATCCGTTATTACTACTTATTGTGTGGCAACACGAATCGAAAAAATAAAAGTAAATGGACGTGCGCAATATTCTTATGACCAGTTTTTGCGCATGGTCGGTAACAAATCTGTCTATAATGAAGATGAATTGAAGGAAAAATATGATACCTGGGCTTCTCTAACACTGATTGAGTTATTGTATTATGGGTATTTTGGTGCAGGGAATAATGTAAACTGGATGTGGCTGAAAAGCAATGATTGTTGGCCTGGAACCCATCCCATGAATTTCCGTTATACAAGGAGCCAGTTCGAGAAAATTCTGCGGGAGGGCAAAGTAGATGTCGGCAATGTTATTATCAATTAAGCCTAAGTATGCGAAGGTAATACTTGAGGGGAAAAAACAATACGAATTCCGAAAAAGCAGACCGAAAGATGGTGTGGATCGAATCATTTTCTATGCGTCAGCACCGCAGAAAGAAGTGGTCGGAGAAGCGCTTATTGATGAAATATTGGAAGGTACGCCGAAAGAAATCTGGGAGATAGCAAAAACTGCTGCGGGCATTACAAAGAAATTTTATTTTTCCTACTATTCAGGAAAAGATAAGGCTATTGCATATAAATTAAAAAATGTAGAGATTTACGAAAAGCCCAAGGCTTTGTCTGATTACGGTATCCGTCAAGCACCGCAATCTTTCGTATATCTATAAACGGCTATAAAGCAGTGTATTTTAATGTCTTGGCACTCCTGATTTTAGAGAGGAACAGAAGTGCCAAGGGCCTGGTGTAAAATTTTGTGTAAGCGAAATTCGACAAA
>CAJTMC010000198.1 GCA_910577115.1 uncultured Lachnospiraceae bacterium
AAGTCATCATCAAAGGTACAGGCCTTCCCTGTGGAATAGCAGGTTTCGCAGGCATGGCATCCGCCTACTTTTTTCATGGCGGCATCAAACCTGGTAACTATATGCCCCTTCCCCTCCGCCGCTTTGATAAAAGCCTCCGTCATAGCAAAACTGTTACCATTTTTACGCGGGCTTCCCGTAATAACAACAATTTTCTTACTCATACAACAATTCCTCCTCTATTCTTCCTTCTTGCTTTTTTATAATAAGCCGACTTATTACTCCAGCTTTCATAACCCTTTCAGCCATTCTGTCACCTGCTCCCCGCAATATGGTATATCGCCGCAGCATATCTCCAATGGCTCTTCCTCAACCGTCCCGCCACAGATTTCTCTTATGTCTTCCACGCTCCTGCCTGCGCCGCATCCGCCATGGGCCGCCACAGGTTTCGGTATCATCTGCCCAAGTACCTGCCTGTTCCCCGCTTCCTGCATCAATCTATTTATGATGGTTATTTCTGAATGGTATCGGTTTAGATTTGATCTGATCACGGGTCAGCTCTGGTGAAACCTCTCCCGGAAGATGGTGCTGCCCGCCGCCAATCGGCGCCATACAAAACCTGTTCCTAATAGTCAGCCTGCCAATCTGGAACAATTTTCCTAAATACTCATAGTTCTACATGTCTGTGCCTCCTTTACCTGCAGGATTGACTTTTCCTGCTGTTGATATTATAATTATAGCAAGAATGAAACAGAAAACAAGTACGCACCTATAAGTGCGATACTAACATGGAAGTTATATACTTACCTAAAGGAGAGTGAAAGAAATGGGCGAACGCTGTATATCACAGGAATGCCTGGAAACAACAGGTTTCAGCTACACATTATCCCTCATCAATGGGAAATACAAAATGACAATTCTTTATACGCTTATGGAATTTGGCATTGTCCGCTTTAATGAAATGAAAAAGTATATTGGCGAGATCTCTTTCAAAACGCTAAGTTCTACATTAAAAGAATTAGAGGCAGACCAGTTGGTAAACAGAAAAGAATACCCGCAGATTCCGCCAAAGGTCGAATACAGCCTTACAGAACGTGGAAAGTCACTCATTCCCATATTAGATGGCATGTGCGAATGGGGAAATAAAAACAGGCTCCCATAGGTTTCTATCGTTAAAAAATGCCCCCAAACTGATATGTGATATGCCCCTTGTCAAGTAGACAGATGAAATATTTAAAATTTAGTGTTGGTAATGCCTGCATTTCGATTTTAAGCGAACACGGTTCGTTTATTCAACATTTTCTTTTTTACAATATCCCAAATCTTACCCCGTTGCCAGAGACAGTTCCTTACTGAAATGCAAGGCTTCTGTTGCTTTTTACCATACACAAAATAGTATATATCGCGACCGCAAGCTCTGTAACCGGCATGACCCACCATAGAAGTTTAGCGCCAAACAGCGCCGGAAGCACGAACACTAATACACCACATAGAACCATGCCCCGTGCCATAGAAATGATCAATGCTGTTTTCGGCTGCATCACGGACTGGAAATAATAGGTTGCGAAAATGTTCAGCGGCAAAAGCAGATACGCAAGACCATAGATCCGCATAATACCGGGGGCAATCTGCAATACGCTGTCTGTCGGGGACATAAATATTTTTACAAAAACATTCGGGAACAAAAGTACTGCGGCTGTCCATAAAACACCGAAGGCTGCAACTGTCCACAGGGAGTATTTCCGCGTTCCCTTGATGCGCTCCCAATTATGCACGCTGTAGTTTTCAGAGATAATTGGCTGTGCCGCCTGTCCCACAACATAAGTAAAGCATTGGACAAGACCGGAAATCTGGACAATGACCCCAAATACCGCCAGCGCATCTGAACCAAAATAATTCATAATCTGACGGTTAAATAACATCGCAATCACTCCCATCGCTATTTCTGAAACACTTGTCGGGCATAGGAACGCAGGTCAAGCCGTTCCGGGCGGTTGTTAGCTTCTAAATAACGGTTCGCCGTGTCCGCCCATCCCTGCCGCCAGATTTCAGCGTACTTCTGGTCGTTCCAGTCCACGGTGTTCTCCTTGTGGCTTTTCCATCTGCCGGACGGGAGCCGGATTCTTTCGCCGTTTTTATCAAGGTCGTATACCTTGCGGCACTTGGGGAGCCATTTCCCTTTTTCGTCCATCGCCCGCATGGT
>CAJTMC010000199.1 GCA_910577115.1 uncultured Lachnospiraceae bacterium
ATGTTTTCTTTTTTTGCTATTTCGTATTTCATTAACACACCTCCATTAGCCAATTTTGTCTATGCATAGTGTAACTTGTAAATTTACTGCATTTATTAAACTTTCCTGTAGTCTCCCTGTCAGCCTACCGTGACATAATAAGATTGTATTTTTCCGTTTCTATGAACAAATGTCAGCGCACCTATATTCCCCTCCATTTGTACGTTAAACACAGTAACCATTGCGTCCATGCCGGAAATATAAGCGGAATAAAAATCCTCCATTTTTTGATAGTTTTCCATGTTCATGTCATCAGTAACACTTACAAGCCCCTGTTCTCCCAACTGCTTTACCACATCTTTTCTCTGTTGATCTGAAAAGAACTCAATATGGGAATATTCTGTCGGTTCCTCCTCTTTTACCTCTTCCATGCTTTCCATTATGACTGGCGGTTCCCACACTTCCTCTGTGTTCTTTCCAGAACCTCTTTTCCTTAAAACAATATTGCCTGTTATAACAACCATTACCATCAACACAATAAAGAAAACATATTTTTTTAAATGCCATTTCACATCTACCACGATTCTGTTTCTCCTTATCATCCATAGTATTATATCCAGCAATTAGCCAACTGCCCTTTCCACTCCAAAAGATGATTGTTAAAACCGTCAATATGAAAACCAAGGCATATTCCATCTATGATTATTCTCCTGTATCCTTTTGTCAATGCAGCTTTCTCCTGCCTGATTCCTTTAAGTATTTCTGAAACAAATTGATATGACTGCTTAACCTCTCTATTTGTTGCGCCAAATCATCTCTCCTGATAGCAATATGGCACACGCACAGACAGCCAATACAAAAATCACCAGCATCGGCAACATATTTTCCAGCCCAAAAGTCCCCCCTGTCATCAGTCTGTATCCCCATGAAGCCGGGAACGCTTTCCCTATTGTTTCAAGCATTTGGGGGAGCATCTCAACCGGGAACATAATTCCAGAGAGCATGATTGAGGGCAGAAAAACAATAATGGAAAACATGGAGGTTTTCGTCTGGTCTTTTACCGCCAGGCCAATTATGCTGGCTATGCCGAGTGATACCGCAATAAAAATGGAAAGGGAGGCAAAGTATACGCCCGGATTTTCTGGTATCTTGGCATCAAAGGCAAGGGGAGCGGCAATATACAGGATAATGCTCATAATAAACAGGTGGATAAACGCCGAGATATTGGCCAATGCAATACCCAGATAGAAAGGAACACCGTTTGCCAGTTAAACCTTCTTATTGTCGCTGCCATAAATTTCCACAAGGGAAGGCGGCAGACCGATCAGAGCACCCATGGTCACGCCAAATACAGTCATGGATTGAATAAGTGTATCCCCTGCCCCCGAAATAACCGATGTAAATATCCCGCCCATAATTCCAAAGAACAACAGGGGAACGATATAGCAGGTGATGAGCAACGTCTTACTTCGTATATCTAATTTCCATTGTAAAGAAACCCCATATATAAAAGCTCCCATTTTTCAAACCCCCTTTGCAATTTTCATAAAGTGCTGCTCCAATGAACCGCGGCCTATCTGGATATCTAAGATGGTCTCCCCTTTTTCCCTGCACTGCACCAGCAGCGTAAGTAAAGTTTCCCCGATATTATCAGACTCATATTTCCCTGTGCCGGTTTCCGTTTGAATAGTGATATTATAATGCTTCCCCACTGTTTCACCAAGCTGTTCGACTGTTCCAATAAAGGCAGAATGGCGTCGATGGGCGTTCACAATATGAGCGCCTACATTCGGAAGATGTGCATAGACGGCTACATTGTGCAACTGCAAATCAAGGAGCTGGATGAGTGCGCGAAGCTCCTGCGCCATACTTCCAACAATGTGAATCAGATTGCCCGCCGGGTAAATTCCGGCGGTGGGGTCTATCCTGACGAGGTGGACGAAATCTGCGGCAAGCTGACGGAGGTCAGCGGCCTGTTCGGCAGCATTTTGGAGCAGCTATCGAAAATCAAATAACAATCTGGTGGTAGGCCGCATTTTACGGCCCACCACTTTTTCATTTGAGGGGAGGATGTGAAGATGGCAACAACACGCTTGATGCCCCTGCACAGCGGAAAGGGCCGGACCGTGGCGGAGGCCCTGGGCCGGGTAACAGACTATGTGGAGAATCCAGAGAAAACCAA
>CAJTMC010000200.1 GCA_910577115.1 uncultured Lachnospiraceae bacterium
AAAAATGAGCTGACAAACAAAATTGATATTGTAAAACAGTTATTGTGGAAACGGAACGGAAGCTGTGTCACCGATGTGGATATGTACCAGATTCAGCGATATATAGAAACAAATTATGGAATTTCCAGCGATAAGGCAATTAATAAGGCGGTCAGCATTGCAGCAAGTGAAAAAAGCTACCATCCAATCAGAGAGTTTCTTGAAAATCTGCAATGGGATGGAAAAAGCAGGATTTCAAGTCTGCTTCCACGTTTTCTTGGAACAGATGATAATGAATATACAAGGGAAATTATGCGGCTTTTGATGTTGGCAGCGATACACCGTATTTATGAGCCAGGATGTAAATTTGAGATTATGGTTTGTCTTGTGGGTGGTCAGGGTGCAGGAAAATCTACTTTTTTCCGTTTCCTTGCTGTCAATGATGAGTGGTTTACGGATGATTTGAAGCGTATGGATGATGAAAATGTTTACAGCAAGATGCAGGGACACTGGATTATTGAGATGTCAGAAATGCTTGCCACTGTTAATGCAAAAAGCATTGAAGATATTAAATCATTTTTGAGCAGACAGAAAGAAACATATCGTATTCCATATCAGACTTATGCAGAGGACAGACCAAGACAGTGTATCTTTGTCGGCACATCAAACAACCTTGATTTTCTTCCGCTGGACAGGACAGGAAACAGAAGGTTTGCGCCAGTTTTGGTTCATCAGGAGCGTGTGGAGAAACATATCCTTGAGGATGAAAAGGAGTCGAGGGAATATATTGTGCAGGCATGGGCGGAGGCAATGGTTATTTATAAAAATTGTTCACATGAATTGAAGCTGTCAAAGGAAATGGAAGAATATCTGAAAGAGATGCAAAAACAGTTTATGCCGGAAGATACAAAGGTTGGCGCTATTCAGGCATGGCTGGACGACTGTACTGACGAATATGTGTGTAGCGAGATGATTTACAGAGAAGCACTTCGGCATGAGTATGAAGAACCGAAACAATGGGAGATTAAGGAAATTAACAGCATTATGAATACCTGTATTAAAGGATGGGAGAAAATCAGTTCCCACAGGTTCGGCAGGTATGGATTGCAGCGTGGCTGGAAACGAAGAACTGATATGCAGGGCTTTTCACCGTTGCCGGATAATGCGAAGACACCTTTTAAGGGGTAAATGGAAGTATGCTTCAAACTCTTTTTTATTCGGTTTACAGGGTGCGTTTACATTTTTGTAAACGGTGAGTTTACAGCGGAACATAGGAAAATCAAGGCTTTCAGTCATTTGTAAACGGTGTAAACAGAAAAAACGGAAAACGCAATAATTAGATTAGAACAAAATGGACATTTATTATGTATAAATATAACAATACAAGAATCATTATCGGGCTGGATCATGGTTACGGCAACATAAAAACGGCGCACAGGGCATGGGTAGATACAAGAAATAGAATTATCTGAGAATATGATGGCATTTATATTTGCAATGGGCGAATAGGCGGTTCCGAATTTTATATTTGGTACTCAATTCTGAAAAGGAAAGCTATGGAACAGTGTCGAAATGTATTTGTTCGGTGCCGCTGCCCATAGCGAATGACGGCTGAATTTTGCCGGAATGAGCAGTCTGCCGCATGTTTTTTCTGGCAGATGGTATTTGTCAGCGGCAAATACTACCCTCGGAGAGCGCCTTACTTCTGATGCGTATGCGTCAGAAGTAATAAGGCGTTACTTTTGACAAAAGTAACAAAACCGTAGATAGCTTGAAAACAAAAAATATGAGAAAGAAGGTGGTGTATTGGCGGCAAAAACAATTTCTTTTCCAAAAGGAAGAGGGCATCTTACGCATAACAACAGAGATTTTATCTGTAACAATGTGGTGCCGGAAAGAACAGCTTGGAACCGGATTTACATACAGGAACCATTAAAAGATGCTTACGAGAAATGCTTCGGTCAGGCGCTTCGGGATTATAATGCGGCACAGAAGCGTAAGGACAGGCAGAAAGACGATTATTTGAAGGAGATTGAAAATTCTGGCAATAAGGAAAAGGATTTTTATGAAAATATCGTACAGATAGGTAAAAAGACAGATACTCCGGTTACGGACGAAAACGGAGTGCTGACAGAGGAGGCAAAAGCGGCAATAGAAGTCTTAGACCGCTATGCAAAGA
>CAJTMC010000201.1 GCA_910577115.1 uncultured Lachnospiraceae bacterium
GAACCGGATGCCCCCATAATCCCCACAAATTCCCCTTCCTGAACAGAAAAGCTAATATCCTGAATTGCTTTTGTGACATTACCTTTACTGCCGTAATATTTTTGGATATGTTCCAGTTTCAAAACTTCACTCATATAGGCAGACCTCCTTCATCATTTTTAATAGCTTGATAGCGGCACCCCCATTCAAAAGAGCCGATAACCACAAGGAATTAGACCTTGTGTGTTATCGGCTCTGCGGCTGTGCGTCTGGCGCTTTGATAACGAATATATGGAATTGTTCAACATCAATTAGACATTCGCTTTTACATTTTGGACAAAAGAGAGGAAAATTTTTCAGAATAGTATCTTCTCTAACTTTGTCGCGCGTTTTATTCCCACAGATCGGGCAACGGATAAACTCTGTTTTCTCCACACCCATCATTTTTCATCCCGGTTTTTATCCTGTTTCTTTTTTTCCTCTCGATATTTACGAATAAGTTTATTCCGAACAGGAACGCCGACACCAATCAGAAGCACTACTGCTAAAATCGTGAAATCCATACTATCCACCTCACATTTCTTTATTTTTCATAATCTGGACAGAGAACCAGATCGACACAGCATACATAACAACCACCAGCGCAATCGCAAGAGTGAGAAGCAACACAGGCGAACTGGCAATCGCGTTGATAATGGGGTTATCAGCAGGCAGTTTAGGAAGAAGAAACAAAGTCACTAAAAATCCTGCAACCGGAATATACATAAACACCCGGCCTTTGATAGAGCCAAATTTGTAATATCCGGGAATTTGAAATACCGTGTAAAGGGCAAACAAGAACAGGCCGCCAATGGCCGCGCTGATAATGCCAAACGGTTCAACGGTTTCTCCCAATGCCCGTAATACAATCGGCTGTGTGATAAGGGACACCACCAAAGCGATAACTCCAAGCACAATAACAAAAAGATACCGTCCCATTACCATTTCACTTTTCTTTACAGGCAAAATACCATACAGGCGTTCCATGCTATTTTTTTCTGTGACGGAGAAGGTATAGCCGGTTGTCATGGCGATAAAGCACATGGCGAAAGAAACTCCTGTCAATATAGAGCGGTTGATTGCTGCAAAAGCGATGGGGAGAAGCATAGTAAACCCAATCACTTTGACATACGGTTTTACAAGGGAAAAATCCAGTCTTGTAGCTTTCAATATATTACTCATAATCCTCACCTTTCTTGCTTGTAAACACAACGATTTCGTCAATGGTAGCCGGTTCAATGTCCAATGCTGTAAATGAGCCAATTTCCTCGGTTTTTACCAGAGCTTCAAAGCCAGTCGGGAAAGTACGAACACCAACCGCCTTCGTTTGTAGATCAGCGGAAAGTTCATCTATACCACCCTTAACAATGCGGAACATATCAACAAATTCATCCTTGCTGCCGGTGAAAAAAAGTTCCCCATAGCTGATGTATGTGATATAATCAGCAGCTCGTTCCAAATCGCCAGTAATATGGGTGGAAAATAAAACGCTGTGTTCTCCGTCCTCGATGTATTCCGAGAGGATCTGAAGCAGTTCATCTCTGGAAACTGGATCAAGGCCGCTGGTAGGTTCATCCAAAATCAGCAGCTTTGCGTCATAGGAGAACGCACAAGCCAGCATCAACTTCATCTGCATCCCCTTTGAAAGTTCTTTGACCTTTTTGGTCGGAGCAATATGAAATTTCCGTAGCATTTCACTAAAACGCTCCGAGTTCCAGTTGGGATAGAAAACAGAGATGGATTTTTCCACCTCAGAAACTTTCCAATCATCGCTGAAATAGTTTGTATCAAACACAACGCCAAGCTCTGCCTTTGCCTTCTGTTCATCGGCGATATTGTCCAAGCCCATGATTTTGATTTCTCCGCCGTTGCGTTTGAGCATATTCAGAATGAGTTTAATTGTAGTTGTTTTGCCGGAACCGTTCGGCCCGATCAGCCCCATGATATATCCTTTGGGGAGCGTAAAAGTAATGTTGTGAAGCTGAAAACTGTCGAAAGATTTTGACAGATTTTTTACTTCCAAATAATTAGTCATCTGTATTCGCCTCCAATAAAATATCTAAAAGATGATGTAGTTCCTCATTAGATAGGTTAGCAATTTTTGCTGCTTTTATAGCTTCTGTTAA
>CAJTMC010000202.1 GCA_910577115.1 uncultured Lachnospiraceae bacterium
GAATGCAGAAATGTTCATTGACGGGTATAAGGCGGGGCTGGTGAAAGATACTTCTTATAAGGGGCTTTGGAAGGTGTCGTTTACGTTGAAGGAATTTTGAGGCGAGGTAATGATGACTTTTGGTGAAATATTATGTATAATGTAATATAAGCTAAAATTTTGTATAAATGAAAATTATTTTAAAGTAAGAGGTAGAGATATGGACGAAAATATTATAGCAGCAAGAAAACAATTTTCTAGACTTATGAATAATAGCAAGCAACAGGCTAAAAAAAGTGAGTGTTTGTGGTGTGGAGAAAAAATAACACGCTTTTGCAATTCCCATTCATTGCCACAATGCATATTAAGAAATATTGACACGGACGGAAAGATTGATTATTTTAATTCTATGATAAATGTTCCGTTAATAAATTCTGACAAAGGAATAAATGAGGCAGGAACATTTAAATTATTATGTAGAGAATGCGATGGAAAAGTTTTTCAGGATTATGAAAACATAGATGCTTTAAGCGAAAAACCTTCTGAAACTATTCTTGAGGAAATTGCACTGAAAAACGTATTGATGATGTTAAATAAAAGATATATTGAAATTCAACTGTTTAATAATCTGCAAAAAGAGTTTAGTATGCCATATCCATATGACAAAAAGCAAGAAGCAAATTCATTGGATGAAAGGGACTTTTGGTGGGATTTCGTTAGAATAAAGGAAATGATAAAATCTGAGCAGAAAAAAAGCAAATATAAATTATTTTATTGGAGAAAGTTAGATTATATTATTCCGATAGGGTTTCAAGGATTAGTGACTCTGTATGGCGATTTGGAAGGAAATATGGTTACGGATATTTATAATACATCCGAAGATTTGATAGTAAAACATATGCATGTGTGTTTATTCCCATTAGAGAAAAATTCTGTAGTATTTGCGTTTTATCATGAGGATGACATAGAATATGATTTATTTGCATCTCAATTTAACAATCTTGATGATGATGAAAAATTAACTGTGATAAGTTATATAGTCTATGAATATTGTGAAGATATGTTTTTTGCCAAAAAATTTCCTCATCGAACATGGATAATTAATAAGCTAAAAGAGACATTTATTGATTCATCAGAAATATGGGCTTTTAGTAAAGAACATGCGGAGTATCAAAAAAAATCTAAGTTAAATCAATTGAAATATAGGGATAAAGAGTTTCCATGTATTTTATTCCCTAAATATGCGGTAAAGAAATAAATGGAACTTAGTTGTGCAAAGAATGAATATAATTAGGTTTATGTAAGGCATCAGTCAAAAACGGCTGGTGCTTTTTCTATGGAATGGGGGTGTTTTCCTATGTACCCGGTGAGCGAGGCGTTCCTGCAGGCGGTGCAGGGGAATACCCGGCATTATTACTGGACGGGGCGGATCACTACGGCGGCGGGGGCTGTGTATGGATTTACCCAGGAGGATATCGTAAAGGGCAGTGGCTATATCTCCGGGCAGTGTTGCGGGAGCTCGGAGATCGAGCTGGGGACGGTGTATGCGGCGGAAATGGGGATCAGCCTCTATCTGCCGGTTGACCGATATACTTTGGAGGATGCGCAGGTGGAATTGTTCTATCACCTGTGGCTGGGGGACGGCTCCTATGAGGAGGTTCCCATGGGTATCTTCGAGGTGAGCGAGGCGAACCGGACGGCGCATTTCCTGGAATTGAAAGCTTATGACCATATGCTCCGGTTCGAGCGGGACTTTAATGGGTTTGAGTCGGTGGGGACGGCGTATGATTTCATGGGACTGTGTGCCAAAGCCTGCGGGGTGGAGCTGGCGCAGACGGCGGCGGAGATCGGGGCGATGCCGAACGGCTCGGAGGTGCTTTCTATCTATGCGGAGAATGATATCGAGACATACCGGGATGTGCTGTATTTTGTGGCGCAGGTGCTTGGGGGATTCTTCTGTATCAACCGGGCGGGGAGACTGGAGCTGAGGAAATACGGGGATTCCCCAGTGGCAGAGGTTCTGCAGAAGCACCGGTTTTCCAGCAGCTTCTCGGATTTTGTTACCCGGTATACGGCGGTGAGCTCTACGAACCTGCGGACGCAGACGGCGGAATATTATGCGGCTGACCCGGATGACGGGCTTACCATGAATTTAGGCATCA
>CAJTMC010000203.1 GCA_910577115.1 uncultured Lachnospiraceae bacterium
GGGGCGTAGCCGTAGGGGCCGTCGTCTTTCAGTTTGTGGGACAGGTCGCCGCTGGCCACGAACACCGCCCTGCGGCCCAACTTGTCCACTGCTTTGGCGATGCACTGACCCAGCCGGTAATGCTCCAGAGGCGAAAACCCGGACAGCCCGATGCGCAGGATGGGACAGTCCACCCCCGCCTCCTGGAGGAAATACAACGGGAGGAAGGTGCCGTGATCCAGGGAGGGAACCTTTTCCCCCAGGGTTCCGGCCCGGATGCCGGCGTTTTCCACCTGGTGGATGATCTCCTTCCGCAGTTCCATGTCATATTCCGCCGTCAGCCGGGTTTGAGCTGCGCCGAAGGCGGACATATCGCCGGACGCACCCTTGCCGGGGGAGATGTGGAAGTAATCGGCGTACATGACCAGGTGGGGCGTGGTGACGATCAGCACCTCTGGCTCCCATGCCGCGGCTTGTTTGGCAGCGGCGCGGTATGCGTCGATGGTGGACTGGACTTTGCCCTCTTGACCCCGGCCTGAGGTGGGGACAATGATGGGCGGATGGGGGACGATGATGGCACCGTAGAAAGACATGGACTATACTCCTTTTTGCATTAAAGTTCATACAGTTGGAATTCTGTTTCAGATGTATCCAATACGGTTCCATCCGCAAGAATCAGTACCAAATGGCAAATTTCTCCAAACATATGTGCCAACTTTTGAGCGTCCTTACTAATCAAAACGGTGGCAGATGATATACCAGCTCGAAACAGCGAGATCTGGCAAAATAAATTGTTTTTACTTTCAAATAGCAGAAGAGAGTGCCTTATTCGATCCGAAACAAGCTTATCATATTTAAAAATAAGCTGTTCGGAAAGTTCGTTGTCAAATAGTTTTACGAACGACCGTATTTCTATAGGGGTGAAGTAATCCGCGATTTCACTGCGCTCTAAAGTGGTTGCCTTATATAGAAAATGTCGCAACTCTGTCCCGGTTTTGTCCTCCCAATAACATTCTCCAAATATCTTGCTTGCATACTCATATGCAATTTTTATAAACGCAAGAGAATACCGTATTAAATCAATACTTGCATCTATTTTGGTATGTAAATCGGTTTCTTGTGGTTCGCTTATTGTTGCATAATTGATTATGTCATCAATCTCTGATGGAGAATAAATCGTACCATCTGTTTTTTTCATATGCTTAAGTTTTTTCCTGGCTACAGCAAAGCCGCTTTTCAAATCGTCAGAAGATACTGAGAGACGAATTCCGTTTGGAGTATCTTCTGGAACAGGGATTAGTTTTATTTCACCATATTTACGCTGAAATAAAACCCCATCTTCGGAACGATGATTACCGTCAAATGCGTACACTTTTTTTCCGCTTTTTGTTGGAATATCCTCTGCTTCTCTCATTATCTTTACAAGAAGATAGTCTGATAGATAACTATCAACTTTTGTTCCTAACAAATTGTTACATCTCTCACAAATAGACCTAATAGTAAACTTCTTATTGCCGAGCACCTCACTGATGATATGCTCAAGCGAGGGCTGACTGTTTTCACCACAGATAATACAGCGCATAAGGTTACCTCCTTGCATCGGCGTTATTTTTTCCACAAATCATCCATTTTTCTTTTCTCAAATTCTTCTGTTTCCTCTGAGGTAGCTGGACGAATACGTTCTTTCCCACAGTCCGGGCACCGGTCTATCGGAGATACTCTGGAGAACAGGAAGTGACAGCTATCACACGCATATATCATTTTACTCGCCTCGCTTTCATGTCCTTCCGTTTTGCACGGAACCAGATTTATAATCCCTTTTACCTTTTGTGTTGATAGACACCTATAAATTATTCTCATCGACGAAATGACTGAACGGGCAGCTATCCAACATGGATAACTGCCCCGCAAAAAATTTGTACAATCGCTCAAAATCAAGTCTCTTCTGTTTTAACAATGGCAAACCCATTTTTCATATACATTTTAATTGCTCCCTGATTCCAATCCGCAACATGCAGAACAATTGGAGAAATGTTGTTACTTTGCATATGAGAAATAGCAAACTGCAATAACGCTTCTCCGTAACCCGCTCTTTGATAGCTTTTTCCCACAATCAAATCATCTATTTCATTGTCATATATGGCAACCGAACCAACTAA
>CAJTMC010000204.1 GCA_910577115.1 uncultured Lachnospiraceae bacterium
TCTTACGAGGTGCTGAAGCGTATGGGAAGCATCATTGAATTTCCTACATTTTATGACCATATGAGCGGAAAGGACAACTTACAGCTTCATTGTGAGTATATGGGATATTATAACAAAGGCAGCGTGGAGGAAGCACTCGGGATGCTTGGGCTTTCGGATGCGGCGGATAAGCCTGCGGGCAGCTATTCTTTAGGAATGAAGCAGCGTCTGGGGATTGCCCGTGCCATATTGTGCAAGCCAGAGTTAGTTATCCTTGACGAGCCGACAAATGGTTTAGACCCCGCAGGAATGAAGCAAATCAGAGATTTGTTTCGGATGCTATGTACCGAGTATGGAATGACGCTTATGATATCCAGTCATCTTCTCCCAGAAATAGAAAGTATTGCCGATACGGTTGGCGTTATCCATCATGGAAAGATGATGAAAGAAATATCCATGAAAGAAATTGCGGAAACAAATACGGCGTATATCGAGCTTGCCGTAGAGGATACAAAGAAAGCGGCGTATGTTTTAGCTGAAAAAATGCAGTTAAGTAATTTTAAAATCGTAAACGATTCGGGGATTCGTATTTATGAGCAGGGTGTCACCACACAAAAGATTTCGAGGGAATTGATGGCAAATGATGTAGAGATTGCTTCCATCAGCCAACATACCGAAACATTGGAGGACTATTTCTTAAAAATTACATCGGAGGTGGGAAAATCATGTTAAAGCTTGTCAGACTTGAATGGAAAAAGAATAATATCGGGAAATATATCAAAGGCGTAATCATTATGGCGGCTCTGCTTGGCTTATTTGTCTTTGCGTTAGCGTTTTTGGGCATTGCCAACGACCCAGACGGGACACTGGATGCTGCGCCTGGGACAGATGTAATCTCCGCTCCTATCGAATTATTTACCAGTATGGCTTTTCTTATTTACACCAGTGTAATGTTGGCATCCTTTATTGTAAGCGCATACAAAAACAAGACCATGAATCTGATGTTTTCCTACCCTATTAAGCGGCAGAAAATCTTAGCTTCCCAAATGATTGCGGTCTGGACTTTTAATTTTGCCGCACTCATTTTAACAAAACTGGCAATTTATATGTGTGTGTTCTTTGGGGCAAAATTTATGCAGTCATCCTTTGTCGTTGATTTTTCAATAGGCAGTCTGTCATTTTATATACAACTGATACTAAAATCAGGGGTAATCGTCAGCATGAGCTTTATTGCCCTGTTTGTCGGGATGGCTTTAAAATCTTCAAAGGCAACGATTGTCACTTCATTTTTGCTGATTTTTCTCACGCAGGCGAACATTGGCGATTTCACGATGGCAGGCAACGCGGTATTTCCTATTATTTTGACGGCTATTTCTTTGCTTTTTGCCGCTTTGTCAATCGTAAATGTGGAAAGCAAAGATTTAATGTAGGAGGCGGGGCTATGAATGTGAAAAAAATACGGTTAACAGGAATTTTAGTGGTAGCTTTTGGCATATGCGGATGCGGGAACAAGGAAAAAACAGATTCTAACGAGGAATTTTCGACGGAAGATATTTCAGAAATTGTATCGGATATTTCCTCTTGGAATTTAAAAGTGATAGCCTCCAGTGATGACAAAGTACACATAGCCTGCGAGGGAAAAGTCGAAGATGACCGTGATATGCAGGTTGTGCAGAAAGATGGAAAACTAATGGTACGTACGGCAGGATGATGATACGGACAAAAATCTGGCGGAGCAATTTTCATTTGGCGAAGCAGGGAAGATACAGAAATAAGGATTTCCTACTCCCTGCACATGCCAGAGCAGTACAAAAACGCATGGAAACCGCATCATAAAACCACTGGAATCTTAGCGTTATATTACTACTGGTGCTATCAGTTAGGCCACTTATCAATGATTTTTGACGCAAACTGTGGAAGGCCACTGAGTTTTCCTCCACTGGGCCACCTGCTTCCCCTCTTCCGCCTTCCAGACACAGGGACTTACGGATTCATCTGCCGCCGACACTGTCATGACCGAGAGCATACCCATTACCCATGTCATCCACAGAACCCGAAAAAAAGGGGGTTGACTTTTCTTCATCCTTCACTTACCTCCTCCCGAAAACCAAAGATCCGATCCGCCACAAGGCATAAA
>CAJTMC010000205.1 GCA_910577115.1 uncultured Lachnospiraceae bacterium
ATTCCTGCACCCGATGCGATGAGCGCGCCCCTTGCCGCCCCGACGATTGCGCCGTTTGCCGCCGCTCCCCATGCCTTTCTCGCATTGAAGCCTTTTCCCTCGGCAAGCTGTGACAGTGCTGAGCCTGCGAATCCGAACGCGCCGCCGACGACTGCGCCCGCGATACCGCCAATAATGACATTTGCGACCTTGCCTGTCGGGTCGGTCTGGTTTGCGGGGTCATTATCGCAGTATGCGTACCCGTTCAGCCCCCTCTTTACGGGGTCGATTCCGAGCATCCTTCCCTGTGATGTGTCATAATTATATGTAGTAAAACGCAGTCTTAAATATTAAAACATAGTTTTTACATTCCTTTATGTTTCACTGACCAAAAAACATACTGTCCATTTGTTACAATGCTCGCAGAATCGCCCCTTATTAAAGCATCCCTTCATATCATCTGTTTTTTCCTTTTTCTCAACCGTTTCATTTCCACAATCAGGACATAAGGCTATATGAGGTGCCATGGAGCGCTTATATGAAAATTCAGGAGTAACAATATAGCAAAGTTCGGGAATATCCAGTATATCCGTAAGCAGATATGTATGAAGTGTATCTCCTTCATAAATAACATTTCCCTCTTTCCAGTTTTTAATTTTCTGTAAAATGTCGTCAACATCAAAATGATACTCTTCTAAACGTTTTATTAAATATTTAATGACATTACTATCCAAAAACGGACTGCCATCAAAAGTAATTTTATAAACAGTATCGTCTATTGACTTTTCGCCCAAAAGCGCCAATACATACCTGTTTCCGCATTTAGAGCAACGCCTTTCATCAAAAAAATCATACTTGTCCGTTTCCAAGAATTGATCCTTACACTTAGGACACATCACATATGCATACATCCTTATTACCTCCATTTCATTTATCAACAACCGTCAAACTATTTTTATCACATAATATCAAGGGAATCTTTTTTACCACATATCCGATTACATGGTATAAAACATTATATACGAACCAAAATACAAAGTTCATATTTTGGTTCGTATATATATTCACAGCAAAGTTCTTTCTTCTGTCAACAGCTTTTATGTTAGTTCTTATAATATTTTCTTCACTTTATGTCTTAAAATTGTCGGATTAGAGGTAAATTTCCACCAATGTCCCTTATCCAAAAAAGTTATACCATTAATCTCATACATCAAACCAACCGTAAAAACGTTATTGGTTTTTTCGGGATATAACTTTTTATCTGGTGCAATTACTGTAACACCCAAAATATTAGCCAACTGCTTCGCAAATCCGTTCGGGTTTTTCCCTGTTTCACAAGACAATAATATTACTACCTGATTGCCTCCAACAAATTCTTCGGATTCTCTTATCCGCTTAGCTATTGCTCCTGCACCCTCTTCTCTTCCATTAACCATAATTCCGTTAGGTGAGCCATGACCAATTACAAAAAACCTATCTTTTGTCGTTGGTGGAGCAATTTTTTGTGCATATTTTATTGTATCATCATTGCCCCAAACTAAGGATAAAGATCCTTCCGAAATTGGTTTCCGGATTCTCCGCTGTACACTATTCTTCAGCGCCTCAACAGCCTTGCCAGCCCCATAGAAAGACGCACTCGCCAGTCCGCCCATCACTGCGCCTGCAACAACATCCCTGACGAAGCTCCTAATCCTGAACCTGTCATTTGGAAGTGCATGATATGCGCGGTCTCTGCTGCTTCTTCTCCGCTTTGGATTGTGCATCCCCTTGAGCGGTTTCGGTCTTTTGCAGTGCGACTGCGGGCTCCTGCTTCCTGTCGGTCTCGGGGTTCTGCTGTTCCACGGGTTCTTGTTCTTCTTATTCCATGTGTTTCGTTTTCCTGTGGTTCTCAGCTTCTGCCTGTTTCTTGCGTTATGAGCATTCTGCAGCCTGTTATCGAGTACGTCGGCAATATTGTAAGCTCCGCCCTTGACCGCGCCCTCAAGTGCGCCCCTCATAAAGGCGTTCTTTACGTTTTTCAAAGGGCTTGTGCCGTACAGCCTTCCGCCTGCCGCATTGAATGCCCCGTCAACTGCCGCGCGTACGGGTGCTATGCGTGCCCCGCTGATCTTC
>CAJTMC010000206.1 GCA_910577115.1 uncultured Lachnospiraceae bacterium
CCCATAACAAGAACAAGACTTCTACTGCCGAAGATACATGAATCATTACCGGACATGTCGGCCTTGAAACCTCTGGGACGATAGGCAAGTTGTAAAATCCCTGAAATGTGGTATAATCCTGTCTTTGACAGTTGGGAAGTAAAAAAATCGCTGTATCCTTTATATTTACTGGGATGCAGCGATTTTTGCCGTTGTCACGAAATATAGTAATTTATTCTTTTCCTTTACTTTTTTTCTGAATTGTTCTCATTTTGCTTTTGGTTATGAATTGATAATCCGTTCGGAAGGAACAGACATCATGAAGAGCATCTGTGATAGTTTCCCTTTTGTATAGAGGGATAAATCCCTGTTCTTGTATCCCAGCGAAATTCATTGCTTTTAGAGCATCTAATAGTTCTTCGCAGCTATACTCATAATTCATTTTTTTCTCAAGAAAACGATAGAGAGCCAATGCGAGAAAACAAATCAGAAAATGTGCTTTGATTCGGTTCTCATCCTGCAAATAAATGGGTCTTGCTGAAAAATCTGTTTTCATGATCCGGAAACATTCCTCGATCTGCCATCTTCCCTCACTTACTTTCAAGATATCACTGACCTCATCATCCAAAAGGTCTGTGCATACTGCATAGAGTCCGTCATACTGAGACTCATCAGAAATCTTCTCCTCATCCAGATAATATTGGATATCAGCTGCTTCCCCTTCTTTTGTAGCTGCTATTTTTCCAATGAAACGGGCCGGATCATTGGGATTTTTACGATTCTTTTTGGACTTTCCTGAATCCAGCATCTTTTGTGCCCGTTCTACCTGTTTGTCACGAATAGATTTCTGATAAAGGGCATATTTAGGTGAATACGTAATAATCAGACGCTGATGCAGTTTCTTTGTAGTATAGGGCTCGTCTTTGTAATAAAGCCCTTTGTCATCCTCAGAAAGCTTTGTGATATCGACAGGCGTGTCATCAGATACTCTTTTAAAGCCCTGTGGACTTAACGCCCATTCTTTTTCTTCTTTCTTCAGCTTTTTGATCGACTGAGTTACGATATAAGCCCTCTCTCCCATATGATTGTATTCCCGGATGGCTTCAGAACCCAGTCCGGCGTCACTGCAGTAAATGAATTTCTGGCATCCGAAATCACCAAGGACCTTCTTTTCTAATGGCTTTAGAGATGTCTGTTCGTTTGCGTTTCCCGGAAAGAGTGAGAAAGCAAGGGGGATTCCATCCCCGTCCATAAACAGCCCCATTTGAATGATAGGGTTTGGCCTGTGTTCTTTACTTTTTCCATATTTTTTACTGCCATCTTCCTGTTCAATTTCGAAGTAATAATTGGAGCAGTCATAATAAAGGATCTTGTCATTTCTTTTTCCAAGATGATGGCTGTTTTTATAAACTTCTGCCTGAATAAGATCACATTCAGCCCCAAGCACATCTAATGCCCGGTACACATCATGGAGTTTGTAGGAAGGTTTCTCTAAAAACTCAGACGCTGCCTTGTAAGAAGAACGTTTGCTGCAGGGCTCCAGAATCCTTGTATAGATCAAGTCGGAAAGAATTGCGTTGATATCATACTTGAATTTATATTTAAGTTTTAATTTCCGGCAGATCTTATTCATTTGCAGCTGATAATAAATGGATTGGAGGAACAGATAGCCGCCGCGGAAAAAGGTCTGTTTGTCATAATCTAATTGCCTGTCTGCATGGAAGGTAATTTTTATTTGCTTTTCTTCTTGCTGCTGTTTATACTTTAAGGTTTCCAATCGCGCTTCCTCTTTGGCCCAGGCCAGTACATCCTCTCGTGTTGGTCCGTGTTCTGGTAAGAGTTCTTTTAGCGTTCCCAATTTTCTAACGATAACGGAAGTGCTTACGCCTTTGTCATTGATATAGCCTTTAGAAATATAAAATGATTCTGCATTCTTAGATTTTGAAGTAATCACCCTCATACAAATCCCTCCTTTTTTATATTATACAATACATTGCAATAAAATGCAATATATAAAAATAAATAATTTGACACAAAAAAAGCAGGTTTTATGCGGCCTGCAAGTGTTTTTTCTAGTATTCAACTGTTAAACTCCCG
>CAJTMC010000207.1 GCA_910577115.1 uncultured Lachnospiraceae bacterium
CCAGATTTCAGGGAAGGACGGCAATACGGATTTATGATTGTGTTTGGTATTTGGAGTGAAGGTAACAGGATTTTGCTAAAAATTTACAAACACACTTGACAATATCTCTCTGAACTGACTGGAGGGAAGGGCATCACATTTGCGACGGGTACGCCAATCTCAAATAGCATGACGGAATTATACACTAATATGCGTTATCTCCAGTACAATACCTTACAGCGTTTGGGATTGGGGCATTTCGATAGTTGGGCGGCATCATTTGGGGAAACCCAGACAGCGATTGATATAGCGTGCCAGTTATAGGTACATCAAACAAAATACGGGCAGGAACACACTGGAAAAGGGATTGCGGGATGCAGTCCTTTTTTGATATGGGAAAAGGAGAATATCAGATTATGACAAATTTAACAAAGTATGAAATGGAGACCGTAGTTAATTATAATGCCGGAGAGCAGACGGCAACCGTCTATACAAGGGATAAGTCAGTGATGCGCAGACTGGATCGGCTTGTGGAGGATTATCCTGACAGTTACAAACTGCTGAACCAGACGGACATTGACAAGACCTATTCCATGCCAAAATCATACGTTACTTACCGTAAGCCGAGAGCAGTAAGCAACGAACAGAGGGAACAGGCAAGGCGGAGGATGGCAAAATTAAATTCTGCCGGTAATTGAGGTGTGAAACTATAAATTATTTTATCGGCAATACCTTGTTTGTATGGCATGGACAGAGCGTGTCTTATGTAGGGCATTTTATCCAGAAAATCCCCGTTTATTATCGTGCAAAAAGCAAAAGAAAAAGGAACGAAGGGGGATTCTATGCCAGATAATGAGAATAAGCCAAAAAGCCGCTTAATGAGGGAAAGGAGAGCGAGATAATGGATTTTGAATATTTTTATGGGAAACAGAGCAGCCAGTATGCTTTTTACCGCATACCGAAGCAGTTATTTACGGAAAGCCAGTTTGATGCGCTGTCAATCGGGGCAAAGCTGCTTTATGGAATGATGATTGACCGCATGGAGCTGTCACAGAAAAACGGGTGGATTGATGAGCGTGGAAGGGCGTACATATATTTCACAGTTGATGAGGTAAAGGACAGATTTCATTGCGCCAATGACAAGGCAGTGAAGCTGATGAAGGAGCTTGACAGTGACAAAGGGATAGGCTTGATTGAGAGCGTAAGGCAGGGGTTGGGAAAGCCGAATATTATTTATGTCAAAAACTTTGTAGGCGGTTCACAGGTATAGGAAATATCTTTTATGTAAGATAGACAGGGATGAGTGGGATTCCGCCATAGCAGGCATTGTGGAAATGTCGTATAACTGGCTGTATATGGAGTTGTGGGTAACTCTGTTTGCAGGATGTGGGAAAGCTGCATTTTGCTTTTCCATGTGCTGTGAACAGAGTTATCCATAGCTCCATAGCCTGTTATGCACATTTCCATGATGCAAGGGAAGGATTTAGGATAGGATTGATATGATTGATTCAGTATGACTATACTCAGTATAGTTGATATCAGTATTGTTACATTCCGGTTTTCGGAAGTCCAGAAGTTCAAAAATCTGACTTCAAGAATTCCGATTTTCGGAAATTAAAAAAATAAAAAATATAAACTTCAAGAGTTCCGATTTTCGGAATACAGTAAAAATGACATATTAGTGGGAAGAAAGGACAATGCTCTATGTGTGGCATTGTTCTTTTATCGTGGCTTGTATACAAGCAGGTCGGAAATGGAGCAGCCGGGCATGGTACATATCCTCACAAACATATCAACATTTGCAGTCGGGGATGTGATAAAAAGCCTTAAATTCTAAAAATATCATATGATAAAATCTTCCCGCCAGATAAGCATCTGATTATCTTCTATGATTTGACGAATAATTTTTAAGCCTGTTTCCAGTTCTCCCATTGTCCACGGAGAGCAGGTGGCTATGCGGATTGCAGAAAAATTCGATGTATCCCCTACTGCAAAGCGGTCTGAACACAATACCTTTACTCCAAGTTTTCCTGCCTGTACTTCAAAATGATATCCGTCAGTGCCATCTGGTAAAGGAAGCCATTGAAAAAAACC
>CAJTMC010000208.1 GCA_910577115.1 uncultured Lachnospiraceae bacterium
TCCGATAAATTGAAAAACGGATCGATCATTTTAATGCATAACGGAGCCAAATACACGGCTGACGCGCTGGAAGCCGTGATCACGGGACTGCAGGATAAAGGGTATGAACTGGTGCCGATTTCACAGCTGATCTACAAGGATAAGTACCATATGAAAGCAGACGGGACACAGGTGTCCGGGGAGTAGAGAATCATGAGAGCATAAGTAGAAGGTGAGAAGAGGAAGGTTTTCCGTGGAATGATTATGGAAATGGTAAAATGAAAGAATTAAGCCAGGGGCTAATGCTCATGTACGGTAAAGAAGCAAATAACTGAAAACAAGAGATAGACCGCCAGCACCACACTATTCCGAACCAAAGAACAAACGATAGCATTGTGGGAAAATCCCAAAGTTTAGATTTTCCCATAATGCCGATGACGACGGAATCCCTCTCATCTATCTATTTTTCATAATGTGAAGAATTCTATTTTATTTTGGGGAATGAAGTGCTATAATAAAATCGGCAAATAGGCATTTATGAGGGAGTCGACAGTATGAAAATAGGCATAGCGATATTAATTTCAACGTTAGCAAATTATTTGATAATTGCAACGATTGTCGATAGCTTCCTAATGGGTGCATTACATTTTCATTTCTCAATAATATGCAGGAAAAAGGAGTTTGTCATTACAAAAGCAAACAGAATAGACTTGCAAAATGGTTACCAATGTTCTGCGTTTTCATCAGCCTATATTTTGAGGCATTGGGGTATTGAAGAACATGGTGATAACTTATATGAGGTCATTCCCAATAAAATGAGAGATGGATGTGTGTACCCAAGAGGGATACTGAATATACTTTCCCAATATTGCTTTAAGATAAAGTATTGTGCTGGAAATATCGCTACACTAAAAAATGAAGTCAGCAAAGGAAATCCGGTAATCGTGATGATACGGGTACAGACGGATAAAAACTGGCTGCATTATGTGCCTGTTGTTGGGTATGATGAACAATATATTTTTATTGCTGAATCATTAGCGGATTTTGTTAATTCCAATGAGCAATATTATAACAGAAAAATTTCCGTAAAAGAATTTAAAAGACTATGGAATACAAGTATGCTTAAAATGCCATTTTACAGAAATACATATATAACAATATCTAAAAATTCCCATTTGTCGAACTGTAGTTACATGAAAACTGAATAACCGTAACCCATGATAGGTGTACACCGAAACAGGAAATCAAGAAAAGGTTTCCTGCTTCTTTGTGCTTATTTTTGGTGTTTTGAGAAAGCGTCTGTATAAACAGGAAAAGAAGAAATTTGTGCTTTCGTTTGGCAAATCTGCAAGCTATCCGTGGAGGGCTAGCGAAAAGAAATTTTCACAAATTCCCGCCTATTCCGGCTTGTGCGATTTTGTAAGGAATAGAGAGAAATGTCTGCAAATCACCATCAATTTTGACTTTTGCGGTGTTGTAGGTATTAGAGGGAGAAATATTGCCGCCCCAGACCCGCCTTTTTGTGGCTTGCGCTGCTTGAAAAAATCCACCCATGAAAAGAAGTTACAGCCATGAAAAAAATACAACACGCCCCACCGCAGCCGGGTAATCAAAACACACTTGACCGAGGAAGAATATGCTGAGTTTTCCGAGCGTGTCACCCTCTGCAAAATGAGCTAAGCCGAGTTTATCCGGCAGCACTTACCAAGTCAAGAATACAGCCTGTTATTATCGTTTTCCCGGTCAATGAGGAATTGCTATCTGCCGAGGGAAACTCACCGACGAATACGGGAAGATAGACGACAACTTGAATCAGATTGCCCGCTGTTCCACAGCCGGATAGGGAACAGCAAAATTTTTACACTTCTTTATCACACATGAGCAAAGTTTTACGGCATTACAGCAAGCGAATCCGAATCGCCGCTATTGAAAACGGACATATCGACAAGGACACCGAGGACAGCATAAAATCCCGGCTTGTTGCCGCCCTGTTCAAGTTCCGTTTTGACGGACAGGCTACATGACAGGAGGTGAGATTTGTCGGTAAAATAATCATGCTTACATTCAACGACACAGAGGAAAA
>CAJTMC010000209.1 GCA_910577115.1 uncultured Lachnospiraceae bacterium
AAAAAAATAAAACTGCTGCAACGCATGATTTATAAGCATTGTAGCAGTTTCAGCCCAAGTTTTAATATATAGTAATTTTTTCAATTCTGAAAATTTTTGCGAACCCCTGATATTATGCAGAGTTAGGGGATAAAGCCTTCATGTCGGTATATATATGAGTATTTTACGTCTATATCAGGAAAATATCAAGAGATTACAGACATTACTATACAAGGAAACAAAATGCTTGACGAAGAAAACATAGATATTATAAGGGGTTTAATGGCATTATTATAAATTTAACTGTCAAAGACCCGTGGGGCTTGTAGTTACTGCCAAACAAAACACAGTAGCTACAAAAGAATGCACATTGAAAAGTGAATATTGTCGAATATGGTTGGTTGTGTTACAATATGTCACAAGGAATCAACCGTGTTACAGGGTGGTAGCCTCCCGCCTTTCTGAAAGCGGCAATCGCTGCTGATGCCGTCCGGCATATCCCATCATGGGAAATACAGAAAGAGGGAGGTGATGTAAATGAGTACATATGAGGTATTATATCTGTTATTTACAGGTGGTACTTTTCTCATCGCATTGCTTACCTACATTGATAGGAGAAATAAGCGCAAATAAATAAGCCTACCTTGTACTTGGCAGTCGGGGTAGGCTTATAGCTCATCCGGAGGCTAACCACTTTGTGGGCGGTTGCTTTCCTTATGCCTATAATATAGCACATCTTCCATACGGATTCAACAATAATTCCACAAAAAGAAAATTTTTAACAGAGCCTCAAACCAGGCACCCGTTGCCACATCTGGCAATGGTCTGCGGGTGGGTCGTGAAACACGACATACCGCAAAAACCAGGTGGATGTGAAGTGGTATTCACCATTTGCGGCGAATACTGCCTGAGAATGGACAGAATCAATTTAAAATGCAGCCTGTGTTTTCTCCACATATGGGGAAGGTTCCGTTTTAAACGTATCCCCCACAAATGGGGGAAAATCCGTCACCCCAAACAAGGGAGCGCAGAAACTTTCTTTTTCTTCATCTGGGAGGAATGGAGCACGTTACAGGTTCATTTCCTGAAAGTCAATCCACAGATCGTCATAAATATTGACTTTGATTTTGTCCTGGAATGTGTACGGCTTTACCGTGAAATCTTCTGTATGCTCATTTTTCAGATAATACACAAGTATTTTCCGGTCACGTGGATCTACGATCCAATATTCCCGGACTCCTGCATCCAGATAAAGGTTCAGCTTCCTCACATAGTCATGTTCCGGGTTGCCGGGGGAGACAATCTCAATGATCCAGTCCGGCGCGCCGGTGCAGCCTCTGTCTGTAAGCTTCTCAGGGGCGCATATGACGCTTATATCCGGCTCAACCGTATCATCCCTGTTTATCAACAGTTTAACGGCAAATGGGGCAGGATAGACCTTACAGGGGCTTTTTTGAAACGGATATAAATATTTATCTCTGTATTAATAAAATTCAAGATTTCCTGATGCATCCGGTTAGGTGTGGATCTGTAATACATCTGTCCGCCTGTCAGTTCTGCGTGGACACTTTCGGGCAGGTTTTCATAATCATCTATTGTATATATTTTGGTCTGCATTGATGTTGGAATGGCGGGTGCTCCTTTCTGTGATGGTCTTATATGCCAAATAAATCAGCATGGGTGCCGGTACGGTCTAATTTTAATTCCGTATCTGTCTGTTTATATATAAGCAGCCAGTCAGAGGAAATGTGACATTCTTTGTATCCTGAATAATTTCCGCTTAATTTATGATCCTTATTAGCAGCTGGGAGTTGTGCCGGAATACGGAGAGTATCAATAACCTGTTGTAATAAAGCAATTCTGTATTTACGTTTTACACATACTTTAAAATCTTTTTTAAACTGCGTTGAGTAACGTACATCGAGCATGAACTAATCCTCCATAAGCTGCTTAAATAAGTCCTCGGTGCTTCCAGCAAATACCGTACCACCTCCGTTTTCTAGTTCTTCTATTGCAGCTATGGTTTCGGCATTTGGTGTTTCATCCGGAATTGCAGC
>CAJTMC010000210.1 GCA_910577115.1 uncultured Lachnospiraceae bacterium
CCTCCTCATATCGGTATGTGTTAATTATAACACATACCGATATGAAATGCAAGAAGAAAATCGCTAAAAACAACATTTTTTTTCATTGTTTTAGCGACTTTCTAAATAGAAATTTTCTTGTTATGTTTGTACTCAAAATTTCTAGTGGATAAGCCTTTGGTTTATATCAACTGTGAATAGTAACACCAGTAACCCAAATTTTTTAATTATTACTTGACAAGTACCTCAAAATGTGCGGCCTTTTTCTGATTACTCAGAAAAAGGCCAATTAATCAGGAACTGTTTATTCATTATTTACTTTCACCTGATTAAGGAGGTACTTTTATGAAATACGCTGATGTTGTCAAAGCAATGCTGCTCGCTTCCATCCATGAGCTTGCTGCCAATCCCCAAAATTATGCTCTTCATCCCGGTAAAGACTTTTCGCGTAATCGAAAACTGGGATTCAAACATCTTCTCCTTATGCTCCTGACTATGGAAGCTGACTGTATTAAGGAAGAACTTTACCGCTTTTTTGGACGTTCTACGGATGCTCCTTCAAAAGCTGCCTTTTATAAACAACGCAAAAAGATTAAAAATGATGCCTTTAGAAGCCTTCTCGTTTCTTTTACTCAAAAGTGTAAAAAGAAGTTGTTTAAAGGCAAATATTCCTTAGTCGCTTGTGATGGTTCTGCAGCCGATATTTTCAGGAATCCGGATGATCCGGATACTTTCTTTGAACCAAATGGAAAGTCCACCAGAGGATTTAACCAAATCCATATCAATGCTTTCTTTTCTGTTCTGGACAAAAAGTTTACGGATCTCTTCATCCAGCCTTCCCGGAAACGCAATGAATACAGCGCATTCTGCCAGATGGTTGACCGTTCCGAAGCAGATACCCCTGTCATTTATTTGTGTGACAGAGGCTATGCCTCTTATAACGCTTTTGCACATGTAATTGAAAATGGGCAGTTCTTTCTCATACGCTGTACCGATGCCAAGACGGAAAAAATTCTGGGGGTTCCTTTAAATGGCGTCAGGCAGCTTGATTATCATGTGGACCGTATTTTATCCAGATCACATTCTAAGAAAAAACGGCTTCATCCTGAACTGGAAGAACAATACCGGTTTGTGTGCCAGGATGTCCCTATGGATTATATTACACAGGACCATCCCGAATACAGACTGTCCCTGCGCATCATCAGGATTGAATTATCGGAGGGCTGTTACGAAAATCTGATCACAAATCTTCCGGATCTTGATTTCGATATCGACGATTTCAAGGACTTGTACCACCTAAGATGGAATGAGGAAACTTCTTTCCGTGACCTGAAATACCCACTGTGTCTCAAAGCATTTCATTCCAAAAAATATGAATACATTGTACAGGAAGTATGGGCAAGGGCAATCCTGTATAATTTTTGCTCGGAAATAGCTATGGCAGTAGAGATCCCTGAAAAAAAGACGAAACATGTATATCAGGTTAACTATTCGGAAGCAATCAAAACATGCCGGGACTTTTTGAGAATACATGATGGGACAACAACATTAGACGTGGAGGGCCTGATCGCTCAGAATATCCTACCGGTCAGGCCCGGGCGAACCTTCGCACGCCAAGCAAGGTTCAAACTTCCGATCAGCTTCTGTTATCGAAACTAACAAAAACAGAGCTAAACATACTAAATATACCTCAAAATGAGACGAATGAAAATGATTTTTTTTAATTTCATAAATTCGTCTTGTTGTTATGTCTTTCTATTGCCATAAATCCATACATTGCACCACAAAATCGGGAGTACTCCCCATTTTACAGCATTCCATCTGCATTTGGGAATAGAAATCCCCCCTCTCTTTCTTAAGTTGATAGAAAATCTGGTCGAAAACAACAGATCACATTATTATTAGAAGTTAAGTAAATGACATTGGTACAGTGGTGTAACTCTGTTTTTGTAGGCGTAGTTCTACAACGCCGATAATAGTAGTGTAACTTTGCATGACATGCTCCTTTCTTTACACTCTGATCTGATTGTTCCATCTCAAAGTA
>CAJTMC010000211.1 GCA_910577115.1 uncultured Lachnospiraceae bacterium
AATGCAAATGAATGTCATAAGAATGGATTAAGAAGCCTATCTCCATCATAAGAAAAATGATGGAGATAGGAAACAGGCTGTTAATTAAATTCATTCATGGCATTCACATAATCTTGTAAGCCATTTGCTTTCAATGCAAGCTTCGCGTATAAAAGCGGTGTTTCTTCGGCTAAATGGTACAGATAGACTACATCACTGGGCTCATCGAAGGTAACAGAGGAATTACATTCTTTACAACGGATAACAAGAATGGAATTTTCGCCAGTGTTCACAATTATGGAATCGGTTGCAGGTTCGTACATACCAAACTGAAAAGTAAGATTGTTATTCATGCTGGTTTCCTTCCCACAGATATTTTGCACCATCCAGCAGGTCAATGATAGCTGTCAGCATATTGGTGTATTCAGTTTGTAATTCCTTAATGGATTCCAAAGAAGGAAGCGTATCAGGAGTAACATCGTTTGCGGTAAATTCTCTTTGCATTTTAAGTAATTGCAGATACAACGCATTGACAGTCTGTACCAGAGGATATATGGTTTCTTTCTTGCCAACAACGCAGATGCGGTTGTAAATGCAGGAACGGACAAAGTAATCTTTTTTCATCATTCCACTGGCAAGAATGCGTGCCTCAATCTGTTTTCGTTCGGCATCGGTGATTCTGAAACTGATGGTTGGATTTTTATGTTTGTTGCTCATGGTATTGCTCCTTTCGATTTGACTGTGGCAGCAAGTATAATAGATAGCCTGACAGTCACATGGATTTATTCGTTGTGAGTAATATAAAAGTAGATTATATCAAGCCGATGGAAAATTACCGGTGCAGATACTGCAACTAATTTGCTACTAAAAACTTTGAAAATGATGCGAAAAGAGTAATATTTGGCGAAATAGATGTACCCGAAATGTAGGAAATATCAGCATTTGAGAGTTGCTGATAAAAACTTCGGGAAGAGTTCGAATAAGCAAAAATGTTTAGTAAATCCAGCGTTTATGCGGGTTTGCGGGCTTTGGAAAGGTCTTTTGATAACAAATTGATAACAGTCGTTTGCGTGCGATTATTCTTGTTGTCTGATGGTTTACAGGTGGCAGAATGATTTGCAAGAGGTTTGGATGGCTGAAATAAATCCATATTAGAAACGCCCTTAGCTGTGGGTAGTAACTCATGGCTAAGGGCGTTTTTTGTCGTGCTTGTCAATCGGTTTTCAGTTTGTCCTTGAACGCTTTGGCTAAGGTATCGCTCAATTCCTTAGAGGAGACTTTCGCCCAATGCTGCGTGGTGTCAAACTTCGGATAATTGTACCGCCACTGGTCGTAATTTTCCCTGCTGATTTCCTCGGCAGAGAGCTTGTCCGCCTGCTCTTTCCAAGCGCAGAGCATTTTCAGCAGCTCGTCGGCGTTCTTGCTTTTGTCTTTGCTGACTTTTAAGCAGATTTCACCGTCTGATTCACTGACGGTAAGACCGTAAATGTCCTCAAGGGTAAATAAGGTGTGCATAAGCCCGATGTAGCTGTCAATGTTGGGTATGTCCAGTGCTTGCGGCGCAACGTCAAGAGCCTGCGCCAGTGTAGCCGTTAAGTCTGCCTTTGGCTTGCGTGAGCCAGTTTCGTACTGTGCCAGACGCACATCCGCTGATTTTTCGGGAAATCCGACAAGCATACCGAGGTATTTTTGCGTCATGCCCCGCATGATGCGGAAAAAATGTATTCTTTCGCCAATCGCCATAATATTTCACTCCTTGTTCCTATGTTTATAAGGAGTATAGCATATATGCTTAGAAAAAGTCAAGAATAAGCGAAACAAAAAAGTTTAATATTTTCTTGTAAACCTATTGACAGTAGCAAAAATGTTTAGTATTATGAATTAAGCAAAAACGTTTAACAAGAAAGGAGAGGTTATATGGACAACAAATTTATCCGTGTGGACGAGGTGGCGCAGGAGCTTTCCGTATCGAAGCCTTACGCCTATAAGCTCATCAAGAAATTAAATG
>CAJTMC010000212.1 GCA_910577115.1 uncultured Lachnospiraceae bacterium
CGTAGCGTCATAGGAGAAAGCATAATATCCTTGACAGGCAAAATAATTTACGCAATCCATATAACAATTATGTCCACCTCCACCAAAGCCATGTGCCATTACAACGATACCACGCTGGTTTTCTCCCGAACTATACATATATCCCGCCAGTTTCTGCCCCTCGTTGGAACTAAACTCATATTTCGTGCGGTGCAATCCGTCAAAGTCATCAACATAGAGCATAAGCGGCTCATAGCTCTCAAATCGCTGGTTAAAATTCTCGTTATATACCATTACAGTCAATATCCAATCGCCAGCAATTATTAGTGTGACCACAATAGATAATATAATAAAGAGAATCTTTTTCTTCTTAGATTTCGGTTTCGTATTTTTCATATCCATATCCTTTTTGATTTATTGTTGTGTCGGAAAATTCCGATTTATCTATTTTGCAACAAATTTTAGCATCCCCAAAGCTCCTGAACGGCTTCTTCCCAATATATTTCGGGGATATTGTACCAGTCGCATTTCCCGGTTTCTTCCCTGCAAAGCTCCATTGCCCTGCTCAATACCGTTCCATGGGAAATCTCCCCTGCAAGCATCCCGTATTTTGTCACCCGACACCAGTACGGTGCCGCATCCCAAAGCCCCGATTCTTCCATTTCCTTTATCACTTTTTTCTTATCGTAATCAAGGCTTATAAACTGATGCCCCCATTCTTCCCCCTTCTGGTACAGAATCATAAACTGGGCTTTTCCCCCGCTATATAAAGAAGCACCTACCGAGCCGGGATTTAACAAAATCTTTCCTTTATGGGAAAAGCTTCCCTGAACATGGGTATGCCCGCATAGAATATACTGCCCTGCACACCTTTCCATAATCCCTTTTGTATTTTCACCATCCGGAAACATTTTTTCATTATTCTTATCCGGCGAACCATGGCACGCCAGGATTGAGCCTGCCCCGTCAAATGTGATTTCACGGCAGAGTGGAAGACTTTCAAAGAAACCAATATCCTTATCCGTCAGGTTTTTATAGCAGTACTTCATTGCGCCTACCGTTGAATTTCCGTTTTTCCATACGCAATTTTTATCGTATTTCCGGCTGATCCAGTAGTCTTCTTTATTTCCTTGCAGGAAAAAGCAGGTGTATTTTTCTTTCAAAGAATACAGAATTTCCATCGTTTTTTGCGGGTAGGGAAATTCCCCCAAATAATCCCCCAGAAAAATAAATGCGCGGATTCCCATACCCAAAACATATTCCAGGCACTTTTGGAACGCTATGTAATTACCGTGTATGTCGGAGAGGACAGCTATTTTTTTCATACAGACCATATCTTCCTCCTGCAAATCATCATTTTATGTTCTCTGCGACTTCCCGACAAATGGGAATTTTGTGTATTAAATCCTGCCGCCTAAAGACTACATTCTAATTGACAATCATACGGTTCATCTTCAACATGTTTTTGATTGTAAGCTTCTGCCTCAACACAACCCATCGATTTATAAAAGGCTTGACTCTCCACGGCTGAGTGTGCAGATATGTAGAGCTTTTTAGCACCTTTTTGTTTAGCCCATTCCTTTGCCGCAAGAAAAAGTGTTCTGCCGATCCCCTTATTTCTCACATCCTCTGATACATGGATACTGGACAAGTCACAATATCCTTGTTCACCACCAAATATTTCTGGTTCCACTGAGACAAAGCCTTTCAGTTTTCCATCATAAAAAGCAGCATAAACAAAGCCGTTAGAAATGATTGTATTTTTTAGGCAGGAAATTAAAATTTGATAATCTTTTTCCGTCCAATCATCAACAAAAGGAACATCTTTGATTATCCACTTGCCATTTTCCTTGCGCCAACCTTTTGTAACAATTTGATGTCGGACAAAATCCTTGAACAACTCCCGACAAATTTCCTCTGCATATAAAACTCTATATTTTAGCGTAATATTATTCTCCATTTTCTCTCCGCCTC
>CAJTMC010000213.1 GCA_910577115.1 uncultured Lachnospiraceae bacterium
ATTCATGCAAAATCTTATGTATTTGGAACGCTGTTTCTCTGTCTGCCAATATTTGCATAAATAGTTTTTCTTCCGCTTCATAATTTTCATATGTTTCACTATATGTCACATATTTTTGTTTCTTACGATATGTAAAATACAAATTTTTAGCAATAGAGCAAAGCCATACACGCATATCTGAATCGCCTTTGAACATATGAATCGATTTTATTGCCCGATAAATCGTTTCCTGTGTCAGTTCTTCTGCCAACTGTTCATCTCTGGAAAGTCCTCGCAGGAAACGCAACACATCTTCATAGTATTTTTCAAACAAGATATCCGATTTGTCCACTTTGTTTCCTCCTTTCCCTTATAAGACATTCTAACACGGAAAATATCACATAAATTTTTCAATTTAGGACAAAATATATTCTCTTTCTTAATACATTATTCAAAGACTATATTTTTTACATTATAACATGAACACTTGCTCTAAAGAATATGGTTTCATTTTCTGTAGTAATGAACGCATGAAAAAAGACTATAACGGTTACTGTCATAGCCTTTTCTGAATAAAACATTTTATATTGCCGCCTGCTTGCCTGCCCTCGGTATATTTGGCACTCCTGCATGGAAGTATATGCCTTTCTCCCTGTCCTCAGCTCTTATCTGTTCCTTTTGGCTCTCAATCTGCGCCTTTTTCCTGCCTTTGGTGCGTTCCTCATATTCTTTCTGTTTCCCGTTGGCTTTCCGTTTCAGATAATTCTGGTGCAGTCTGTCTTTTCTCGCCTCTTTCTTCCGCATTTCCTCCAGTTCTTCGGGTGTCGGCTCTTTCTCCGCCATAGTCGGCGGTATATATTCCCCAATAAAGTTAAAATAAATCTCTATCTTCTGTGTGGTGTCCGTACTCCCTTTGCGGTCACGTTCATGGACAATAATTTTCTCCACAAACTCATTCAGCATGAGTGTTGTCATTTCTTCTGCATTGCTGTATCTCTCAACCAATTTCAGAAAACGTGCGGCAGATTTGCGGTCATTTTCATACTGTACCTGTTCCGTTCTATAACCGTCCAACTCACCCTGTAGTTGTTCCTGCTCGCCCTCATACTGGTTGTAGAGCATGGTATAGCGTTTGTCTGACAGTTTTCCCAATGCATTAGATATGCGCTATGGTAGAACTTCTCCACCTGTAGGGGTTTTTAATTTCCCTGCTCTGCCACAAGCCTACGCCCAACTGTGATTGGTGGTGGGCAGGAATGGGGATATGTTCGGCTAATAACTGATTTGCAATCTGATACGGACCGTATCCCTCCAAAGTCATTCTGCATATGCGTCTGACAATGGGCGCCGCCACTTGATCAATTACCCATTGATTTTTGTCCGCACCGTCTTTCAGATAACTGTATGGCGGACTGCTCGCAACATGTTTTCCGCTTTCGCCCTTTGCCTTAAAGGTGAACTTGATTTTCTTACTGATGTCCTTTGCATAGTATTCGTTGATTACGTCGCGGAACGGAAGGAAATCATCATCAAATCCCGAACCTGTGTCAACGCCCTCGTTGACCGCAATCAGTCTTACATTCGCTCTGCGTAACTGTTCCCGCAACATTCCCATCTGCACATAATTTCTTCCCAGTCGGCTCATATCTTTCACAATGATTGTTCCGATATTTCCCTTTTTGACTTCTGCAAGCATGGCTTGAAGCCCCTCACGCTCAAAGGTCGTGCCCGATATTCCGTCATCGGTAAAATGGCGTATGCCTGTAAAACCGTTCTTTTGTGCATAATCCTCAAGCATTGCCTTTTGGTTGGATATGCTGTTGCTCTCACCCTGTAATTCGTCATCTGACGACCAGACGAATAGACGTAGAGGAAAACGCCGAGAAAAACAGGGAAAATGCCCGATTATCTGTCAAAACTCCGACAAAAAATGTAGAAAAAGTGGCCTACTCTGGCACACACCAC
>CAJTMC010000214.1 GCA_910577115.1 uncultured Lachnospiraceae bacterium
CAATGCTTTGTCGGTTTTAAGGGGGAACGGTTCCGTTTCTTCCTCTCCGATGAAGGCTACCGGAACGCAAAGCGCAGCGAGCAGGAGGGGGAAATCAAGATAAAGAGCCATGCCGCCGTTGTCGCCGGGAAGCTCTATCCTGACAAGAAGCCCCGACAGCAGGAACGGTAAAAACGGCAGAAAAACGGAAATCCGGAAAATCCCCCTCTGGAAGAGGGCGCAATTATACACCACTTAGGAAAGTGGTGCATTGCGCCCTGCCGGGGGCGTCCTGCGGACAGCGGATGATTTCCGTAGATTTTCAATCTGCTCCAATCATCACAGGGGAAGCTATCCTTCCCCTGCGCTGGCGTTGCCAGCTACCCCTTTGTGGGCTTGCCACCCGAAAATCTTTCAGAAAGCGTATTCCATTTAGCAAGTTAAAGCTATATAATAGTGTCAGCGATAAATTAGGATTAAGAGGGAATGGCATAATGTGCTTATTTGTAGAAGTTACTTTTCATGCTGGACAACGAAGAACTTTGCCGCAAACAGGCTATCGTCCAGATGCTATTTTTAACAAATCGGGAGATTATTGGGGAATCACTTTTATTGAACTTCATGCTAATAAATTTGATGTCCCAACTCCAGCAATAATAGAATTTACATTTCAGGATTGTCATTACAAAGAAGTCCATATCGGGCAACAATTTTTAATCATGGAAGGCAATCACCAAGTTGGTGAAGGGGAAATTATTTTAATAGATATGCGTGAATAAAACAAATAGATACGGCTGTAGCTCTATTTTGAAAAATGGAAAATCTAGTTTTGTTCATGAGTAAAACAGCTCTACAGTTAACAGATGGATTGAACCGAACTGTCAGGAAGGAATGCCATGGAAGAAAATATGAAAAAGCGGTTGGAATTGCTGAAAAAACAACATAAGCAGCGGGAATATGAAAAACGTGTTGCCTTTGAAAAAGAGCGTCTTATCTCTGAACATATTGATTTCACAAAATATTATCGGTTTGCCGGGCAAGATGAAACAGATAGAATTAACACGGTTCTGTACGAGCTTCCAGTCCGCTACAATAGACCAGATTTTTCAAAGTTATTAATTGAGCATAAGTCTCAAAGTATAAATGATTTATTGCAGTATGAAAATGAAGATATTTGGATTTGCTGTCTTTGCGGCTCTATGGAGCTGATTAATCTATTTTCTTTTGGAAAAATGAGTAGTTTTATACATGATTTTGAAAATTGGTATGGTATAAGTGATTATCTGTTTCTTTTGTTTAATAATTTTATTGATTTTATTTATATCGATGATAGTGGAGAAATTGTCAAATCAAAGATTGCCATAAACGAGTAGGAAAACGGTTGTTTAATTCCAGTTTGACAAACTGACAGCCTATCAAAAAACTAAATAACCCGCCGCCCACCAGCGGTACACCCAAGCAGGAAACTGAAAAAGTTATCCTGCTTTTTCTATACCCGGAATCCGGGAGAAAGGAGGGCACACACTTGCCATGCCCGCACTGTAAAGTTACCATCATCAAGCGGAGCAACAATGAATCCGCCGTTTCTGCCGCCGCCTACCAGAGCGGCGAAAAGCTGTTCTCTGAATATGACCAGCAGCAGAAATACTATCCCTACAAAACCGAAGTCACCCACAAAGAAATCATGCTCCCGCCCCATGTGCCACCAGAGTATGCAGACCGCAACACCCTATGGAACTTTGCCGAAGCACAGGAAAAACAATGGAACTCCCAGCTTGCCCGGAGGTTCGTGCTTGCCATCCCAAGGGAAATACCGCCGGAACAGTACGCCGACCTAATCCGTGATTACTGCCGGGAGTTTTTTGTTTCCAAAGGCATGATAGCCGACTTTGCCATCCACGACAAGGGGAACGGCAACCCCCACGCCCATATCCTGCTCACCATGCGGGCGATGGAC
>CAJTMC010000215.1 GCA_910577115.1 uncultured Lachnospiraceae bacterium
ATTGAAGGTGCGGTTCCTTTTTGGGACTCATCAAAGATTGTCTGCCGGCCGCTGTATCCGGAGCTTATGGCAACATGTGTTTTGGCATGGAAACGGGAACAGCCATTTAGTCTGGCGGCGACAAAATTTATAGAATACACAAAATGTTTTTTAAGCATGAATGAGCCATAAAAACTAAGTATTTGATATATGTCAGGCATATGATTATAATGTAAGTGCAGGGATGAGGCAGGCTGCTTCGGAACAGCACTTACATTTTTGTTTTAGGAGGGGATGCTTTTTCATGGAACCAGATATCTATGCTCTTTCCAAAGCCGGCTTCAGTAAAGAGAGGATTGAGGAAATAACCAGGTGCGATGATAAGGAGATACAGATACGGATGCTGCGGAAATGCCGGTATCAATTACTGGATGAAATACATGGAAGGCAGCAGTCCCTTGACGAGATTGATTACATCATCTGCAAAATGAAAGAACAAAAATAGAAAAGGGTGGGGCATTTTATGAGAAAAATTTTATCTGTGTTGTTGGTGTCTTTGCTGATTTTCTCCTTTGCCGCCTGTGGCAGTGAGAAAAATATTTCACAGGGAAGCGGTGAAGAAAGCACGGAAACTTCTGAACAGGAAAGCAGCGGGAAGGATGATTTTTCACACGAGTGAGATTATGCTAATAAAAAATTGGAGGTATTTATAATGAAAAAAGTGATTACTGTTTTAATTTCTCTGTTGATGATTTTGAGCCTGGCAGCTTGTGGAAACTCTGCAAGCCAGACCGGGCAGCCGTCTATGGAAGAAAAACCGATGGAAAGCATCGCAGATAATGTTGGATCTGTAGAAAGCGGCACCAGCGTGGAAAATACAGAGGCTGCCGGAAAGCAGCCGGAAGAAACAGAGGCTTCAGGAAATGCGGATATTCCGGAAGATCCGGAAGAACAGGGAACAAAGGTGCTGGTGGCTTATTTTTCCGCCACCAATACAACGCAAGGGATAGCAGAGCATATCGCAAACGGATTAAATGCGGATATTTACGAAATTGTTCCGAAAGAACCATATACGGATGCAGATCTGGATTACAATGACAATAACAGCCGTACCACAATTGAAATGAATGATCCGGATGCCCGTCCTGCTATTATCGGTTCAGTGGAAGATATGGAACAGTATGATATTGTGTTCATTGAATATCCCCATCTGGTGGTATGTCGCGCCGAAAATCATCAACACATTTTTGGAAAGTTATGATTTTTCAGGTAAAACGATTGTAACCTTTGCCACTTCCGGCGGAAGCGGGATGGGGAGTACAAATGAAAAACTTGCGCCGAGCTGCCCTGGCGCGATTTTACTGGAAGGAAAAATGCTGAACGGCGTGGTGACACAGGCAGAACTGAAGGCATGGGTAGAAAGCCTGTGAGAAAATGGATGACCAGTTTTGGGCGATTGTGATGGCGATTTTTTACCGGATGCAGTTCTCAGGAATCCGGGAATGCTGCTATGCCGTCTGTGCCGCCCTCTTTGGAAAACGTTACAGAAACGAAGCCTGTCATAGAAGAAGGGATTTTGTAGCGGAAGAATCATCTGCTAAAACAGATAAAATACTATAAATACAGTAGCTGACAACGGCGGAAAGGAAAATAATGCAGTATACAGATTTAGGAAAATCGGATTTGAAAGTGTCCCGCATTTGTATGGGGTGTATGGGATTTGGCGATGCGGCTGCCGGACAGCATAGCTGGACAGTGGATGAAAGCCGGACAAGGGAGATCATAAAGCATGGTCTGGAGCTTGGCATCAATTTTTATGATACGGCGATTGCCTATCAGAATGGAACCAGTGAGCAGTTTGTCGGGAAGGCGCTCCGGGATTTTGCAAAGCGTGATGAATATGTGATTGCCACAAAGTTTACCCCGCGTAC
>CAJTMC010000216.1 GCA_910577115.1 uncultured Lachnospiraceae bacterium
AACTTACAGGTTCTGCACAATCGATATAAAGTCGCCGGAAGAATATGACCTGAAAGTTGAGTGATCAGGGAAACGGAGCTAGTTGTGGGCAAGGATTTTTAATTAGGAGGAGCTAGGTTGAAAGAAAAACGTAAAAAAAGGCAACACAGTACCAGAGCACCAGTAAACTGCCGCTTTCACAAGAAGATTCTGTAAGTGGAGGATATCAGGCTGTTACAGCAGGAGGGATAATTGTAAAGCCTCTCTTCTCCAAACGTTTGATTGCATTCTTATCGTACTGTTCTTGGAATTTCTGGTACATTTCTTCTGGGATTGCCGAATAATCCGTATCCGCAGGATTGAATGCTTCCTGCTTTGAGAACATATGGTACAGGCAGGTCAGCATCATACGTGCAATGGCGATGATCGCCCGTTTATGCCCACGACGTTTTTTGATACGGTCATATTTGTATTTGAAATAGGGATTCTTTTTATCCTTAATCGCTGCGTTTGCACATTGAACCAGCAAAGGCTTTAAGTAAATCCCGGCCCTTGAGATATGGACACTTTTCTTTTTACCGGCACTTTCATTATTTTGGGGAGTAAGCCCAGCCCAGGAACATAAACGTTTCGAGGATTTGAATACCGCCATATCCACTCCAATTTCAGCAATGATAAAGGAGGCTGATTTTTGGGTGATTCCAGGAATAGTAGTAGCCAGTTCGATAAATTTATGGTAAGGTTGAGCCAGGTCAGAAATCGCTTCTTCCAGAGTGTCAACACAGGCATTAATGAAGTCGAAGTGTTTTCTACAGACCTTCATCTTAAGCGATTGGTCACCACGCAGTTCATAACCGATAATGGATCTTACCACATCTTCTGCTTTATCTTTGGCTTTTTTCATGAGCAGGGATTTGCAGTGTTCCGGGTCAAACACCTCACAGGTAAGGATATAATCAACAATGGCGGTTGCTGATTTACCAAAAGTGTCTGTGAGGACAGAGGAGAGGGCAATATTGGAAACGGTAAGGGCGTTCTGGAAACGGTTTTTTTCGCTGCTGCGGTGGCCAATCAGCTTCTGGCGGTATCGGAACAATTCCCTCAAAGCGCGAATCTCCCTGCAGGGGATATAACTGGAAGGAACAATATCAAACTTAAAGAGATCGGCAATCCAAGCAGAATCCTTATCGTCCGTTTTCTGTCCTTTGATTGCGCGGACATATTTAGGATTGGCAACAACGACATGACAGGAATCTTCCAGAATATTAAAAACAGGAATCCAGTATTTGCCGGTGGATTCCATGCAGACCTCAGAGCAGTTATGGTCAAAGAGCCATTTTTTAAGAGTTTTGAGATCTGAGTTGAAGGTGGCGAACTTTCTTTTGATGTAAGAAGTAACGCCACGGTAGTCTGTGATGGCAATGGTGGCAACTACAAATTTTTTGTGGACATCCATGCCGCAGCAGACAAAGTGCTTAACAGACAACATAGATAACACCTCCTTATGCAGAAGCAGGCATTGACTGGCTGTCCAGCAAAGAAAGACCTAAGGAATTGCTTTGACAATAATTAGGTTGCGTGCTCAAGGCATCACTCATTTGTGCTTGAAAAGACAGCCGACACATGTTAAAATGCGGACTTTATTCCGAAAAGCGGAGGAATCAATTCTACTTCCTCCCCCGTGCTCTGTAGTGTACCTGCATAAGAAGAGTATAGCATAGAAACAAAGTAAAAGAAGGCACAAAACTTGCTATTTCATGGCCTATTTGTGCCTGAGCGAAGCGAAAGGAATGTAAGTTAGGTTGAAAGAAAAACGTAAAAAAAGGCAACACAGTACCAGAGCACCAGTAAACTGCCGCTTTCACAAGAAGATTCTGTAA
>CAJTMC010000217.1 GCA_910577115.1 uncultured Lachnospiraceae bacterium
GGAGAGAAAATTGTTATGACGGGATTTAACGGCATCGGCAAATCCACCCTGCTAAAAACGCTTATCAGCCAAATACCCTCATTAAGCGGGAGTTTCCGTTTTTCGGAGCAGGTAAAGATCGGGTATTTTGAGCAGGAGCCGGCATGGGCGGATATAGAAAAAACGCCCATTCAGATTGTTTCCGATGCTTACTCAGCGCTTACGATAAAAGACGTGAGAAGACGTCTCGCAGACTGCGGCATCTCAAGCAAACACGCCATGCAGGAAATAGGTACTTTGAGCGGAGGAGAACAGGCAAAGGTTAAAATATGCCTGATCATGATGAAGCCGTGCAATTTCCTTATCATGGACGAGCCGACAAACCATCTTGATGCGCTTGCGAAAGAATCACTGAAAACCGCCCTGGAGGAATTTGAGGGGACAGTGCTGTTAGTATCGCATGAGGAAGCGTTTTACCGGGAATGGACGCAGAAAGTGATAAACATAGAAAAGAAAATATAGGTCAAAGGCACATTTTTAAATAGTGCCGGAGGTAAGGGGAAGCCCGCCGGATAAAAAAACAGCGTTTGGTGGGCTGCTTTGCCATGCCAAGAATAAAAGTCCTTCCAAACCTGCATATGGGAACTTTTGACAAGCGTTTTCTTCCTGCAATGGACAAAGCATTGGCAATCAGTATTGGTTTAAACGGATATTCGCAATGCACGATGAAGCAGGACTCTTTGCCTGCTCATGAATGTTGTCCGCCGCATGATGACAGCGTTTAAAAAAGGATTAGCCTCCTCGTTATATGGTACAATCATTCGCTCATACATTGAGAACGGGGGGTGTTGCCTGTTGAAGCATAGAGAATTTAAGTATGTTGGCGGGCCTGTTCCGGAATTGGATGAGCAGGAACACGCAGCATTTCTTATAAATTTTCAAAGATCAATCCTTTTATCATTAGAAAAACGGAATCTGTTGACCGCATCACAGCGGGAACGCTGTTTGCTTGAGCTTGAAAAACAATATCGTCTCAATTAGAAAAAAGCAACGTCAGGCATAACCGCTTGACGTTTTTACATAGTCAAGTGAAATAATAGAAGCAGTGCAGTTCGATTTCGCTTCGCTGCATCTCGCTGACGGGCTTTCGCCCTATGAAAATATTACTCCGGCGGAGTAATATACATAAACACCCTTATGCGAGCAAGCTTTCACCAGTCAGTTTATGTATATTTTCGCACTGCTTCAAGCATTTGCACATTCGACATACCATTTTCAATTAACTATACTGAAAATACGGCAAGGGATTGTCGGGAAAGGAGATATTCTTATGTCAATAGATAAATACGAAACACTAAACCAAGAAAGGAAGATACCGCACACAAAGAGAAAGGTTGCCGCATACTGCCGTGTATCTACGGACGACGAAGACCAGGCAAATTCATTTGAAAGCCAGCAGCGTTATTTTAGACAGTATATAGAGCGCAATCCCGATTGGGAGCTTTATGAAGTGTTCGCAGAAATGTAAACCGCTTAATTGATACAAAGGGCATGAACAGAATATCGGGAAAACCGCTGAAAACAAGGGATTCCGGCACATTGGGTGTTGCTGGAATCCCTTGTTTGATTTTGGAGTTGTGCCAGGGCAGCACGGGAGCAGCGGTTACGGACGGCCACAGTGGTCACGAATCTGACCCCTCTGTGGCTGTTTTGACCCCTGCGGCAAAAGGTCTGACCCCTATGGCTGTGAATATGACCCCTGTGGTCACGGTTTTGACCCCTCCCCTTGTATAATGTACCCATAGATGTGGACATAAATTTTGACCCCTATCCTATCTTGTGGACACTGGAAAATGCCCCAATCCCA
>CAJTMC010000218.1 GCA_910577115.1 uncultured Lachnospiraceae bacterium
CATATTGATTGCCATTAAAGCAACCAATACCACCGCTGCTACGGCAGCTCCTTTTAATAAATGCTTCATATCTTCCTGTTTCCTTTCCAAAATAAATTTATGTACTGCAAAATAGTATACCAGAGAAAACAGCAATTTTTTCAAAAGAGTCATGAAATGCCCCAATTCATGAATAAATGCGTTTTACTTTTTACAGAACACGCACTTATTCATCATTTTTGCAGGGGGTAGTTGATATAAAGAATGGTATAAAGTATAATTAAGGAAGTAACTATTGAAAGAAGGAATTTATTGAAATGCTACTATCTTTTTTTCGGCTTTCCCTTGCTATCCGCAATGTATGGCCTCAGCATATGAACTTCAAAGCGTTTAGCGTACTTTATATACTGCTGTTAGTTGCTGGAATGCCTGTAACGCTCCTTGCCTGTATTCCATACGGTTTGTTCGGTATTCTGGTGGCGTTATGCATTTATGGGTTGATTGCCTGCCGTGACACAGCGCCACAGAATGTTTTTATGGGTATGATTGGATGTATGCTTGCCGTTGTGACAGAGAATTTGCTGGCAAATTTTCTTTATATACTGATTCCCTCACCTTTATCAAATCAGTGGTATTTTTTTTACGGCATCGATTTGATGTATACTTTGCTGTTTTATTGGATCACGCTGCTTTGCGGCAAGCTGCTGAAAAAAGTATTCCTGTCTGGCAAAGGCATTTTGCGTCTTCCACAGACATGGTATGTGATAGATGCTGCATTACTGCTCCTTATAACCATCTATCTGTTTGATAATTTGATTCCAGGACAAAACGGCTCTATCGGCAAAATGATATATAATAATGCCTTACACATTTCGGGGTATCTGCTTGTGATGTGTTGTTTACTTCTGGCTATGCGCCGTTCTTATCTGGAACAGATACAGACCGAAGCAAAGCAGAAAGCCATGCAGGACTTACAGGACTACACACGGAATTTAGAAGCTATGTATAACAGCCTGCGCTCTTTTAAGCATGATTATGTTAATATTCTGCTCTCTTTATCGGGTTATATTGATGATGGCGATATGGATAAGTTAAAGGATTTTTTTGAAAGCAAAATCTTCCCAACGAAGAATTTGATTACGGGGGAAGATTATAAGCTGAACCAGCTTAGCAACATCAGTGTGTTGGAAATCAAAAGCCTGCTCTCAGCAAAAATGATCTACGCCCATGAATCGGGGATTGACATCACCATTGATATTCCCGACAAAGTGGAAAGTTTTCTGATAGATACGGTTGACCTTGCCAGAATACTGGGAAATTTTTTGGACAATGCGATTGAAGCCACATTGGAGACAGAACAGCCGCAAATAGGCTTAAATATCATCCAGAATAAAACTGGCGTATCAATCATCATAAGCAACCGCTTTCGGGATAGCGGTCTAATGCTGCATAAATTAAAGCAAAAAGGCTTTAGCACAAAAATCGGGCATCAAGGAATCGGGCTTGGGAATGCCCAGAAAATCATCAGTTCTTATGACAACGTGCTATTAGAAACAACAATGAAATGCGACTATTTTACACAACATATAGAACTCACTGAGAGAAAGGAATGACATCATATGTTGGATATCTTTGTATGCGAAGACAATGCCGCACAGCGGCGGACTGTTGTAAATATCATTCAAAATACTGTTCTGATAGAAGAATTAGATATGCAGCTTACTTTAGATACAGGAGACCCTTATATGTTGTTGGAAAAAGTCAAGACCAGCCAGAACACAGGCATTTATTTCCTTGACATTGACTTGA
>CAJTMC010000219.1 GCA_910577115.1 uncultured Lachnospiraceae bacterium
ATGACGAAACCAACAGTGAGTAAGGATTTTAATCTGGAGGACATCCGGAAGATTCGGGAATATAATTCCCTGCGCCATGTCCAGATGACTCCCAGAGAGATCATAGAGGATACTCGGAAGGGTGCTGCAGTAATACTGGAGAGGTTACGGCAGAGTGAAAAGGCAAGTGTATGACAGGATTTTGGAAAGGGCGGTCAGAGATGGCTGCCTTTTGTGTAAAAGAAAAAGGAGAATGAAACTGACTGTGTAAGGGAAGAAGTGATGAAAAGGAAATGACACCATAGAAAGGTTGTGGTAAAATAGAGAGCAGTGCAGAATAGATAAATTCAATTGCTCGTTTGGAAGATTGATTTCTGTGATTTTAAGTGAGAGGAAAGATATGATGACAGCAGATGAATTAAACGGTTATATAATGCATTATCTTGAAGAGGATAAGACACATACGGCAATAATGTTGACTGGGGAATGGGGATCAGGGAAGACATATTATGTCGAGAACATACTTGTCCCATTTTTGCAAAGAGAGAAAAAGTACCGTATCCCATTCTAAAAAAAGGGGAAAGAGAATAGGTGCGTTGTTATTTCGCTATATGGATATAATTGGTGAACTTTATCGTATGGATGGTGAACTGATCCACAGGTACAAGGCAAAGCAAGCCGGGATTGTATTGTATTATACCACTGCGTTAGGAGTAAGGGAAGGAGACAGTTTGGCGGCAATCGGAAAATTAGAAAGCCACTTGCCGCTGAAAGATCGGGAAGGGACGCAATGACAAATAAAGATTACCCTGATCCTGAAAAACGTTTCATGTATCTCTGATTTGCTCCACCATTTTTTCTTGACAAAAGCGCTGAGATAGAAAAGAGGGGAGTGGGGCAGAATGAGCGAGACGGAAAGAAACACATTGGAGCTGATTCATACAGCGGCCAAAGCAAAATAATTCAGAGAAAGCATAGTTAGTAATGATACGTTTGAATTTCTTATGCATTATCTGGCTGAAAATCGAAAATTACTTCAATACCAAACATATCTTTTTATTAATATTTCCGGGAAAACGGCAGGGCATGCATGGAAAGCAGACAGTGTCTATGATATGTTTGGGAGAATGGAAAAAAGACAGGGATAAAGCTGACACCTCATATGTTAAGAAGATACTTTGCAATGAAACGTTGGAATGTTCAAAAAGCTTTGAGGAAGAAAAGGGATGATAGGGTGCGAGATAGATTAAGGAAAATGAGAGGCATAGGGTGAAAATCAATGACATTCATATAAAAATGTTTCGGGCAGGTTCAGGAGACTGTATATTATTAGAATTTGAAAAGGCAGATTTTAGAATATTGATAGATGGTGGATTTGTAGAAACTTATCAACAAGAGATTCGATCTTATTTGCGGATGTTAAGTAAAAGCGGTTAAAGGCACTAATAAAGAAAGAAAAGAACCTAATGGGATATATTTATACTCTGACAGAGTATTTTTATAAAGGTAAATGAAGATGCAAACTATTTTTTCCGAGAAATATGGCATTGCTAAATCAAGTTTCCTACTTGACAACATCTATCAATCGTGCTATTATTCATTTTGCGAATATTTATTATGAATATTCGCAAATATAATTCAGAAGAAAGGAGAAGTCAAACTATGCCGTCAAAGCCAGTCCTTTCGGACGCTGATAAAAAAGCAATCCGCAAAAAGCTGGAAGAACTATGCGAGGAATGTTGGATAGCGCAAGGGTACAAAAAGACAAGCATTAAGAATCTATGCGACAAGGCAGTTATATCTATCGG
>CAJTMC010000220.1 GCA_910577115.1 uncultured Lachnospiraceae bacterium
AACGGGAAACAGGTGCTGACAGAATTAACCAGTAATCATAAGGCGATTTTCAAAGCGTTTAATATGAAAGTCCCGGTCCCCTCCTCGTTATAATTCAATGCGGAATTTAGGTTATAAGACGGAATGTATCAGGAAACTCCTTTGCAAGTGCCTCCATTTTTCTAAGCCATGACGGATTTGCAATATACACCGTTGCAGTGTCCTCCTCTGCGTTGAAATTTATCACTACTTCCTGTTCATACCTTGTCAGGTTCATAAAATCCTCCTTTTTCCCCTCTGTTTTGAGGAGTATCTTGTTTTTATTTTTTTTCATTAATACTCTGTCCGTTTTATAACAGCTTATCTTTTTTCCCTCTAAAAATGCCGTTTCCCCCTTATCTGTTCCTGACAGCCTGCCTTTTGTGACAGATGTCGTTGTCATGCAGCTTGGCAGGCTCTTTTTTATACCTACATTTATTTCTGGTAGAATTGTCATCGCCTGCTTCTCCGCCTGCAGTATCCTTTCGGACGCTCATGTAATTGTCAATGTTCCTCTCATGAAACTATTATCACACATAAAATCCATTTCTCCCGTATTTCCCGCATTATGGAAATTGGTTTAAAAAATCTTAATTTTCCACAATCATGGAATTTTGCACTGTAATATGGTAAGATTTGTTATATAGTTTTTAACGGAGTGATGATTGATGAAATATAAATTGACCATACAGGAAAAACTAAAGGATTTGCGCGTGGAAAACGGTCTTAGCCTTGAACAGCTTGCCGATGCCACCGGAATATCAAAATCAGCACTTTCTTCCTATGAAGTTGATGAAAACAGGGAGATCAGCAGCTATAATCTGCGGATACTGGCAAAATTTTATACCGTGAGCTCTGATTACCTTTTAGGGCTGTCTGAAACAAGGCAGATTTCCCCATTGACCACCGACAGCCTGCGCATCAGTGATGATGCGGTTAAAGTATTACAGGACGGAAAATATAATCCAATGCTTTTGAGTGAAATATTAACTAACGGCAACTTTCTGCGGCTTATGCTTGATGCAGAAATCTATGTTGACGGAAATGTAACGACACAGTTCCATACCCTGAACAAAATGGTTGACGTACAGCGCATGATATTTGTCAAGAAACTCTGTCCTGACGATTACAGCCTACAGGTCGAAACACTAAAAAGAATAGCCATTGAAGAAGATGCCTTTTTCGAGCATACACTTTCAGAAGATATTGTCCGCATCATGCGTGAAATACGCACACGGCATCTTGGCGATATCGAAAGTAAAGCGGACACTTCCATTGTTGACAGAATGGTTGCTACCGTTGATGAAGTGGCAGGTTTTAAAGGAACACCGTTACAGAAGTTCAAGCTGATATTCCACAAATGGTTTGGCGCAAAAGATATAAAACTGTCCGATAATGCTGATGAGCAGCTTGAAACCGCACTAAATTCCGAACTGCTGAAACCTGTCAATCCTGATAAGAAAAAGAAACGCAGATAAGCCGCATTATGGAAATGTGTATAACTGACTATGAAACTATGGAAAAACCTGTTCACAACCTATGGAAAAGCAAAGTACAGCTTTCCCACATCCTGCAAACAGGTTTTTCCACAGTCCCATATACAAGCCAGTTATACACATTTCCACAAATCCAAACTTTCCTCTGTAAATCCTTTATTCAAGGCATTTTCTGATATAAAAGTTTGGATTTTGTTTTGTACTTCTCTTGTCAGAAATGAGAATAAATTGATTGAAACAGAGCTAA
>CAJTMC010000221.1 GCA_910577115.1 uncultured Lachnospiraceae bacterium
CCAGGATCTAATTCAAGAAATTGACTTTCTTTACAGCGCATAACAGCAAAGTTATACACCAGATCATTTTTTGACGCAGCCATTATAAGTTTGCCATTGTGAATGAAAGTAATATAATCAGCAATCTTTTCCAAATCGCTTGTGATATGAGAAGATAAAAGAATAGAGTGATTCTCATCCTGCACAAATTCAAGAAATACATCCAGCATATCATCTCGCATAATAGGGTCTAATCCGCTTGTGGCTTCGTCTAAAATCAATAATTGTGGGTGATGTGACAACGCTGCGGCAACAGCCAGTTTCATAGTCATACCTCTGGAATAGGACTTGATTTTTTGGTTTGGCAGTAATCTGAAATCATTCAAATATTTTTTAAACAAGTCGTTATCCCAGTTTGCGTAAAGCCCCTGCATAACATCAGATAATTGTTCTGCTGTCCAATATGCCGGAAAATTGTCACCGTCATATACAACACCTATTTTTTCTTTTAATTCAGTATCCGTATCAGCTAATTCTTTTCCGAAAATTTTTATTGTTCCACTGTCTTTAGAAACTGTATTCAATACACAGCCAATTGTTGTAGTTTTCCCAGCTCCGTTTTCACCAACAAATCCCATAATGGAACCATAAGGAATGGAAAAAGATACATGATCCAAAGTAAAATTTGTTCTGGGAAATGTTTTACAAACTTGGTGCAGTTCTAAAATATTATCCATACTATTCATCCTCCTGATAAAATAAGGTTAGCAGCTCTATCAGTTTTGCAAGAGGGATATTGCTTACTCGTCCGATTTCTGCGGCTGTTTGTAAGTGTTCCTCTGCTAATCGCTGTTGTTCTTCCTGGTAAAACTCTTTATTTTGTGCTGATACAAAACTCCCTCTGCCAACGGTAGTTTCGATAAATCCATCTCTTTGCAAATCTTCATAAGCCTTTCGAACGGTAATAACGCTGACATGAAGTGATTTAGCCAATGCGCGCATGGAAGGAATCGCTTCTCCTGCTTGTAATTCTCCACTCATTATCATCGCTTTGATTTGTGAAGTGATTTGTTCATAGATCGGCTTGTTGGCATTGTTGCTGATTATGATTTCCATTGTTCACCTCCTCTTCAAATGTACTTATTGTACCAGTACATTATAAACTTTCTAAGTGCCAATGTCAACCAAAAAATAAAACTACTGTGTTATCAGAAATTTATTTTTATCAGAAACTGGATGAGGAAAGCGTTGAAAATACAGGAAAAAGCATGTAATAATTTCTGATAAAAATGCGGGCTTGGACAATAGCCTGTCCAAACCCACACCATCTATGAGGCAGAAAATTTCTGATAAAAATACAGCTATTTCAACCCTGTCAATCTTTTGAGTGTTTCTTCATCCGTCACAGTATACCTTGCTGGATTTAGCTTGGAATATAGTGGGTTGTCCTGAGGAGTAGCTGCTTCAATAGCTTTGCGTTTATGTTCAGTATCCGCATGAGCATAAATCTGGGTAGTTTCCAGTTGCGAGTGTCCAAGCCATTGAGAAACCAGTGTCAGATCCATTCCTTCCTGATACAGATGCATCGCACGGCTATGACGCAAATGGGGAGCTCCCCATTTTCGCCATTATGGGGAGTGAAGTAAAATGGGGAGTCCTTTAAAAAAATCCCATATTTTCGTATGTTTCTGATAAAATCACTCCCCATTTTACTTTGATGATATACTGGCTCCGAAAGGAGG
>CAJTMC010000222.1 GCA_910577115.1 uncultured Lachnospiraceae bacterium
CCGGATTTTCGGAGCTTTCGGAAAAGGCAGCCTACTATTTTTACCGCCGGCTTTTGTTTTATTATGTGGATTTCAGGGACAGAAAAATGAAGGCGGCGGGGGCGGAGCTGGCTGGTATCTTAGGCAGGGAAAAGGATGAGATTAAGCGGATTTATCAGAAAAACTTTGTGACATTAGGCGACAGGATGAGAATGAAACTTGTGATGTTTTGGCCGGGAGGTTATTATCGAGCTGTGAAAGTCTACGATAATATTATTATGCCGCTGCGTCTGCGGTAACATGACGAGAGGGAATAATATTTTGAAAAGAATTGATTTGAATTTGGGACGGTTTTTGGTTAAGGCAGCATGGTGTGTAATTTTATCTGTGGCTATGGGGTGTATATTGATGATTTCGGTATATTTGCTGCCTACGGATAGGATAAGGGATAATATTGCGGAAACTTCTGAAATGCTCGAGAGAGAAGGAGTATATTATCAGTGGGCGGAAGGGTATAAAAACGCCCAGTCGGATAATTATTCGGATGCCTCACTGTATCTGAATGCAATGTATCCGGGAAGCGGCAATGTGGTTAAAGATGCAATGAATAACCCACGTAGATTATACGGAGACGATAATAATGAAGAGTCGGCAGTGATAATGGCAAATGGACGGGACGAAGGGAAACAGAGCCATGATGTAAATTATGGAAGATACTGGCATGGCAGCTTAGTCTTTTTGAAGCCGCTATTACTGGCATTCGATATTTCCGATATTCGTTTTTTTAGTGTGATTATCCATTTCGGGTTATTATTTCTCATTGTGGCAGGCTTTGTGAAGAGGAAGATTACAGATGCCTTACCTGGCTTTTTTATGGCGATTATTATGCTGAATCCTATAAGTATGGTAATGTGTTATTGCTATTCAGTAGAGTATACTATGACTCTTGCAGGGGCGGTGCTGATTCTTTACTTTCATGAATTTTTTCAAAAGGGACAGAATTACTTTTACTATTTCCTATTTTCCGGAATCTGTACGGTGTATTTTAATGAATTGTGTTTCCCTATGGTGGTGTTTGGGGTGTCGATGATCCTGTATTTGCTTTTAAGTGAGGAAAAAGGATGGATCCTTGTAAAAAAACAATTGTTATTAGGAATATGCTGGGGAGCAGGGTATGTGTTGATGTGGATGGGAAAGTGGATATGCGCGTGGGCTCTAACGGGATTTAATTATTTTGCTGAGGCGCTGGGGCAGGTATTGAGATATACTTCGGATCACGCGACATGGGAAATAGAAAACCCGGCGGTAAGTGATCGGTTGGCTAAAAATATGAATGTGTATGCAAAATGGCCCTTTGCATTCCTTATTTTATTGGTTGGAGTTCTGACGGCCGTTTGTTTTTGGCGAAAAAAGCAGGCTGGCAACAAGATGAGTGTAAATCGTATGCTTCCATACTTTTTAATGGTGGTGTTTCCTTTTTCGGTTTATATTGTGCTGGGAAACGGATATGCATATGTGCATTATTGGTTTACCCACAGGCTTCTTGTAGTCAGTGTGTTTGCCGGAACAAGTATGATTTTACAAAGTATGGAAAGCGCTTCAGAATAAACGCATGAATGAATATAACGGCATATCAGCCACAAAAATTGTGCAGATTTACAAACACACTTTTTTCAAAATCCTTCTCACTGGCTGACAGAAATAGTGTATACTATGTC
>CAJTMC010000223.1 GCA_910577115.1 uncultured Lachnospiraceae bacterium
GAAGTGACAGAGAGCCGCTTTTAAGCGGCCACCAGTAACAAGATAATGGTTTTCTGAACCGTCTTTAGGCGGAAGAGTAACAAGATAATGGTTTACCGGACCGCCTTTAGGCGGAAAAGCAACATCGGCCCAGTAGGGCCAACAGCAAACCACCAGCAGGGCTGGTGGTTCGTGACTTGGAATTGTGTATGCGTTTGTGGTAAGATAATGACATTGAACAATTTGACAAATCGGTATTTGAGGGTAAAAGAACATGGAAAATTGGAATAATAGCGGACATAAAATAAGGGATTTAGAAAGGTTATTCCTGCTTGAACCGGAATTGACGCGAGTCAACCAGCATCTTGAACGGCTGTGCCAGTCACAGAATCCATCAATGCAAAAGATTTTACAGTGGGTTCTGCAGGCACGTGGCAAGCAGTTGCGTCCCATTTTGACGCTTTTGTGTGCAAAATTGGCAGGGAAACAGATAGACGCGACCGAAAGTGCGGCAATGATTGAAATTTGTTATACCGCTTCGCTGTTGCACGACGATGTGATTGATGATGCAGAACTTCGGCGTGGACAGCTATCCGTTCAAAAAAAGTTTGGGCGCGAAATGGCAATCTATGCGGGGGATTTTATGATTTTTTCCGCAATCAGCCGAACCAGTTTGGTCAAAAAGCCGTGGTATAGGGAATTGTTTGGAAGTTTGGAAATTTTGTGTGACGGTGAGGTTGGGCAGTTCGACAACCGTTTCAATACCGAGATTTCCGAAGAACAGTATTTGCAGAATATCGTTGGGAAAACTTGTTCCCTATTCAAGATTGCCTGTCTTGCAGGTGCTTATGAGGGGAAATGTAACAAAGCCGAACGACAGGCAGCCGAACACTTTGCGGAAAGTTTTGGGCTTGCGTTTCAACTGCGGGACGACTTGATGGATTTTATTGCGGCAGATACAGATGCAGCAAAGACCGTCCATCAGGATTTTAGTTGCGGGTATTATACTCTTCCAGCAATTCATACATTTGCATACTCGGGCTGCGGGGAGCTGCTGCGAAAGATTGCTGCGGATCTCCAGTCGGGGGTGCGCTACCATGAGGAGGCAGCAGCGGAAATTTCCAAGCTGATTGAGGATGCGGATGGGTACGGATATACATTACAGCTAATTCGAGGATATTGCGAAGAGGCGATTCGCTCCCTAAATGTCTTTCGGAATTCCGAGGCAAAACACTGTTTGAAACAGATTGTGGAAAGCGTTCGCGAAGGGGCGGAGCATCTGATGGATAACTGTTTATGTTGAAGCCGAAGATATAGAAGCGAGGATTGAATAAATTCCCATTTGTCGAGGAAAATCAGAACAGAAAAATGATGTAAAAACTGAATATTGTTTACTTTTAGGTAGCGATTATCTTAACAGACAATCCGCTACCTTTTTTATTTTCAGAACCTATCAACACAGCACAGAAAGAATGAGGTATCAGAAATGATTGAGAGCAGGAATGACACAAGCAAAAACTTAGAAAAAGCATTGCAGGCATTGAAACAGGCGCAACAGCGTGTAGCCAACGAAAAGAAAAAACAGAACGAGAAGAAACGTAAAGCCGAGAACCACCACAAGTACATCATGGGCGGCATTGTCGTGAAGTATTTCCCTGACTGCTATTGCTATGACGAGGGCGAGTTAAACTGTATCTTA
>CAJTMC010000224.1 GCA_910577115.1 uncultured Lachnospiraceae bacterium
GTTCTTTGCTCATTTTTGAAAAACAGCCTGATGAGCTATTTGAATTATCAATTTCCATTGGGTATTACAATCTTGAATTGTGCGGTTATTATTTTATGTAGTGTGCTGATTACAACAGGGGCCTTAAAGCAGCAAAGCAAGTCATCCATGATGGAAGCTTTGCGATAATAGAAGGAGGTGGCGTACCATGACATGGCCTTTTGAAAATGATACCAGCGCTGTTACCCGTAGGTTATCAAATGCCCGTATTGGACAGAACCGTTTCAGGAATCGTCTGATTGGGATCATTATCTTTATGGCGGCAGCCATTATGGCGTTTGTTTCTTCTTATGCATATAACATTACAAATGAATATGCGGCATCAACTGCATATCAGGGAATTTTCCAAAACCTTTCACAGGAGAATATCTCTTTGCTGAAAGAAGACCCCCATATTCAAAAAGTGGGTGTATACCAGTCTGTCGGCATGACGGAACAGGAGAATGGCATCACAATGAGTATGGTATGTTCTGATGAAACAACCATGCAGCTCTCCAACATCACACTGTTGGAAGGACGTATGCCCCAGGCGGCGGATGAATTGCTCGTGGAAAGGGGATATATAGATGCCCTGTCTCTGAAAGCGGGGATCGGCGACACAATATCCCTTCATTACCGCAACCAGGCAAGCCGCCAGTTAGAATCAAAAGATTTCCGGATTACAGGTTTTATTCAGACAACCGCTGAGAATGACAGGGACAGGGTTGCTTATAACGCCGTTGTTTCACAAAATTTTGTGCGGGAAAACCCTGCTCTTTCCACTGGGCCGGTGGCAGCTATGGTTTCTGTCCATGATACTGCAAAATATACCAATCAGGAATTAAAAGAGCTGATACGGACGATTGGCCTGGATTGTGGGATCTCTGCAGACAATATTCAGGTAAATAATTTATACATTGACAGCAATAACATGTCAAAAGAGACGGTACTGACGGTTTTGCTCGTTGGGTTGGTCTTAATCGGTGTATGTTCCCTGGTTGTCTACAATATATTTTACATTTCGGTTATAAATAATGTAGCTTCCTTTGGACAGCTGCGCACGATTGGTACTACGAAGAAGCAAATCAGACAAATTATTTCACGGGAAGGAAACTATCTTGCGCTTCATTTCATTCCGTTTGGATGTATGGCAGGCGCGGTGTTATCTTTTTTGATAGACTGGAGTGCTTTTCAGCTGCTTCCGGATATTGTGATTGCGTTTTTATCAGGAATCGCTGTATTTATTTGTGTAAGGCTGTCTGTTTTAAAACCGGCAAAGATTGCCATGTCAGTTTCACCTGTGGAAGCATTCCATTATAGCGGTTATAGCGGAACAAAAAAGAGGAAAAAGAGCGGGAAGCATCTTACGCCGTTTTCACTTGCGGCTATGAATCTGTCCCGTAACAGGAAGAAAAGTATATTGACCTTTATTTCACTGGCTTTGAGCGGAATGATGTTTATAGGGATTTCTTCCCTACTATCCTCCCTTGATCCTGAGCAAAGGGCGAAACAGGCCTTCCCTTATGAGGGAAGTTATGTGGTGGAATTGAACCGGGCGCTGGTCACGCCTACGTTTTCCCTCACTCAGCTGCAGGA
>CAJTMC010000225.1 GCA_910577115.1 uncultured Lachnospiraceae bacterium
CATCGGCTATTGGAACAACAGGAGGATATGCTCCGCTAATGAGGGGCTGCCTCCTATGGTTAAACGACAGAGATACTATGAATCTCTGGATGCTGCTTAGGCATTGATATCCTTGTAACAAAAGTGTCAACCAATATTGACAATATCATTTTTGCATCGGCTGAATTTTCTTGCACCTGCATTTCAGGCATTGGCGGAAAAATGGCTGTCTATTGTCATCGAAAGGGAAACAGGAAATACGGCCTATATCGTCGATTCCTGCCCGATCATTCTCGCAAAAGGCCCCCGTTCCGGACATGCGAAGGTCGCAGGCGAATTGTGTGAGAAAAGTTATAATTCCTCCCGTAAAGAGTGGTATTATGGTGTAAAACTTCACGCTTTTGTTGTCCGCAAGACGGGTCATCTTCCGGCACCAATCGCTTTGTTCCTGTCTGGTGCGGCTGTACATGATTTGACAGCTGCAAAACAGATTCTAAAGAATCACCGTATCCTTTCAACCGGTGAACTTTATGCCGATAAGGCTTATATTGATAGCGAATGTGCGGATACGCTGCGGGATAAATCGGCTATTTTGATGCTTACTCCCCGCAAAAAACGCAAGTCTGATCCCATTCATTCCGGAGATGCTTTCTCGACTTTTGTCAGCTCCGTCCGGCAGCCAATTGAATGTTTTTTTAACTGGTTAAACCGTCTTACCAATCTTCAAACCGCTTCTACGGTCCGCTCCCTTACGGGCCTGCTTCTGCATATCTTCGGACGCATTGCTGCCGCTTTGGCCACGCTGGTTTTAACCCTTGATTCGCATTTTTAATGAGAATATAAAAAAGGCAAGCGTTTAATAAACCCAAACGCTCACCCTTTTCACTTTGTAGATTAGTCATTAAAATTTTTCTTTAAGCGAAGCAATCCACTTTTCGATTGCTTCCACAAGAACAAATTGCTGATGTAAAACAGCCATGCCTGTTTCTGGAATTTCTGGTACATTTTCTTTTTCGCGGAGGTTTTGTTCCAGATAGGATTTTAATGAAGCTACATTCTTTTCAATACTTTTAATACATGATTTTTGACCGTCCGAACTTAGGCTGTCTATATTCACGATTACAGCATTAAAATCTAAAAAGAGATGAATAGGTTTCGCTGCAATTTCAAACATGAGCCTTTCAAATTCTTTTTCTCCCGCACTTGTCAAAGAATAAACCGCCTTTTCTGGCATTTTTCCCTCTTTGACAATATCTGCTTTAATAAATCCTTTTTCCTCTAATTGGATTGCTTTTTTATAAATGGAGGGAGTGCTGATTTTCACCCATTTAGATATGTTCCGGTATTCCACCAACTTTTGAATATCATAAGCTCCCATAGGCTCTTTCTTCAACATTCCCAGTACAATCAAATCAATCGTCGCCATGCTGCCCCGCCTTTCTTGAGTTTTTGTGTGGAAACTATCCCCGCACTGTAATTTATAGTATTATTTCTATTGCGGCAGTGTGCTATACTTTACACCACTATAAACTATATCATCTATCAAGAGAAAGGAGTATTCACAATGAGTGAACGTAACAACAAAATGGAGCTTTTAGGGAGTGCGCCTATCCCCAAAGCTCTTATGGCTCTCG
>CAJTMC010000226.1 GCA_910577115.1 uncultured Lachnospiraceae bacterium
AAAGGATTGTGTGTAGACTTGTCCGTTGTTATTGAGGAAAACAAAATCGCTGTATCCATCCACTACAAATTTTTTCTTTTTCGATTTTCGTTTCCCACGCTCCCGCTGCAAAGCTGCCTTTACTTCATCGAACATCGGTATTTCCCGGAAACCCGCTTCTGTTTTTGGAGCAGATATCCTATAACGATAGTTGCCATCTTCCCCTTGCTTATAAAGCAGGGCGTGCGTTACATGGATAATACCTTCCTCAAAATCGCAGTCACACCATCTTAGGCCAAGGGCTTCTCCAATCCGCATTCCCGTGCCAAGCAACACTGTGAATAGGTTTGCCATCCTATTATATTTTTCAGAAGCGTAAATGTAATCAATAAAAAGTTCTTGCTGCTCTACCGTCAATGGCTCCCTGCACGCAGGGTTCAATTCTGCGGTCTTACGGAAATTGCGGAACGCATTTGACGCAGGGTTCACACGGATGATATTGTCCATTACAGCATTCTCAAACAGCTGATAGATAATGGAATGTGCTTTCTGAGCGGTGGTCGGATTAACCCCAGATTCGCTTACCATGATCTGATACAGTTTTTGGATTTCTGTGGGCTTTACTCTGCCGATTGGGCGATGTCCAATTACAGGCTTAATATGCTTCCTGTATATATCATTGTAGCAGCAGCGGGAACTCTCCCTCAAATCCTTGCGAATATCCATAAATCGATCAAAGAGATCATCCACTGTTGTATGCTCAGCGTCCCTGGTCTTAATACTGTCATCAAGGTCCTTCAGTATACGTTTTTCCATATCTCGCAATGCCTGCGAGTCACGCTGTCCCTCCTTTAGCTTATCGGTACTCACCAGCTTCCAGCTATACACGGTATGCCGTTCCCCTGTGCCGTCAGTGTAACGGAACATATACTTCCCGTCTGAACGCTGGCTTTCCCCATTCCGTAGAACTCTACCTTTACTGTCTCTGCGTTTTTCTGACATAGTGACTCCTTTTCTGGAAAAGAAAAGAAATCTGACATAGCGTTTTATTTTACCACATCAGATTCCCTTTTGCAAGTTTCAAGCCACAAGGATTCAGGTACTTTTGAAATCAGATACAATTGCTCTGATCAATAAATTTTTCAAATAATTTCCTTTTAATTTGTACGCGATTTCCATTCCAGAGGACAAAATCCGCATCTTTGTTCTCGTTAATGATTTGTCGAAGCTTATGCTCACCAATCCGGAAATATTGTGCAGCCTCTTCAATACTCAACGTATATCGTTCCCAAAATGGAATTTGATTCATCACTTTCATAACTACTTAATAGTACTATGGAAACCACCTCGAAAGGGCGGCTTTCATAACTCTCCTCTCCGATAGCGTTGATAAGAAAGCTATGAGCAACGGGCGGCGGCTGGCTGGACCGCTCCACAGGACTTACCTCCGCGGCTTTTCCGGCACCCCCTACAGCCTGCGGCGGGTTGGCTACTGTCAGCGCCAATGATAAAATGAAAGAAAACGCCGAGGAAAAAATGTAGTTTTGTGGCGAAGGAGGTAAAAAAGAGATAGACTCCCAATAGGGCGAAAAAGAGCCCGGAAAGGGAGTCAGGACATGAAAG
>CAJTMC010000227.1 GCA_910577115.1 uncultured Lachnospiraceae bacterium
ATAAAACAATATGAAGATGATAAACCGTTCCCCAGTTGCTTATTATTGGGAATGTCAATAAACGACAAATACTTACATGTAGTTGTTGCAAGCGATAATATCAATCTGCATATAATAACCGCATACTATCCAAGCATTGACGAATGGGAGCCAGATTTTAAAACCAGAAAGGGGCGTTAAATATGAATTGTTTTACTTGTGGCAGTAATCATATGATTGAATCAACAACAATCTATGTTGAAAAGTTAGAAAATGGTATTTTGATTGTAAAAAATGTTCCATGTAAGAAATGTTCCCAATGCGGTGAAGAATTTTTTTCAATGGCAACTATGAAAGAAATTGAGAAATTGAGCAAACAGGCAGAAAAGATTATCAGTGAAGTTATGATTATTGATTATGACAAAGCGGCGTGAATATAATCAAGGGGGAATGAAAGATAGTGCGTTTTTTCATTCCCTCTTTTTCCATTCTGCTTTGCCCCCGTCCGCTGTGTCAAGGGTTGCCCTACGGCGTATCGCTTCGCTTGCCCCTTGACACGCTATGTCTTATTCATACAATCTCGGTTGGCTTATATATCCTGTTCAAGGTGTCTTCATTTTGAAGACAGTTTGAAGACAACGCGCATTCCTCCTTGATTTTATGGGCTTTTTCAGGCGCTTTAGGGTTCGAGTCCCGTCTCGCGCTCTTGTTAAAAGTGCGGAAACGTTGATAAATACAGCGTTTCCGCATTTTTAGTACCAGACGATTTTTAAATCACTTTGAATCACACTATTTTTTACCTTCCAAAGGCGTTCAGCATATTTTTCCAGAATGTATGCGATCTGCCGGGCTGTCAAACGCATAGCGATCAGTAATTCGTTCACCGCTTGTGCCCCAATATACTACACGGTCAGTTTTCTTTGAGAGAAACGCATCCAGGGTAAGCATCCCACCCTCAAAAGAACGGTAATAGGGATTATCGAGTTCATCTACAAGCATAGCTTGGCGAAGTCCAACGAGCGATTTTGCCTGTGCCCATAAACTTGAGAACGGCGGCTCGATGCTCGTTTAGCTTCTCTTGTGTTTCCAAGCCGGGAAAGTTCCATCGAACGTTTGCCCGAAAGCCTTAAAATCATATTTCACTTTACCCTGCACATATTATTTGCAGCCTGTCTATTGCTATTATTCGTAATTCCGTATATAATGTGATTTAAGAAAGGTCGATGTAATCAATGGATAGTAAGATATTGTTAGTAGATGATGAAAAAGACATTGCTGATTTAGTAGAAGAAGTTTTGCGTCAAGATAGTTTTGAAAATATTAAGAAAGTGTACACAGGTATGGACGCTGTACAGGTATGCCGGGAATATCAGCCGGACGTGGTTGTTTTGGATATTATGCTGCCGGACATTGACGGTATTGAGGTTTGCAAGCAAATACGGGAGTTCTCGTTTTGCTCTATCCTGTTTCTTTCCTCAAAGAATGATGATATTGACAAAATACTTGGACTGTCCTGCGGCGGTGACGATTATATCACAAAACCCTTTAGCCCACGGGAGATTGTCTATCGTATCAAAGCGCAGCTCCGCCGCCAGCAATACCAGTCTGTCATGCGGACAGACG
>CAJTMC010000228.1 GCA_910577115.1 uncultured Lachnospiraceae bacterium
ACTGTACTATGCCCATGTGGATAAATTTTATCCGAGATTTTTTGCATGAACCCCCGCATACAAAAGGTTTTTAAGAATTTCCTCGGATAATTAAAAATCTCGGATAATGCGCCCTATCCGAGTTCTTGGATAGGGCGCAATTATACACCACTTGGGGAAGTGGTGCATTGCGCCCTGCGGACAGCAGATGATTTCCGTAGATTTTCAATCTGCTCCAATCATCACAGGGGAAGTTACTTTTCCCCTGCGCTGGCTTTGCTAGCTACCCCTTTGTGGGCTTGTCGCCTAAAAATCCTTTGCGTTGAAGGCTGCTTTCAGGCAACAAGTTCTATAATTTTATCCTAATAAAAATGGAAAGTGTGCTTGACATTTATAACAGCGATGCTATAATGAAAGTATGGAAAGCAAACTTTCCATCAGAAAGGAGGTTCGTATGAAAAATCGATTGGAAGATTTGCGAAAGCAACGGGGAATCAAACAAGAAGATTTGGCTAACGCATTGGAAGTATCACGACAAACAATCGGTTCTTTAGAGAATGGGCGTTATAATCCATCTATTCAGTTAGCATTTAAAATTGCCCGGTATTTTGATATGAGTATTGAAGAAATTTTTATTTATGAGGAGGAATCAAAATGAAAGAAAAAAAGCCATTTGTCATTGAAATTTTAGTGGGTATTGGGTTAGTATGTGTGAGTTTTTTTGTTAAAGCTGACTACTATTCGACTATGATTTTCTCTATGGGTGTTGGAATTATGGTTGCTTCTATCGTACAGATATTTCGTATCACTTACTGGCAAAATCCTAAACGATATGCAGAATATGAAGCCAAAAAAAAGGAAGCCCATATCAATAGTGTTGATGAAAGAAAACAATATTTACGAATGAAAGCCGGTCATGTCACCTATCAAATCATGACATTTTCTTTACTCATTTTGTTACTTATACTTGCATTGATTAGAGTAGAAGTATGGATAATGGCGATGATATTCTTACTTTTTGTTTTTCAATGGCTAGTAGGAGTTATCGTGATTCGTATATTAGAAAAGAGAATGTAATAGTGACCAAAATATAATAAAAATAACTAAATGCCAACCCACCAGCGGTATCACTAAGCAGGAAATCTTTCGACGGTTCCCTGCTTTTTCTATGCCCGGAATCCGGGAGAAAGGAGGGCGCACACTTGCTGTTCTCTGAATACAACCAAGAGCAGAAATCCTATCCCTACAAGAACGAAGTCAGCCACAAAGAAATCATGCTCCCGCCCCATGCGCCGCCGGAGTATGCAGACCGCAATGCCTTATGGAATTCTGCCGAAGCGCAGGAAAAACAATGGAACTTCCAGCTTGCCCAGAGGTTCGTGCTTGCCATTCCGAGGGAAATCCCGCTGGAACAGTATGCCGACCTTCTCCGTGACTACTGCCGGGAGTTTTTTGTTTCCAAAGGCATGATAGCCGACTTTGCCATCCATGACAAGGGGGACGGCAACCCCCACGCCCATATCCTGCTCACCATGTGGGCGGTGGATGAAAAAGGCAGATGGATCCCCAAGAGCCGCAAAGTTTATGACCTTGACGGAAACGGCAAAAGAATCCGGCTC
>CAJTMC010000229.1 GCA_910577115.1 uncultured Lachnospiraceae bacterium
AGGTGGGAGGACACGGCCCCCAGCTTTTGGGGGTTGAGCCCGTAGGCAAACCGCTCCTCCATCGTCTGGACGGCGCTCAGTCCCGCCGCCTGCTTGTAGGGCCGGATGTAGGTCGTGGCCGTGGTAGCACCTCCTTTTAACAGAAAAAATGACAGTAAGGCAACTCACCTTCTGTCATTCTTTCAAATAATTTATTAACTTAATTTCTATAATTAATGCTCTATCGGGATTGCCTCCTGCTGTTTTTGTAGAACAATGCTTGCATTTGCCCCATGTACTTTAGCAATAAGCCTATCCTCGCCGAGGACTTTGACAAGATTACTTATTTGGTTTCCCAGAGTTGTCTGACTATGATAGAAAATTGTTGTTTTGGTGCTTTCCATGTTAATTAGGCTTGAAAGAATATCTTTGTCGGTAATGTCCAAGGAATGTCCTATAATATAGACATTATGTATGGCATCTCCGTTTCTCCCATAACCCGATGGCATCTGTGCCATACTATTCATCCAGTCAATATATTTGCAGCCAGTCTTTTTATAAATTCTCTGATAAAATTTCTTGAACTGAATGAACTCATTGTCTCTATCTTTGGCATATCCTTCTAAATATTCATCAATTCCAAGAATAAGATTGCAATTATCGACGTCACTTCCAGCTTTTGTTTCCCCGTGAATATAGTCGTATCTTATTTTTGGATTTTTGTTTGCGTCATAAAATCTTTGATATGTATGAGTGTAATTAAAACTAAGAACACAATGAATAGTCAGCCCATCAATGTCCGGTAGTTTAACTTTAGGAGTAATTTCTTCAACATAATTACTCAGATAGATTTCCAAGCACCGTGTAAGCCTATTTAAATCTGTTAAAAATCGTGTTTTTTTATATCCGACTGCGTTTTCATCAAATTTCATGCTATCACAGCTTGTTCCCGGTTTACCCCAAAGCGGAGAGAGAATATTTGATTGTTGATACGTCATTTTTCCCAGCTTTTGACCTCGGTTTATCTCTTCTAAAATAGTAAGCCTTGCTTTATCAAGTGTTTGTATTATCCTTGATATTTCACTCTCAAAATCGATCCACCCATCTTTCCCAGCTATTCCTCGGCTTTTATAAATCTTCCAAAAATAATCAATCCAAACATTATTTGAAATTAGGTTTTCTATTTCTTTATAAATTTGTGGTTTTTTATCATAAAGATTAGCAAAGTGTAGTATAAAATCTTTATCTTCTTCGTTCGCAGTTTCCCAGTCAGCCTTAACGCTTTCTTGTTTACAGATATCCTTAAATCGCTTAAAGGCGTCAACATATTTCAAAAAATGCTCATATTTTGTGGGTAGGCCATGAGCTAAATCAAACCCATTTCCAATGATAAGAATATTCAAAGCCAGTGCCTCCTTTGAACGCATACTAACTCATATAAAGCAAAGCATTTTCACTTAAACATATTTTTTCGCTTGCTTAAACATAATTATATCACATCTCATTTCGACAATCTACCCATCTTTGGGACAAAATGTCCCGAAGTACGAAAAAAGCCGGGGAGCGGCACAGCACCGCTCCCCAGCAGGTC
>CAJTMC010000230.1 GCA_910577115.1 uncultured Lachnospiraceae bacterium
TATATCGTCCATAGATGTTGCTACAATGCCTTTATCCATGAATAATACTGACGCAGCGGAAGCAATTTTTTCTCGGTGTACGCTTCTCGGCTCTTTTTTTCTCCGTGCCATTGCCTGCCTCCTATAATTAAACTTAGAGTTTAATTATAGCGGTTTTAAGGAACAATATCAACTTTTATCCGGGAAAAGCATTTTGAAAAATGTATGTATGAATAAGTGAGTGAGTGAGAGGGATTCCGTAGTAGTCGGCATTGTGGGAAAATCCAAAAATTTTGATTTTTCCATAATGCTTATTTTTTGGTCTTTTGTTACTTTGGTTCGGAATAGTGTGATGCTGGCGGTCTATCTCTTGTTTTCGGTTGCTTGCTTCTTTACCGTACATGAGCATTCTGACTGGGCAACGACAGATATTGATGCATCAGTGAAATCTATGTGGTACCGGCTCAGCCGCAGGGAATCAGACTATTTGAGTGCAGTACAGATGGCACCACATTCCAGCAGATGCGGATATGCCATTTGTGGGAAGGAAACGAAGAAATTTCTTTTGGCATTTATGCCTGCAGTCCGGAAGGAGGTTCTTTTCAGGCAAAATTTACGAATATGCAGATTACAGAATGTATGTGGGAAGCTCATAAATAATATGGGTGTTCATGTGTAGGGTTTGAGAGGGCGTTTATTGCGAGAGATCAATAGGCGCCTTTCGACTTTTGAAGGAGAGGAGGTGGTATTATACGGAAAATGAAATGCCCGGAGAGATGGGGCAAGAAACGGGTCTGCGACATTGGGGAGACGGGTTCCGGCTGGATCATCGTGTCGCTGAAATGCCCTAACTGCGGCAGGGTAATAAAGGTGTACTGGGAGCCGAGTGGAATTTCCCCGCTTTTTTGGTTTTGAATGCCGCTGATAAGGTGGCGATCGGGCGGTGTGGGATACTGTCATGAAAAACTCATACTGTCACGCAAAAGTCAAGGGTCTCCGTGGTAGTTTGCAAAATTTGTAGTCGGTCTTTTATGCAGGAATAAATTTCTATGTTATAATTCAGTAGATGATCTGGCTTTAACAAGAATAGGATTTAGTCGGAATAATCAGAAAACAACAGTGAGGTTATCATGATTTATATTGTAGACAATATATCAAATTATTTCATATATCTTTTTATAATTCATTTTGGATTCAGGTTAAATCCAAGAAAAAACAAGTTTTTTATTGGCGCATCGGTTTTGACTATGTTGTCTGCAGGGGCTTATAATGTATATTTTGATACAAATTCTCCGATTATCTATATATTGTGGAGCGTACTTTCCATATGTTTATTTTTTGAAGATAGATTGTGGCATTTGTTTATACTGAGCGCTGTCCTTATGTATTTCACAGGAATCATTGATACGTTCAGTGTCATGCTGATACAGGTCGTTTTCATAGGCGGAGGGGTTGGCAGCACGGGTATAACATGGTGGATGGAATCTGCCTATCTGCTCTCATTTCTGGTGTATCTTCTGATATATTTGCGGCTTTTTACGAAAAATGACATATATTTGGGTGATATAGAATTACAA
>CAJTMC010000231.1 GCA_910577115.1 uncultured Lachnospiraceae bacterium
AGACAGCAATGCGCTGGCAAGTGCAATCGTCAAAACAATAAAGATATTTCTTTTTCGATTTGCTGATATACTGCGGTTTGATATGCGCTTTACTATGCCGCTGGTATCATTTTCAAAAGGCCATGTCATAGCCTGCCGCCTCCTTATTCCACAATTTTTTTCTATTCCATCGCCCGCATTTGTTCAATCAGAGATTGCTTTTTCTGTCTGCGGATTGTCCATACAGACAAAATCAGCTCCATTCCGAACAATACCAGAATGAACAGGCCCATTTCCAAAACAGGGAATTTGTAAGGCACTACCTTTCCGGCAAAAATGGCAATGCTCATTTTTCTGCAAGCAAAGATGGAGGCCGGAAGCCCAACGATCAGCGTCGCCAATGTTGCAAAGAGCGCATAGCACAATCCCTCGCAGATGTTCATTTTACATAGCTGTTTTTGTGTTAGGCCGATGGAACGCAAAACACTGTTTTCCTGTTTTCTGGACATCTGGTTAGAGAGTGTCGTATTGATAAGGTTGATAACACCAAAAAGGAATACCAGCCAGGAAAACACCTCCATACTCCCGAATGCCACCTGATCTTCCAACTTCATATATTCAATCCGTATATTTATTTCATCTAAAGCAAGGTTACTATGGCTGGCAACAATATTTTTTAAGCCGGCTTTTACGGTTTCCGCTTTTTTCGGATCGCTTACAATACTCCACGAAAAGTCAAATGAAGTAATTTCCGGGTGCAGTTCATGGAACAATACTTCTGGTGCAAATGCAACAGCACCATTGATACCTAATTTCCCCTCCCCTGTATATATGCCCGAGCCAAATAGCCCTGATATAGTAACAGGAACGGATAGCTGCCCCTCTCCGAAAGAGATTTCAACCGTCGAACCAACTCCCATATCTTCATAATAATCTGTAATCGAGCATGAAATTACGATACTATGAGAATCTGTCGGCATCGTTCCCTCCGTCAATGCAGCCTCAACTTTAGCGTAATTCTGGTCGGTCAGCATATCACAGTTTCCAGTGTCCTGATTGATGTCCCCCTTAAAAGTTGTATGAAGCGTCTGTCTGTTTACAAATACATCTGTGACACCATCAACAGATAAAATTTCCTGCTTTAATTCCTCGTTCAGTGGATTTCCCGCTGCCATAAGTTCTTCTTCTGGCACTTCCGATTGTAGATAAATTTTATAATCGCCATCTGGAAAATAAAGTCTTGCCCGTGCTTTTGGGGATCGCGTTAATACAATGGAAGATACCACAAGCAGGATAATTCCGCCCAAACTCAAAGACGCTATAATAGAGATTGTCTTTTTGCGGTCACGCTTAAAATTCGCAATTCCCATTGAAACCGGATTGAGCTTGATGTTCTTTTTCCGGCTGCGGATGTTCTTTTGTACCGAGGTGAAACGGACGGCTTCCATCGGGGAAATCCCTGCCGCAAATTTTACCGGCTTACGGATGGAAACGGATACCATGATCCAACTGCTTATGAGTGTCAAAATAACCGTTGCCACATAGGAAACAGCGTTAAAACCCTTAGAAAACA
>CAJTMC010000232.1 GCA_910577115.1 uncultured Lachnospiraceae bacterium
AAAATATTCTGCGTCAAACTATCCAAAACTTAATTTTCGTTGTACTAGTACAGCATTGCTGAAATAACAATGAATAAATATTGCTTTTTTATTGTAGTCGGTGCATAATAATTCTATCACTAAAGAATGGATGGATTACTATGCGAAGGAAAACAATTGATACTATCCCAGTTTTATCTGATGCCATGAAAAGCATCTTATCTGCTTTTTCAAAAAGCCGCTCCCTTCCGTCTGGACTGGTCAAAAGAGCCGGCATTGTCCTGCTTGCGTCACAGGGGGAACTCAACCAGAATATTGCATCACAGGTCGGACTTCATTATAATAATGTTGCCACCTGGCGCAGCCGATTCCTCGCGGCGCTCCCCGCCTTGCGGAAGATTGAAATGGACGATCCGGAAAAGCTCGAAGATGAGATACGGGCAGTCCTGTCCGATAAAAAGCGTCCCGGTGCCCCGTCTGTTTTTACGCCGGATCAGATTATGCGGATCATCGACCTTGCATGCAGTAACCCAAATGATTTTGGGTACGAAGTAAGCCAGTGGAGCCTTCCGCTGTTAGTGGCAGAAATTAAAAAGCAGGGGATCGCTGAACAGATTTCTGAGAAATCTGTCAGCCGTTTTTTAAAAATGAGGTAGATTTACATCCCCACAAAATCCGTTATTGGCTCCATTCTTCTGAAAAGACGGAATCCCCGGAATCTTTTGCGTGTAAAGTAAACGAAATCTGCGGCCTGTACCAGAGCGCCCCGGAACAAAACCGGGAAGGTGCACACGTTGTTTCCACGGATGAAATGACGGGGGTACAGGCGTTGGAACATAAATATCCTAATAAGCTCCCATTACCCGGCCAGTGCGCCAAAATGGAGTTTGAGTATATCCGCCATGGCACGACCAGTCTCATCGGGTTCTTTGATGTTGCAACGGGCCGTATGGAAATGCCATATCTAAACTCCACACGCACAGAAGAGGATTTTGTGGAAGCTGTAAAAGCATTGACAGAAACAGACCCGCAGGCTCCATGGACATTTATATGTGATGGCCTGAACACCCATAAGTCGGAAGCCCTTGTCCGCTTTGTGGCAGAGGCCTGTGTCCCTGGTGTGGAACTGGGCAAAAAAGGAAAGACAGGGATCCTCAAAAGTATGAAAAACCGGGCAGATTTCCTGCATGACCCTTCCCACCGGATCCGCTTTGTGTATACTCCGAAACACAGTTCCTGGATGAACCAGATTGAGATATGGTTTGGCATCATTAACCGAAAGCTGCTGAAGCGGAAAAGCTATCTGTCAATAGAAGAACTGGAAGCAAGCATCTTGCGCTTTATTGAACAGTACAATCTTACAGCACACCCATTTAAGTGGACATATGCTGGGATACCATTAGTAATTTAATCACTGATATTTAAGCAATGCTGTACTAGCTACAAGCTTTATTTTCTTTGTAATTCAAGGATAGCTTCTTTTGGGAGACGAGAATATTTTACAATCTTTTCAATTGGCTCTTGGCTCTCGATCATTTCCTTTGCTGTCTCAATCTTT
>CAJTMC010000233.1 GCA_910577115.1 uncultured Lachnospiraceae bacterium
ATCAAGGTAAGCCTGTTTTACAGGTAGTATGAATATAAAGTGAAAAGCCGTATGCCTTAATAGGGCACGTACGGTTTTGTGTAGGGGTATGGGGAGCAATCCCCATATCTACTAGAGAAACCTCAAAAGGTCAGAGTATTTAGTTGAAAAAATCAAATTTACGAGGAAAAATGTATGATTAGAATAAGACCATATAAAGCTTCGGATGTAGATACAATATTATCGTGGTGTCAAAATGAAAAAGCATTTTATCAATGGACAGCAGGCATACTCGGTAACTATCCGATAACACAAAAGGAATTTCGTTTTGTTGAATCGCTAATGCCGTTTACTGCATTTGATGAAACAGGAATCGTTGGCTTTTTTACACTAAGAAATCCTGATGAATCATTGGATGAACTACGTTTTGGATTTGTTATTATAAATCCTCATAAGAGAGGAAAAGGCTATGGAAAAGCTATGCTCCGGCTGGGGTTAAAATTTGTATTTGAAATATATGGAGCAAAAAAGGCATCATTGGGCGTTTTTGAGAATAATCTTCCGGCTTATTATTGTTATAAAGCAGCCGGTTTTAGAGATATTGTTCTTGATACGGCAGAAACTTATTGTGTTCTGGGTGAAGAATGGAAGTGCAAAGAATTGATTATGGAAAATAGATAAGTTCCAGTTTAGCATACTGGAAAACTGTTATTCGCAGGAGGCAGTTATAAACTACAAAATTAGAAAAATATTAAAGGGAGAAGTCAGTCTGCTTCAAGGTTTTTTGTATGAAGCTATCTTTGTGCCGGAGGGAATGCCCGCACCGCCCGAATCAATTATCAATCAGCCGGAATTGCAGGTATATAACCGACTTTGGTGAGAAAAAAGACGATATAGGTTTGGATGCGGAAGTTGATAAAAAGGTTGTTGGTGCTGTCCGGGTGCGCATTATGGATGATTATGGACATATAGACAACGGCACTTTGTCCTTTGCTATTTCTTTATATAAAGATTATCGGGGATTTGGAATTGTGGACGAAAACGGGGAAGAGTACATTATGCTTTGTCGTTTGTGACAATACGACTTCCGGTTTACCTGGCAGAATAACTGCGCTCAGAGCCAACAGACTTGTGAGAAATTACAGTTTGTTGGCTCTCTTTATGTAAAGAACCAAGCTGTTTCTCCGTAAACTTTTTTCTATTCCTTGACCGCATTTTGACTTTTGGTTTTTATAATGAAAGTCGAGTCAAAAACAAGTAGGAGGATAGACGATGCGAAAGCGATTCTTATCATTAGCTATGATTTTTGTTTTGCCCTTTGCTGTGGCGGCCTGCGGAAATTATAACATTGCGGACGGGAATGCCCCGCCGCAAAATGTAGAAGAAGACCCATTCGCCGGGGGGCAGGAGGACGGAGATTTAGGGTTTCTCAGCCATGGGGAAGCGAACCCCGCCAGAGCGGATGACCAGAGTGTTTTGCCTTATGAGTATAATGGCGGAGAATTTGTTCTGGACTATCAGTTTTCATCAGAGGGGAAATTGGAC
>CAJTMC010000234.1 GCA_910577115.1 uncultured Lachnospiraceae bacterium
CCAGATTGTAAGGGAACTGAATACAGAGTTACAAAAACAGGGCTATCTGACCGTGACAGGACGTGTGAACGCTACATTTTTTCATAAAAAGGTCTGTTACAGCGAATAAGGAAGGAGCGTGATTACAAAATGGCTGTATACAAGGACAATGCAACTGGAACGTGGAGGGTTATCTATCGTTTCACCAACTGGAAAGGGGAGAGGAAGCAGACACAAAAGAGGGGCTTTGCAACGAAAAGGGAAGCGCAGGCGTGGGAACATGAAGCCATGCTTAAACAGGGGGCAAAGCTGGATATGACTTTCGGCAGTTTCTTTGAGGTATACGAAGCCGACAAGAAACAGCGTGTCAAGGAAAGTACATGGGAATCCAAAAGCCATGTAATACGGACAAAGATTTTACCATACTTTGAAAACCGCAAAATCGCAGAGATTGAAGCAAAAGACGTGATAGCGTGGCAAAATGAACTGATGGCGTACAAGGACGAGAAGGGCAAGCCCTATTCCGCAGATTATTTGAGGACAATACACGCACAGCTTACGGCGATATTCAATCATGCGGTAAACTTTTACAATCTTCCCTACAATCCGGCAAGGAGGGCGGGAACGATTGGGAGCGAAGCCGTAAAGGAAATGGACTTCTGGACGAAGGAAGAATATCTGAAATTCTCCGAAGCCATGATGGATAAGCCACGTTCCTATTATGCGTTTGAAATGCTTTACTGGTGCGGGATGCGCTCCGGCGAACTGCTTGCCCTCACTCCGGCAGATTTCAATTTTGAGAAGCAGACGGTCACAATCAGCAAGACGTTTCACCGTTCCAAAGGGCGGGATATTATTACAAGCCCAAAGACGAAGAAAAGTAACCGCACAATCAAAATGCCGCCTTTTCTCTGTGAGGAAATGCAGGAGTATATCAAAATGCTTTATGACATTAAGCCGGACGAAAGGTTATTTACCGTCACAAAATCCTATCTCAATCACGAAATGGAGCGTGGGGCAAAACAGGCAGGAGTTAAGAAAATACGTGTCCACGATATTCGTCACAGTGCGGTTTCGCTCTTAATCAACATGGGATTTTCGGTACTGGCGATTGGGGAGCGCATGGGGCATGAAGCGGAGAAGATTACATACCGATACGCACACTTATTTCCTACGGTTCAGACTGAAATGGCGGAAAGGCTGGAAATGGAGCGAATGACAAAGGAGGACTAAAAAAATGGATAAGGCACTTGATTACAAGGGAAGATGGCGCAATCATACGGTGGCGTTTAGGGTTTCGGACGAAGAAGCAAAACTGTTAAATGATTTAGTAGCATTGTCGGGGCTGACAAAGCAGGACTATATCACAAGGCGGCTTCTGTGCCGGGATGTGGTGGTACAGGGCAATCCGAGGGTATATAAGGCTCTGAAAAACCAGATGGCGGCAATCCATGAGGAATTGAAGCGTATGGAGAGCATAAGCCCGGACAATGACGAACTGCTCTACACATTACAAGTTATTGCAATCACGTTGGA